>JALFTI010000028.1 GCA_022778585.1 Pygmaiobacter massiliensis | reverse complement strand
ACATCTTTTCCACACCAATAATCAATTAACCAATATGCATTTTCGTCAGTACTTACCACATTGAGTGTCTCCAATTGTTTTCTTCTATCATCGGATATTTTTTCTTTCATATCACTATATGTAAGAGTCTTTAAAATCTGTGTTGTAGCTCCATCAACATCAGTAATATAATTATATAGTTCTTCAATAGACAGCTTCTTGGAAAACTCTTTGATTTCTTCTTTTACAAGTTCATTTCCAGTTGTAACAATCGGAGATTTTATGCGTCTTTGATAATCGCCCTTAAAGAAAACTTGCTCATCATTTGCAATAAGTGAATGTGCTACAATATCCTCTATACGAAAGATATGCCACAAGGAATATGCAATCGTTTTGTTATGATAACCTTTGGCGTTCATATAAGGCATAGCATAAAAATCAGCATCTGCGAGTTCATTCCTAAACTGCACAATTTGTTCCATAAGGGTTCTGCGAAGTTCTAATAATGTATCTATACCCGTTGCAAAAGTATCTTTTCTCTTAATTTGTAACTGTAAAGTCTTATTCATTTCTGACCATTCTTTATTCATAAAAACCTCCATGAAATTCCTATTTATCTCACTCTTTGTAAATGAAGTATATCATAAAATATGAAGAAGTCTATCATCTGCTCGAGAGAAACACCCAAAGAAGTTTAGGCTTCTTCGGGCGTACTCAATACTGTCTTACGAACACCCCGCTTTACAGCGCCGGGCGGTTTTATTTTGAAACAGGACCTGCGCTGCGGTTTCAAAAAATGGGACACCTGCTTTTGCAGTGGGCCCTGCAGGTTTTATTGCCTTGCAGCTTTTATGCACGGGAATATAGCAGTATATACGGGCGATTGTTTCTCCCTGGAATATGTGGGCTTTTTTATTTTAGGTACCACACCGTTTAGCTGCAGCGCGCTTTCCGCTTTGGCAGGCAAAACAAAGGGTGTTTTTACATGGCTCCATTAAAATGAAGAGGGAGTAAAACCTTACTGCTTTGCCGCTACTTTTGTGTTTGCCTCCCTTTGGAAAACTTTAAATATGTTGTTTTTTTTAAATACATAAAGCCACAAAACCCCCGCAGGCAGTGCAAGTGCCCACGGGGGTTTTGCTTTATTTTTTAAGTCTTTGGTATGGTGCAGCTTTTACCAGCCCAAATAAGGCGCGGGGTCAACGCGAGTACCGTTGATAATCACCTCAAAATGGCAGTGGGGACCGGTAGAATTGCCGGTGGAGCCCACATAGGCGATCAGCTGACCCTGCTGCACATACTGGCCCGAACTTACCGCCAAGCCACTGCAGTGACCATACAGCGTGCTCATTCCGCCGCCGTGGTTGATCATACAGTAAATGCCATATCCAGTACTGGTATACCGGGCCAAAGTAACCACACCCGACTGCGCCGCGTAGATGGGAGTACCCACATAACCGCGCAGGTCTAAACCGTTGTGGGCATACACACCTGTAAAACCGCGGCTCATGCCTTTATAGCCGCTGCCGTCGATGGGGAACAAAAGCGCACCGCTGCCCGGCATATAATTTGCCCCTTCGGACGCCACATAGGTGCCCACCGAAATCTCTTCGGTCACCGGTTCCAGCGTGCGCACGCGGGACAATTCGGTCCGTCCCTGCAGCACGCCATCCACATAGGTGTAAGAATAGGTCACCTCGTCTATGCCGTTCACACCCTTTTGGGTGGTCTTCTGAACGCCATAGGCCAGGTTGTCATCGTTGGTTTTGTTGGTGGTGTAGGGAACTTCCTCGTTTTCCACCAGGGTAATGGAGTACTGTACCTGCAAAAACGACTGTGCACCGGAAATGGTCAGCTCCTGACCAATCGGCACATTATTGCCGTTTTCCAGCACCGGGTTCAGCGCGTACAGTTCTGCCAAAGTAATATCATTTTTGCCTGCAATAATCAGCGGCGTATCCCCTGCTTCAATTACATAGGTGCGCTGTCCCTGCACTTCGCTGGTAAGCAGAGAGGATAGTTCCTCATAGCTTTTGACACTGCCGGTCAGGTAAACACCCTCCAAAAGCTCCACATCCTGCACAAAGCTCACTTCGGCATCCGGATATTGTTCTTCGTACGGGCGTTTAATTTCCTCCAAATCACTTTCCAGCTGGAGTGAGTCGGTTGTGGCGCCGTAAAAAACGCCGTCCACATACAGGCCTACCGCCTCTACAATCTCCTCGCCGCAGCTTTCCAGAATAGCGTCTGCCAACTGCTGGGTATTGCTTACATCCTGCTGGGCGGCAACCACGGTAAAGGTGGGGTGCATGCTCCAGCTTTTTTCTTCCGAACCAGTGTATACAATGCGGTCTTCCACCATTTTTTCGGCATCTTCATACACGGCAGCGTTTTCCACATACCCCACAAGGTTGCCGTCGTATTCTACCGCCAATGCATACCCGGCGCCCATAACCTGCACAACCGTTACCACAAATACCGCGCCGGCGGCTATTGGCAACAAATACTGCACCAGCCTTTTGGCCAGATAGCCGTATTCGTGAATTCCGCTTTTAAAATAGGCAAGCGCGCTTTTTGCGGCATGTGCACGGCCCTGCTGCTTTTCCTGGTGCACCAGCGCCCAAATATTTTTAAAGCCGCTTTTTGCCCGGGAAAATGGGGCGGTCACATCCTGCCAAACCTGTGCAGCCACCGCACCTACAGCCTGTGCCTGCCGGTGCAGGCTGCCGGCCGCCTGCCTGCCAATAAATTTTGCCAGCCGAACAAACTGCCGGATAAACCGTACCGCCAGATATTCCGCCTGGGTACCAAGTTCATAAAACAGCTGCCCCAAAATCACCTTGATCCGGCGTAAAGGGCGATATAAACGCCTGCGCCAATCCGTTTTTAGGACGGCGATATTTTTGCCTGTCTGCAGGTTTTGTTTTTCTTCCTTCTGCAAAAGGCGTTCCACCTCCCAAAAGTCGAACCCGAAGCAACACCTTGCCCCGCTGCCGACCTTTTGTTTTTGCGCCACGCCAGGTAAAACCGTTAGACGCGCCGCCTTTTCCTTTTAAAATGCCGTTATGAAAGCCGTTTTTTCGCAGAAAAGCAGGGGCTAAACAGCCTATGGCCTTTTTTCGACATAAGGCGGCACTATCTATTATACACAAAATGGCCATTCCTGCAATATTTTTGTAAATATTTCATGAGTTTATCACGGGTGTGAAAACAAAAATTCTGGATTTACAAGCCATTTTTCCAAATCAATCGAACAGTCTTGGCAAAGTTTTTGCAAATCCTTTGGCGGCGGGCAGAAAAGTTGTTTTTCCTGTTCGCCGAAAGGTTCCTGCCAGCGCAGTGCCGCCGCGTGCAATGCCTGGCGGCCGATAAAAGCCTGGCTGCCCCCATACATGTCATCCCCCGCCAGCGGATGGCCTATACTGGCAAAATGCACCCGAATTTGGTGGGTGCGGCCGGTTACAAGCCAAACAGCCAGCAAAGTATGCCCTCTGCCTGAAGCCAGCGTCCGGTAGCAGGTACAGCTGGGTTTGCCGTTTGGCGAAACGCAGCGGCTTACCAGGCTGTTTTCGCTGCGGGCAATGGGGGCATTGATCTGACCTGTGCCGCATATCTCTCCCTGCGCCACTGCCAAATAGGTTTTGTGGAGAGCTTTGGCCAAAATGGGCGCCGCAAAACGGTTTTTGGCACACAGTACCAGGCCGGATGTATTTTTGTCCAGGCGGGTAATGGGCCTGAACGGCGCTTTTATGCCCCGCTGCTCCATAAAATACCGCCAGCCGCCAGCCAAGGTTCCGGTGGCCTGCGCCACCGAAGGGTGTACCAGCTGGCCGGCCGGTTTTTCCAAAACCACCGCATAATCGCTTTCATACAAAATAGAAAGCGGAACCGCCTCCGGCTGCACACTGGTTTGTGGTTCGGCCGGCATATGCACCTGAACCAGGCTGCCCGCTGCAACATGCGTATTGGTAAACGCTTTTACGCCATTTACGGTAATGCCTTCGGGCTGATATTTTACCGAGCGAATAAACCCAGCTGTGAGGCCCGCCTTGCGCAAAAAGTCCGAAAGGCGCATACCATCGGCGTTTGGCGGAACCGTAAAGCTTAATTTTTCCAATCGCTGCAAAAAATCTCTCTCCTTTTGCCGAATAAGTGCCAATGAAAATGATTTTATTGCCAATGCTTTTTGCCAATAGGGACACAGCAGCAATTTGCCCATTTCTCATCCTGTAAAATTTTGCCTCTGCCCGTTCCGCTGCGCTTTTTGCTAATTGTACAGTTTTATCTACAAAGCTAAGGTTTAACTGTTTGGGTGCCGCTTAGCATTTTACCATGGGGCTAAGCAGCAAAAGGCCGGGCGGCGGGCCAATGCCCGCCGCCCGGCCTTTTGAATCTTATCAAAACAGGAAAAGCATTTATCTTTTTAAGCCTTTAGCCTACATGAATGGTGCAGGGTTCGGGCTGGCTGCCATCCGCCTTGTAATAGCCGGTGGCTTTATTGGGGCAGGCCGCAGTGGCAAGCCCGCCGGAATCCTTACAATAGGTCAAGGTCACCACACTGTCACTGGTTGGGAAGGCAATAATCTCCTTATCTGCCTGGGCAATCTCCATAACATCTTTCCAGGCCAGCGTGGGCGGGTGCAACCCGTAGTTTTTCCAGGCCAGCTCGTCGGAATGGTCATAACCCATCCAGGTAGCGGTGCAGTAATACGGGGTCAAACCAATAAACCAGTGGTCGTGGTCGTCGGTGGTGGTACCGGTTTTGCCCACCGCGTCCATGCCGCCCGCCGGCTTGCCGATCGCTTCTGCCGTACCTTGGGTCATAACATTTTCCAAAAGCTTATTCATAATCATAGCAGTGCTGCTGGAAATGGCGCGCACCGTGGTCAGGTTGGAATTATCCAAAATAACCTCGCCGGTTTGTACATCCTCCACCCGGGTGTAGGAATGAATCTGGCTGATGGTACCGCCGTTGCCAAACATGGTATAGGCATTGGCCATCTCCAGCGGGGTAACACCGTGGGTCAACGAGCCCAGCACCAGCGGGGCAAGATCCTCGTCGTTGTGTGCGGGATCTTCCGCCTGGGACACCAGGCTGGTAATGCCCAGGGTATTGCGCATAAAGTCCAGCATAACCGAAGGCTTCACCATGGCGCCCACCCGCACTGCCACCGTGTTGATGGAGGCGGCTAACGCCTTGGCCACCGTCATATTGGCTTCGGTATAGGTGCGGCTGTAGTTATACGGCCAATCGCGCAACTGACCGGTGGTCTCGTCGGTAATCTGCTTATAGGGACCATCATAGATGCCCAGAGAGTAGTTGATATAGTCGTAATCAATACCCAGGCAGTAGGCCCCCAGCGGCTTCATGGTAGAACCGGTCTGCCGGGTACCTTCCGAAGCGCGGTTAAAGCCGCGGTCCACCGTTTTCTGGCCAAGGCCGCCCACAATACCCAGCAGGCTGCCGTCGTAGCCTACCGTTACCATACAGCCTTGTACATTTTCGGTTTTGGTTTCGCCGGTTTCCTCATCCACATAGGTGTGTTCGCGCACCGGGAAATAGTTGCCCGGCTCCTTAGCCAGCACCTCTTCCATAGCGCTTTGCAGCCTGGTGTCCACCGTGGTATAAATAGCAAGCCCGCCGTTGTACAAATAGCTGCTGGCTTCGTTGCGGCTCATGCCCTTCTGTTCCACCAGGTCATTAATGACATCGTCAATAACCTGGTCGGTAAACCAGCTGTTCTGGCTTTGCACCTCGCTGTCCGCAGCGGTGGAATTGTCCAGCACAGTAATGGTCTCGGCCATGGCAGCATCATAAGCTGCCTGGTCAATGTAACCCTGCTCCAGCATCATGCCCAGGATCATCTCCCGGCGCTCTTTATTATTTTCCGGATTGGTGCGGGGATTGTACTTGGTGGGGTTATTGGTAATGGCGGCAATGCAGGCACTTTCGGCCAGGGTTAAGTCCTGAACCTCTTTGCCAAACAGGTTTGCCGCGCAGGCCGCTACACCACCGGTATTGCCCACAAAGTTTACGGTGTTCAGGTAAGCTTCCAGAATTTGGTCCTTGGAATATTTCTTTTCCAGTTCCAGCGCACGGAAGATCTCCCGCACCTTACGCATGGGGTCGTGGTCATCATCGCCCGTAATGTTTTTAATCAGCTGCTGGTCAATGGTGGAAGCGCCCTGTTCGGTGTCGTACAGGCCAATAGCACCGCCGGAAATTTTGCGCAGCCCCAGGTTCAAGGTAGCCGAAATGGTGCGCTTCCAGTTTACGCCATTATGCTCGTTAAAGGTTTTGTCCTCCACCGCAATAAAAGCCTGCCACAAATAATCGGGCATATCGGCCAGGTTCACCCACACCCGGTGTTCGTCACCCACCAGGCGGGCATATTCCGTAATTTCACTGGTCTCGGTATCGGTGGCATAAAGAATGGTGGAATAGCTGAGCTTAATGTTATCCAGGTTCAAAAGCTTGTCGTCGTTAGCTGTGGCGTTTACCACATACAAGCTAAGCATAACGGCCAGCACCGAACCAATAATGACACAGATGCAGCAAAACGCGGCAATGCCCTTTAGGATGGCCTTACCGACTCCCCCTTTCTTTTTTCTTTTTTTGGCGCCTTCGGCAGGCTTTTGCGCTGCACCCTCTTTCGGGGTGCTGCGCCGCTGCGGGCGCTTATTTTCTGCGTTCAAAAGAGTTCCTCCTTCCAGGAATGGAGCTGATGGTTCTGCCGCAAGATCCCCCGCGGCAGAGACTGTTCACTGTCAGTATACCACATTTTGGTCGTTTTGAATAAGTTTTTCGCGATTTTACCATACTGTCATAAAATAAGCCCGGTTTGGGCGGAAAAGAGGATGCAAAATGTGGGTAATCCACCGGGCAGGCAGGCTGCGAAGGCTATATGGTATGCTGTGCCTGTGTTTTTTGGCGCTTTGTGTTTGGACCTTTCAGCTTGCCAGGCGCGACAGCGCCGTTCCCATTGGCTTTTTAAAGGACCAGGCGGGCCGCGTTGCCTATTTTGAAGCCGACAGCACAGACCCCTTGTACTGCTATAACCAGCTTACCCGACTTTTGCCCAGCGAAGCATGCGAAGCCATTTTGCAGGGAGTTCCCGTTTACAGCACTTCTCAGCTTTCTCAGCTGGAAAAAGAACTGGGCGGCGAGGTTTCACAAGATAACTGAAACCGTTTTGGCTCGTTGGCGAAAGCCATAAAAAGACCACAGATAAGCCACACAAAAATTTTATTCTTTCCTGCATTGCGTCTTTATCTTCAGGGCCATAAAACCCCAAAAACGGCATTTTGCAGCATGATTTGCCAGCCCCCTTACAAAAAGCTGTTTTTTAAAAAACGAACCTGCCGGCTTTTCTTTTTCAAACCCCGCATTCTGTTTTAAAAACAAGCGCTTGCCGCGGCGCTTTGTTGCAGCTCGTTTTGCTTTTCCCCTTTTTCTGCGCTGCTGTGCCTATATAAGGTATAGGTCTGTTCAGCGCTTTTTATAAAAAGGACCGCCGGCTGTTTTAAAACAGCCGGCGGTCCTTTTTTGTTCTATTGGGGTTCAGGCTGCCAAAAGCAGCGGGACAGCGGTATTTTCAGGCCAGCGCCTTTTTCAGCAAAAGCTGCATTTGGTCCAAAATCTGTTCTTCCTGCTGCAGCCTTTGCCCGGGCAGAGAAAACGCCGCAAAAGCCCCCAGCAAAGCCAGGCAGGCGGTATTGTCGGCCATCGAAGGACCGATCGCGCCTTCCTTTCGGCCCTTTTCCAAAAGCTTTGCCACCAAAGCACGAATACTATCACTTTGTGTGCAGCAGCCGGCCCGGGTTGGAATTTTGCCCCATTCTTCCCCTGCAAACTTTTGAGCTGCCAAAAGCCGAAAGCTGGACAGCGGGTTTTGCGCACAATCGCGCATATATACCGCAACCGACCGAACCGCCCCAAAAAAGGTGGGAGAGTTTTGCAAAATTTCTTCCAATTGAGAAAGCTCGCGCTGGCGGCAGTATTCCACCACGCCCGAAAAAAGTGCCTGCTTGCTTTCAAAATATTCGTACACGGTTCCCTTGCCAATGCCGGCTTTCTGGGCAATCTGGCTGATTTTCAGCTGGTGGGGAGCATAGCCTTCCTTTAAAAGATTTAAGGTTGCCTCAAACAAGGCCCGCTGTTTTGCAGCGCACACCTTTGCCGGTGCCATCAGTCTTCCTCCTCTTCTTGGCCCAGGTCCACCTGCTTGGGCTGTTTGCGGCAGAAAATGTCGTAAATAACCGGCACTACCACCAGTGTAAGCAGGGTGGCATAGCTCAGCCCGCCAATGGTCACCACCGCCATGGGCTGGGTCATCTCGGCACCGTCGCCAATACCCAGCGCCATGGTGCTCATGGCAAGAATGGTAGTCAGGGCGGTCATCAGAATGGGACGCATACGGGTGCGCCCGCACTGCACCAGCGCTTCGCGTTTACTCATGCCGCGCTGCCAAAGCTGGTTTGCGTAATCCACAAACACAATGCCGTTATTGACCACCACGCCGGAAAGCACCAAAAAGCCCAGCATGGCAATGACCGACAGTTCCATACCGCACACCCACAAAAGCAGCAGGCCGCCGGTAAAGGCAAGCGGAATGGTAAACAGCACAATGAACGGGGACAAAAGGCTTTGGAACTGGGCCACCATAATCAGGTAGATAAACACGATGGCCAGTGCAATCATCTTCACAAGGTCAAACAAGGCGCTGTTAATAGTCTCGTTTTCACCGGCCAGTTCCAAATTGACGCCCGCGGGCAGCTTTAAATCGGCAAGCTTTTGCTCCATATCGCGGCTTACAAGGCCAATATTGTAGCCGTCCGCCACAGCGGCCGTCACGGTCATATACCGGCTGCCGCCCTCCCGGTTCACGGCCGAAAGGCTGGTTTGTTCGGTAATTTGGGCAATATCCGACAAAACAAAACTTTCCTCTTCTCCCTGGGCATTGGTCACGGTGAACGGATAATTGGCAAGGCTTTCCCGGTCCATACCGCTGGACTCATCCACAATGACAATGGCATAGTCCTTGCCGCCGGTGGAAAGGGTGGTGGAGGTCGTCTCGGTGGAAAGTGCGCCGGCCAGCTCCTGGTAAACCTGGGCCACCGTCAGCCCTTTGGCCATGGCCGCGTCCTTGTTCACCGTTACGCGGGTTTCGATACTGGGGTTTTCATCCCCAAAGGTTACATCGGTCAGGCCCTCCACCTGGCCCAAAAGCTCGGCGGTCATCTGGCAGGCTTCGGTCAAATCGTCCAGGTCGTTGCCTTCCAGCCGCACCGAAACACCGCTGCCGCCCAGGGCCGACATATCCATGGTAGAGGCGGAAACGCTGATCTCACAGGGCAGGTCCGCCGTGGCAGCATAAATATTCTGTGACACCTGTTCGTTGGTCACGGTGCGGTCCTCCTGCAGCAGAATATACATGGTGACCGATCCGTCCGAGCCAGACCCCATAAGCGAAGAAGAACCGCCCGAGGCCATGGCTCCCACCGTTTCCACCCCATCCAGCGCGCAGATCCGCTCCATAACCTCGTCACTGGTTTGGTACAAATCTTCCTGTGCAGATTCCTGGGGCATGGTCAGGGTCAGGCTCATTTCGGAACTGTCCATGGCGGGAATAAAGGCTGTGCCCATGGTGGCGGCTCCAAAAACGGCCACTACCAAAAGCCCGCCGGCCAAGCATAAGGTAACGGCCCGATGGCCAAGTGCCATGCGCAGCAGCTTTTCGTACCCGTCCAGCAGCCGGTCAAACCAGGGGTGCTGCTTTTTGTTCACCTTCTGCAGCACGGTAGAGCCCATGGCCGGCACCAGCGTAAGCGCCACCACCAGGCTTGCAGTCAGGCTGTAACCGATAGTAAGGCCCATATCGGTAAAAAGCTGCCGGGAAAGGCCTTCGGTAAAAACAATGGGCAAAAACACACAGATGGTGGTGAGGGTGGACGCAGCAATGGCGCCTGCCACCTCTTTGGCGCCCTGCACTGCGGCCTTTGCGGCGGGCAGCCCCCTGCTGCGCAGCCGGTAGATATTTTCAATAACCACAATACTGTTGTCCACCAGCATGCCGACCCCCAGCGCCAAACCGGACAGTGAGATCAGATTCAAGGTCAGGCCGGTGAAGTACATCAACACCACTGCGAACATCAGGCTGATGGGAATGGAGCAGGCGATGATGAGGGTGGGCTTGGGGTCCTTTAAAAACACCACCAACACCAAAACGGCCAGCACGCCGCCCATTAAAAGGTTCTGCAGCACGCTGTCGGTAATCAGGTCAATATACTGGCCCTGGTCCATCAGCGGGGTAATGTGCAAGCCCTCGTTTTCCGCCTCCAGCCGGTCAATGGTCTGGTGAATGCGGTCGGTTACCTCTGCAGTGGAAGCCGTGCTCTGCTTTTGGAAGCTCAGCACCACCGCCTCGTTGCCGTTTACCTTGGCGTAGCTTTCGCCGGAGTCATCGGTCATCCGCACACTGGCCACATCACACAGCCGAATGGGACCCACCTCGTCCATGCCCAGGTCCAAAATAACCGCGTTTTGCACCTCTTCCAGGCTTTGGTAGGCATCCCCCACCTTTACCAGGTACTGCACCCCGTCCTCGTTTAAATAACCCGCCGGCATGGAAAAGTTCTGGGCGGTTAAAATTTGGCTGATCAGCTGCGGGGTAAGCAATTCGGTCAAATCTGCCTGCTCATATGCAGCCTGTTTGGCCTCATCCAGCTGGGTTTGGGCTTCGTCCAGCTGGGCTTCGGCCTCATCCAGCTGGGCTTTTGTGGTCTGCAAAAGCAGGTCGGCTTTGGTCATCTCTCCCACAGCGGTCATTTTGCCCGCTTCCAGCTGGGCGTAGCCGTCCTGCGCCTGGCTAAGCCCCTGTTCCAGCTCCTGCTGCATCTGGTCAAGCTGGTTAAGCTGCTGTTCCAGTTCGCCCAGGGCCTGCTCGGCCGCCTGGTAGGCAGAAAGCAGCTGGGAAAGCTGTGCCTGGTCCAGCCCCGCCACCAGTGCTGCAAGTTCGGGGTTTGTCAAGGCAAGCTGAGCGGCCGCCATATCCCGCAAAGCGATAAATTCGGCCGGGTCCATGGCAATTAATTCTTCCAGCGTAGCGGGAAAGCTGATCCCCAGCTGCTGCAGCGCGGCAGCTATCTGGGCCAGCTGCTCATTTTGGGAAAGGTAGGCGTCCACTGCCGCCTGCAGGGTTTCTTTTGCGGCCGAAATAGCCTGCTGCTGCCCCGAAAGCGAGGAAAGCTGCGCAATGGCCGCATCTACCTTGGCACTGCCTGCGGCAAGCTGGGCATAAAGGGCGGTTTTTTGGTCGGCAAGCTGAGTCTGCCCTGCGGTAAGCTGGGCTTTGCCGTCGGCAATTTCGGCCCTGCCTTCGTCAATTTTAGCCTGGGCCTCAGCCATTTGGGCGTCTATGCCCTGCTTTACCTTTTCGTTCAGCGCTTTTATTTTTTCCTGGTCCAGTGTAACCGTAATCTGGTCGGTCACAAGCCCGGTGGCCGAAACGCTTGCCACCCCGTCCAGCCGCTCAAATTCGGCATCCAGGCTATCCGCCACCAGGGCCGACACCTCGTTTACATCCATGCCCGTACAGTCTACGCTGGCCACCATAACCGGCAGCATATCGGGGCTGATGCGCATGAGCATGGGAGAACTGGCCGTGTCAGGCAGAGCGTCCCGCACCAAATCCGTCGAGCTGGACAGGTCTATCATCGCGCTGTCCATATTGGTTTCCTGTTCAAATTCCAAAATAATCATACTGGAATTTTCCTGCGAAACCGAACTGATGCTGGAAAGCCCTGACGCGGTACCCAGCGCCGCTTCCAGCGGCTGGGTAACGGCGGCTTCCACCTGTTCCGGGCTGGCACCCGGATAGCTGGTAATCACCAGTACATACGGCAGCTCCATACTGGGCAAAAGGTCGGTCGTCATGCCAAAAAACGAAATAAAGCCCAGCACAATGACCAGTACCACCGCTACAAACACGGTATAGGGCCGGCGTACACTGTATTTTTCAAACAAACATACCACTCCCTGCGGGTTTGTATGCCCGCCAAAATTCCGACCGACCGGTCGGTCGGCATGTTTTTTATTATAGCGGCCAGCCGGGCAGTTTGCAAGGCGGCCGGCAAAGGCTTGGCAAAAGCTTTGCCTGCCCTGCCCTTTTCCGTTTATAAACCGCCCACCAGCTTTTACGAGCAGGCGGGCTTTGCATAGCCGCCGCAAAGCAAAAAAACAGGCTGGCACTGCTTTTTAAAATGCCGTATGGCCTGGCAAACAGCGGTAAGGGCACACAAATCTTCCCGCCGGCACATACCATGGAGCAAACGCGGGCGCCGTATTGCTGCAAAGCCGGCGCCGCAATATGGGGGTGCAGGAATGGAGAAACCAATTTTTGCCGTAATTGGGCAGGACGGCCGTCAACAGGCGGCCGCCCAGGCGTTGCGCCAAAAGGGCTACACCGTAACCGGGCCCGAGCAGACAGCGCTGGCCGATTATATTTTGCTGCCTATGCCGCTTTGTGCCGAACAGCTGGACCTTACCGCGGTTTTTGCCACAGCAAAGCCGGGCGCGGTGGCCTTTGCAGGCAGAGTGAACGAACAGGCACAAGCGCTTGCCAGGCAGTTTGGCATAGAGCTGTGCGATTATCTTTTGCGGGAGGAACTGGCGGTACTGAACGCCATTCCCACCTGCGAAGGAGCCCTTGAAATTTTGCTGCGGGAACGAAATGTAACCTTGTGGCAGGCACGGGTGGTTATTACAGGCTTTGGGCGAATTGCAAAACTTTTGGCACCGCGGCTTTTGGCCATGGGAGCCAAGGTGACGGTGGCGGCCCGAAAACCCAGCGACCGGGCCATGGCCCGCGCCATGGGGCTGAACGCCGTGCCGATAGAACAGCTGGAAAGCTGTTTGGCACAAAGCGATATTGCAGTAAACACCGTGCCGGCCCGGTTGATTGAAGGGGGCATGATTGCCCAAATGGACAAAAACGCCCTGCTTTTGGACCTGGCCAGCGCGCCGGGCGGAATTGACCTTTCCGCCGCGGGAAAGCTGGGGGTACGGGCCGTATGGGCGCTTTCGCTGCCAGCCAAATGTGCCCCGGTAACTGCCGGGCAGTTTGTAGCCGATACGGTTTTGCAGATGATTGCAGAGAGGAGTTGAGACGCTTGGAACCGATTACCATTGGATATGCCATGTGCGGCAGCTTTTGCACCTTTGAAAAAAGCTTTGCCTCCCTGAAACAGCTGCGCCAGCACACCGGCGCGCGCATTATTCCCATCCAGTCCTTCCACGCAGCCCAGTTGGACACAAGGTTTGGCAAGGCCGAACAGATCCGGCAGAAGCTTCGCGAACTTTCCGACGCGGAGATTATTGACACCATTCAGGCGGCCGAGCCCATTGGGCCAAAAAAAATGTGCGATATTTTGGTAGTGGCCCCCTGCACCGGCAACACGCTTGCCAAGCTTGCCTGCGGCATTACCGACACGCCGGTTACCATGGCCTGCAAAAGCCATCTGCGCTGCGGCCGGCCGGTAGTATTAGCCGTTTCCACCAACGACGCCCTTGCCGCCAGCGCCCAGAACATTGGCCGGCTTATGAACACCAAAAACCTTTATTTTGTGCCCATGTTTCAGGATGACCCGTATAAAAAACCCTCTTCCCTTACAGCCGATTACAGTTTGCTGGAGGATGCGATTGCTTCGGCCCTTTCCGGCCGGCAGCTGCAGCCGGTTTACTGCTGAAACACAAACCAAAATTACACAGCACTTGAAAAGAGCGGTTGGGCCGCAAAGTTTGACCCCAAAAACCGTTTTTCAAAGCAAAGCAGGCCTTAAAAGCCTGCTTTGCTTTTTTTGCCTTTTTTCCCGCTTTTGCCTTTTGGGCTTTGGGGAAAAAAACACTTTTATGTTATGCCTCAAAAGGCAAGGCTTTGCCCAAATTGCAGCCAAAAGCTTTTCCTTTGCCAGCCTGTCTGTCCCGCTTTTATTTTGCCTGCTTTTCCCGCCTGCCGCTTTCGTTTTTTCTGTATCCACGCCAAAGCCTGCGGCAAGCGGGCAGCTTTTTTGCTGTTATTTTTGCAAAATGTTTGCTTTTCTGCACAAGGGCCGTGTTTTCGGCCCAAACTGCGGCATTTTTAAGCGGCAGACATTTGCACTATATTCAAAAATGCGGTAAAATAGTTATACTTATGCACAGGCGCGGCCATTTCCGGTTGTTGCGCCGTTTTTTGCCGGCAGGCCCGCCGGCCTTTTTGCAAAAAGGGGAATACATGGCTCAAATTATTGTAATAGGCGGCGGGGCCGCCGGCATGATGGCCGCCGGCGCAGCCGCACGGGAAGGCCACAGCGTAACGGTGGTGGAACACAACCGCAAGGGCACCTGCCGCAAGGTGTTGATTACCGGCAAGGGACGGTGCAACCTGACCAACGACTGTGACGCGGCCACCGTGATGAAAAACACCCGCAAAAACCCCAAATTTTTATATTCCGCCCTGGCTGCCTTCCCGCCTTCGGCCACTATGCAGCGGTTTGAAGAACTGGGGGTTCGGCTTAAGACCGAACGCGGCCGGCGGGTTTTTCCGGTAAGCGACAAGGCCGCAGATATTGCCGACGCACTTTCGCGCTGGGCCAAGGGATGCCGCATTTTGTTTGGCCAGGCCGAAAGCATTTGCACCGAAGCCGGCAGCGTGTGCGGCGTTCAGCTTGCCACAGGCCAAACCCTGGCGGCAGATGGGATTATTTTGGCCACGGGAGGGCTTTCCTACCCGGTAACCGGTTCCACCGGGGACGGCTACCGCATGGCGGCCGCGCTTGGCCACGAAATTATTGCTCCCCGCGCCAGCCTGGTGCCGCTGGTGATAGAGGGATCCGACTGCAGGAAGATGGCAGGGTTGAGCCTGCGGAATGTAAAGCTGACCGTGACCTTAAAGGACAAAAAGCTTTTTTCCCAGCAGGGGGAAATGCTGTTTACCCATTTTGGGGTATCGGGGCCGCTGGCTTTGTCGGCCAGCGCTTTTGTCGAAGACGAACAGGTTGACAGTTACCGGCTTTTTATAGACTTAAAGCCCGCGCTGGACAGCCAGGTACTGTACGCCCGCATTACCCGCGACTTGGAAAAGTACGCAAACCGCCAGGCTCAAAACTGCCTGGAGGACCTTTTGCCCGCCAGCATGATTCCGGTTATGCTGGAGCGCTGGAAAATAGACCCCGAAAAGCGGGCCAACCAGATTACCCGGGAGGAAAAGCTGCGCCTTGCCGGCCTTTGCAAGCAGTTTGAACTGCGGCCTTTGGGCAAGGACATTGTGGAGCACGCCATTATCACCACCGGCGGCATAAGCACCCGCCAGGTGGACCCGCGCACCATGCAGTCGAAGCTGATCCAAAATTTGGCCTTTGCCGGCGAAATTTTGGATGTGGACGCCTACACCGGCGGCTATAACCTGCAGATTGCCTTTTCCACCGGACAATTGGCCGGCGCAAAAATCTGCAAAGGATAATGCCCTGTTTTAAAAGAAACCCAAAAGAAAGGTTTGATACAAAAATGATCTCGATTGCCATAGACGGCCCCAGCGGCGCGGGCAAAAGCAGCCTTGCCAGAAGCCTTGCCCAAAAACTGGGATATGTGTATGTGGACACCGGCGCACTTTACCGCACCATTGGGCTGGCGGTGCTTTTGGCGGGGCACGACCCTGGCTGCCCCGACCAGGTATTGGCGCAGCTGGACAAACTGCACTTGGACCTTTGCTACCAAAACGGAACCCAACATGTGCTTTTAAACGGGCAGGATGTGTCGGACCAGATTCGGACCGAGCAGGTTTCGAAGGCGGCCAGCCAGGTTTCGGCCCTGCCCCAGGTGCGCGATTTTTTGACCGAAACCCAGCGGCGGATGGCCCGCGAGCAGAATGTGATTATGGACGGCCGGGACATTGGCACGGTAATTTTGCCCCATGCTGACATTAAAATTTTCCTGACTGCCACAAGCGCCGAGCGGGCCCGCCGGCGCACCGCCGAGCTTTTGGAAAAGGGCCAGCAGGTAACCTATGAGCAGGTGCTGGAGGACTTAAAGCAGCGCGACTATCAGGACACCCACCGGCAGGTAGCCCCGCTGCGCCAAGCGCCAGACGCCATTTTGGTAGACACCAGCGAGCTGGACTTCGACGGTGCGCTTGCCCGGCTGGAACAGATTATCCGGGAGGGGCTTAGATGATATATCCGATTATTTTGTGCGGCGCCTGGGTCATTTTTCATTTATGCTACCGCATTCGGGTGGTGGGAAGAGAGCATATTCCCAAAAACCGCGGGTATGTGCTTTGCCCCAACCATCTAAGCGCGCTGGACCCGGTGTTTGTGGTTTTGGCCCGGTTTTGGGGCAAGCCCATGTGGGTTATGGCCAAGCAGGAGCTGTTTTGCAACGCCTTTGTGCGGTGGTTTTTCCGGCAGGTAAATGTATTTCCGGTACAGCGGGGCGCCGGCGACCGCCAGCTTCTGGACAAAGCGGTCGAGTCGGTGCGCTCGGGCCGCGGCATGCTGATCTTCCCCGAAGGGACCCGGTCGAAGGACGGCCAGCTGCAAAAGCTGAAAAGCGGCGCTTTTGTGGTAGCCGCTTCCGCCCATGCGGACCTTGTCCCCTGCCGGATTATTTACAAAGGCGGGCGCCAGCATGTATTTTGTACCGTAACAGTGGTGTTTGGCGAGCCCATTCCCATTGACAGTTTGAACCTTTCAAGCGAGCATTCGGCCCAAAATTTGCGCGCGGCAAAGGCGCTTTTGGCTGACCGGCTGGAACAGCTTTTGGAAGAAAACAAGCAGTATTGCTGAAAAGGAGACCAAGATGGAGATCATCCGCGCCAAAACAGCCGGTTTTTGCTTTGGGGTGGACCGGGCGGTAAAGCTGACCGACCAGCTGGCCGACGCCGGCAAAAAGGTGGCCACCCTTGGACCGCTGATCCATAACCCCCAGTGTGTGGCCCGGCTGGAAGCCAAGGGAGTGGTTACCGCAAACTCCATTGACCAATTGCCAGGCGGTTACGAAGTTGTGATACGCAGCCATGGGGTGGACAGCGCCACCTATCGCCTTTTGGCCCAAAGGGGCTTTACCGTACACGACGCAACCTGCCCGTTTGTGGCCAAAATCCACCGCATTGCCCAAAAAGCCGGCCAGGAGGGCGCGCTGCTCTTGGTGGCCGGCGACAAAACCCATCCGGAAGTTGAGGGAATTGTGGGCAGCACCACGGGCGAGGTGTTTGTTTTTGCCGATCTGGATGAGCTGGAAGCATTTTCCACCCCCCAAATCATCACAAAACCTGTTTTTTGTGTCGCACAAACTACATTTCAGGTGACAAAATGGGCAAAATGCGTAAAGTTTCTAAAAAAAGTCTATACAAATCCAAAGGTTTTTGATACAATATGTAATGCAACATGGGCGAGGCAGCAGGAAACGGAGGAACTTTCCCGCAGGTGCGACCTTGTGGTCGTAATCGGCGGGCATTCTTCTTCCAACACCCAAAAGCTGGTGGCTGTAGCCAGCGCCAACTGCAAAACCCTTGCGGTGGAAACCGCGGCCGAACTTTCCGGCGAGGATTTTGCAGCAGCGCGCTGTGTTGGGGTCACGGCGGGTGCTTCCACGCCATCGTCTATAATCGAGGAGGTACTTAACAAGATGAGCGAGACAGTACAGAACGAAGAATTGAGCTTTGCGGAAATGATTGAACAGTCCATGAAGCCCGTCTTCAACGGCAAAATTGTGACAGGCGTTGTCACTGCAGTATCACCCAGCGAGGTTACTGTGGACATTGGCACCAAGCAGACCGGCTTTATCGCCGCTTCCGAATGGTCCGATGACCCCAGCGTAAAACTCGAAGATGCGGTGAAGAAGGGTGATGAGCTGGAACTCGTTGTCATCAAAGTCAACGACCAGGAAGGCACTGTCGCGCTCTCCAAAAAGCGCTTCGAAGCCCGTGCCGGCGCCGAGGAACTGGAGAAGGCCGCGGAAGAAGGCACTGTTCTGGAATGCAACATCACCGAGGCTGTCAAGGGCGGCCTGGTTGGCTTTGTGAAGAGCGTTAAGGTCTTTATTCCCGCTTCGCAGGCTTCTTTGCGCCGCGGCGAGGACCTGACCCAGCTGGTGAAAACCAAGCAGGATATCAAGATTATCGAGTGCTCCGGCCGCCGTGTAATCGGCTCCATCCGCGCTGTTCTGGCCGAAAAGGCTGCCGCCGCGAAGGAGGCCTTCTGGGCTGAGGCCGAGGTTGGCAAGCACTACAATGGCGTTGTGAAGAACCTGACCGACTACGGCGCCTTTGTGGATATCGGCGGTGTGGACGGCCTGGTTCACATCAGCGAGCTGTCCTGGGACCGCATTAAGCATCCCAGCGAGGTTCTGAAGGTAGGCGACGAGGTAGAAGTCTACATCAAGAGCCTGGACACCGAAAACCAGAAGGTTTCCCTGGGCTACAAAAAGGCCGAGGACAACCCCTGGGAGCGTTTGAAGAACGAATATCCCATTGGCTCGGTGTTCCATGCCCCGGTGGTTTCCACCACCAAGTTCGGCGCGTTTGTGCGCATTCTGCCCGGTATTGATGGCCTGGTTCACATCAGCGAAATTTCTCGCGAACGTGTGGAAAAGGTTACCGATGTGCTGAATGTGGGCGACGAGGTGGATGTGAAGCTGATCGAGGTTGACTTTGACAAGCGCCGCGTGGGCCTGTCTATGAAGGCTCTGCAGGAGGACGCTGAATAAGCGAAATCTGCACAAGGTTTATAACAATAAAAAAACCGGCTTGTTTATACAGGCCGGTTTTTTTATTGTATGATTCTTCCTCCCACTGCTGCTTTGTTCTTATGTGGGCGTATATAAAGCGGCAGCAAGGCGCCCTTTTGCCCACAAGGCCGCCGCCTTTCGGGCTGGCTGCTTTGCCAGCAAAATTTTGCATAAAAAAGCTCGGGCCAGTAAAAACTGGCCCGGGCTTTTTTAGTGAGGTTTAGAACCGATCACAACCTGGCAAACAGCGACCCTATTAGCGTTAAAGCTCTGGGAAAGACTTTTGCAAATCCATATAAAGCTGCATATTTTTATGGGCGGCTGTCGCACCTTTCCTCCCCTGCCCTGCGGCTGCGGCGGTTATTTTTGCTGTCGGAATAATACCGGCGTTTCTCCTGATACATCTGCTGGTCCATACGGCGCAAAAATGAATCCATATCATCTTGCCCCGGTTCATACATAGCATATCCCACCGAAACACTCAACCGGTATGGGCGGTTGTATTTGGCATTTGCCTGGCTAACCTTGGTTTGAATGTTCTCGGCCAGATTTTTCATCTGCTGTTCGTTTTTTACCCAAGCGATGATAACAAACTCGTCGCCGCCGTACCGTACCGCAAAACGATCGCCCTGCATCTGCCCCATCAGGCATTCGCCCACCGCCTGCAAAGCAAGGTCCCCTTCCGAGTGTCCGTAAGTGTCGTTAATTTCTTTAAAGGTATTCACATCCAGCATCAGTCCGCACATGCATAAGCCTTTTTTCCCCCTCTGCAGTTGGTCGTACTTTTGCTGGGCCATATTTAAAAAGCGGGTCAGGTATTCCCGGTTATACAGTTTGGTAAGGGTGTCCAGCATGGTTACCTCGTTTTGCAGGTTGATATAAAGGGATACCAGCCCAAACGACACCGAAACCCAGATAAGCGCCAGCCCATAGAACAAAAACTGAAGCAAGCTGCCTAAAAAAATGGGGGTTAAAAAAACCGCCACCGGCATAAACAGGTATTTGCCCACCTTTTTGCGGTAAACCATAACCATAACAGCGCCGGCGGCCAGGTAGCCATAGGTTAACAGATAAACCCAAACCACCGCCGGTGTGCGCGCATAGATGTTTTGGGGAGAAACCGTAAAAAATATATTCCAAAAGAGATTAGCCAGAGACAAAATTGTTATTAAAACAGCCGGCAGCGCAACAAATGGGTAAATGCGGTGCAGCCGGTCCAACCGGCCAAACAGCTTAAAGTCCACATACACCGTCCACAAAAACGCAAAGGAAATCTCTGCCACAAACAAAACAACATTTAAAAGCCTGTTCCAAAACACTGCGCCGGCAAAACTGCGCCCATCCACACAAAAGGTAATGGTTTCCACCACGCACAGCAGCAGCGCCAGCCAGTTCATGGTGTAAAACAGCTTATCGTCCAAAAACATATTGCGCGCAACCCTGCGGTTGCTGAAAATCAAGGTCAGCATTAAAGCTACACCCAGGCCATTTGCCACAAATACAGCTGGCAGATTGATCAAGTGAACCCCCCCCTTTTTTTTATGACCGGCGAATTTTAGGCATGTTTTGCCCTCAAGGTTCCCTGCGCCGCAGCTTTTTTAATGGAGCACGAACACGCAGCCGGTCAAGCACTCACCTTTTTGTGCTCATTTCTCTCCTACTTATAATAATATAGCTTGGGCTAAAAAGCAATTATTTGCCAAAAGCCGTGGACAGGTAATGCCAAAGCATTGCTTTCTTTTAGCTCTCATAAACCCATTTTTTTGCCATTTGCGCATTTGGGTTAAGCTTCTTGCCAAAAAGTGCACAAATATTGTATCATGAAACCACAGCCTTTTTTGCCCCGCATTTGGCCGCGCTCGCAACTATTTTTTATAAAAGCAAGGCTGCCCTGGATATAAAAAGGGGGACTATTATGCCTCACCAGCTAAAAACCATATGGGCCCAACAGGTGGATGCCGACTGCCCGCTGAATGAATACCCTCGGCCAAACCTTGTAAGAGACAGTTATATTTGCCTAAATGGCAGCTGGGACTGCCGCATGGGCAAAAAGGATGAAAAAAGCCGCTATGCCGGGCCCATTTTGGTGCCCTTTTCTCCCGAAGCTCCGCTTTCGGGGGTACAAAAGACACTGGGGCCGGACGAGCAGCTTCTCTACCAAAAAGCATTTACTCTGCCAAATAACTTTTGCCGCGGCCGGCTGCTTTTGCATTTTGAGGCGGTAGACCAGGAATGTCAGGTTTTTCTGAACGGCCGCTTTTTGGGGGAGCATAAGGGCGGGTATCTTCCCTTCTCCTTTGATATTACCCCCTTTGTACAAGCTGGCAAAAAAAACCTGCTTTCGCTAACAGTGACCGACGCCACCGAATATGCAAGCCACGCTCGCGGCAAACAGCAGCTTTGCCGGCGCGGCATCTGCCGTTCGCTTTTTTATACCCCGCAAAGCGGCATTTGGAAAACGGTATGGCTGGAAAGCGTGCCCGAACGGTATGTGGAGAGGCTGCAGGTCACCCCGCTTTTGGATGAACAATCCGTGCAGGTAAAGGTACTGGCAAACCAAGGCGAAGGTTTGCCGGTTACGGTGCAGGTACTGGCCGAAGGCAAAACCATTGCCCAAAAAACCGGCATAAGCGGCCAACCCTTAACCCTTCCCCTTCCCTGCCCGCGCGTTTGGTCGCCGGAAGAACCGTTTTTGTATGACCTTGCCGTCAGCATGGAAAAAGACGAGGTGCGCTCTTATTTTGGGCTGCGAAAAATTTCGGCCGGGCCGGATAAACACGGGATTCTGCGCTTTTTTCTCAATAACCGCCCCTACTTTTTTCACGGCGTACTGGAACAGGGCTACTGGCCGGACGGGCTGATGACCGCCCCCACCGACGAGGCTCTGGTACAGGAGATTAAAACCTTAAAACAGATGGGGTTCAACACCATTCGCGTACATGTAAAGGTGGAAACCCAGCGGTTTTACTACCACTGCGACCGGCTGGGTATGGCGGTTTGGCAGGACATGCCCAATGGCGGTGGCCGGTATAACATGGGGTTTGTCACCTACCTGCCCAATGTTTTAGGCAAACTTTTTTCCCCGCGCGACCACCATTACCGCCTGTTTGGCCGTACCGATGAGCAGGGCCGCAAGCAGTACCGGCAGGATCTTTCGGGGCTTACTGAGCTTTTATATAACCTGCCCTGTGTGGCAGTGTGGGTGCCCTTTAACGAGGGCTGGGGCCAGTTTGACGCTCAGGCTGCCACCCGGCTTTTGCGTAAAACAGACCAAACCCGGCTGGTAAACGAAGCCTGCGGCTGGTTTGACCAGGGCGGCGGGGATGTATACAGCATTCACAACTACTTTAAAAAACTGCGCGTTCGGCCCAAAAACCGGGTGGTTGCTCTAACTGAATACGGCGGCTATGCCTGCCCGGTGGCCGGCCACACCTACGCGGACAAGGTATTTGGCTACCAAAAATACCAAAACGCTGCCAGCCTGACCAATGCCTTTGCAGCGCTTTGGGAAAACAGCCTTCTGCCGCTTTTAAAAACCGGACTTTCCGCCGCCATATACACCCAGGCAAGCGATGTGGAAAACGAAGCCAACGGCCTTATGACCTACGACCGAAAGGTGGAAAAGATGGACAAAAGCCGGCTGAAAAAGCTTTCGGGCCAAATTTTAGGGCAGTTTTCCCATCTTACTAACGAATAGCTCTGCCGGCTTTATCCCACAGCCTGCCTTGTGTGCAAACCAGACCAGGCTATATAATCATGTAAAAGGGCATGGGATTATTGACTATGATGGGGAGGAACGCCCTGCAGAAGTCCATTGGTTTCAAGAAGATACTGTTGGAAAAGTTAAATTCAAAATAAAAAAGTTAAATTCAAAATAAAGCGGTGGGAAGATGAAGATTAAGTGGAAAGGTGAAACCGACTTTTTAGTACTAACTCATGGAAAAACCTACAAAGTGCTTTCCATTGAAAAAGGGTGGTACAGAATTGTAGACGATTCTGGAGAGGACTATTTATATCCGCCGCAAAACTTTCAGATTGTAGAAGAATGAAGCCGCCTAAGGTATAGATATTTTATTTTTTACGCCTGTTATCACCCACCTGTTGCACTGCCTTTCTAACCAGGTGCGCAGCCAGCCAAAAGGAGCAGCTATGAAGGACTTTCTTGGAACTTTTTTAATTGTGCTGATCTGTTTGTATGTTTTTATCTTTTTTTGCGCCGGTATTCTTTACCAGTACCCTCTTTTGGGGACTTGTGTGCTGGCGCTGGTTATTACGGCCGCGCTGCGCTGCGGCATAAACCATGCCGTTCGGCTGGACGAGCTGGATAAGCGCCTGTACCGGCTGGACGAGCTGGATAAGCGCCTGTACCGGCTGGAAACAGACCAAAAAGCATAGAACGAGGACTGCGACCACAACATGTAAAAATAAAAAAAGCAAGCACGGCCCCAAAGGCCGTGCCTGTTTTTGGGAGGACGAGATTGTTGAAACAACTGGCTGTGGGCATACTGGCCCACGTGGATGCAGGCAAAACCACCCTTTCAGAAGCGCTGCTTTACCAGGCTGGAACGCTGCGCCGGCTGGGCAGAGTGGACCACGGCGACACCCTGCTGGACTCTTCCCAGCTGGAGCGGGAGCGGGGCATTACCATTTTTTCCAAACAGGCCCGCTTTTCTACCCCAAGCCTTTCGGTCACCCTGCTGGACACCCCGGGACATTTGGATTTTTCGGCCGAAGCCGAGCGCACCCTGCAGGTGCTGGACTGTGCCATTTTGGTGGTAAGCGGCACCGATGGCGTACAAAGCCATACCGAAACTTTATGGCGACTGCTTGCGCAGTACCGGGTACCGGTTTTTATTTTTGTTAATAAAATGGACCTGGAAAACGCCGGCAAAAGCGCCTTGCTAAAGCAGCTGAATCAGCGTTTTTCGCCCGGCTGCGTGGATATGACAGTCCCCGCTGACCAGCTTTTCGAAGCGTTGGCCAGCTGTGACGAAGCGCTAATGGAAGAATGGTTTCGGGACATGAGCCTTTCCGACCAGTCCATCGCACAGGCGGTGGGCAGGCGCAGCGTTTTTCCCTGTTTATTTGGTTCGGCATTGAAATTGGAAGGGGTTAGCGAGCTTTTGCAGGCGCTTTCCCGCTTTGCGCCTGAACCTGCCTGGCCGCAGGCTTTCGGCGCGCGGGTATACAAAATCAGTCAGGATGAAAAACAAACCCGTCTAACCCATTTGAAGGTGACCGGCGGTGAGCTTTCGGCCCGCCAGCAGCTTAAAACCCTCTGCCGCCAGGGCGAGGCAGTGGTAGAAAAGGTCAACCAGATCCGGCTGTATTCCGGCCCCGGCTATACCAGTGCCGACCGGGTGACAGCCGGCACCATATGTATCGTAACCGGCCTTGCCCACACCTTTGCCGGCCAGGGGCTTGGCTTTGAAGCTGACGCGCCAAAGCCGGTTTTGCTGCCGGTAATGAGCTGTGAAGTTTTGCCAAAAGCCAGCGGCGAGCTGCCCGCCCTGCGCGCTGCGCTGCAATGCCTTTCCCAGGAGGAGCCGCAGCTGCACTTTGCCAACCAGCCGAACGGCACCCTTACCCTGCAGGTGATGGGAGAGGTACAGCTGCAGGTATTGATGCGCCTTTTGAAAGACCGGTTTGGGCTTTCGGTTACATTTGGACCGGGGAAAATTTTGTACCGGGAAACCATTGCCAGCCCGGTGGAAGGCATTGGCCATTTTGAACCGCTGCGCCACTATGCCGAGGTTCACCTGCTTTTGGAGCCGCTTAAACCCGGCAGCGGGCTGCAGTTTGCCGCAGACTGTCCGCCGGACCAGTTGAGCAGCAACTGGCAGAAGCTGGTGTTAAGCCACCTGGCAGAGAAGGAACATGTGGGAGTGCTCACCGGGTCTCCCATTACCGACCTGAAAATTACGCTGATTGCCGGCAAAGCGCACCTGAAGCATACCGAAGGAGGAGATTTTCGGCAGGCCACCTACCGCGCACTGCGCCAGGGGCTGCGCAGTGCCCAATCGGTTTTGCTGGAACCCTGGTACCGGTTTACCCTTCGCCTTGGCGCCGAACAGCTTGGCCGCGCCATGAATGATTTGACCCAGATGGGAGCCGAATATGGACCACCGGACCAAACCGGCAGCGAAGCGGTGATCACCGGCGAAGTAAGCGCCGCCGCTATAGCGGGCTATGCGCTTACCCTGGCCCAGTACAGCCGCGGCAAAGGGCAGCTTTCCTGCACGCCAAATGGCTATAAACCCTGCCGCGAAGCGCAAAAGGTAATAGAGCAGATTGGCTATGACCCGGACGCAGACCCAGAAAACACCGCCGATTCGGTTTTTTGCAGCCATGGAGCGGGCCATCCTGTGCGCTGGGACCAGGTGCCCGCCATGGCCCATATTAAAACCGGCTGGAATAGCAAAACCGCCCTGCAGCAGGATGTGCCCGCCCCCAGCCCTTCTTCAGCCAAAGGGCTGGAAGGGTTTGCCGCAGATGAAGAACTGATTCGAATTTTTGAGCGCACCTATGGACCAATTCGCCGCAAAAAGCCCGATGCGCTGCGCACTGCCCCAAGCCAGCCGCCCGCTTTTACCCAGCCGGAAAGCGAAGAATACCTGCTGGTGGACGGCTACAATATTATTTTTGCCTGGGAAGAACTGGCCAAGCTAGCCGCCGATGACCTGGAAGCAGCCCGCAGCCGGCTGATTGATATTTTGTGCAATTACCAGGGCTTTCGCCGCTGCCGCTTAATTTTAGTGTTCGATGCCTACAAGGTAAAGGGAAACCCCGGCCAGGTGGAACACCACCATAATATTGATGTGGTTTACACCAAGGAGGCCGAAACCGCCGATATGTATATTGAGAAGGTCACCCACCAAATTGGCGGAAAATACCGGGTGCGGGTAGCCACTTCGGACGGAATGGAACAGCTGATTATTTTGGGCCATGGTGCCATGCGACTGCCGGCCAGCCTGTTTTTGCAGGAGGTACAGGCTGCTCAGCAGGCCATCCGCCAGTTTTTGGAACAAACCGAAATGGGCTAGAAAAACCTTCTTTAACCCTGTAAATTCTGCTTTTGGCGGTGTTTGCCGCCGAAAAAAGTGCAAAAGCAAAAAAGGCCGGGCGCCAAAGCGCCCGGCCTTTTTATAGTCCTTTTTATGGTATTGGATCAAATATCCTTCAAATGTTCCATATTTTTGCGGATGCCCTCGCAGCAATCGTGGAACTTCTGCCGCTCTTCTGCGGTAAGGGGCAGTTCAATCACCTTTTCCACACCGTCTTTACCAATCAGGCAGGGCACGCCGGCAAACAGACCGCTTTCGCCATATTCGCCGCAAAGCTCCATGCTGGCCGGCATAATAACCTTTTCGTCGTGCAGAACAATGTGTACCATACGGGCCGCGGTGGTGGCAATGCCGTACTCGGTGCACTGCTTACCGGTATAGGTAACCCAGCCGCCGCCAATGGATTCCTTCTGCAGAGCGTCCCGGTCAAACCGGAATTTCTCATCGGTTTTGGCCCACTCGTCCAGCGGCATGCCGCGGAAGGACACGCAGGACCAGGGTGCAAACTGCAGCGCACCGTGCTCGCCCATCATATAAGCGGTGATGGACTTGTGGTCCACACCGGTCTGCCGGTTCAAAGCCGACAAAAGCCGCGAGGTGTCCAGGCCGGTGCCGGTGCCGAATACATGACCTTTGGGCAGGCCCAGCATTAAGGCCAGTTCCCGGGTGACAATGTCGCAGGGGTTTGTAATATTGATTAAAATGCCGTTAAAGCCGCTGGCCTTAATTTTTTCGGCATAGCTGCGCACTGCGGCAATGGTAAAGTCCATTTCGCTGAGACGGTCGTGGGTTTCCAGCAGTTCAATTTTGCCCACACTGTTTACCACCACATCGCAGTCGGCCAGGTCCGCAAAGTCCCCTACCGAAATTTTCACCCGGTGGGGCAGATAGGCTACGCTGTCAGCCAGGTCCTGGCGCTCGCTTTCCACCTTCTGCGCTTTCTGGTCCACCAGCACCAGTTCATCCGCAATGCCCTGAACGGCCAAACTGTACGCCACATGGGCTCCCACATGGCCCAAACCGATTACACCAACTTTTCTGGTTTTCATAGGTTGCAACTCCTTTTAAATGTTATCGTACTTTTTAAAACCAGCTTATAATTTTAAAGCTTTTTTTTGCAAATTGCAAGCGCTGGGTCGGCCCTGTCGGCCGCCGCGTTTTGCTTTTTAAAAGCTCTGCTGTGCCGTTTTTCTTAAGCCGTAAAGTTTGCAAACAGCACAAAGGTATACACCATAGCCAATACCATGTACAAAACCAGCAGCACAGCAAAGGCAGGCAGGGTCTTTTTCATAACCTTGCTTTCGTTGCCAATCTGTTCCACAGTGGCGCAGGCGGCAACCGTATTGTTGGGGCAGATCAGGTTGCCCAGCGAGGCAGCCGCGTTCTGGCCGGCAAATACCGTGATGGGGTTAATGCCCAGCGACAAGGCGGCTTCGGTATGCATGCTGGCAAACATAATGTTGGAACCCAGACCGGTACCGGTGATGAAGGACCCCAAGCCGCCGATCACGACCGCCGCTGCCGGGTAGAAACCCTGTGCCAGACCAGCAATATCGTTTGCCACCAGGCTCATCATGCCGGTGGTGCCGGACTGCATGAGGTACGAAACTACCAGCAGCGAACCCATGGTTACCATAACCGGCATAACACCCTTAATAGTGTTCGAGCAGATGTCTCCCATCTCGCTCCATTTGACCCCCAACGTCAAAGCGCCCAGCAGACCGCAGATGAGAATAACCACATCCACCCAAACAATGTAACCAAAGGTGCACATAAGGGCAAAGCCATTTTCCACAAAAGCAGGTACCCCGTAGCGCACTGCCGGCAGCAGCACCAACATGTAAATGTAGGGCGACAAAGCACGGAAAGCGCTGTACTTGGGCTTGGTTTTGGGCTTTTCATAGCGGAACTCTTCCGGCGTTTTGATGGGAACAACCTTTACATACAGCACGGTAAGCAGAATGGAGATGAGGCCGGTGCCCATGGAGGTGACTTCCGGACCCACAAAGTTGGACAAAAAGAACATAACGCCGCCGGTAGTAATGCCAGCATAGAACAAATAGGGAAGAATGTTTTTAAAGCCCTTGCGGCCAAACGCAATGCCCACAGCCAAAAACAGAACCACCATAACACCAAACATATGGAACCGGCCCACCAAGGCAGAGTTTGCCGCCGCGGTGGAAAGGCCTGCTTCCACCAGCGAAGCACCGCCCGAAATGGTGGTCAGACCAGCGCCGCCCCAGGAGCAAGGGGTTGCGTCGCCCAAAAGTGCCACTGCAATGGCAGTAATGGGGTTAAAACCCAGCGCCACCAAAAACGGCGCTGCAATGGCAGCCGGAGCGCCTGCACCGGCTGCGCCTTCCAGAAAAATGGGAACCAGAATGCCCACCACAACCAGCTGAACCCGCCGATCCACGCCGCTGATATTGGCCACCGTGTTCTTCACATCGTCAATGGCACCGGTGGTTTTCAGAGTATTCAAAATGACGAACGCGCCAAATACCATCAGCACAATTTTAAAGCCTTCCTTAATCCCCTTCCAGATTAAGCCATCCATGACCACCACATTTTCCTGGAAGGTAAGGCCCGTCACATTAAAGTAGGTGAAGGCCAAAAGCAAGGTCCACACAAGCGCCAACGGTGCCACCTTCATAGCTGGCTTTTTAAAAGCCAGAATGCCCACCATCACCATGGCGATGGGACTGATGGCAAGCACAAAATTCACAAAACCCATATCACAATTCCTCTCTTCCTCACAAAAATTGCGGACATATCAAAAGGAAAGGGCCCCGTCCGAAGGCGGGGCCCTTTCCTGTATCCCTTTACAAGCTACACGAAAGCAGCGCGCTGCACTTTTAGACGGTATGTTTTATAAACGGGCAAAATCAAAATCAGCCCCAGCAGGCTAATCAAGCTAATCAGGCTAATCAAGCTAATCAAATGAATCAAAACCAGCAGGCGTACCAGCGCGCACAGCAAAATAATGCCCGCCAGGCCAAAAAATGCAACAAAAAAGGACGCCCGCAAAGCGGCGTCCAAAACAGCTATAACACAAGCGGCAGTATTTGCGCTGGCAGCACAAGCGCACATAACCTTGGCAGATGCGCAACCGAAAACAGCCGCTACAGTAGCTGCAACAGCCCGGCTATTGGTGTGTGCCATCTGTACGGTCATGGGTTTGTGCTCCTTTCTGCCCGCTTAGGGTTTGCTTTGTTACTTTGCAGTATAAAAAACCGCGGTTCAAATGTCAAGTATTTTTTTTTAAACAATATTCATTTTTTAATAATATTTTGACCATTTTTGTTTGAAAGCCAAGTATTTTTGTTGATTTGCGTGGCACTAAACTAACTTTTCAGCAACATTTTTGTGTACTTTGTTCTATTTGGTTGTGATACAATAAAGACTATGGAATGAATTTTATTCCCACCCACCGGCACCGGCCAGCGGCAAAACTGCCGCTTGTGCCTTTGCAGCTTAAGAGAGGAGCGAAGAAAAATGGAAAAGCACACCATTTTGTATTTGCAGGATAAGGACCTGCACGAGCTTGGAGTGGACGACATGGCCGCCACCATTCGGGATGTGGAAATGACCTTTTCACTGGCAGCAGGAGAAGACTCTCTTACCCCGTTCAAGGTTGCCATGGAGTGGCCGGTGGAAAAGTATGGCAGCCAAAACCGCATTAACGCCATGCCTGCCTACCTGGGGGGCGAGGTAAATATGGCTGGGGTCAAGTGGATTGGCTCCAACCCCGACAATGTAAACCACGGCCTGCCCCGCGCCAGCGCGCTCACCATTTTAAACGACCCTGTTACCAAGCTGCCGGTCTGCATTATGGACGGCACCTCCATCAGTGCCATGCGCACCGGGGCTGCCGGCGGTGTAGCGGTAAAATACCTTTCCAAGCCGGACAGCAAGGTACTTTTGGTGTTTGGTGCCGGTGTACAAAGCCGCACCCAGCTGGAAGCGGCCTGCTGTGTGCGCCCCAGCCTGACCGAGTGCTATGTATACGACCCGTTCACCGAAAAAGCCGAAGCCTTTGCCCGGGAAATGAGCGAGAAGCTGGGCGTTTCGGTTACCGCTGTAACTGACCCCAAGCCGGTTTGCCAGAAAGCAGATGTGGTAATTACCGCAACGGTAGCGTCCGAACCGATTTTGCACAGCGACTGGGTAAGCCCCGGCTGCACCTATGTGCATATTGGCGGCAACGAGTGCACCTACGGCACCATTCTGAAGGCCGACAAAATAGTATTTGATGTATGGCGGGATGTACTGCATCGCCAGGGCAGCACTGCTGCCGTTATGGGGGCCAAGGGTCTTCTGCCGGACAGCCGCATCTATGCAGATATTGGCGACATTATCTCCGGAAAAAAGCCCGGCCGTGAGTCTGACAAGGAATACATTTACTTTAACGCGGTGGGCATGGGCGCCGAAGATATTGCAGTAGGCACCCGGCTGTACCGCAAAGCCCTGGAAAAAGGGGTTGGCATGGTGCTGCCCTATTGGGGGTAATGGTTTGCCCCAAAGCATAAAGGGCGTTTTTTTAAGCGTGCGTCCAATGCCCTTTGGGTGGGCAGCAAATTTTTGCAGTGCTGCCACCGGAACCTTTTTAAACACAAAGCAGCCCTGGGCATTTAGCCGCAGGGCTGCTTTTTTGCCTAAAAGCAAACCAAACGCTTTCAAAAACATCTTTCAAAGTTTTTTACATTTCTTTGCTTCATGCGGCAAAACTTGCACGCAGGCGGCATAATTCCTACTCTAAAAGAAGGATTTACGCTTATTTGCTATTTTTATCTATTTTATTAGACAAAACAATAAAAAGCGCCCCTATGGGGCGCTTTTTTTGCCGGGTAAGGGTTTGGGCGGCCTGCTTGTTTTCTTTTGGGTTAACAGAAAACTGTCTTCTATCATCTGCAAAAGCTGCTGGTCTGGAATAGTGCCATCCAATATCACACTAATCCAATGGGTTTTATTCATATGGTAGGCAGGCACCACCGCAGCAAAGCTGCGCTTCCACAATTCCCCCCACTGGGGCGCTGCTTTCAAATTCATCCAAATTTTACCCTGGCGCTCAAAAATCAAAGCAAAGCATTTTTTATTGTCCGCATGCCGCATAACAGTCCAGTTTGGGTCGTCAAACGGGTAGTCTTCCCAGGTATTGGGAAAAGAAAGGCAGGCATCAATTGCTTCGCGGCGGGTCTGCATGGCGTTTTTCCCCTGTTTTGGGCGTTTTTTTCGCAAGGTATTCAGGTATTCTTTCTGTGCGGGCGAAATGCGGCGGCTTTCGCGGGCTTTTTGAATGGTTTTGTTATGTACCCATAAAGGAAGTTTCCCTTGCTGCAGGTAAATAACCGCCGCGTCGTACTGTTTTGCCAAAGCAGTGGCAAAATACCAGGCCACCATCATTTGCAGGTAATATTCTTCCCTTCGCACTGCGGCAGCCCATTCCAGATACTCGGGCCGAAAGGCATCGTCCAGATAATAGCGCAAAAGCATATTAAGTGCAAAACGCACCGTGTAAACCTGTTCGCTTTGAAGCCAGCGGCGGATATGGGGCAAAAGCGCCGGCAAATTTTTAGCAAACACCCCCGGCGAAAGCATATCGCAGGTAGCCCAGTTGTCCACAAAAGGCAAAAAGGCATCTACACGGGCCAGGGCCTTGTCAAACTGCTTTTCCTGCCCAATCAAAAGTCCATGCAGGTTGTTTTCTTCGTAATACTGATGGGGCAGGCTTTCCAAAAAAAGCGGTGCATCCAAGCTTGCGCCAAACTGTTTTGCCAGCTTTCTCAGTTTTGGAGTGCGCACCCCAATTACCCGCTCCTTCGAAACGGTGGGCATCAGCGCTGATTGAAAATCCCGGTATGCTTCATCCTGCAAGCAAAAAAGCGCGGCACGAATCGTATCGACTGCTTTTTGCTGCTGCGTTTTTTCCATATAGTTCCCTTCTTTTCGTTTGTATCTGCTTTGTGCCAGCCTAAACCGATGCCTTTATTTATAATCTGGCTGTTTTTTTGGGGGCAGCCCTCCTGGCAGGCAGGGTAGCAAAACGCCGCATATCATACAGCTTTATGGCATCTTCCACCTTTGCGCCGCTGCGCTGGCAGGCCAAAAGCAGCTGTGCACAGGCCGCACTGTCACTTTCGGCACGGTGATGGTCCAAAAAAATGCCAAGGCTTTCGCACAGGGTATCAAGCTTATGGTTTTCCAACTGGGGAAAGCAGCGCCTTGCCAGCTGGCAGGTGCAGGCATATGCCACCTGGTCTTTCCAGCTGATACCATAAGCCCACAAGCACCGCGCCAGCACCCCCATATCAAACGGAGCGTTGTGCGCCACCAGAAGGCCGCTTTCCAAAACAAGGGCAATTTGGGGCCAAAGCTGCCAAAAATTGGGTGCACCGGCCACCTTATCCGGGGTAATACCGGTCAGCTGCATATGAAATGCCTCAAAATTCACCTCCGGGTCCACCAGGGTGCCATACTGCTGAATAACAGCGCCATTTTCCACCACGGTAATTCCAATGGCACTTATCCGGTCATTGGCCCGGTTTGGGGTCTCTACATCAAACGCAATATAGCGGGCCATATCTTCTCCTTTCGGCGGCCAAAACACCGTTTTTTTATCATTTTAAGCCGCGCAAAAAGCAGTAGCGGTCCGGCGCAGATTGCTCGGGCCAGTAACGAAAGCCCAGCCGGTCAAACCTGCGCATGCAGTCGGGCTCTTCGGCCTTTTGCTCGGTTAAGTAACGCACCATTTCGCCGCGGGCCATTTTGCACAGGGTACCCTTTTCCACCAACCTGCCGGAGGGGGTTTTGTCCCAAAACACACAATCTACCCACCGCACCTGCCCGTCCAAATGTCCGCGCACCAGGCGGCTGTATTCTGCCGAAGCCAGGTTTAAAACACAATCGGTTTCCCTTTGCAGCAAAAGGGCCGGCTCGTTGCCCCAAAACGCATACAGGTCCTTTGCGCCGTCCACCTTTAGGCCGCTCGCCAGTTCCAGCCGGTAGCCGGCAACGCCATCCAGCGGGCGCAAAACCCCATAAAAGCCCGACAAAATACGCAGGCTGCGCTGCAAATAACAAAGCTCTTCTTGTGTAAAAACACCGGGCGCCATATACTGGTACTGAATTCCCTCGTAAGCCAAAATGGCCGGGGTGAGGCGGTGGTACAGATCCATCTGCTGCAGCATGGCAAAGGATTTTTCCGCCAGTTTGTCGCTGCAGCGCCACAGCTTTTGCAGGCTTTTTTGGTCCATCTGCTGCAGGCATTGGGCAATGCGGCAGCTTTTTTTTATAAAATACGGCAGGTCTTGCCAGGGCAGGCTATCGGTATCCTGCACCATTTTTTTAGCCGGAGAAATAATAATCTGCACCCAAGCGGCCTCCTTTTTCTGCTTTTCATAAAACCGGGGTCATTTATAACTTTTGCCTTTTAGTTGCCCCTGCTTTTCCCACTCTACGATGTGTGCGCTGTGGTATTTTGCCGCAAAAAGCGCGCACCTTGCCAAATTCTGCGTGGCCATTATATCATTTGGTCAGCGCAAAATGCGGCAAAACCGCAAGGGCTCATTGCCCCGCAAAGCGGACAAAACCGGGCTAAACCACAGCTTTATGCAGTATACGGCTATTATAGCATAACAGCAACACCAAAATGGCATAAACCATGGGTTTTGGCGTCCCTGTAAGAGGCGAGAAAAATGGCATAAAAAAGAATCTATCCATTGCAGCTATTATACCACGGCAGCGCCAGCATGGCAGGAACTGCCATGGTTTTGGGTTGCCCTCAAGAGGCGAGAAAACCGGCATAAAGATAAAAGTATAATAGCCGCTTTGCGGCTATTATACCATGAAGCGCTGTCAAAAGGGCATAAACGCTATCCGTTTGGCAGCCCGGCAAATGGTGCAGTTTTTTGGGAAGAAACCCGAGCAATAACCGCCGCAAGGTATTTTCGCCTGATCTTTCGCACTGCGCCGTATCCCGAATAAACAGCTACACTAGCTGCGGATTATTGAAACTGTTTTTTCAAAACGGCTTATTTGCCCCAACAAAGCGGCTTTTCCACTTAAACCAGTGCCATACTGTTTATATAGTTTTGCAGCGAGAAAACCTTTGCCTTTTGCAGTTTGGTTTTAAAAAGGCGTTGCAAAAGCAAAACCTTTTTGTTTTTGCTTGCAGCAGATTTTATTGCCAGGCCTATTTTAGGGCCAGGCATAAACCCACACAAAAGTCCTCAGACGCCTAAAGGCGCCTTGTTGTAAAGTTTTGGGTAAGATGTTATGATAGTTATAATTATAGATGCAAAAACCCCAAGCGCGCCTTGCCCGGTATAAGCCAAGGCCTGACGCGCAGCTTTTATGGATGGAGATGAAGAATTTTGGAACCGTTAGAGCAAATTCTGTCCGAAACTTACGCCGCTGGCGAAGAACTGGTTCGTTTAAGTGGGCTTGGCCGCGGTGATTTATTGGTGGTGGGCTGCTCTTCCAGTGAAATTTGCGGTGGGCAGATTGGCCATGCCTCTTCCCCCGAGACTGGAAAAGCAGTGGCCCAGGCGCTTTTGCGCCTTTGTGCCGAAACCGGTGTTCTGCTGGCCGCCCAGTGCTGCGAGCATTTAAACCGCGCTTTAATTGTGGAACGCACCACCGCCGAGCGGTTCGGGTATGAACCGGTTTGTGTGCGGCCGGTGCCAAAGGCGGGCGGCTCGTTTGCCACCGCCGTTTACGAGGCTATGCAGGAGCCTGTTGCCGTGGAACATGTACGCGCAAAGGCCGGACTGGATATTGGCGGCACCTTAATTGGCATGCACCTGAAAGAGGTTGCGGTGCCGCTGCGGCTTTCGGTAAAAGCCATTGGCTCGGCGGGGGTAGCCGCTGCAAAAACCCGCCCCAAGCTGATAGGCGGAGCACGGGCAGTTTACCCCGAATAAGCATTTTTAAAAAGCTATTTGGCCATTTGGGAAAGGGTGCTGCCATGTGAAAATTTTGGAAACTGTAAAAAAGGTGCCCGCCGGTATTATTTTAATTCCCACCCTAATCGGCGCGGCGGTACACACATTCTGCCCCGAACTTTTGCAGCTGGGCGACCCGACCGAAGGGATGTTTACCTCCAAAGGGCTTTTGGTTATTGTTGGGTTTATGCTGTTTTTTATGGGTACCCAGTTCCGGCTGGCCCAATTGCCCCGCTTTGTGCGCCGGGGGGTGCCATTTTGCCTGTTTCGGTATTTTGTGGGGTACCTGCCCGCCTTTTTGCTGTGGCGCTTTTTGGGGCTGGAAGGGGTGTTTGGGCTTTCCTTTTTGGCGGTTTTTTCTGCTTTGCCCAGCACCAACACCATGCTTTTGGCTGGCACCGTTGCCCCTTGGGCAGATGAAACCGACAACGGCATTGTGGCGCTTTTGACCTTAACCGGCGTTCCGGTAGTTCCGCTTTTAATTTTGGGCGGCGCTTCGGGCAATGCAGACATTACCGGTGTCATTTCCATGGTAGTGCCATTTGTATTTGGGCTTGTGCTTGGCAACCTGGACGAACAGGTGCGAAAGCTGTATGCCCATGGCATGGAAATGCTTTTGCCCTTTGCAGGATTCCAGTTTGGTTCGGTCATTGACCTGCGGGTCGTAGTTCAGCAGATACCCGCCGGACTTTTATTGATGGTATTGTATTATGTGGCGGTAGGGGTGCCGCTTTTTCTGTTTGACACTTTGGCACTGCGCCGGCCGGGCTATTTTTCCCTGGCAAATTGTGCATTGGCAGGCATAACCCTTTCGCTGCCCACCCTGGCCGCCGCTGCCGACGCCACCTATGCCCCATGGGTACAGACCGCCACCGCACAGATGGCTTGTGCGCTGTTTTTGACCACCGTGCTGACCCCAATGCTGACCAACTGGTACATGCAGACCAAAAAGCGCCGGCAAACAGCGCAAACCATTTTATAACAGCTTAAAACAGGAGGAAAACATGGTTACCGTAACTTTGGGTAAAACCGGTATCACCGTAAACAAAAACGGATTCGGTGCGCTGCCGATTCAGCGCATTAGCGACGAGGCTGCTGTTTCGCTTTTGCGAAAAGCGTTTCAACACGGCATTACTTTTTTTGATACCGCCCGTTTTTACACCGACAGCGAACACAAAATAGGGCTTGCCTTTGCCGGCATGCGCCAGCAGGTTTACATTGCCACCAAAACTGGTGCTGTTACTGCCGAAGGCTTTTGGAAGGACCTGGAAACCTCGCTTGGTGAACTGAACACCGACTATGTGGACCTGTACCAGTTCCATAACCCTTCCTTCTGCCCGGTGCCCGGGGACGGCAGCGGCCTGTACGAGGCGATGCTGCAGGCAAAGGCCGAAGGCAAGGTACGGCATATTGGTATTACCAACCACCGGCTTTCGGTCGCGCAAAAGGCCATTGAAAGCGGCCTGTACGAAACGCTGCAGTTTCCGTTTTGCTATTTGGCAAACGAAAAGGACCTGCAGCTTTTAAAAGCCTGCGAACAGGCCAATATGGGCTTTATTGCCATGAAGTCCCTGTCGGGCGGGCTTATCACCAATTCCAAAGCGGCTTACGCTTTTGCCGCCCAGTATGAATCGGTACTGCCCATTTGGGGAATTCAGCGGGAAAGCGAGCTGGATGAATTTTTAGCCTATATCGACACTCCCCCTGCCATGACCCCGGAGCTTGCGGCCCAGATTGAGGCGGACCGCAAGGCCCTTTCGGGAGAATTTTGCCGCGGCTGCGGCTACTGCATGCCCTGCCCGGCCGGTATTGAAATTAACAACTGCGCCCGCATGAGCCTGATGCTGCGCCGCGCCCCTTCCGAAAATTATTTAAATGCAGAAAACCAGGCCAAAATGAAGCAGATTGAAAACTGCCTGCACTGCGGCCAATGCCGCGCCAAGTGCCCCTATGGGCTGGACACCCCCACCCTTTTGGAGAAAAATTACAAGGATTACCAGGAAGTGCTGGCCGGAAAACCGCTTTAAAGGTACTAAGCCGCTGCCATTTGGGTAAAATTTTGTAAAATCGCTTTTTGCTCTCCTTTAAAAGGACAATTTTGCACCATTTATTATGGCGGTACCCTCCGGCCCAAAACCGCGCCGGCACATACCGCCGCAAATACAAATTCCCCGGCTCTTGCTCTAAAAAGCCCTGGCCGCAAATAAGCAGGGAGTAACAGTCTCTTTCTTTTCATGGTTTTATCTACCAAACAAAAACCAGCCCCGCAAGCAGTGAAAGCTTGCGGGGCTGGTTTTTTTGCTTTTTATGGGGTTAAAACAAAAATTCTTCCCAATTTCGGCCGCTTTTTTGGCTGCCGGCAGCCGGCGCCTTTATTGGCAGCAGACCGGCAAGCGGCTTGCCAGAGGTTTGTAACCTGCTTGCAAAATCCAATAAACGCCTGTGTTTATGCAGGCGTGCAGGGCAAAAGTTTGCCCAAAGTGGGTAAAAACAGGTGACGCTTTCGCCTTGCACACTGCCTGCCATCCAAACGGCCCGCCTTATCCTGCTTTGCCCTTTTGCAACACACACATTTTTCCCAAAAGCGTTTTTTGCCGGCCGTTTTAAGGGTTAGCGGATACGCAAAAGCAGATGCACTTTGCCGCCGTTTTAAAGCTTATTGGTTCTGCTGCCAGCGCAGTAAAACCACATTTGCAGCATCTTTATCATCCTGCGCAAAGCGGGTAAACCCGCGTTTTTCCAAAAATGCAATGCCATGTTCGTTTTCCGGGTAAAGCTGTGCAAAAAGCCCTGCGGGGTTTTCCTGCTTCAGCTTTTCCAAAAGCGCGCTGCCATGCCCCTTTTTTTGAAAACAGACCGCCGTATTCAGAAAGAAAATCTGGCCGTTTTTTACCCCGGCAAACGCTTCTACCGCGCCGTCCTGCCAGGCGGCCCAAAGCTTTGTACCGGGCAACAGCTGGTGGTATACTTCGCCGTACTGGCGCAAAAAGTAATCTTCCCCCAAAGCAGGGTGTGCCGCAATAGAGCTGGTAAGCCAAATGGCCCCCATCACTTCCCGGTCCTGCTGTGTTCCCATACACAGTTCCAATTTTTTACCTCCTTGCATTCCAGCGTTTTTTACTGCAAAAAGTTTTGCAGCTCACCCAAAAAGCCGGAAAAGGCGCTGGGCAGGCAGCACTGGGTTTGCAATTGGTCCCAGCTGAACCACTCCAGCCCCTCCCCCACCGGCTGGGCACAATCGGCCAAATAACTGTGCATCTGCCATTCCCGGTGGGTAAAAATATGCCGCGACGCACCGCCTGCACGGATCCAGCGCACCGGCAAGTTCCATTCCTGTTGCAAAAATTTTTGGGCGGCTTCGGCCGAAAGCCAGCCATCGGTTCCGGGCAGTTCCCAAAGCCCCGCCAAAAGCCCTTTGGATGGGCGGCGGTGCAAAGCCACTTGTTTTTCACAGCGCAGCAAAAAAACACTGCGCTGCACCACCGTGCGCGCTTTGGCCGCGTCGCGCACCGGAAAAGCCAGCTGGCTGCCCTGCCCATAGGCGCGGCAATGGCTGGCTAACGGACAGCTTTGGCACAAAGGCGCGCCGTTTGGCCGGCAAACCAATGCCCCCAGCTCCATAAGCGCCTGGTTAAATTCGCCCGGCGCACCAGGGTCGATCACCTGCGACAGCAGCGCCTGCACGCCACAGCGAACCGCCGCCTGGCTGATATTTGCTTCGCAGGCAGTAAGCCGGGTAATCACCCGCAGCACATTGCCATCCACCGCAGGCACTGCCTGCCCAAACGCAATGCTGGCAATTGCCCCGGCCGTATAGCTGCCAATGCCCGGCAGCGCCAAAAGCGCGTCATAGTCGGCCGGAAGCTGCCCTTGGTACTGCCTGCAGATAACCTGGGCAGCCCGGTGCAGGTTGCGCGCCCGGCTATAATACCCAAGTCCTTCCCACAGCTTAAAAAGCTGATCTTCCGTTGCATTGGCCAGCGCCTGCACCGTGGGCAGCGCCTGCAAAAAGCGCTGGTAATACCCCAAAACGGCCTCCACCCGGGTTTGCTGCAGCATAATTTCCGAAACCCATACATGATAGGGGGTGGGGTCCAAACGCCAGGGCAGCTGGCGGTGCCCTGCCCGGTACCATTTTAAAAGCAGGCCTGGCAAAAATTCAAGCTCGCCGGGCACGATGCCCAGCGGTTCAAGCCCGCCTTTTTTGCCCATGGCGTTTTTCCTCCTTTTGGTGTTTTATAAGACAAGTATGCCCGACAGGCCTGCGCCCGCCGGGCATACTTTGGTTTTGTTTTGGTAAAATAAGGCCCCCGCCTAACCGGCGCCTTACAACCCCTGCTTACTTAAAGTAGCGGGCATACAGGCCAGCAAAGCCGCGGCCATGACGGGCCTCGTCCTTGGCCATTTCGTGAACGGTGTCATGTACAGCATCCAGGTTCAGCTGCTTGGCCTTGGCAGCCAGCTGCATTTTGCCTTCGCAGGCGCCGTGCTCGGCGTCAATGCGCAGCTCCAGGTTGCGCTTGGTGGAATCGGTCACCACTTCGCCCAAAAGCTCGGCAAACTTGGCGGCGTGCTCGGCCTCTTCAAAAGCGTAGCGCTTATAAGCTTCGGCAATTTCGGGGTAGCCCTCGCGGTCGGCTACACGGCTCATGGCCAGGTACATGCCAACTTCGCTGCACTCGCCGTTAAAGTTCTGGCGCAGGCCTTCCAAAATCTCCGGGTCTACATCCTTGGCAATGCCTACCACATGCTCGGTGGCATAAACGCTGGTGTCCTTCTGCTCCACAAAGCGGGAAGCGGGAGCTTTGCACAGGGGGCAGAACTCGGGGGCGGCGTCGCCTTCATACACATAACCACAAACACTGCAGACAAACTTTTTCATAAATCTGGACTCCTTTTATTTTAATCTATTCACTTTGGGCCAACCGAAAAGCTGGCCTGTATACCGGCTGCCGGCGGCTTTACCGGCGCCTTGTTTCGATGGCTTTATTATAGCAGACCCGCAAAGATGTGTCAATATATTTTAAAAAAACAATTATTAAATAATAATTATTATCATTTATATAAACTTTCCTTTTTTATAACCCGAACCTTTGCTATAGCCAAAGCAATAAAACCGATACTGCCAAAAGCGCCCCAAAGCCGATGAAAGTCTGCTGCTTGTAAAAACTGCAAGCTGTGGTTCCCCTTATTTTTTTGCTTATTGGCACGCGGGGTTATCTTTTCCGCCTATTTTCCAATAGCGTTTTGGGGCGTACCATTGCCTGTTAAAGATTTTGAAAATTTGAAATGGAAATTGTGCATCCCCTCGCGCAGATAAAAACGATGCGTATCGCTTCTGAGCTGGTTGCAGGCGACTTCCATTTGTATACAGCCAAAAGTTTCTGCAAGTTCACAGGCTTTTGCAAGCATTTCTTTCCCTATTCCCTGTTTTCTAAAATGGGGCGAACTGCAAATTCCATAATTTCCGCAACAGTTGCGGCATGGTGCAGCTGTTCTTCAAACCTTAAATGAAGAACGCCTACCACCTCGCTTCCATTGTCGCACACAAGGAAATAGTGGCTTTCGCTGCTTAATTGTTTTTTATAAATTTCGCAAAATTTATCATAGGGAAGTTCCCTGTTTTCCATTTGGCAGATTAAATGATAAACCTGTCCACAATCCACAAATGCCGCTTGCCGATACACACCCCCCCTCCTTTATGGCAAGTATACTATAACAGATCATCTGTTTCAAAGGCTAAATGCCAAACAGAGGCTTTTAAACCGATAGCTTATTTTGCCGCAAATAAGGAATAAGGTCAAAGAGAAGCATTTAAAAAAAGCACCTCAAAAACGCCCCCAAAATTCGCTTAACAGAAAAAGCAATGATTTTTGCAAGATTTTGTATACACCAAGCAAAAAGGGGCAAGGAAGCTTAAACGGCTTTCCTTACCCCTTTTTTCGCTTTTTATATGCCATACTTTGGCGGCAAATACATTGCCCCCAATGCCCTGGCTTTCACGCAAAGCACAAAAAATACCTTGGCAGCTATAAAGCCTTTGCCGCTGCAAAGCAGCTAAAGCGGCCCTTTTGCGTTGTTTTTGTGCTGCGCCGGCTAATATCCGGCACATTAAAACTTTCTGTGCCTTTTCTTTTTCTAGCCCTAGGCAGCTAAATCCCAAAATAATCTCTTTTATTGTTTTGGGGAGGGCAGCGAAAAAACGCTATTTTCACCTTGCAGTCACAGCCTGCAAAAGGGTTTCTGACAAAGCGGCTTTCGCAAAGGCCCACAGGCTGCTGCCTTTTAGGAAAGATCGGTCCCGCCAAAAATGCAGGTGGTATTTACATAAACGGTGGGGGCCGATTCGGGAGCCGGGGCCACCTTATTTTCCACACCACCAAAAATGGGGGTACCGGTTACCACTGCCCGCACACCCTGGGGCAGATACAGGTCAATGCCGCCGAACACGGCGGTGGCATCGATCACTACATCCTGCCGGATCTGGGCACTGCGCAGGTCCAGCGTAATGCCGCCAAATGCCGCGGTGAGGGTTGCGCCATAAAACGGCTGGTTGGGCCAGCTTAAGTCGCTTCCGGAAAAAAAGGCCCGGTAGGAAGGAATATCTGCCTGTTCGCCATCACTGCCGCTGCGCTTTACCCGGCGCGCCCCATTAAAACCGCCCAGCAGAATGGAAATGCCGATTAATACCAGCACCACCGGCCACAAAAGCTTGCCTACCCATACGGTGTGCAAAATTCCCTGCGAGGACAGCAAAAATACCGCGCCTATTAAAAGCAGGATCAGGTTGCCGCTGTTGGGCCCCCGCTCGATGATGGAAACCACTGCCGGCAAAATTAAAAACAGGGTCCACCAGCCGTTAAAAAACAGCGTAAAGTGCCACATCCCAAATGCGTTGCCGGCAAAGCCAAGCCCCGCCACAATAAACAGTACGCCCCATACAATTCTACCTGTTTGTTTTCTCATAATATGTTCTCCTTACTGCGGCCGGCTTGGCATAACAATAGCCGCGATGAAATATAGAATGATTCCGTTGCCGCTAAGGCCCAATAGTACCATAAGCAGCCGAATGATGGTAACATCCAGCCCGGTATATTCGCTAAACCCGGCACACACACCGCAAAATACAGCCTCTCTTGGGTTTTTATACAGTTTTTTCGATTCCATACGCTATATTCTCTTTCTGTTTTGCCAAACGCTTAATCCGCCTGGTAAACCGTCAGGGTGCCTGCACCGCACTCCAGTTCATAAAAAACCGAAGCCTGTGGGTTGACGGTCAGCTCGGTGGCAAGGCCGGTATACACCTGGTCCAGTACTGTAATATTGCCTACGGCGCACTCTGCCTTATAACCAAAATCATCCCAGTTCTGTCCCTCTATGCCCAGCTCCAGCTTGCCCATACCGCACTCTGCCGAGCCAATGCCCCAAAGTTTGCCCGAATAGGTCATCTCACCCATACCGCATTCAAAGTCGGCGTTGCCGAAGTCGCAGTTTGTCAGGTTCATTTGGCCTGCCGCTACCTCCAGGCTGGCCTCGCGGGCAGTAATGCCATCTGCCCGCAGGCTGCCCGCGCCCAGCTCTACCTCCAGCTTCTGGGCCACAAAATCGGCCGGCACAGTAATTACAATGTCTCCGCTTGTGTGGTTCCAACCGTTTGCATGGTGCAGAACCTCAATTTTCCAAACGCCTTTTTCCTGCTTGCTGGAAATGCCGCTTAAATTGCCGCTGGAACAGGATATATCAAATCCATCCCCCTGCTGCAGATAAAAGTTTCCGGCCCCAAGCTCCAGCTCAATTTCGTATATATCATACTGTGCCGGCTGCGCACTGCTTTGATCTGCCTGCTGGCTTTGTGCCGGCTGCGAATCCGCCTGCTGGCCGGCTGGCTGCTGCGGCACAGAGACCGACACCGTCTGAGAACTGCTGGCTCTGCCCATGCTCCAGTCCGGAAGCGAGATATGCAGCAGGTTATCGTGCGTTTTTAAATACTGCGCGCCGCCCGCAAAGCTGCCGGTAATGCCCATAACACCGCCCAGGCAGATGAGCGCCACGCCTAAAAACGCCACCACTTTATAAAAGCTTTTCATTAGAAGGCCTCCTTTCTTTTACCAAACAGTTTTTTCCACAGCTGGCGCAGCCAGCCCATTACAGCCGGCAACACCTTGGAACACAAAAACACGCACAGTACCACGCCCAAAAGCCCTGCGCCCAAAAAGCAAAGGCCCGTGCCCAGCGCAACCACGCCGGCGGCAGGTTCGGCCACCATAAGGTAAAGGCCCAGCCCTGCACATAAAAGCCCGCCCACAAGCAGCGCGGCCACCCCAACAAACAAGCCAAAAAACAGGCCCACAGCGCCAATTACAACACTTGCCACGGTGCCCAATATGGTAAGCCAAAACGGCGAAAGCACAATAACCAATACTACCACCGCCCAGGTAGGCATAGGGCGCTTTTGTACGGTAGGCTGTGCCGGGCGCTGCTTTTCTTCCTGGTAGGGCCCGGCAGCGGCATTGGCATTGGGTTCTACACCCGCTTCGGCCAGTATGGAGGCCGCCACCTGCTGTGGCGTGCCCAGCTGGCGCAATACCTTTTCCATATCTTCGCCGGCATCGTCAATATAATCGCTGTAATATTTCACTGCCGCGCTGCGCTCGTCTTCGTTCATCGCGCCCAAAGCGTCGTTCAGCTGCAGCAGGAACTCGCGTTTGGTCATAACTCTCTTCCTCCCTCATCTTCTGCCTGGGTAAATGCTTGGCCGTAAAAAACCTGTTCTATTTTGGCTTTGTATTCTTCCCATTCTGCCAGCCACTGTTCCAGCTGCCGGCGGCCAAAAGGTGTAATTTTATAATAGCGGCGGTTGCGCCCGGCAAATGCCTGGTCGTAGGTTTCCAACGCACCGTCCTTTTGCAGCCGGCGCAGCACCGGGTACAGGGTCGACTCCGACACTTCAATTACACTGCGCACATCCTGGGTAATTTTGTAGCCATAGGTTCCCTGCGGCTGTTTGGACACCACCGACAGTACTACCGCGTCCAGCATGCCGGGTCCTGTGGTAAAGGCCAAACCGCTCACCTCCTAATGTTATATCCACGGCTATATTATATGCAGTATAATATAGTTTGTCAATATAATATTATAAAAATAATATTTGCTTGTAGTACGAACTGGACGGCAACATTTTTTCAAAGGTTTGCTTGGGCGGCAAACCGGGTAAAGATGCTCTTTGTTTTGATTGGCCTGTTTTTAGCAAAAAAAGCCGGCGCCCTAATAAGGGCGCCGGCTTTTGCGGCTTTTCTTTTGATGAAAAGGCCAATAAACCCCAATAAGGGTTAAAAGGCAAACTTAGCCATTTTGAGTGCGCTTTGCACGCTCTTCAAAGAACTTAGGAGCCACCTGCGGGAACATGGCATAGGTCAAAGCGTCCTCTTCCTGAATAGCCCACTGGGCAGCTTCGGCCTTGAGCTTTTCCATTTCGGGCTGCAGAAGGTCGGCAGGGCGGCAGGTAATCCGCTCGGCACCATGCAGAATGCTGTCGGCAAAGGCCGGGTCGATGGGAGCGGGGGTGCTGCCGTACTCGCCCCGTACCAGGCCCTTGAACTCCTTGTTCACCATGGCATAGCGCTTGCCGGTCAGCACATTCATAACAGCCTGGCTGCCCACGATCTGGCTGGTGGGGGTTACCAGCGGCGGGTAACCGCAGTCCTTACGCACATTGGGAATTTCGGCCAGGACCTCTTCAAATTTGTCCTCTTTCTTCATCATCTTCAGCTGGCTAAGCAGGTTGGACAGCATGCCGCCCGGCACCTGGTAGAGCAGCGTATTGGCGTCCACACCCAGCATTTTGGGCGAAAGCTGGCCGCTTGCCAAATATTTTTCCCGCAGGCCGGCAAAGTGCTCGCGCACCACATTCAGCTGCTTCATATCCAGCCCGGTATCATACTCGGTATCCTTCAAAGCGGCCACCAGGGTTTCGGTAGCCATGTGAGAGGTACCCATGGCCAACGGCGAAATGGCAGTGTCGATGATATCGGCGCCCGACTCGATCGCCTTCAGGATGGACATGGAAGCAAGGCCCGAGGTGTAGTGGCTGTGGATATCCACCGGGATAGAGATGGTCTTTTTCAGCGAGGTGACCAGCTCCTGCGTGCTGTAAGGAGTGAGCAGGCCGGACATATCCTTAATGCAGATGCTGTCTGCGCCCATATCCTGCAAAGTTTTAGCGTAGTTTGCAAAGTATTCGTTATTGTGGACCGGGCTTAAGGTATAGCTGATGCAGCCCTGCACATGAGCGCCTTCCTTTTTGGCGGCCCGAATGGAGGTCTGCAGGTTGCGCGGGTCGTTCAGCGCGTCGAAGATGCGCAGAATATCAATGCCGTTTGCCACCGACTTTTGGACAAAATATTCCACCGCGTCGTCGGCATAGTGGCGGTAGCCCAGCATGTTCTGGCCGCGGAACAGCATCTGCAGCTTGGTGTTGGGCATTTCCTTGCGCAGAATGCGCAGCCGCTCCCAAGGGTCCTCATTCAAAAAGCGAATGCAGGCGTCGAAGGTGGCGCCGCCCCAGCATTCCACTGAAAAATACCCAACCTTATCCATCGCGGGCAGAATGGGCCGCATTTCGTCCATCGTCATGCGGGTCGCAATGAGGGACTGGTGGGCGTCGCGCAGCGCAACTTCTGTGATCTTGATCGGTTTTTTAGCCATGATGTAGATGCACCTCTTTCACAAAACAGGCGGCAGACCTCCCCTTGGCCTGCCGGATTTTTCTGGTTGCAGGTTTCTGCCGGGCGTCGCAGTTTGCAAAAAGACCCGGCAAGCCGGCACGAATGGTTTCGTACCGGCCTGCTTTAATGACCTGTTCATTATACTATCTTTGCCTTAGTACGGCAACGGCAAATTCACAAAATTAGCCGTTTTTTTACCGGTTTGCTTATCAGGTTTCACCATGATGTTTGCTGATGTTTTACAAAACAGCACCCAAAATACCATACCTATACGCCCATACCATAGCTTTGCCATTTGCCGCTGTGCAAAAGCATGCTTCAGCGCCGACGGTTTTGGCCAAGCGGACCGGTGCGCTGCTTTTGCTTGGCGCGCTGCTGGGCCGCCTGGGTATTTTCCTGGCGCACTGCCTTCGAGGCGGAAGCCCGCAATGCCGCCAGTTCTGCCTTGGTAAGCGGCCGGTGTTTGCCCGGTGCCAGCATGCCCAGCTTTACCGGCCCTTCGGCGCTGCGTTTCAGCCGCACCACCGTAAGGCCCACTGCTTCGCACATGCGGCGAATTTGGCGGTTTTTGCCCTCGCGAATGGTCATTTCCAGTACGGTGCGCTCGGGCTCGTCCACCACCACCTGCACCAGGGCAGGCGCTGTTTCAAACCCATCGTCCAGAGTAACCCCCTGGGAAAGGCGCACCACCTGATCTTCGCTGGCGCGCGGGTGCACCGTGACCCGGTAGCGCTTACTTACCCCGTGGGAAGGGTGCATCATCAGGTTGGCAAAGGCGCCGTCGTTGGTCATTAAAAGCAGCCCTTCCGAATCCTTGTCCAGCCGACCCACCGGGAAAAGCCGTGCCGGCACATCTGCCACCAATTCGGCCACTGTTTTGCGGCCGCGCTCGTCCGACATGGTGGTAATGTACCCGCGGGGCTTATACAGCATTTCGTAGTAATACTGCTTTTCGTGCGGAATATATAAATTTTTGCCGTCTACCGACAGCAGGTCGGTCCTGGGGTCCATTTTATCCCCCACCTGCACCGGCCGGCCGTTCAGCCGCACCCGGCCCTGCTGAATAAGCTGTTCGGCCGCACGGCGGGAGCAGACCCCCTGTTCGGACAAAACCTTCTGAATACGCGTATCTCTCAAAGCGGTATCTCCTTTATATGTGTAGCCCGTTTGCGGCAAGCGGCGCACAGCGCGCTTTTCAAGGTTCGGCCGCGGGCTTTTTTTCTTCCCTTTTTAAAAGTTCCTGCAGCCGGTCCACCAGTTCCGGCAGTGCGTCAATCAGCCGGTCGGCGGTGGTTTTGGCGGGGTCCGCCAGCTGCAAAAGCCGCACATTTCCTTCTTTTATAACCAAAAAGGCCTGCGGCGTAATGGAAACCCCCGCTCCGGAGCCCCCACCAAACAGCTCTTTGGGGGCCTTGGAAGGAAAGTCTGACCCGCCGGAAGCAAACCCAAAACTGACCTTGGAGATGGGCAGAATGGTGACCCCCTCCGCGGTGGTGATGGGGCTGCCAATGGTGGTGTTGCTGTCAACCAGCTCATGAATGCGCTGCAGCGCTACATCCGTTAGTCCCTGCAGGGGATTGTCGTTCATTTTTTTTACCTCCTTGCCGGCGCCCCAAAACGCCGCTTTTGAACAGGGTGTAAATAGCCCACACCCCTACACTTATCATTATAATAGGGCAGCTGCCCACTTTACAATAGAAACTTCTGCGAAACTTGTGGTCTGCGCCAAAGTCCGGCACAATTTCCACCGACTCTACCGAAAGGTTTACCGCATTTTGCAAAAGGGCCAGCCCCGAATAAACCGCCGCGTTGGTACGGCCGTAGCAAAGGGCCGTTTCGGCTGCATCCTGCCCGTTCACCGGCAAAACAAGCCGCACCCCGCGCACCTTCAAAACCCGCAAAACCCTGCGCATAAGGCCGCCTGCAAGCTGCACAAGTTTTATAACGGTGGAAGGGGTAACCCATTCGGGCAGGCCCTTTTTGGGCTTTGGCGCAGCCGGCGCCTGCTTTTTTTTCACCTTTTGTTTTGCTTGTTTTGCCTTTTTGGGCTTTTTTTCGCGCGCCGGGTACAGCCGCACCGAAAAGCCCGCCACCTGCAGCCGCAGCTCCCATTGGTCGTACTTGAGGGAAATATGCAGCCACACCGGCAAAATAAGCAAAAGCAACAGCAAAGCCAGCACAATGCCCGCCGTCCACAACAGTATGGTCAGCATTGCATGGAGCATACTACCCCTCCTGTTTTTCCTCTTGCGCCTGCGTTTGCGGCTGCTCCTGCTCGGCATGGGGCACCGGCAGTTCGGACAGGCTGGAAAGGCCAAAGCTGCGCAAAAACACATCGGTTGTGCGAAAGGCGATGGGGCGGCCGGGCAAATCCAGCCTTCCTGCCTCCTCAATGAGCCCCTTTTGAGCCAAGGACGCCACCACACCGGACGAGTCCACCCCGCGCACCTGTTCCACAAAGCTGCGGGTAACCGGCTGGTTATAGGCAATGACTGCCAGCACCTCCAACGCTGCCTGGGAAAGCGGCGCATTGCGCCGGTTATCCAGTGCGGTTTTTACATAGCTGCCATAGGCCGGCTTTGTTGCAAACTGCCAGCGGCCTTCCAGGCAAAGCAGGCAGATTCCCCGCCCCGGCGCATTGTATTCGTCCTGCAAAAGGCCGCACAGCTTTTCCACCGTGTGCTCGTCCAGTTCCAGCGCGGCTGCAAGCTTTTCGGTATCGGCCGGTTCGGCCAGCGCAAACAGCACCGCTTCCAGCGCCGCTTTATATCGTTCCAGTTCCATCTGCACTCTCCTGTTGTTCTGTACTGCGGCGGCACAAGGCCAGCGTTTGATCCTGGCAAACCTTTATACGGCCGGCCTTCAGCAGTTCCAGCACCGCCAAAAAGGTGGCCACCGTTTCGCTGCGGTTTGCCCCGCGCCGAAAAAGCCCCCCCAGCTTTTTTGTTTTTCCGGTTACAAGCCCCCGCAAAATATGCACTACCCGGCTTGCCACCGACACAAACGGCGCCGCCACAATGGGGTCAAAGGACTCCTGACGGGGCGCGGCAGGGCGATTTTGGGCGCGGCCCTGCACCGTCTGCAGCGCCCGTATCAGCTCCCAAGCGCTGTGCCGGCCCGAATAGGTATGCTCCTGCTCCAGCACAGCCGGCTGACGCACCGCCAAAAAAATGCCGTCCGCCATCTGCCCCAGCATGGCCGCCGCCTGTTTGCAGGCGGAATATTCCACCAGCTGGCCGGTCAGCTCCTGGCGCAGCTGGTCAGCTTCCGGCGAGCGGGGCAATAAAAACACCGACTTCATATAAATCAGCCTGGCTGCCATTTCAATAAACTCGCTGGTCTGGTCCAGCTCGGCCCCAGCCGGACCATTTACCACCGCCAAATACTGGTCAATCAGGCTGACAATCTCCACATCGGCGATCTGCATTTTGTTTTTTGAGACCAAATAGAGCAAAAGGTCCAGCGGGCCTTCAAAATCTGACAGAGTGAATACAAGCGTGTCGATGAGAGATGCCTCCTTTTGGTATAACATTGCTTTAGGCTTTTAGCCCAAAACGCCCAAAGCCAGCAGGTCCACCCAGGCAGTGGCCCGGTCAGCCAGGTAAAAAAGCTGCTGGGTACAAAAGTTAAGCGGCCGGGAAAAAGCCCCAACCCAAACCAGCGCCAGCACCACTACCAAAAAAACAGTTTCGTACCGGCTAAGCCACACGGCAACGCTGCGCGGCAAAACCGCCTGCAGAATACGCCCGCCGTCAAACGGGGCAAACGGCATAAGGTTAAAAACGCCAAGGGTAATATTTAAAATGGCGGCGTTGAAAAAAAGCAAAGCCAGCGTTTCGGTGACCGCCTGCCAGGGCAGGTATACAAAAACCTTGGCCAAAAGCATGCTGAAAACCGCCAGCGCAAAATTGCCCGCCGGCCCCGCTGCGGCCACTAATGCGCCGCCCAGCCTGGGGTGGCGCAGCCGGCCTGTTGCTACCGGCACCGGCTTTGCCCAGCCCAACCCAAACGCTAAAAAACAAACCGCTCCCAAAGGGTCAATGTGGGCCAGCGGGTTCAAGCTGAACCGCCCCTGCCGAAAAGCCGTAGTGTCTCCCAAAAGCCTGGCCGCCAGCACATGGCAAAATTCGTGCAGCGGCAGTGCGGTAAGCAAAACAAAGGCCCTGATCAAAAGCGAGAAAATCTCGTTTTGCATAACATCGCCCTTTCCAAAAATTGCTGCGGCCTGGCCTTGGCCATTTTCCGATTTTTTAGTATGGACCGCACAATTGATATACGGTATAATATTATATACTTTTTTTGCCGCTGCTGGCAAGCGTTTTACCCGCCTAGGCCGCTGTGCGGGCCTATACTTGGCCAGCGCCTGCCCCAAAAAGCCTGTATGTTGTGGAAAGCCAAGCCCCTTAAGGGAATTTTTTTGCGAAAAGGCTTGATTTTTTGCCCAGGGTTTGGTATTATATTTGAGCGACTTGATATGGAGGAGGTGCAGAAAGTGGCAAAGTGTGATTGTTGTGGTAAGGGCATGACCTTCGGTATCCAGGTTTCCCACTCCCACAGACGTTCGAACCGTACCTGGAAGCCGAACGTGAAAAGAGTAAAGGCAATTGTGGATGGTTCTCCGAAATACATCTATGCCTGCACCCGTTGCCTGCGTTCCGGCAAGGTTACCCGCGCCGTCTAATGTGCAACCCTTAAAGCAGCCTGCAGTTTTGCAGGCTGCTTTTTTGTTTGTTGTTTGCTTTTGGGTTTATTTTGTACCCCAATAAACACCGCCCCAAAAGTCTTTTGCAAAAGCAAAACTTTTTGCAAAAACGCAGCGGTGAAATTTTTTACCTTTTGTTTTTCGTCCGCTTTTTGCAAGTTATGGTTTTGGCAGGCTTTTATGGATAAACAAAATAAGCGCCGCAGCTTTACAGAAAGCTGCGGCGCTTATTGATTATTGGGGTATAAACCAAAGCCAAACCCACCCCCGGCACACAAAGGTGCCTAATATGCTGCCATATGCCGTTTGAGTATGGGGGAACATTTTTGCCATTTTTAAAGCGCAGCAAAACAAGCGTTTTGACGCATATAAAGCTGCCGCTTTGTCCCCTGGTTTTGTCCCCTGAAAGTTTGTCATACCACCAGCACACCCTTGGGCATTAAAAAGGGTTCACAAGAAGGTTTGGGCAACATTAGGGCAAGGTTTTGGTCAATTCTGCTGTCCCATCTCGTCCGGCTGGGCCATGCGGTAGCCCACCCCTACTTCGGTAAAAATGTAAATCGGCTCGTCGGGGTTCGGTTCAATTTTGCGGCGAATATTGGCCATATGCACCCGAAGAATTTTATTATCCGAACTGGCGGAAGGACCCCATAGCTCCCGCAGGATGTGCTTATAGGTGAGCACCTGGCCTGCATGCATGCCCAAAAGGGCCACAATTCTAAATTCGTTGGGGGTCAGGTTCATATCCTGTCCGGAGCGGAACACCCGGTGTTTGCGGTAATCCACACAAAGCTCTCCCACATGGAAGGTACCCTGCATGGCAATTTCGCCGTTTTCCGAACTGGTGCGGGTATGGCGCAGCGCGGCCCGAATACGGGCCAAAAGCTCCACGGTACTGAAGGGCTTGGTAAGGTAATCGTCCGCGCCCAAGTCCAGTGCGTTTGCCTTATCGGTCTCCAAGGTGCGGGCCGAAATAACAATAATGGGGGTGCGGGTCCAGCTGCGCACCTGCTGAATGATCTGGTCTCCGTCCATATCGGGAAGGCCCAGGTCCAAAAGAATGCAGTCCGGACAATGGGAGCTAATCAGTTCCAGCGCTACCTTTCCGGTTTCGCTTACCACCACATCGTAGCCATTGGCCGAAAGGTTTGTGCACAAAAACTTGCCAATGCCCCGGTCGTCCTCCACCACCAAAATTTTTTCTTTCAGCGCGTTACTCATCCAGATCCTCCTGTTCTTCCTGATCACAGGGCAGCCAGAAGCTGAAGGTTGCCCCGCCCTGTTTATTGTTTTCTGCCCAGATACCGCCGTCGTGGGCATACATGATGGCACTGCAGACCGAAAGCCCCAGCCCCATGTTGCGCCGGCCGTTATCGGCGGCGGCCTTTTGGTCCACCAGCTCGCCGTACCCGTCAAAAATATGCGCCAAACGGGCCGGCGCAATACCTACCCCGTTGTCGGCCACGCTGACCACCACCCGGCCCGGCTGGGGCTGAATGCGCACCTTAATGCAGGTGGCCGTTTGCGCATGGCAGGCCACATTTTCTAATAAATTCAGCAAAACCTGCTCGATCAGGGTGGCGTCCATCGGCACCAGCAAAATATTCTTGGGTTTTTCCACCGTAACCGGCAGCGAAGCATGCCCGCGCCGGAACTTTACAATGGCACTGGAGACAATTTCCTCCATAACCTCTTCGTTCTTTTTTAGCCCCACCTGCTTGCCGGTAAACTTGGTAACCGACAAAATATTTTCGGTTACCCGCGTCAGCCAGCGGGCGTCCTGATCAATCTCCCGCAAAAGCTCCTCCTGCTGCTGCCTGGGCAGCGAGGCATTTTCCAGCAGGGTGGAACTTGCCCCCTGAATGGAAGCAAGCGGCGTGCGAAGATCGTGCGAGACCGAACGCAACAGGTTTGCCCGCATTTTCTCCTTTTCCGCCTCAAAGCGCAGCTGCTCCTGTTTTTTCACCTGGGTGGTCAGTGCACTGATCATAGAGGAAACGGTCAGCATAACCGCAAAGGTGAGAGGGTAGCCGGCAATGGAAAGATCAAACACCCAATAGGGATATGTAAACACCGTATTGACCAGCACCACCCCCAGCACCGAAGCCAGAATACCATACCAGTAGCCGCTGGTAAAGCGGGAGATCATAGCCACCGCCAACAGATAAATCGGCACCGCAAAGCTGCTGTCATCCCCTACGGTGTTGGACAAAAGCAAGCACAAAAAAAATGCGTCTGCCATAAAGACGGTCACCACCGCCAGGTTATAAAAAAGCCGCCGGACCATCACTCCACCTTGCTTGTCCTTTGACATATTCTTCCTCCTTCTTGTTTCGCTTTGCCAAGTACCTGCCAGGTATAAACTAGGCCTTCTATTTAGTGGGGGGCACTGCTTTCAGGCCGATACTCTTTCTGCCTATGCTGTTCGCTTCTCCATACTCTGCGGTTCATTATACCACACTTATCTCTCCATTCCGGCCACGGATTGAAAAGCAGTTTTTTCTTGGCAGATTTTTAACGATTTTTTGCCCCAAGCAGGCCCCAATACACCACCTGCAGCGGTTGTCTTTCCGCCATATTAGCGCCAGGGCCGCTATAATAGAGTACGAAAAGAAGCGGTGCACGCCGCATACTTCATCAAACAAAACAGGAGGAATTCCCCATGCACAGTGAAGCTTATCTGCAAATCAAAAAAGAGATCCTCAACTGCATTATCATGTCCCCGATCTGCTTTTTCATTCCGCTGGTTTTGATCTTTACCGAGTGGCGTCCGGCTTTGCACCAGGCTTTGCTGGCTGAACAGGGCGCCAAGGCCTGATAAAGCGAGCCGTCTGTACTGCGAAAAACAGTATCTTCTTTTTTGTGTTCCCTCTTATAGGCTCCCCGCCCCGGCGACGGCCCGCACACTGCCCCGCCGGCGGCAAAGCCATTAATCCCGCCCCGCTGCCAGTTTTTGGGCAGCGGGGATTTTTTTATTTTGTTTTTACCCATGCTAAGGCGTTGTGTACCCCAAACGCGTTTTTCTTTTTATTTGGCTGCGCGCTTTGTGCCAAAAACCACTTACCTACTGAAACAGACCTATTATTCCGCCTGCCCTTTCGCAAAATTCCGGTTTGGACCCTTTTTGTGCGGTTTTGCCTGCAAGGGCCTGCCCGCTTAGCGTGCTGCGCGCTCCACCAGGCCCAAAAGGGTCTGACAGCACAGCTCCATATCCTCGGCGGCTATATATTCACACCTGCCGTGGAAGGCATGGCCCCCGGTGGGCAGGTTTGGGCAAGGCAGCCCCAAAAACGAAAGCTTGCTGCCGTCGGTCCCGCCCCGCACCGGCTGGGTTTCGCCCGAAAGGCCCTGGGCTGCAAAAACCTCTAGCGCATTTTCTACCAGATCCATATGGTTTTGCAGCACACGGGCCATATTGTAATAGGTATCGGTAATCTGTACCGAAACGGTGCCCTCTCCCCACAGGGCGTTTGCCTGGTTTACAAGCTTTTCCAGCAGCTGTTTGCGCTGGCAAAACCCTTCGTCGCTGTGGTCCCGCAAAAGGTATTCCAGCGTTGCTTTTTCCACCGTGCCCTCCATGTGGTGCAGATGAAAAAAGCCCTGCCTGCCTTCGGTTTTTTCCGGGGTTTGGTCTTGGGGCAAAAGCTGGGCAAACTGCGCCGCCAACGCCGCCGCGTTTTTCATAACCCCTTTGGCCGCGCCCGGGTGAACCGACACCCCACAAAAGGTCACCACCGCGCTGGCTGCGTTGAAGGTCTCGTATTCCACCACGCCTGGCGTTTCGCCGTCCACCGTGTAGGCCACCGGCGCGCCAAACAAAGCAAGGTCAAACCGGTCGGCCCCGCGGCCAATCTCCTCGTCCGGCGTAAAGGCCACCGCCAGCTTGGGGTGGGGCAGGTTTTGGGTAATCACCCGCTCCAGCATGGTCATAATTTCGGCAATGCCGGCCTTGTCGTCCGCCCCAAGCAGGGTATCGCCCGAGGAGGTAATCAGGGTTTTGCCCCGCATCTGGCTAAGCTGCGGCAAAAGCGCTGGGTCCAGCACGGTGCCGTTTTTTAGCCGGAGCAGCTTGCCGTCATAGTTTGGCCAAACCATCGGCTGCACCCCTTTGCCCGGTGCGTCGGGAGAGGTGTCCATGTGAGCAATAAAACCCAGCGGCCGCTTTTTTTCGCAGCCTTCGCTTGCCGGCAGGCTGGCGTAAACATACCCCCACCGGTCCACCCTGGCGTCCAAAAGGCCCAGCTTTTGCAGCTGGCTGCACAAAAAACGGGCAAATTCCAGCTGCCCTGCGCTGGAAGGACAGCTGCTTTCTGCCTCGTTGCTGGCGGTGGAAAAGGTTACATACTGCAAAAGTCTCTCGCTGGGCTGCATTTTGGGTCCATCCTTTCTGTTTTTCAAAAAATCTTGGCAAAAAAAGCAGCCGGGCAAAGCCCGGCTGCAAATGGGGCAGGCATTGCCTGCTTAGTCTTTCTTCTTTTCGCCCTCTTTATCCTTGCCGGGCACGCTTTGGGCAGGCTCGTCTGCCAGATCCGGCTGCACCTTTTCCACCCGCAGCTTTTCAATACAGCGGGCATTGGCCTGCACAATGGTACATAAATACCCTTCTTCCTTCAGCGGAATGACCTCGCCCGCTGCCGGAATACGGCCCAGCCGCCCGGTGATAAAGCCGTTGAGGGTATCGGAATCGTCATTTTCAAACAAATCCTTGCCCAAAAGCTTTTCCACCTGGTCGATCTCGGCTTCGCCCGAGAACAGCCAGCTGGTGTCGGACAGCTGCACGATCTCCTCTTCCCCGTCGTGCTCGTCGTCCATATCTCCCACAATGGCTTCCAAAAGGTCTTCCATCGTCACAAGGCCTTCGGTGCCGCCGTATTCGTCCACCACAATGGCCATACGCAGCTTTTTCTCCCGAAACTGGCGCAAAAGCAGCGTGCAGCGCATGGCGGCCGGCACATACAAAACCTGCCGCATCAGCTGGGCAGCGGTCATATTTTCGGTTTTGCCCTGGGAAAGGTAAGGAATGACATCCTTCAGATAGACCGTTCCCACAATGTCGTCCAGATCTTCCCGGTAGACCGGCAGGCGGGAGTAACGGTCCTGCTGCGCCAAACGCAGCAGCTCATCCACACTGGCGCTCTGCTCCACCGCCACAATGTCAGTGCGGTGGGTCATAACATCCGAAACCCGGCGGTCGTCAAACTGGAAGATGTTCTCGATCATGGTACGCTCGTGCGGCTCAATAGCGCCGGAATCCTCGCCGGCTTCCACCATCATGAGGATATCCTCTTCATCCACCTTTTCTTCCTCGTTTTCCGGCCCAATGCCAAACAGCCGCAAAACCAGGTTGGTGGACAATGCCAAAAACCGCACAAAAAAGCCGCAAACCTTGTACATGCCCCACACAACCCCTACCGTTTTCAGCGCAACGGCGTCGGGGTCCTTCATAGCGATCCGCTTTGGCACCAGCTCGCCCATGATAAGGGTGAAGTAGGACAAAATGAGGGTGTTGATAACCAGCACCGCACTGCGCAGAACCTCGGCGGGAACCCCCGTAAAGGCCAGCGCCGCCACCATGGGGTCGGCAAAATTATCTGCCGCCACAGCCGAAGACAAAAAACCCGACAGCGTAACCCCCACCTGAATGGTGGCCAAAAAGTCCGACGGTGCATCGGTAATGGTGAGCAGGTGGCTAGCCGCCCGGCTTCCCTCCTCGGCCAGTTTCTTCATCTTCTGGGTGTTGATGGAGATGATGGCGATCTCGCTCATGGCAAAAAACGCGTTGACCCCAATAAGCAGTACAAGAAGCAGCAATGTAGGAACTATGTCCATAAAAAAATGATCAAACCCTTTCTTTTTTTCAAAATTAAAAAATATACCCACAAGCCCGCCCCAGCCGCCGCAAAACCCGATTTTGCAGGTTTTATGCGCCCGGTTTTCGGCTTATGGCCTTACAATACTATGTAATATAGCAGAAACCATTCCCAGCGTCAAGAAAACAGCCCAAGCTTAGCAGCTGCTTTTGGGCATATGGGCGAAAAGCCCTTTTAAACCAGCGTGCAGTATGGTATACTATTTTGTGATTATTGGTATTTTTGTGCGGTCGGCAAACAAGCGCCGCAGGGAGGAACATAAAATATGGAGACGATTTTTAAGGACAAGGTCCTGCTGATTACCGGCGGCACCGGCAGTTTTGGCAACGCGGTGCTCAACCGGTTCCTCGAAACCGATATCGGCGAAATTCGCATTTTTTCTCGGGACGAAAAAAAGCAGGATGACATGCGCCACGAATTTCAGGCAAAAATGCCCGAGGCTGCCTCGAAGCTGAAATTCTACATTGGCGATGTGCGCAGCATTGACTCGCTGCGCGACGCGGTGCGCGGGGTGGATTACATTTTCCATGCGGCCGCCTTAAAGCAGGTGCCCAGCTGCGAGTTTTTCCCCATGGAAGCGGTGCGCACCAATGTCATCGGCACCGACAATGTACTCACCGCCGCCATCGACGCCAAGGTCAAGCGGATCGTCTGCCTTTCCACCGATAAGGCCGCCTACCCTATTAACGCCATGGGCATCAGCAAGGCCATGATGGAAAAGGTGATCCGGGCAAAGGCCCGTAATGTAAAGCCGGAGGACACCACCATCTGCTGCACCCGCTACGGCAATGTTATGTGCAGCCGTGGTTCGGTCATTCCGCTTTTTATTGACCAGATCCGCGCAGGCAATCCCATTACCATAACCGACCCCAACATGACCCGCTTTTTGATGAACCTTTCCGAAGCGGTGGACCTGGTGCTGTTTGCCTTTGAGCATGCCCACCCGGGGGACCTTTTTATTCAGAAAGCCGACGCTTCCACCATTGGCGATTTGGCCAAGGGCGTACAGCGGCTTTTTGGCGACACCGGCACCCGCATTATTGGCACGCGGCACGGCGAAAAGCTGTACGAAACCCTGATGACCCGGGAAGAGCGGCTGCGCGCGGTGGATATGGGCCAATATTATCGGGTGGCTGCCGACGAGCGGGATTTAAACTACGACAAATATTTTGTGAACGGCCAGGTTGTGACCCAATCGGAAGAGGCCTATACCAGCCACAATACCCGCCAGCTTGATGTGGACCAGGTGGTTGAGAAGCTTTTGACCAACGACTATGTGCGCCAGCAGCTGGCACGGGAGGAAGGGTGAGCAGATGGACAAAAAGGCCTGCATTTTAATTACCGGAGCCGGCGGCTTTGTGGGCAAAAATTTGCGCCTGGCGCTGGCTGCGCGCGGGTATGAAAACATTCTGCGCTATGATGTGAACAACACCCCTGCCGAGCTTGCCGCCTTTGCGGACAAGGCCGACTTTGTGTTTCACCTGGCCGGTGTGAACCGGCCCAAGGACGCAAGCGAATTTTACGACGGCAACAGTGACCTGACAAGCCGGCTGTGCCAGCTTTTGGCCAAGGCCGGACGCAAAACGCCGCTGCTTTTAACCTCCAGCATTCAGGTGGGCAACGGTTCGGACTACGGCAAAAGCAAGCAGATGGCCGAGCAGACGGTTTTTTCCTATGGCCAAACCACCGGTGCGCCGGTATATGTGTACCGCATGCCGGGCCTTTTTGGCAAATGGTGCCGCCCCAACTACAACAGTGTGGTGGCCACCTTCTGCTACAACATTGCAAACGACCTGCCCATTCAGGTGCGGGACCCCGCCTTTTGCCTGCCGCTTTGCTATATTGACGATGTGGTGGACTGCTTTATAAACGCCATGGAGGGCAATGCCCTGCCCGACCCAGACCTTGAAGGCTTTTGCCGGATAGAGCCGGTACACCGGATTACACTTGGCGAACTTGCCGACACGATTAAGCGTTTTCGGGAAAGCCGCAAAACCTTGCAGCTGCCGAACCTGGCCGAGGGCGGGCTTGAAAAAAAGCTGTACAGCACCTACCTTTCCTATCTGGAACCTTCCAGCGGCTTCAAATATCCGCTTACCATGCATACCGACCCCCGCGGCAGCTTTACCGAATTTTTGCGCACACCCGAGCGCGGGCAGGTTTCGGTCAATGTGTCCCGCCCGGGCATTACCAAGGGCAACCACTGGCATTCCACCAAAAACGAAAAGTATCTGGTGGTTTCGGGCAAGGGGCTTATCCGGTTCCGGCTGCCCGATTCCGACCAGGTGTTTGAATACCATGTTTCGGGCGAAAAGCTGGAGGTTGTGGATATTCCGGTGGGGTATACCCATTCCATTGTAAACGAAGGCGACAGCGACCTTGTGACCGTTATGTGGGTAAACGAATGCTTTGACCCGGACCACCCCGACACGGTGGCTTTGCCGGTGGATGCTGAAAAGTGAGGCTTTTTTGATGAAGAAAATGAAGGTGATGACCATTGTGGGCACCCGGCCAGAGATCATCCGGCTGTCCGAGGTCATTAAATGCTGCGATAAATATTTTGACCATCTGCTGGTGCACACCGGCCAAAACTATGACTATACCCTGAACCAGATTTTTTTTGAAGGGCTTTCGCTGCGCCAGCCCGATTACTACCTGAACTGCGTGGGCAAGGACCTGGGCGAAACCATGGGCGGCATTATTGCCAAAAGCTATGAGCTGATGGTAAAAGAGCGCCCCGAGGCCGTTTTGCTTTTGGGGGACACCAATTCCGCCCTTTCGGCCATCAGCGCCAAGCGGCTGAAAATTCCCATCTTCCACATGGAAGCCGGCAACCGCTGCTGGGACTGGAATGTTTCGGAGATGATCAACCGCAAGATTGTGGACCATATTTCCGACATTAACCTGCCTTATACGGAACATTCCCGCCGGTACCTGCTTTCGGAAGGAATTGACGGCAAAACTATTTTTGTCACTGGCAGCCCCATGCGGGAGGTATTGGCCGCCCACGCCGACGAGATTGAAAAAAGCGATGTGCTGAATAAGCTTGGCCTTACCGCCGGCAAGTATATTCTGCTTTCGGCCCACCGGGAAGAGAATATTGACAACGAGGAAAACTTTATGAGCCTGATGGGTGCGGTAAACCACATTGCCGAAACCTACCAGATGCCCATTATCTATTCCTGCCACCCGCGCAGCCGCAAGCATATTGAAGCGCGGCATTTTGTTTTCCACCCGCTGGTGCGCCAGCTGCAGCCGTTCGGTTTTCAGGATTACAACAAGCTGCAGAAAAATGCCTACTGCGTGCTTTCCGATTCGGGCACCCTGTCGGAGGAGAGCGCCATGCTGGGCTTTGCCGGGGTTCTGATCCGCACCTCTACCGAGCGGCCCGAGGTATTGGATAAGGGCAGCGTGGTAATTGGCGGCATTACCGGGCCGGATGTGGAACAGGCCATGGAGCTGGCCGTAGCCATGCGGGATAACCAGGAACCCTATGTGATGGCCGAGGATTACGCCGACACCAATGTGTCGGTAAAGGTGGTCAAGCTGATCCAAAGCTACACCAAAATTGTGAACGAGACGGTGTGGCTGAAGCACCCGGGCTGACCGCCGCGGCGCTAAAACACTTGCAAAGGAGCCTGCTTTTTGGAACAGCCAAATAACCCCAAAAAACGCATTCTGGTGGTAAGCCAGCACTACTGGCCGGAAAATTTTCGCAGCACCGATGTGTGCCGCGGCCTGACCGAGCTGGGCTACCAGGTAGATGTGCTGTGCGGTCTGCCCAACTACCCCAAAGGGGAATGGGCCAAAGGGTACAGCTTTTTTGGCCCCCGCAAGGAGGTCCATGAGGGAATCACCCTCTACCGGTGCGGCGAAATTCGCCGCAAGGGCAACACGCCTGTGCGCATTTTTTTAAACTATGTGTCTTTTCCGTTTTTTGCCACCTTTGACCTTGTGCGGCTGAAAAACAGATACGACGCGGTGTTCTGTTACGAGACAAGCCCCGTTTTAATGGCCTGGCCGGCCATTTTGTACGCCAAGCTGCACCGGCTGCCTTTAACCATTTATGTGCTGGATTTGTGGCCGGAAAACCTGTATTCGGTGCTGCCCATCCACAACCGGTTTTTGCGGGCGGTTGCCATGGGCGTTTCCACCTGGCATTACCGCCGGGCCAACCGGCTGATTGCGATGAGCGATTCGCTGCGCCAGACCCTTTTGGCCCGCACCGAAAAGCGCCCCCAGGATGTAACGGTCATTCCCCAGTACTGTGAGGAATTGTACTGCCAGGACCTGCCCGACCCCCAACTGCGCCAAAGGTTTGGCGACAAGTTTAATGTAGTGTTTGCCGGCAACCTTTCCCCCGCGCAGGGGCTTGAAATTTTGGTGGAGGTGGCAAGCCGCCTGCAGGCCAAATTGGTGACCGGTATTCGGTTTATTATTGTGGGGGACGGCATGAGCCGCGAAAGCCTGCAGCAGGCGGTGCGGCGCAAAAATGTGGCCGATTATTTTGTGTTTGAAGGCCAAAAGCCGGTAGAGGATATTCCCCGCTACCACACCCTGGCCGACGCGCTGGTGGCCTGTTTGGTCAAAAGCGAACAGATTGGGCTTACCATTCCCGCCAAAATTACCAGCTACACGGCGGCCGGCAGGCCGGTTTTGTGCTGTATGGACGGCGAGGGAGCAAGGGTGATACGCGAGGCTGGCTGCGGGTTTGCCTGCCCGGCCGGCGACGCCGAGCATTTGACCGAAAATTTGCTCAAGCTTTATTACATGTCCCCCGAAGAGCGCGCCCAGATGGGCCAGCGCGGCCGCGCCTACCACCGGGCACATTTTGACCGCAGCAAGCTGCTGGGCCAGCTGGCCGATTTTATTGTGGCGGGGCAGTAACTTTGCAGGAAGAGAGGATTTCCACATTGAAAACACTGGTGATGATCCCCTGTTACAACGAGGAAGAGAATATCGAGCGGGTGGTCTCCCGGCTTTCGGAGCGCGCCTCGGGGGTCGATTATCTGATCATCAACGATTGCTCCACCGACCGCAGCCGGGAAATTTGTGAAGAAAACGGATTTTCGTATATTTCGCTGCCGGTCAATTTGGGCATTGGCGGCGGTGTGCAGGCCGGGTACTTATACGCAGTGGAGCACGGCTACGACATTACCGTTCAAATGGACGGCGACGGCCAGCATGACCCAGCCTACCTGGCGGATTTGATCCGCCCGGTGGCCGAAGGCAAGCTGGATATGGCTATCGGCAGCCGGTTTATTAAAAAGGACGGCTTTCAAAGCAGCGCGCTGCGCCGGCTGGGCATTCAGATCATCAGCCTTTTAATTCGGCTTTTGACCGGCGCCCGCGTGGCGGACACCACCAGCGGCTTTAGGGCCTGCAACCGGGAATTGACCGCCTTTTATGCCCGCCACTACGCACAGGATTTTCCAGAGCCCGAGGCCATTGTGTCTGCGGTGTGCGGCGGCTGGCGGGTGGGCGAGGTTCCGGTGGTTATGGAAGAGCGCATGGGCGGCACCTCCTCCATCCGGTCCTTTAAGTCGGCTTATTATATGATTAAGGTCACCCTCTCGCTGGTGGTCTGGCGGCTTACCTGCGGCAACATGCCGCGCCACAAGGAGGGTGTGTAATGGAACAGTTTGACATAACCTTTCGCCTTGCGTTGGTGGTTGGGGTTATTTTATACCTGGTTGTCATCTTTTTTTTGCTGAAAAAGCGCAAATTGAGCGTACAGTACAGCATTATTTGGCTGTTTTCGGGTTTTGCGCTGCTGGTATTTGCCCTGGTGCCCTATGTGGTGCTGGTTTTAGGGGATATTCTGCACATTGTAAACCCGGTGAATTTTGTTTTCTTGGTAGCCATTGGTTTTATGCTGCTGATCCTGCTTTCTCTCTCCGCGGCGGTCAGCCAGCTAACCGAAAAAAATAAAACCCTTACCCAGAACGCCGCTTTGCTGGAGCGGCGCATTCGGGAGCTGGAACAGCAGATGCAAGCGCATAAGCCCTAATACGGCCGTTTTACGCTGGCATTTTGGCGGGGAGGAACCATGGAATCACTTGCGGAACAATTGGAAACCATTTGGACGGGGCTTGGCCGGTATTTGGGCTTGGCCCTTTCCGAGCAGCCCATTACCGCAACGGCGGTGAAAGACTGGCTTTTTGATACCTTTGCGGCGGGTATTGGCTTTACCCAGCTTTCCTTTTTTATCTTTTTTCCGGTCTGTGTGCTGGCCTACTACTGCATTCCCCGCCTTTTTAAAAATGCCTGGCTTTTGGTGTGCAGCCTGTTTTTCTACTACCTGTGCACCATAACCGAAGAGCAGGCCCACCCGGAATTTTTGCTGCTTTTGTGCGGGTGCATTCTTGTAAACTGGCTGCTGGCGCTTTTTTTGGAACGCGCAAAGGGCCCTTTGCGCCGTGTGCTGCTTGCAGCGGGTATTGTTGCAAGTTTGGGGCTGCTTGTTTACTTTAAATATGTGGGCTTTTTTGCCCAGGTGGCTCATGCCATTGCCCCTGCCATTTTCCGTTGGGACGGTTCGGCCTTTAGCATTTTTCTGCCCATTGGCATTAGCTTTTATTTGTTTTTGTCCATTGGATATCTGGTGGATGTATACCGCAAAACCCGCAAAGCTGAAAAAAACCTGATCAACTACGCTTTGTTTGTCAGCTTTTTTGCACACATTGTGTCCGGCCCCATTGATCGGTCCGACGGACTTTTGGCCCAGCTTAACAGCCCCCGTCCCTACGACCATGCGCTTTTAAACGAAGGGCTGCGGCAGATGGTGTGGGGCTATTTTAAAAAGCTGGTAATTGCAGGCAATGCAGCCGGCATTGCTGATGTGGTGTTTGCCACCCCTTCCCGCTTTAACGGGTTTGAACTTTTGTGCGGTTCGCTTTTTTATACCCTGCAGATTTATGCGGATTTTTCCGGCTACACCGACATTGCCACCGGCGCCGGAAAGATGCTGGGGCTCAAACTTGCACCAAACTTTGACAAGCCCTATTTTTCCCGCTCCATTGGCGAATTTTGGGACCGGTGGCACATTTCCCTTTCCAGCTGGTTTTTGCAGTATTTGTATATTCCGCTGGGCGGCAGCCGCAAGGGCACCGCGCGGGCCTGCCTAAACGCGCTATTGACCTTTACCCTTTCCGGACTTTGGCACGGGGCGGCCTACACCTACCTGGTATGGGGGCTTTTGCACGGCATTATGACAGCCCTTTCCCGGCTTACCAAACCCTTGCGCCAAAACCTGCGCACAGCGCTGCGGCTTGAGCGCATAAAATTTTTGTGCGACCCTCTGCGCTGGCTTTGGACCTTCTGTTTTGTAAACTTTGCCTGGATCTTTTTCCGGGCCGACTCGCTGGAGACCGCCTTTACCTTTATTGGCCGGCTGGGTGTGCAGCTTTGGCCCACCCTCTCAGACCCTGCTGCGCTTTCCACCTCGCTGACCTATATTGGCTTTTACAAATACAATGGTCCTGCGCTTTTGGCCTGCACTGCCTTTTTGTTCTTGGCCGAAGCAGTGTGCTATAAAACCAGCCCAGAAAAGGCTTTGGGGCGGGTTTTCTTCCCGGTGCGGCTGGTGTTTCTCTATTTGGTTTTGCTGGCTATTTTGTTTTTTGGACAGTTTGGCGCTTCGGGCTGGATTTACGCCGCCTACTAGCCTTGCTGCCAAAGGGGCTGCGCTTTTGCGCGGCCCCTTTTGTTTTGCCTTAAAATAAATATGCCAAAAGCTTCTGCCCGCTCTACCTACTGCTCTGCAGGCAAGACGGCATTTTTTATCTGCTGGCCCGGTAAACTTTCATCTGAACAGCTTGGCCGGCCTGCTAACCTGCCCGGCAGCCCTGGCCCATTTGACAGCTTGGCTATCGCCGCGACCGGCGGTCTTGGCCACCTGGCAGCTAAACTACTATTGGTTTGCCGGTATAGCAGCGCATCCGCTCTGTTATCTGTCCGCCTGCGTCCTATCCATCTGACAGCTTGGATGCCCGCCGGCCGGCATAGCAGTGTAGCCGAACTTTGTTAATTTGGCCCCCGGCACTGCTATTTTTTGTTAAAAGCATTAAGGGACTGGCTTTTCTTTCTTTTAGCGAAAAAGGGCCCTACCCAAAATCGGCTGCATGGTAAGCCCTGCTTTTTTCCTAATATTGCCACTGGATGTTTTTACGCAAACCATTTCGTCTTTTTAGGCTTTGCTGTTTTGCGCTTTTTATTTGCGCCGGCCTAAGGGTTGCAGCAAACAGCAAAAAACACGGGGCCGCCCGCCTGGGACAACCCCGTGTTTTTTTAATTATACACAACCAATAATGGCAATTGGCATTTTTTATAAGGCAACTAAAACCTTGGTCATAAACGGAAAGTTTGCTTTTACCGAAGCTTTTTATTGGCAAACACGCTGCTTATTACTTGGATGACAAGCGCTACCCCCAAGCCGACAGCACCGCCAGCCAAAACAATCATAAAGCATTCGTCAACCCGGAATCTGTTCGCGGTAAAGGACCATATTCCCGCTATGGTTGCAAATGTTAAAACGAAGCCCAAGTATAAGGTTTCAATGGTTTTTCGATTGGTTATGGAAGCTGGCTCTACCCCTTTCAGAATATAATCCATTGTGACTTCAAAGAGCTCACTCATTGCAATAATCTTTTCTAAGTCCGGGGTACTCTGCTCACTTTCCCATTTTGATACAGCCTGCCTGGAAACTCCAACCTTATCCGCAAGTTCTTCCTGCGAAAATCCTTTTTGCTTTCGTAACTATTGGATTCTGTTTGCTATATTCATTGTCAATATTCCTTTCCTTTTAACAAAAATATAGCATGTTTTCCGGTTGCGTTGCCACCATCTATCCTTTGAAATGTGTCAACCAAGCGTTTCCATCCCGTTTTTATGCCATCTGGCAGAAAGGGCCAGCTTGTCTTATATCCTTAACGGATTTTTAAAATCGGCTGTTTGTTTGATTAGTCTTCTGTATCCAGCCGTTTTTAGCCGCACCCATTCTATTTTGGCAGCATTTATAAATTTGCAAGAATGACAAAACGCCTTTTCATGCTTATGCCATAAATATAACATGCAGCCATTTATTGCAACATGGCCTTACCAAAAGCAAAGGAAGAAGAAATATGCAGGCCGCGTATTTGGGCAAAAACATCTGCCATTTTGCAGCGCGTTTTTATGGCAGATCACATATCGTCGTTTGTTTTTTTGCGGCGCGATGCACCTGCCTTTTTGCGGGGTACAGCTTCTTCCTGTTTGCGTTGTGCACGGGTGCGTTTTTGTGCTTTAACCCTTTTGTGCACCCGGTGATGGTGGCGGTAAATATGCAGAATAAGCAATAGAAACGCAGCCAAGTAAACTGCACACCGCAAAAGCGAAGCCGCCAGCGGCATATGGCTCATAGCCTGAGGCAATGCCCCCAAAGCGCTGAACAAAAGCGCAAAAATACAGCTTTTGCCAAGCCTTCCGCCGGCTGCAAACACCAAAAGCAGCGCCAAATAACCAAAGCCCTGCGGCACCATTGTTTGTACCCGCACAGGCATAGCACCCATGGCACAGGCTATACCCGCCAAACTGGCAAATACACCAGCCCACAACATAGCCTGGGTGCGTATTACCGAAAGGTGCACCCCCGCGCCCTCCAGCGCCAGGGGGTTTTCCTGGGCAGCCCGCATGCAAAGCCCCACACGGGTGCGGTTAGCCAAAAAGTAAACGACAAACGGAGATGCAAGGCTAAGCCAGGTCATAAGGTTTGCATCGCCAAACATGGGCCCTATCACCGGCAGCTGGGCCAAATTGCCCAAATGCAATACCGGCAGCAAGGTGCGTCCCGCCTGATAATGCTGGTGGGCCAGCCGAATGGCCACCACACCCAACTGGCGTACCAACAGGTTTATCGTTAAGCCCATAAGCACATCGTTGCTGCCAACCTTAACCACAAACCATGCCTGTACCGCCGTACAGATTAGCCCTGCCACCAAGCCGCCCAAAACACCGGCCGCCATACTGTCAAAACCGGACGCATCGCCGGTATGTGCTGTGGTATAAAGCGACGCCAGATAGGCCCCGCAGGCGGCACTTACCAACACACCGTCTAGACCCAGAAAAAACATACCGCCGCGCCTGGACAGATACGCTGCCCCCACTGCCAAAAGCAATATGGTGGCATAAAGGGAAAATTCCGTCAGCCCGCTGGCGCTCACCAGGGTGGCAACGAGGGTTTTTACAAACTCAAACAGTCCCATCTTCGCCGCCCTCCTTCCATTTGGCCGCCAATGCTCCGGGCGCCTGTATTATGTTTTGCCAAAAAGCCTTCAGTCCCTGGCCTTTTTTACCGGCCAAATGCCGCTGCTTTTTGCGCAGGTAGCTTACCAGCAGCACAGCCAAAACAAGCCCTGCCTGGCAAACGCCGCCCCATTCCGCAGCAAAGCCCAGCTGCTCGCTCAGGCTTGTGCCGCCGGCCGTAAAATAGCTAAACAATACCGCCGAAACCGGAACCCAAGCCGGGTTGCAATCGGCAAAAAGAGCCACCATAATGGCAATAAGGCCCACATTGGAAAATTCTCCCGCCCAAGCATACCGGGAACTAACTCCCATCATCTGCACTGCGCCGCCAAGGCCTGCCATAACCCCGGCAAACAGCTGGCTAAATATAATAACCCTGCCGGAAGACAGGCCCAAATAGCCGGCCGTTTGCTGGCTGGCCCCTACCATGCGCAGGGTGTAGCCGGTGCGGGTACGGTAAAGCACCAGCCAGGCCACAAATGCAAATAAAAGCGCCAGCACCGTGCTGACCCGAATGCCCAGCGGCTGGTACAAATAGGGCAGCTGCATACGGCTGGGAATAGCAAAGGACTGCACCGTACTGACCGATGGGTCGGATAAAAACTGTTCCAGTATAAAGCTTGCCATTTCCAGCACAAAAAAGTCCACAATGGCTGAAGAGAGCGTAACATTCACCTGATGGCGCGCACTGAGCACCGCGCTGGGCACGGCAATAAGCCCGCCCACCAGCACTGCAAACAGTATGCCCACCACAATAACATAACCCGAGGTACGGGTATTGCTGTTGAGCATAAAAAAGGTGGCAGCACACGCACCGCCCATAAACGAGCCTTCACTGATGAGGCTATACTGGCGGCACTGGTACATAGCGCACACCCCCAGTGCCACTAAAATGTATACCGTGGCATGGTTGATCATGCGCTGCCAGCCCAAGGCCGTTGTAAGCGGCTGGATAAAAAAGCTTTCCAGCGCTTTTGCCGGCTGGCCCGACAAAATGGCCAAAAACAAAGCGCCCGCCGCCAGCACCACTACCGTGCCAACAATACGGCTTTCCCGTTTCGGGGTCCAAAATTCTTTTAGCTGTTTCAAGGCTTCTTTGCCTCCATCTCATCGTTTGCAGGCTGTGCGGGTGTGGTCATATAGGCGTCCAACTCACTGGGCTCCAACAAACCCTCACAGTAGGCAGCCACCCTTCCCTGGTGCAAAACCAGCGTGGTATCTGCCAGTTGCTGGTACTCTTCCAAATCGGTGGGAACCAGCAAAATAGCCGCTCCTTCATCCCGCAGGGCAATCAATTTTCGGCGCATAAGCGCGGCGTTGTTGGTACTGGTTGCGGCGGTGGGCCGATATGCCACCAAAAGCACGGGTTCGCTGGAGCATTCCCGCGCGAACAAAAGCTTTCGGGCCGATGCCTGGGACAGGGTACTGGCCATATCCTCCACGCTATCGCATTTAATCTGGTACTCTTCCACCAGCTTTTCGGCGCGCCGGCGCAGCTTTTCGCCATCCAAAAGGCCGTCCTTCAGGTAAGCGGGGTTGGTGTACTGGTTGGGCAGCAGGTTTTCCTGAATGCTCAGCCTTGGCGCAATGCCGCTGGTATTGGGATCATTGATCAAAAACGAAACGCCCAGCTGCCGGGTGCCGGCCATGCCGTCCTTTGTAATGTTTTCGTCAAACAGCCGCACGCTGCCGCCTACGGTTTTCAAAAGTCCGGCAATGGCGTCGCACAGCTGGCGGGCACCGCTGTCTGCATTGCCCATCACAGCCACAATTTCCCCTTCGCGCACCACCAAATCCAAATCTTCCAGCGCCGGTTTCCCCGGTTCGCGGAAGGTGGCAAGGTCGGTAATACGCAAAACTTCCCGCTTGGGTTTAAACGGGGTACGCACCGGTTTTAAGCGCGGCCGGCCGCTGGCCATCAGCATCTTCAGCTGCGCCTGGCTGGTTTCGCTCACCAGCATCGTCTGCCGGGTGGTGCCGTCCGCCATAACGGTAACACGGTCACACAAATGCACCACCTCGTCGGGGCGGTTTGTAACATACAGCACCGTAATGCCCGAATCTGCCAGGCGGCGCAGCATTTGGAACAAATAGCCAATCTGCCCCATGCTGACATGGGTGGACGGTTCGTCAATAATCAATACCTGCACCTTATGATGCACCGCTTTCAGCAACTCGGTCTCTAAGGTGTCCTCCTCGCTTAAATGGGCCGCAATGGCATTGGGGTCCAGCTCAATGCCAAACTGCTGGGCAAGCTGGTTGGTAATTTCTACCCCCTCCTCTGGCTCCAGCCAAAAGCTGTTCTGCTTGTCCCCCAAGGTAATATTCTCTGCCACCGTCAGCGAGGGAACCAGGTCCGACTGTTTTTGCAGCTTGATAATGCCGCGGCGGGCTGCATCGGCCGGGTTTAGGGCCGAAAACGGCTTTTCGTTCAAAAAAATTTGTCCCGCGTCGGGCGAAAGCACACCGCACAAAAGCTTTACAAAAGTAGACTTTCCTGCGCCGTTTTCACCTAAAAGGCCATGAATGGAGCCTTTTTCCAGCTCGATTCCCGCGTCGTTTATCGCCACGAAGCCTTCCCGGTACGCCACGGTGATATGTTCCATTCTCAGTGCGATCTGTGACATTGTGACCGCCTTTCCATTCCAAGTATTTTGCAGGCCAGGCAAAGCGCCTTTTGGCCTGTGCAAAAATTGTCGCCAAATTCTTGCATATAAAGTTATTTTACCCTAAAATGGCCCGTTTGTAAACCGCGCCGGTTTGTTTTCACAGTCGCGTCACATCTGCCTTTTGGCTGCAAAAAGCGCTCGCGAAAGCCTTCGCGAGCGCTTTTTTCCGTATTTTATCGGCTGTGTGCCGCTAAGCAAAGCGCCTAAGGCAGCCTGGTTTTTACAGCCTATTGCCTTGCCGGCACCGGGTGCAGCCGGTGCAGCACAAGCCCCACGCAAAGCCCCAGCAAAGCGGGTAAAATCCACCCCACACCTATGGTATACCAGGGCAAAAAGCGGCTGGCAAGATCAATAACACCCTGCAGATGGGCCGCCTGAATAACCGAAGCCGGCAATGCTTTGAAAAAGTCCAGCACAGCGGCCAGGAAGGTTACGCCGGTAACCCAAATGTAAACCTGGGGGTCATTGTGAAACCATCTGCCACAAAGGCCCAGCAAAATGAGGGTAATGGCCAGCGGGTACAAAAGCATAAGCACCGGCAGCGAATAGGCGATGATGGCATTCAGCCCCAGGTTTGCCACCAAAAGCGACACCACACTGAAAATCACCGCCCACACCCGATAACTGGGGCCTTTGGGGAAAAGCGAAACAAAGGTTTCGGCACAGCTGGTAACAAGCCCTACCGAGGTTTTTAGGCAGGCCAGCGTTACGGTGGCCACCAAAATCCAGCTGCCAAATGCGCCAAAATAGTGGTCCGCCACCAGGGCCAGCACCTCGCCGCCGTTTGAGCACAGTACCTGTGCACCGCGGCTTTGCACCCCCACAATAGTTACTGCAAAATAAATGGCCGCCATAAACAAACAGCTTAAAATGCCGGCCTTAGCAGTACACCTGGCCACCGCACCGGGCTCGGTTACCCCAAGGCTGCGCACCACATTTACCACCACAATGCCAAAAGCCAGGCTGGCCAGCGCATCCATAGTATTATAGCCTTCCAAAAAGCCGGTAAAAAAGGCATTGGTCTGGTAGGCGCCCACCGGCTCTACCGCGCTGACATGGGCCAGCGGATTTGCCAGCGCCACCGCCACCAAAAGCCCCAAAAAGACCAAAAACACCGGGGTGAGCACCTTGCCCACATAGGTTAAAATTTTACCCGGCCGCAGCGAAAAGCCCAAAACCAGCACAAAAAACAGCACAGAAAAAACCGCCAAGGCCAAGGTTGCATTTTCCGGTGCAACCAAGCGGGAAACCGCCACCGTAAACGGCACCGTGGCGCAGCGGGGAATGGCAAAAAACGGCCCAATGGTCAAATACAGCGCACAGGTAAACAGCAGGCTGTACCTGCGCCCCACCTTGCGGCTAAGCTGGGCCAAACCGTTGCTGCGGCTGATGCCGATGGCCGCAACCCCCAAAAGCGGCAGGCCAACGCCGGTAATAACAAAGCCCGCAATAGCGCTGTATACCTGCCGGCCGGCCAATTGGCCCATATATACCGGAAAAATTAGGTTGCCGGCGCCAAAAAACAGGCCGAACAACATGGCGGCAATAAACACATTTTCCTTGGCTGTCAGTTTCTTTTTCATGTTCCCTTCCTTTTTTCCGGCAAAGGCCGGGCCGCTTGCCACGCGGCTGTTTTTGCCCCAATAAAGCAGCGTTTTTGAGGGTGGCTTTTTTCATTCGGTAAAGTCAGTATACCAGAAAACAGCCATTTTGGGGAGAGGTTTTAAAAACTTTTCGGCTGCAACAAAAAACGCCTCCATTTTTTGCCTGTAAACCACCGTCGTGGCGCGCCCTTTCCGGGGCAATCTGCCTTCCCTTTACGGGCGTCCAGCACAGCCACCCATCTGTTTCTTCATGCCGCCCAGGGCAAGATTGGGACAGATGAGTATCAGGTTGGAACACACCTTTTCAGTCCGCCAGACCAACAGCTGAACGCCGCTTTCACTGGTAATGGTGGCGGCAATACCTGCCGGTATTTGCTAAGCTCTATTATAATAGCGCCCTTAATAGCGCCCTTAATAGCGCCCTGGGCAGAATCGGCCCCCAAAATTTTGCGCCATGCCCGTGCTAAAAAATACAGTCTCGTCAGTTTGGACCGCGTTTTCGCTGCCGTCGGCCACAATGGTTTTGTAGTTTGCTTTGTTATTTTGTTTAAGCTGCACTTTCTTTTTTCTGTATCGGCCGCAGAGCCTATCTCTCTTTCTCAGTTTGCCAAACCGTTAGAAGTCCCATACAAGCCCTTCTTGTAAAGTTTTTCCCTACATGACATATTGTAAAAAAGTACAGGCCAGTATTACACTCCAACCGTACTGTAATTTTCAAGCAAAGTACTATAACAATCTATTTTGTGCTTCACTTAAAGTATACCGTTTTTTGCTTTTTATCGGGTTGCCAGCAGCGAGCTATCCAAATGAGCAGGTTGGGCAGTAAAAACACTGTTTTGAAAGGAAATGATTCAAAATGGCTTTTCGCTTTCGCAAAAGTATAAAACAGGGTCCCTTTCGATTGAATTTCAGCAAAAGCGGAGTGGGATGGTCTGCTGGCACTCCCGGGTTCCGGTATACCCAAAAGGCCGGAGGCGGAACCAGAACAACAGTATCTCTCCCCGGCACCGGTATTTCTTATGTAGAAGAATAAGGAAAAAGAATCAATTCTCATAAAAATTACAGTCAAAACACCGGCTGTACTAAAATTTTTCTTTATATTCTTTTGTGGCCATTTTTTCTTATTTGGTTCTTTACCAAATGGTGCATTTCCAACAACGCTAAACACCAAGACCGACCGCTCATGAAACGCCCCTGGGTTTGGGTTCTTTGCGGTTTGTTGTTTTGTGGCATTATGGGGTCTGCGGCCGGCTCCAGTTCCTCTGAAGCGCCCTCTTCTCATGCAGATTCGTTCTCATCAAGCTCTTCCTCTGCGGCAAACATTCCCTCCTCCAGTTCTTTTCCCTCCAGTTCATCGTTTGATGACTCCAACTCTTCTGTGATATCCTCTTCTGAATCAACACAACCATCTGATACCGATTCTGTCTCTGACAGTTTTTCCGAATCTGAATCATTTGTGATTGTCAGCTCTGTTCCTGCTATCACAGCCAGTTCTGATCCCAGCCCGGAAGAACAAGAAGCGCCTGCTGCTACAGTACCAGAACCCGCGCCTCAGGAAGTCACGGTCTGGGTTCCTACTCATGGAGGCACCAAATATCATTCCAATGCCGGGTGTAGCAATATGATAGACCCCATGCAGGTTTCTTTGAGTCAGGCGCAGGCGCAGGGTTTTGCCCCTTGCAAGCGTTGCTACGGCTGAAACAGGCCCTAAAACATAAAAAGCACCAGTTCACCGTCAGGCAGATAGTTTCATAGGAAGAGTGCGCCAATCAGTAAACAAATCAGGTCTCTGCATCTCTCATTTCAAACAGTCTTTACGCCTTGGGCTCCACATCGTTATCGGATGTATCTCCCAAAGGTTATGGCAGGATTTTGCTGCGGAAACATATGGAATATATACGGCTATATTAGGCCAAAAGCGTCTTGAACTACAAAAAGTACATTGTTTTATTTGCCCTTCCTTTTTCCTTGTAAATATTTACAAAAAGGCCTTCCTGCCCAATATTGTCAATGTCTTTTTGTGTGCTGTTTTTCTTATAAAAAAAGCCGCATAGATAAGCTTAATTTCAGCTTATCTATGCGGCTTTTTTTGGTGGAGATGACGGGAATCGAACCCGTGTCCAAAAAGAGATCCACCAAAGTATCTCC
>JALFTI010000027.1 GCA_022778585.1 Pygmaiobacter massiliensis | reverse complement strand
GGAGATCCTGTCCAATGTCGACGGCTGTACCGTGCAAACCTTTGACGCTAAGATCACCCGAATTCTGGAAGATGACGGCTCGTCCAAAAACTTTATGATCGAGATCACCGATGACGACCTTCTGGACCAGACTGGCGGCATCGTGCAGGGCATGAGCGGCAGCCCGATCATTCAGGATGGGAAGCTGGTGGGGGCAGTGACTCACGTGCTGGTGAACGATCCCACCAGTGGGTATGGGATCTTCATCGAGAGTATGCTGGATGCAGCAGGATAAAAGTAAAAGCCCACATCAACATGGTGTGGGCTTTTACTTTATTTTTTACCAAATAATTGCTTTTCTATTCTTGCAAATTCATCGTAAACAGAGCATTCTCCTTCGATTATTTTAGTAGTATAATCATCACCAAGTTCTCGTATTAATTGTTCCCATAAAGGTTTAAAACGCTCTTGAAAAGGAAAGAGAAAAACTCCTAATTCATAAAGAAAAAAATCAGAAATGTCGCCTACATCATATTGCTTCAGGTACTCAAGAATATGGCATATATTATTATAATCGAGTCCAGTGATAACCCAATCAGCATATGAACTTAATTGATCTCGATGTAATGTATCGTTCGAATCAAGGAATGGAAAGATCTCTAAAATTTTCTCTATAGTCATAGCACTAATTCCTTTCAGTTATTACATTAATTATAAGCAATCGAAAATATGTAGTCAACAAGAAAAAATGTTGCCCCTAATGACAATCACTCGTGAGCGGCAGCCCGATCATTCAAGACGGCAAGCTGGTGGGTGCTGTCACCCATGTGCTCATCAACGATCCGGAAAAGGGCTACGGCATTTTTATTGAAAACATGCTTACCGCCGCCGACGCCGCCCTTTAAAGCCGGCACAAAAGGTTTATTTGCTGCACCCTGCCTTTTTGCAGCTGCCTGTATGCTGCTTGCCGGCGGTTTAAGCCGCCCTGTTTAAAACGGCGCTTCGCACTTTTGCCAAAACCTGCCAAAGCGCAAATCAAAAGCCTTTTTTTACCGTTTTAAAGCCCCTGCCGCAGCCCAAACACAAACTGCGGCGGGGGCTTTTTGCGTTTTTTACAAAATTTATCCAAAAAACTATAAATTTTGTCCATTTGGGTTGCTGTTTTTAAGGCAGGCTGGGTGCTATAATAGGCTGCGCTGCGCGGTTTTCAAACTGCCGGCCATATAAGGAGGCCTTTTCTTCATGCAAACAAACCAGCCAGCTTGTCCCTATTCTTTGGCCAAAATAACCTGGCCCATTTTTATCGAACTTATTTTACAGCTTTTGGTGGGCAATATGGACCAGCTGATGCTCAGCCGGTATAACGCCACTGCTGTGGCGGCGGTGGGCAACGCAAACCAAATCATCACCATTTTGGTGCTGGCCTTCACGGTCATCAACCTGGCGGCCACCATTCTGATAAGCCGCAGCCTGGGCGCGCAAAACCTGCGCAGCGCCAGCCAAATTTACACCCTTTCGGTGCTTTTAAACCTGCTTTTGGGGGTTATATTGTGCCTTGCGGTGGTACTGGGCGGGCGGCACATTCTTTTGGCCATGCAGGTGCAGGAAGAGCTTTTGCCCCAGGCGCACGCCTACCTGGTTATTACCGGGCTTTCGCTGCCGTTTCATGCGCTTATGCTCACCTTCAGCGCATTTTTGCGCGCGCACGCCCACATGAAAACCATTATGCTGGCCACCGGCCTTACAAACCTTATAAATGTGGCGGGCAATGCCGCCTTTATTTATGGCCTTGGCCCCTTTTTGCAGCTTGGGGCAGCGGGCGCGGCGCTTTCCACCGCCTTGTGCCGGGTATTGGGCATGGTGCTTTTGTGGTGGGCGTTTTACCGCTCGGTACAAGGGCCAAAGCTTTCGCTTAGCTGCCTTTCGCCGTTTCCCCATAAGCTGCTAGGGCAGCTTTTGGGCATTGGGCTTCCTTCCGGCGGGGAAAACCTTTCCTACAATTTTTCCCAAATGGCAAGCCTTGTTTTTGTAAACGGGCTGGGCACCTATGTGGTTACCACCCGCATGTACTGCAATATGCTGGCGCAGGTGTGCTACCTGCTTGTTTTGGCCGTGGCGCAGGCGGGGCAAATTATGGTAAGCTACTGCATGGGCGCGGGCCAGTTTTTGCAGGCCCAGCGCATCTGCAGCCGCATTTTAAAAATTTTTACCCCGCTTACCATGGGCATTACCACCTTGTTCTGTTTTGCCGCGCCGGCGGTGTTTGGCCTGCTTAGTGCCGACGCACGCGTGGCCGCGCTGGGGCAAAAGGTGCTGGCGGTGGAAATTTTTTTGGAGCTGGGCCGCTGCTTTAACATTGTGCTGGTGCGCAACCTGCAGGCGGTGGGAGATGTAAAATTTCCCGTGACGGTGGGCATTGCCAGCCAGTGGATTATAGCGGTGGGGCTTTGCTGGATACTTGGGATATATTGCGGGTTTGGCCTTGTGGGCATGTGGGTGGCCTTTGCGCTGGATGAAAACCTGCGGGCGGTTATTTTTTGGCTGCGCTGGAAAAAAGGCGGCTGGAAAAAGCAGGCGGTGTGCTGAAGGGCGCCCTTACAGCCCTTGGCCCTATGTGCAGGTTTAAACCGCACCTGCTTTTTAACCGGTGTACCTGTTTGGGGCTACATTCCGGCCAAAACGCCGCTATCGCGCTCTCTTTGGCTGCTTTTGGGGCAGCATTGCCGCCGTTTGGCACAAGCTTTGCGGCCCTTAACCTTTTGCTAAAATAGATGCAAAACGGCCTGCAAGCGATTTATAACGGCCGCTTTGCCCGTGGTTTGCCAATGGGCCAAATACCCATTTGAGCCAAGCACAGTTAAGCGCGTTAGAAAAACGGTGTTCGCAATGGCCTTAAAGATTATTTTGCCAGCGCCAAACCTTTTTGCAGCGATAAAACGGGCCTTTGCAGCCGTGCATTTTTTGGTTTTTCAGTTTTGCGCGCCGGCTGCCATTTGCCGCCGGGGAGATATGGACGGCAAGAGCCGGCTTTTTGTGCCGGGCAGAAGAAAGCTTAACAAAAGTGCGAAAAGCAAGCTTAGCAAAATCACGGCTCAGCTAACTGGCCAGGTTGTACATCCGCCCTGCCTGCAGGGCACCTTTTTAACCGCTATGCACCTTGCTTTTCGTTTTTTAAAAAGGATTTGCTAACCCCAAAAGGGCGAAAGCAAGGCAAGCTTTTGCCCTTTTGGGGTTGCTTTTCAGGCACAGTTTATCAGGTTTTCCGTGCGGGAATTTGGCAAACCCACAAATTTTCGCTATTGTTAATATACCCGCTAAACTCATATACCGGCTGGTAAAACCCTTTGGTGTCGTAGCAGCAGCTGCGCTCACACTGGGTAACATACAGCTTATCTCCCTCTTCAAACGGAACATATTGTTCAAAATTCCCCTGCTTTACCTGTTCATAGGCCTCTGTTGGGGAAATGGCCGGCTCGGTTGCCACATACTCGTTCCAGCTCATTTGGTAATAAAAATCAGCCAGTGCACCTTCTTCGTCCAGCTGTATCATAACCGATCCTTTTTAAAAGGACCTGCCATATTGGGAAGAGTCTTGCTCCAGGCCAATATCCCAGCGCAGCGTATCGCCATTTTGAACGGAAAACTGTGCCTGCTGCGCAAACAGGTTTTGCTGCTTCATCCACTCTTCATACCGCTGCCTCTGCTCTTGGACTGCCTGCTCGGTCAATTGTGCGGCATTTGGGGCAAAAGTGGTATAGTTCCATTCTCCTGTGCGCACAAAAAACAAAATCCGGCACTCTGTGCCCTGCGCATTTGTCCCCATATACCCCAAATTTTCGTCTTCCCGGCGGGCAAATTGCGAAAAGGTCACCCCTTCCCGTTCCGCAAACCCTGCTTTCACCGTCTGCCGGTAGGTTTTATCCGCTGCAAATTTGCTTTTATAAACGGCTGCTGTGGTGTAATGGTCGGGCATCTGCCACTGCGCTACCAGTTCCACCTTACTCATGTCCTGGCGCACTGCGGGCAAAATGCTCATATTTCCATATGGTTTAAGCTGGTAGGCACAAAAAACCGCCCCCAGCACCAGAGCCATTATGCTGGGAATCAGCATAGCGCGCGCAATGGGCGCCATGCGAACGGTTTTTTCGCGCAAAAGGGTTACTACGGCCATGATGCATAAATAGCCAAAAATACTGCCAACCAGGTTGTGGAACAGGTCATCCAATTCAAAAATGCCGGTTCCCGTCATCAGCTGAAACACCTCAATCAGCCCGGTAACCCCCAAAGATACCGCCGCCGTCACCCCAAAAGACTGCGCCCTTTTCCACAAAAGCGGCAGCAAAAACCCAAGCGGGGCAAACATTAGCATATTAAACACAATTAGCTGCCGTTCGCTTACCGACCAATTGTTCCAGGCGCTCAGGTAGCCGCTCATAAAACTGATATTGACCGAACCGGTAAAATTGGAACCGCGGCTCAGCGAGGTGAGCCCCAGCACCAAAACAAACCAGCAGCACAAAAGTCCCGCGCAGACAATCTGCCCCTTACTGAGCGACCGCTTGCCCGAAAACACCTTTTTGTAAAAAAGCCAGGCGCCGACCAATACCAAAAACACCGCTATGCCGCCGGCCAGGGCAAGCGTTCCCCACCGAAGCAGCGCCTGCAAAACCGTAAAAATATCCATAAAGCGCTCCTGCAAAATAATGGTTTTTCTGTTCCGCAAATATTATAACAAAAACAAAAGCCGATTATTTTAAGGTTTGCTTGGCAAATTTATAAAAACCATTTAAGGAAAACCGTTTTGGGGCCAAATTTTGCTGTTTCGCTGCCGCCTGCCTGGCCGCTAAAAAAGCTTTCTCAACTGCCAAAACCGGCAAACTCAAAGGTCTGTTTGGTCCGGTCTATCACCTTTTTAAAACAGCTTTTGGGCGCAAAAAAAGCAGCAGGTACTGCTTCCTGCTGCTTTTTTTATGGCCGGTAAAGCTTTCGTCTTGGTCAGGCCGCTTAAGGGGTGTCCGCCTTGGTTTTCACCAGTTTTCTATTCATATATTGGGGGTTTATTTTGAACAGGTAGAAAAAACAGACCGCCATAAGCAATAAGGCTGTGGCAAAATACCATTTGGTATAATAGCCTGCAAGGGCAATTGCAAGCTGCAGCACACAGTACAGCAGTTCAATCCGGCTGTTCTTTCTTCGCTGGTATGGGTTTGGTTCATAACGAAGGTTATACGCCATCCATACAGATGAAGCCAGCAAGGGCACCAGGGTGAAAAGCACCCAAACAACCTGCTGGACAGGCACCTCAAACTCGCCTGGCCGATGGATCGTCGCATTTAAAAAGGCCGCCTGGCAGATAATGGCAATTCGGGTTACATTGGCCCGCAAAATGGCATTTTTCTTTGGCGCAGCTTCTTGTTTTGCATCCGCACTGGCGGCAAAACCAGCCAGTTCATCCAGCGAAACTTCATAAAGTTTTGCAAGCGCAATTAAATGGTCCGAACTTGGGGTGGTTTGGCTGGTTTCCCATTTTGTTACAGCCTGTCTGGATACGCCAAGCAGCTGGGCTATTTTTTCCTGCGACAAGCCTTTTCTTGTCCGGTATTTTCGCAGCTGTTCTCCCATCATAAGCGCCACCTCCTGCGCTCATTCTAGCAAACGCCGGTCGTTGCGTCTACCAACTATACGGCAACTATTGGTTGCAGCCCTAAAACAGGGCAAACTTTTTAAGGTATGGCACGCGAAAAAGTCCCCGCCACGCAGCATGCACAGATATACAGGGAATTTATAGAATAAACAGCCCGGCCGCCTTGCCTGCCTAAAAACCTGACAATCGCAATAAAAATGGAAGATTCAAACGGCAGCCTGTTGCCCTTTTGTGAACACTTTGCGCCGGGTACACACCCGCCGCAGGCTAAAAGCCGGGGCTTACTGCCAGTTTTTTTACAAAAGGCGGGCCAAAAACCAAAAAGGCACAGCCAGCTTTTCGCCGCTGGCTGTGCCTTTTTATGGTGGTACGACATTTCACCTTTTTTGCAAAAACCTCGTGGTCAAAGCGCTTTCAGCCCAACAGCCTGGTCAGCTTTTCCAGCACCATTTCCGAAAGGCTTTTTTGCTCCGGCTGGCCTTTGGGAACAGCATGCGCCGGCGTTTTTGCGGCCGGCTGGGCGAAAACCTGCTGGGTTTCTCTTTTTGGGGGCTGCGGCTGGCGGGGCGGCTGTGCGGCAGCAGAGGGCTGCCGGTCAGCCGGGTCGGTTGGCATTGCCGCCTTTTCAATCTTTTCGGCCGCCTTGCGCAAACTGGCATAGGCAGCGTTCATCCGCTCTTCCACCTCGTTTAGCTCTTTTCGCAAAGCGCCAATGCTGTATGCCACCTGGCGGGCGTTTTCCTGGGCTTCCTGGCAGGTTTTTTGGGCCTGCTGCTCAGCCTCACGGCGGGTCGTTTCGGCCTTTTGCTCGGCGTCCTGGCGCAGTTCCACCGCCGCGCGGTTTGCATCCGCCACAATTTTACCCGCATCCAGCTGGGCCTGGTGCAGTTTTTCGCTGGCAGCTTTGCGGGCTTCGCCTAAAATAGCCTCGCCTTCCTGGCGCAGCTTTTCGCAGTCCTGCCGCTCCTGGGTCAGCTGGTTTAACTGGTCGGCCAGCTGGCGCTGGTCTGTGTGCAGCTGTTCAATCTCCTGCTCCTTTTCCAGCACGGTCTGGCGGGTTATTTCCAGCTGCTGGCCTGCCTGGCGGGCCTGCTCCAGCTGCTCGGTCAGCTGGGCCATGGCTTCGGTAAGCTTGTTTTTCTCAGCCTTCAGCCGAGCTTTCTCCTGCTCGGCCTCAAACAGCCTGGTTTTATAGCCGGCGTTCTCCTCTTTGGCGCGGGAAAGCTGGCCGGTCAGTTCGGCAGCGTCCTGCTGGGCCGCCGCCAGCTTATCGCAAATTTCGCGGGTCTTTTCCAGCACCGCTTCCTTATCGTCCTTTTCCTGCGCAAGGTCTTTCTGCAGTGCCCCTATGCGCTCTTCCAATTCCTGCTGGCGGCGGGTATTTTCAGCCAGCAAACTGTCTATGTAGGAAAGCACCTGTCCTTTTTGAAACCCAAACAGCGCGGTGGAAAGGGTTTTGGCAGGCGCCTGGTTCGGCGCAGCAGTTTCCATCCAAAATTTCCTCCTTTGCCCATAAACGGGCCCCTGGCCCTTGGCCTATTTTGCCGGCAAGCCTTGCCCGGCCTTTTATTATAAATACCACTTATTTTTTCCAAAAACTGGCATATATGCCCGCCCTTCTGCAAAAGGGCAATCATCCGGCAGAGAAATAAAAATGCCATATAAAAAGGCCATATAACCTTTTTGCGGCTTTTCCCCTTTTCCAAAGGCAAAAGGGGAAAAAACTGCTATAAAAGCAACCGGTATAACAGCCGCTTTGCGGGTATTATACCATGTCGGCAGCGCCGGCACGGTATAAACTACCATGGTTTTCGGTTGCCCCAAAGGGGCGAGAAAACCGGCATAAAAATAAAAGTATAATAGCCGCTTTGCGGCTATTATACCATGTCGGCAGCGCCGGCACGGTATAAACTGCCATGGTTTTCGGTTGCCCCAAAGGGGCGGCAAAACCGGCATAAAAATAAAAGTATAATAGCCGCTTTGCGGCTATTACCATGACGGCAGCGCCGGCACGGTATAAACTGCCATGGTTTTCGGTTGCCCCAAAGGGGCGAGAAAACCGGCATAAAAATAAATGTATAATAGCCGCTTTGCGGTTATTATACCATGACGGCAGCGCCGGCACGGTATAAACTGCCATGGTTTTCGGTTGCCCCAAAGGGGCGAGAAAACCGGCATAAAAATAAAAGTATAATAGCCGCTTTGCGGCTATTATACCATGACGGCAGCGCCGGCACGGTATAAACTGCCATGGTTTTCGGTTGCCCCAACGGGGCGGCAAAACCGGCATAAAAATAAAAGTATAATAGCCGCTTTGCGGCTATTATACCATGAAGCGCCGCCAAACAAAAGCCCTTTTTGCCCACCGGCAAATTCCGCCTTTTTTCGCGGTATCGCTGCGGCTTATTTGCTGTGCATTTTTTATATAGCAGCAGTACAGTTTGTTTTTTCCGGTATTTTTTGCCTAGCATTACGCACTTTCCAGGCATAGTAGGTCTGGTAATTTGCCTGCCACTTTGATAAAAAACGCCGCCTGCTGGCAAACAGGCGGCGCTCTTTTCAAGCTTTTCCTTATCAGGTTCAGTCCAGGTTATCAATGGCGTATTGAGCTTCCTCTGCGGTAAACTGTTCGCCATATTCCGAAATAAGCTGGTCATAAATGGCATTGGGAGACATGTTCATAGTATCCTGGTAGGTTTTAGCCTTTGCCAAGGCATTGGCGTTCCAATCCGCCTCCATGTTATCAATGGCGTACTGCGCTTCTTCCGCTGTGAACTGTTCACCATATTCCGAAACAAGCTGGTCATAAATACCCGCCTTGGACATGTATAAAGTTTCAGAATATTCTTCCGCTTTTGCCAAAGCATTAGCATTCCAATCTGCTTCCATATTATCCACAGCATACTGCGCTGCCTCTTGCGAAAATTGTTCGCCATATTCCGAAACAAGCTGGTTATAAATGCCTGCTTTGGACATATGCATAATTTCGCTGTAAGACTCCGCTTTTGCCAAAGCAGATTTATACTCTGTGGGAACAGAATCATCTGTCTCGGTTTCCTGGTCAACAGAGGAAGACACTTCGCCTTCTGCACTGCTTGCCGTTTCAGACGAAATGGCCGAGTTGGAAGCTTTTTCGGAGGAATTCCCTCCGTTTTGCCCACCAGTCACTGCGCCAATTACAATTAGTACAATAATAAGCCAAAACTACCATTTTTTATAAATTGGCTTTTTTACTTTTGCAGACTGCTCACTCATTTTTCTTTCTGCTTTCGGGTATTCGCAAATTTTGGTATTTCTTTTTACACGCCAAATCACCCTTGCGGGTCATTTCCCTTTTTATACAGGCAATTGCATATCAACAGCGGCTTGCTATACACAGCCCTGCCTGAAAGCTTACTTCTCCTGTTATACCCGCTGCACTATAGGAGAATATGGCTTACTGCCACATCCGCCGGCAGATCTATTTATATTTTGATTATAGCACTATATTTTCAAAAATTTCACATTTTTTCACAAAAGCGTCATAGTTCAACAGTTCTAAACAAAAAATCCCCTGCAAAAAACAGGGCTATATCTATACACGCAAACCGGCCCAAATGTAAATATTTGGCCTTTCATCTGCTCTATCTGCCGGTACAAACGCATGTTACTGCCCTTTTCCATTTACTAGCTACACGCTATGGCGTATTGATTTAATCTTCCTGCATGGTGGACCAGGCCTTTTTCTTTTGGTCTTCTGCCTCAAAGGGCAATTCGGCCATTCCTTTGCCCTTTTTAAGCGCGCAAAACAGGGTAAAACAATGCCGGGCAAGGTTTTAAAAACCTTGCCCGGCATACATTGTTTTATAATTTGGCCCGCTTGTTAAAAGCCCTGCCCGCAGCAAAACGGCTAAAACTGCCGCCGGCTGCGGCAGTTTGCCGCAATGCTTATTACTTGCGGTGGTTCAAAATGGCCAGCACATCGTCGTAATAGCTGCCGCCGTCATCGGTAAAGCCGGTTTTCTCTTCCTCGGGCTTGGCGGCACCAGCGCTGGCAGAGCCCGAACCAGAACCATGACTGAAGTTCACATCAAAATCCCACGGGAAGCCGGTTTCCGACTGCTTTGTGTTGGTTTCGGCAGTCTGCTTTTCGCCCTCTGCCTTCTGTTCGTCGCTGGGCGCGGTGTCGAACCCGGTGGCAATTACGGTAATGCGCATCTCGTCCGACAAACTCTCGTCGAAGGCGGCACCCCAGATGATGTTCGCGTCCGGGTGAGCGGAAGCGGTAATCATGGCGGCGGCGGTCTCCACATCGTCCAGACCAATGTCCGGCGAAGAGGTTACATTGATAATAACACCGCGCGCGCCTGCAATGCTGGTTTCCAGAAGCGGCGAAGAGATAACCGCCTGGGCGGCCTCTTCTGCCTTGTTTTTGCCGGCGGCAGAGCCTACACCCATGTGGGCGTAGCCGGCGTCTTTCATAATGGTGCGCACATCGGCAAAGTCCAGGTTGATGATACCGGTCTGGTTAATCAGGCTGGAAACGCTGTCCACACCCTGGCGCAGCACATTGTCGGCCGCTTCAAAGGCGTTCAGCAGGGTAATTTTCTCCTCGCTGATCAGCTTAAGCCGCTCGTTGGGGATAATAATCAGGCAATCCACCCGCTCCAGCAAGGCGCTGATGCCCCGCTCGGCGGTCTGCATTTTGCGCTTGCCTTCAAAGGCGAAGGGCTTGGTTACAATGCCCACTGTAAGAATGCCCATTTCTTTGGCAATGTCGGCCACAATGGGTGCCGCGCCGGTACCGGTGCCGCCGCCCATGCCGGCGGTAATAAACACCATCTGCGCGCCCTTCAGGGCGGTGGCAATCTCGTCACGGGTTTCTTCGGCGCTGCGCTGGCCAATTTCCGGGTCTGCACCGGCGCCGCGGCCCTTGGTAAGCTTTGCCCCCAGCTGGACCTTGTGGGTGGCCTTAGAGGCCAAAAGCGCCTGCTGGTCGGTGTTCATCACAATAAACTCCACATCCTTCATACCGGAGCTTACCATGCGGTTGACCGCGTTGCCGCCGCCGCCGCCCACACCGACCACCTTGATCAGCGTATTGCTCGTCGTTTCCACATCCAGCACAAAAGCCATTTCCTGTTACCCCCTAAGTCGAAATGTGAACGCTTGTCCGCATCATGTCTATATCTATGTTCGAAACCGGCTAAAAAGCCTGTATTTTGTGGCAAATATATACGCTATTAGCCTATCAGATTTTGCCCCCGAGTGCAATAGTTTTTACAAATTCCTGCAAAAATTGCCAGCGGTTTTTAGGGCTGGTAGTAGGCTTTGCCCGCGGTGGAAGCGTCTATTACCCCGCCGGAGCTTTCGGTAAAGGTTCCGTCCTGGGTGCCTACCTCCAGGGCTTTGTCCACCACCGACAGCTTATATTCCAGCTGGCTGCTGGTGCCAAGCTTTATGGTAATGCGCCCGTTCCACACGGCCGAAATCTCGTATTCGTCCGAAACATCCAGCTTGGTTATGTTTTCTATACCGCAGGCCTGCACCGCCTCTACCAGTGTGGTAAGCAGGCCGGTCTGCAGCTGGTCTTGGCCTTCCAAAACGCTGCCCAGCACAGGGTCCTGGGCATTATAGCCGGTAATTTCAATTAGCCCTTCGGGTGCGGTGTCGGTACTGGCAAGTACCCGCAGTGTTTCGCTTAGTACCAGCACGCTGCCGTCGGCCTGCTGCAGCGTGGCGTATTCGGTTGCCGGGGTTACCATAAACACCACCGTTCCCGGCAGCCGCCGGCGCACCTTTATGGTTTCCAGGTAGGGCAGCTTATTTTGCATCTGTTTAGCGGATTCCTCCAGGTTAAAGCGGAACATATTTTCCCCTTCCTGGTGGCCAAATGCTTCCACCAGCTGCTGCTGGGTGTAAATACAATCTCCTTCTACCCGGTAGGAATCAATTTTAAACAGCACCGTTACCGACAAAACCGCCCCTACCACAATAAACACAAGAAGGGCCGCCAGTGCAATAAGCGCCCGCTTTCTTCTGGCCCGCCTGGCTGCGGTATGGCTGCCCGGGCGGGGCTGGTTTGCCAGCTTTTGGGCCTTAAGGCGGCGTTTTTCTTCCTGCCGCTGGGCCTTTTTTTGCTGGCGCTCGCGCTGTTTTTGCAATTTTATTTGCTGCTTTTCCAGCTTTTTTTGCTGTTTTAGCTGGGCTTTTTTTTGCGCCGCATTGGCCTGGGGCGGCTTATTGGCACCAGCACGCTGGCCCGGCTGGCTTTGCCGGCAGCCCGGCGCTTTCTGCCCGCCGGGTGCCCCGGTGCGGGCCGTTTGCTTTTGTGGTGAGCGCGCATCGCGGTATGTACCGGCTTTGGCATTTTGCTTATTTTGCTGGGCCGGTACGCCGCGGCGGGTATTGTGCGGCGTACCTTTTGGCGGCGCTTGCCGCCCGTTTGTGCCAGCGGCAGCGCCCGGCTTTTTTTGCCTTTCGGCCGCAAGGCGCTCTTCACGGCGGCGCAGCATGGCCTGGCGTTCCTGCTCGGTCATGGGTGCGCCGGTTTTGCGCTGCTTTTTTTGTTGTGCCATACCTGCGCCCCCTTTTGGTTTCGTTTTGTGGTATTCCTGCTATTGCAATACAAAAAAGATAAAAAAGTGAACAGTGCTTTGCGCCAAAGGCCCAAAAGCCCCGCCGGGCTGCGCCAAAAGCTTTTTTGCCAAAACACCCTTGCCGCGCATTGCCCCAAAGCTAAAAACACGATCCGCAACGCCTTGCAAAAGCTTGGCCCTTGGCGGGGCTTCATGCCCGCTTTTTTGTTTTTTAAGCAGCGGCAATGGGTTTGCTTGCTGCCATAAGTGAAACATTCACCTTATGCATTTCCCTGTTTTTTACAGGAAAATAGAGCATTTTAAATTTTGGAAAAGTCCGCTGTGTTTTCAGTCCGGCACAAAAGGCGGCATAAAAAGCACCAAAACTTTGCGGCTATTTTTATGAAACCGGCTGCGGGGCGCTTTGGCCGCATAAAAACCAAGCGCTATGAAAACGCCCCTTTTCCCAAACCCCTTTTATAAAAACGGCACACCGGTTATTTTACTTTCAGGTGTGTGCCGGCACATTTTGGCTGTTTGGGAAAAGGCCGTTTTGCAGGCAAAGCCTTTGCAAAAATGTGCCTGCAAAAAGGCATTTGTCTGCCCCTGCGGCTTTATACCAATTTACGGGGTACGGGTAAGCTTTGCACCCAACGCGCCAAAAAGTGCCGCAATATCTTCGTAGCCGCGGTCAATGTGGCATACCCCGTCAATTTGGCTTTCGCCCCGGGCCGAAAGCGCCGCCACCACAAGCGCCGCCCCGCCCCGCAGGTCCTGCGCGTTCAAATGGGCTGGTTCCAGCTGGCGCACGCCCGCAATCTGCAAACTGCGCCCTTTTACCCAAACCCGCGCGCCCATTTTGGCAAACTGCTCGGCACAGGCAAACCTGGCTTCAAACACGGTATCGGTTACGGTACTTTGGCCCGACGCCTTTAACAGGGCTGCAGCCAAAAGAGGGCCTGCATCGGTGGCAAGCTGGGGGTAAGGCCCCGCCTGGGCCGAAACCGCCCGCAGATGCCCGTCGCTTTCCAGCAAAACGGTGTCAAAAGTGCTATACACCCTGCAGCCGGCGCGCTCCAACAGCTGCAAAAGGGCCGAAAGCTGGCCAGAGCGGGTATTTTCAAGCAAAATCCGCCCGCCGCAGGCTGCCGCCGCGCACAGCACCGTGGCCGCGGTAATGCGGTCGGGCAGCGGCGTGTAGCGGCAGCCTGTAAGCGGCCGGCCGCCCTGCACCGTTATGCAGCTGCCCCCTGCGCCGGTAATCTGCGCACCGCACCGGTTCAAATAGTTTGCCAAATCCACAATCTCCGGCTCTTTGGCGCAGCCGCACAGGGTAGTGGTGCCCTTGGCGCTGCAAGCCGCCATCACCAAGGTTTCGGTGGCACCCACACTGGGAAACGAAAGGCAAAAATTGGTGCCCACAAGCGGCCGGCTTATGCTGCACTTTACAAAGTTGGCATCTTCGCACACGCTGGCCCCCAGCGCCGCAAGCCCGGAAAGGTGCAGATCAATGGGCCTTGCCCCCAGCCGGCAGCCGCCCGGCTTTGGCAGCGTGACGGTATGGTTTTTCACCAAAAGCGGCGCCAAATAAAAAATGGAAGAGCGCATGGACGACACAAGCTTTTGGGGCGCTGCTTTTCCATACTGTTTGGCCGGACAGATCCGCACCCGGCCGCCCGACCATTGGGCCTTTGCCCCAAGCTGGTGCAAAAGCGCAAGGCTGGTGGTTACATCCCGCAAAGCGGGCACCTGTTCAAAGCAGCTGTCCGTCTCGCACAATAAAGCCGCCGCCATCATGGGCAATATACTGTTTTTGGCAGCCGGCATGGATAATTCGCCTGTAAGCGGCCGGCCGCCCTTTACCAAAAGCTGGGCCATTCCCTGTTCCCCCTTTGCATTGATGTGCCATCCTATGCAAAGGAAGCAAAACCGGTGCGGTATGGCGGCAAAATGGGCATTTTTTTAAAAATTTCCACTTTGCACAAACCCGGCGCCGAAAAGTGTTTTGCCCTGCTTTCAGCCGGCAGGCAGCGCAGGGCCTTTTTGCCCGCGTTTTGAGTATTTTAGGCCGCACTCAAAAAGCAGCCAAAGACTCGGCGCAGGCGAAAATTACTCCTGCGGTTCGCTGCGCCTTGGCTCGTCGCCCGGGCGCTGGGCGTCGTCCAGTTCGCCGCGCATCAGCCGTGTTAGGTACACATAAATTTTGTCCAGGCTGTTCAGGTGGGCGCAGGCCTTGGCCGCCACCCCCATGTTTCGCAGAACAGACGGCTCCCGGGTCAGCCGGTCCACCGTTTCAATCAGCTTTTGGCTGGTCAGGTCCTTCTCCTCAATCAGTACCGCGGCGCCGGCATTTGCCAGTTCCAGCGCGTTATAGTACTGGTGGTTTTCCGCCACATTGGGAGAAGGAATTAAGATGGAAGCCCTTCCCGCGGCAGCCAGCTCGCTGACGGTAATGGCTCCCGACCGGCTGATGACCAGGTCGCTGGCGGCAAGGCAGCGGGCCATGTCGCCGATGTACTCGTTGGTGCGCAGGTTGGGCTTGTCCAAAATATGGCGTTCGGCGCACAGGTTGGCAAACAGCTCTACCCCATAACTGCCGGTGGCATGAATATGCACAAAGTCCCGCTTTTCCAAATGCCAGGCGGCCAGGTCGGCCACCACCTCGTTGATGCGCCGGGCACCCAGGCTTCCGCCAAAGGACAAAAGCACAATTTTGTTTTCGTCAATGCCCAGCGTGCGGCGGGCTTCCTCCCGGCTTTGGGTCACAATTTCGCTGCGCACAGGGTTGCCGGTTACAATGGTTTTGTGGGGTACCCCCAGCTTTTCCACCGCGTCGGGCATGGCGGCAAACACCAAATCCACCTGCTTTGCCAAAATTTTGTTGGTCACGCCGGGAAAAGCGTTCTGTTCATGAATGGCGGTGCGAATGCCCGCCTTTGCCGCCGTCAGCAGAATGGGGCCGCTTACATAGCCGCCGGTACCAATGACCAGATCCGGCTTAAAGTCCCGCAAAATTTTGCGGCTTTTTGCCCCGGCGCTGGAAAGGTACCACAAAGCCTTAAAGTTGCGCACAATATTATGGGGGGTAAGGCTGCGCTGTATTCCCTGTACTTCTATATGATAAAAGGGATATCCCTGCTTGGTCACCAGGCCGTACTCCATTCCCTCTTTGCGGCCGGCAAACGCAATGGTGGCGTCGGCCTGGTGTTCCTTAATATACCCGGCAATGGCAAGGGCCGGGTTAATATGGCCGGCCGTGCCGCCCGCGGCAATCAGCACACGCATACAAAAACCTTCCTTTCTAAAAAGCCGGCAGCTGTCCGGCCAGGGTATCTGTTATGGTTTGGGGTAGCGGCATTGTCGGCTAACCGAAAGTACAATGCCCATTTCGCCCAAAAGCATTAAAAGCGAAGTGCCGCCGTAGCTGAAAAACGGCAGGCTGATACCGGTATTGGGAATGGTGTTGGTAACCACCGCAATATTCAAAATGGCCTGGCTGGTAACCTGGGTAATAATGCCTACCACCAGCATGGCGCCAAAACGGTCGCGCGCGTAAAGGGCAATGGTGGCGCCGCGAATTAAAAGCGCGGCAAACAAAATAATCACCAGCATGGCGCCAATAAAGCCCAGTTCCTCGCAGATAATGCTGAAGATAAAGTCGTTTTGCGGTTCGGGCACATACAAATGCTTTTGGCGGGAGTTGCCAAGCCCCAGCCCAAAAAGCCCCCCCGAACCAATGGCATAAAGGCTTTGAATGGTCTGGTGACCGGCGTTGGTGGGGTCGCTCCAGGGGTCCAGCCACATTTTCACCCGCTTCATGGCGTAGGGCACCAGGTCCGGCACCGCCACCACGGCAGTGGCCAAAGCGCCGCCGCCGGCTGCTGCCGCAATGCCAAACCATTTTAAAGCGGTGCCGCCCACCAGCATCATCACCGCGCCAATAATAAAAATAAGCACAGTGCCGGAAAGGTGCGGTTCCAAAAGCATTAAAATGGCAATAACCCCCAGCACCGCCGCAAACGGCACTACCCCATAGCTAAAGCGGTGCATCTTATCGGCGTTGGCCGAAATCATGTTAGAAAACAGTACAATAACCGCAAACTTGGCAATTTCACTGGGCTGGAAGGTACCAAGGCCTGGCACAATAATCCAGCGCTTGGCGCCGTTTAGTTCCGGCATGAACAAAACCACCACCAGCAAAACCAAGGAAAGCAGCATTAAAAGCGGGGCCAGCCGGTGGAAAATGTGGTAGTCCACCCGGGAGGCTATATACATAACCACTACCCCTATCGCCGCAAACACCAGCTGGCTGCGGATATAGTGGTAGCTGTCGCCAAAGCGGTAATAGCCGTTTGCATAGGAGGCGGAAAACAGCATAATAAGCCCAAACACCACCAGCACCAGCACCAGTATGGCCAGCGGCAGGTCCATGCCGCCGGCCGCCAGCCGTTCGGGCGGGGTTTGCACACCGGCAGCGGAAGGCTGCTGCTTATTTTTCTTTTTTCCGAACAATCGGCTCCCTCCTGTCAACCCTGGTAAAGATAAACAAAGCCCAGCACAACGCCGCACAGCGCCACAAAACTGAACGCACCGTCTATTTTTACCTCGCTCCAGCCGCACAATTCAAAATGGTGGTGGATCGGGCTCATTTTAAAAATGCGTTTGCCGTGGGTTAGTTTAAAATAGGTCACCTGCAGCACCACGCTGCCGGCTTCGCAAATGTACACAATGCCCATCAAAAACAACAGTTCCGGCCTGCCCATGCCAAAGGCCAGCGTGGTCACCGCGCCGCCCAGATACATACTGCCGGTGTCCCCCATAAAGCACTTGGCGGGGTAAAAGTTCCAGCACAAAAACCCAGCGCAGCCGCCGGCCATTGCCGCGCCAAAAAGCCCCAGCGCATAGTAACCGGTTAAACTGGCGGCGGTCATAAAGCCCAGCATCACCACAAAGGTCACGCTGGAAGCCAGGCCGTCCAGCCCGTCGGTCAGGTTTACCGCGTTCACCATGCCAATAATTAAAAGGTAGGCCAGCGGGTAGTAGGCATACCCCAAATCCACCACCCCAAAAATGGGCAGCGAAACCGAGGTGGAAAGCACCCCCAAAAGTTCCAGCGAAACCAGGTACAGGGTGGTAATAACCAGCTGCATAATAATTTTTGCCCGGGCATTCAGTCCCAGGTTCTGCTTGTGGCGCACCTTCAGGTAATCGTCCACAAAGCCCACCATAGAATAGGCCAGCGTGGTTACCATGGTGGTTACCAAAAGCAGGGTGGTGCGCACTGGCGCCATGCCGGCCAGTTCGGAATGTTCTGCCAAAAGCAGCCCATAGGCAACGCCGGTGGCCAGTACACTGCTCAAAATAAACATCAGCCCGCCCATCATGGGGGTGCCCTGTTTTTTATTGTGCCAGGTGGGGCCAATCTCCTTAATAGTCTGCCCGTAGTGCAGGCGTTTGAGCCAGGGCAGAATAAAAAAGCCCGAAAAAGCCGCCACCGCCATGGACAAAAATGCCGCAATCATTAGGGTATATCGTGCCATAGGTTTTCTTCCGTTCCTTTCCGCACATTTTAAAGCATAAAGCTTTCCAATGTGTTGTTTGGTTTTTTTCTTTTTAAAATCCGGCCGCGCTGCTTTTTGCGTTTTGGGTTAGATTTACCCTTTTTAAAAGGCTGCAGCGCGCGTTTTGGCCCGGCCTTCGCTTTTGCAACGGTTGCAAAAGGCTGTTATAAAAGCCCGTCTTAAAAGCACTTTCTTTCAAGCTTTGCAAAAAGTGCCAAAGCCCGGGGGCTTTTTTCAGCATAGCAAAGCTTTTTACAGAGCGGCTGCACACCGCAGAGGGTGGCCTTTTGGGGCAGCCAGCCGGCCAAAAACGCTTTCCCCACACCTTAGGGCTATTTTGCGCCGGGCAAAGGCCATGTACCTTATTTTTGCGGTTCGTCCAGCAGGCGGTACAATTCGCCAAACAGCTCTTCAAACGCCATACCACGGCTTGCTTTAAACAGCACCGTGTCGCCGGCACGGCAATTTTGGGCCAAAAAGGCGGCGGCCTGCGCTTTTGTGGCAAACCAAAACGCCTGGTCCAGCTTTGCCTTTTTTGCGCCTTCTACCATCTGTTTTGCCTGCTCGCCGCAGCAGCACAAAAGCGAAACCCCGTGTTCTGCCGCCCAAACGCCCACTTCAAAATGGGCCTTTGGGGAAATGTCGCCCAGTTCCAGCATATCCCCCAACACCGCCACGGTGCGCCCGCCGTTTGTTTTGCCAAGCGCGGCCAGGGTGTTCAAGGCCGCCGCCATCGAATCGGGGTTTGCATTGTAGCAGTCCTCCACCATGGTCATACCGCCGTGCAGGGTAATGCGCTGGCGCATGCCGGTGGTTTGGTAGCCGCTAAGGGCCGCGGCGCAGCCTGCGGGGTCCAGCCCCAGGCGGGTGGCCGCCGTGTAGGCCGCCAGCGCATTATAAATGTTGTGGCGCCCCAGCGCGGGAATAAAGGCTTCAAATTCGCCGTTCTGCTTGTCGCATATCACAAACCGCTCGCCCTGCGCGCTGGAGCGGATCTCTTTTGCCACCACCTGGGCAAAGCGGTTGTCGATGCCAAACTGTACCCGGCGCAGCCGGGCGGGAATTTGGGCGCGGGTCAAAAGGTCGTCATCAGCGCAAAGCACCACAAAGCCGCCGTCCGGCACCCCTTGGCAAATTTCCAACTTTGCCTTTAAAATATTCTCCCGGCTGCCCAAATTTTCAATGTGGGACACTCCAATGCGGGTAATAATGGCCGCGGCGGGCTGCACCGCCCAGGTCAGCCGGGCAAGGTCCCCCATGTGGTCCATGCCCATCTCCACCACCCCGTATTGGGTGGTTTCATCCAACGAAAACAGGGTGTTTGGCACCCCCAGTTCGTTGTTCTGGTTGCCCTGGGTTTTTACAGTGGGGCCAAAGGCCGAAAAAACCGCCGCACAAAATTCTTTGGTGGTGGTTTTGCCCACGCTGCCGGTCACCCCCAAAAGGGTGGGGGTATAGCAATCGCGGTAGTTTTTGCCCATGGTGATCATGGCCTGCAAAGGGTCGGTTATCAAAACCTGCTGTTCGGGGCTTACCCCTTCCACCGGCCGGGTTACCAGCGCCAGCAGCGCCCCGGCCTTTATGGTGTCGGCCACATAGGCATGGCCGTCCACCCGCTCGCCTTGTATGGCCACAAAAACGCTGCCCGGCCCCGCCTTGCGCGAATCGGTCACCACGCTTGTTACAGGGTCGGTACGGTTTGTGGCAAAAATGCCCGCCAAAAGTTTATGCAGTGGTATTGGTCTCATCTGTCTTAAGCGCCCTCTTTTCCAAATGGGTTTGCAAAAAAAGCTGCAAGCCTTACAAAAGCTTTTGTTTGTGCAGCCAGTCGGCCACAATGCGGTGTTCGTCCAGGTAGATGGTCACCCCGTCAATGGCCTGGTAGTCCTCGTGGCCCTTGCCGCACAAAACCAGCATATCCCCGTCCTGCAAAAGCTCCAGCGCCTTCACAATGGCTCTGCGCCGCTCTACCTCCACCAGGTAAGGCTTTGCCCCGGTGCGCAGCACGCTTTCGGCGTCCTCCAAAATTTTGTAGGGGTTTTCCGAACGGGGGTTATCCGAAGTTAAAATAATCTCGTCGGCATACCCAAGCGCCGCTCTTGCCATGTCGTGGCGTTTGGTGGCGTCCCGCTCGCCAGCGCAGCCAAACAGCACATAAAGCCGCCCCTTAACAAACGGCGCCAGCCCCGAAAGCACCTTCTCAATGCCGTCGGCCGTGTGGGCAAAGTCGCAAATGATGGTAAAGCGCCCGCTATACAAAACCTCGCACCGGCCGCGCACCCCCAAACAGGCGCAAAGGCCTTCGGCCGCCTGCTGCAGGCTAAGGCCCAGCGCCATGGCCATGCCCGCCGCGCACAAAGCATTGTGGGCCGAATAATCCCCCGGCATGCAAAACTGCACCGGCCGGCCGCCTTCTTCGCTTTGCAGGGTAAACTGCACGCCGCCGGCCTGCAGCGAAAGGTTTTCGGCCCAAATGCCCTGGCATTCCTTTTCGGAATAGCCGATTACCCGCTGGGGCGAAATTTCGCCCAAAAGCCGCCGGCCAAAGCCGTCGTCCAGGTTGATGACCGCCGCCCGGCTTTGGAAAAACAGGCTGCGCTTGGCCTGGTAGTAGTTTTCCATGGTTTTGTGGTAGTCCAAATGGTCCTGGGTCAGGTTGGTAAAGGCCGCCACCTCAAAGGTAAGCCCATACAGCCGCAGCTGGGCTAGGGCCTGGCTGCTTGCTTCCAGCACCGCCACCTGGCAGCCGGCATTTACCATGCGGGCAAACAGCGCGTCCAGGTCCCAGGGTTCGGGGGTGGTAAACTTGGCGGGTATCTCCATGCCGGCCACCTCGCTGCGTATGGTGCCGATCAGCCCGCAGCGCAGCCCCGCCTTTTCCAAAATCTGCTTCAGCACAAAGCTTACGGTGGTTTTGCCGTTGGTGCCGGTTACCGCCGCCAGTTTCAGCTTTTCGGCCGGGCGGCCAAAAAAGTTGTGGCACAAAAGCGCATAGGCAGCCGCACCGTTTTCCACCGTTACCTCCCGCTCAAGCCCCAAAGGGCGTTCGGTCACCACCAGGCTGGCCCCCTGCTTTAGGGCTTTTTGGGCAAACTGGTGGCTGTCAAACCGGGCGCCCCGGGTGCAGACAAACACCGCCCCGGGCGCTATTTTGCGGGAATCGCGCACCACCAGCTCGGCCTCGCCCTCGGGCAGGGTGCCGGTATAGGCAATATCCCGGAAAAGCTCTGCAAGCTGCATATGGCATACCTCCTTCTGGCAGGGTATTGGGTGTTTTAACCATCAGTCATAAAGGGTGTTGTCGGCAAAGGTCACGGTCACCACAGTGCCCCGCGGCACGCTGGTGCCGGCTTCCACGCTTTGCAGCACGGCGGTCACATTTGTGCCGGCCTGCGCGCCGTCCCGGTAAATGTTCAAGCCTGCCGACGCAAGCGCCTCTTCTGCCGAGGAAACGCTGTGGCCCACCACGCTGGGCACCGTCACCATCTGGTCGGCCGACTCGTCGGTATACAGCACCACCGTGCTGCCCTTGGGCAAGGTACTGCCCGCCGCCGGGAACTGGCGCACCACCGTAGTACCGCTGCCCACCACCGTCTGGAAGAAGCCCCGGTTTTGCAGGGCAGACTGTGCTTCCACCAAAAGCTGGCCGCTGTAATCGCCCAAATAGGTGGTAGACTGCACATTTTCGCCTTCGGCATACACCGGCTGAATGCCAATGTAGGGCAGCACATCGCTCAGCACCTTGCCGGCCACCGGCGCGGCAATTACGCCGCCGTAGTCGGAATAGCTGTGCGGCTCATCCAGAATAATCAGCACTGCAATCTGCGGGTCGTCAATGGGGGCCACCGCCACATAGGAGGCAATGCGCGCTTCGGCATCGCCCGAGTCCAGCTTTTGGCTGGTACCGGACTTGCCGCCAATGGAATAGCCCGCCACCTTGGCGTTGGTCACGCAGGCCTCTTCCATCAGCTGGCGCATCAGTGCGCTGGTCTCTTCGCTGATCACCTGCCGTTTGGCCGCGGGGGTGCAATCTTCGATAATATTGCCCGAAGCGTCCAAAATTTTGCTTACCACATGGGGCTGTGCCAGGTTACCGCCGTTCACGGCGGTGGCAACGGCAGTAATCATTTGAATAGGGGTAATCTTCAGCGACTGGCCGAACGAACAGCTGGCCAGCTGTACCGGGCCCAGCCCGTCGGCGTCGTAGTACAGGCTCTGGCTTTCGCCGGGCAGGTCAATGCCGGTTTTCTCGGTCAGCCCAAACGAAACTAAGTAGTCATAAAACCGGTCGGCCCCCAGCGCCGCGCCAATTTGCATAAAGGCCGGGTTGCAGGAATTATCGTAAGCCTGCAAAAGGCTTTGCACGCCGTGGCCTTCGGTGTGGGCGCAGCGCATAACCGTGCCTGCCACCGTCATATAACCCGAACAGCTGTAGCTGGAATGGATGGTTGCCGCGCCCGAATCCAGCGCGGCGGCAGCGGTTACGGTTTTAAAAACCGAACCCGGCTCATACAGGTCGTTCACCGCCTTGTTGCGCCACTGTTCCTGCTGGGCCTGGCTTAGGGCCTGTTTGTGTTCATCCACATCCTCGGTGGCAGGGTCATCCAAAACCGCTTCCACCTGGGCCGCCACCGCTTCGTCGTATATGGTGAACGGGTCGTTGGGGTCATAGCCCGACTCGGTGGCCATGCCCAAAATCGCGCCGGTGTTTACATCCATTACAATGCCCACTGCCCGCTCGCTCACATTGTGGGTTTTCACCGCCAATTCCAGGTTTGTTTCCAGCGAATGCTGAATCGTCTCGTCTACCGTTAAAACCAGGCTGTTGCCATCCTGGGCGTCATAATAAGCTTCTTCGGTGTAGGGCATTTCGCTGCCGCGGGCATTGGTTGCCTGCACGCTGCGCCCAGGTGTGCCGGAAAGCTCCTCGTCGTAATAGGCTTCCAGCCCGGCCAGGCCGGTATTATCGGTGCCCACAAAGCCCAGTATGGCGGCGGCAAAGTCCCCATAGGGGTAGTAGCGCTTGGTGTCCTGGTCCAAATTCACACCGGTATACCCGGTATCGCTAAGCCACTGGCGCACCGCGTCCACGGTGGGTTTTTCCACCTTTTTGGCCACGCTTTCATAGTAGCTTTCGCTGTTTTCCATCTTTTCCAAAAGCGTTGCCTCGTCTACCCCCAAAAGCTCGGCAAGGCCCTTGGCTATTCCTGCCCGGTCCTCCTCGTCAATCTCCTTGGGCGAAAGAGAAAGATTCCACACGGTGGCGCTTTGGGCCAGCACCTTCATGTTGGTGTCGTAAATAACGCCCCGGTTTGCCGGTATGGTGGTGGAACGCAGCTGCTGCGAAGAGGCCATCGCCTGGTACATTTCGTAGTCCACAATCTGCAGCTTGGCAAGCCTTGCGCAAAGCACGCCAAAGCCCACCACCGCCATCAGCGCGGTCACCGCCAAAATTCTGCGGCGGATGAATACGGTCGTATTTCGTTTTTGCGTTTTGTTCTGTTTCATCTGTGTCCCTTTTGGGCATGGCCCGCGCCAAAAACCGGCCCACGCGGTTATCAATTGCTAAACACCAACCTTGCTTCCTGCAAAGCAAGCCTTTCAAAATGTACCAAATGCCCTGCGCGATAAAGCTCGAACGAGCCTGCACCCTGCAAAAAACAGGCGCCGCAGCGCAGGCTTTTTGTCTGCCAAAAAGGCTTTCTGCCCCCGCCAAATGCTTTTGGGGCAAAGCCCTGTGCGCCAGGGCGCCGCAAAACGCCTTTGGCAAAGCGCCGCTTTTTTGGCCTTTGCCGCATTTTCACCAAGGCAAAAGAAAAACAAAAGCTTTTTTCCTGCAGCACACCGGGGCAAGCGGCAAGCAATGCTTTTTCCGTTTGCCCTTTTTAAAAGGCAGTTAAAATGGGCGCTGCAAAAGCTTCTTTTTTATCTTTTGCCAGGAAAAAGAGAGGGCTTGAAAACCGTTGTTTCAAGCCGCACCTCACCGGTCGCCCTGCCGGCGCGCGGCAAGCAAAGCGCACCCTTATCCATTTTTATGTATTAAGGAGCAATGTATTCCATCAGGTCCAGAAAGCCCATCTCCAAGCCGGACAAAAAGCTGGAAATCTCGCCTTCCGGCTTGTAAACCGCATCCTCGGTCTCCAGGGAAATATACCGTACATTCTCCTTTTCCAGCTTGGTCATGCCAAGCTGGGTGCGGGCAATCTGCTCCACGCTGGTCAGGTTTGTCTGGCTTTCCAGCGTAACGCTCAAATAATCGTATTCGCTCTGTTCTTCGCTTAAGATGTTCTGGGCATCTTCAATCTGGCCGGCCAGTTCGGTCACGCGCGCCCGAGACTGTAAAACCCCCACCACCAAAGCCACACACACCGCGGCCGCAGCAATGCTCTGCACCCGCAAAAAAATCTGCCGGCGGCGCGCTTTTGTGTCCGCCTTGGCCACCCGCAAAGGGGCTCTTTCGGTTGTGCGCTGGCGTTCTTCAAATAGGCTCAGGTCGTAGGCGGTTTGCTGGGGGTTGTGCATGGTTGGCGCTCCTCTCTATCTGGCCGCGCCAAGGGGCGGGGCCGTTATAATTTTTCCAAAATCCGCAATTTGGCCGAACGGGCCCTGCGGTTGTCCTGTTGTTCGGTTTGGGTGGGTTCCACCGGCTTTCGGCCCACAAGCTTTGCTTTTGGCTTTTTGCCGCACACGCATACCGGAAATTCCGGCGGGCAGGTGCAGCCGGTGCACCAGCTGCGAAACCGCTGTTTTACCAGCCGGTCCTCCAGCGAATGGAAGGTAATAATGCAAAACCTTCCGCCGGGCGCCAAAGCGTCAAACAGCACATCCATCCCCTGGGAAAGGGCGTCCAGTTCTCCGTTTACCGCAATGCGTATGGCCTGAAAACTGCGCCGGGCCGGGTTTTTGTGCTTGCGCCGTTCGGCGCTGGGCAAACTTTGGCTGCAAAGGTCGGCCAGTTGGCCGGTGGTAACAATGGGCGAAACAGCGCGCTGCTGTACAATGCGCCCGGCAATCTGCCAGGCGTAGGGCTCTTCGCCATACTCGCGCAGAATGCGGGCCAGCTCCTCCCGGGACAGGCTGTTCAAAAGGTCGGCTGCGGTGGGTCCGGTCTGGCTCATGCGCATATCCAGCGGCGCATCGGCGCGGTAGGAAAACCCGCGGTCGGGGTCGTCCAGCTGGTGGCTGGAAACCCCCAAATCCAAAAGCACGCCGTCTAGCTGTGCAATCTTCAGCTCGTTCAGCACCTGGTCTGCAAAGCGAAAATTCTGCTGCACCACCGTGGCATTCAGCCCCAAAAGCCGCTCACGCGCCGCCTTCACGGCGTCCGGGTCCTGGTCCAGCGCAATCAGCCGGCCGCCTTCGGTCAGCCTTTTGGCAATTTCCCGCGAATGTCCGGCCCCGCCGGCGGTGCCGTCCAGGTAGGTGCCGTTTGGGCGAATGGCCAGCCCTTCTATGCATTCCCAAAGCAAAACCGGCTGGTGGGAAAAGTCGCTTTGTTGCTCCATCACAGTTCCAGCTCCTCCATCGCCTGGGCCATCGGGCCGCTGCGCATACTTTCGTTCATAGCGCTCCAGCCGTCCGGGCTCCAAATTTCGGCGTAATCGTCCGCGCCGGTAACCACCGCTTCGGTGGTAATGCCCGCATGGGCGCGCAGCTCCGGCGGCAGCATAATGCGGCCCTGCTTGTCCGGCACGGCCTGCACCGCACCGGAAAAAATCATCCGGCGCAGCGCGCGGTTTTTCACCAAACTGCCCGAACGCAGCTGCTGGCGAATCTGTTCAAAACGGGCGGCGGGCAGCGCAATCAGGCATTCATCCAGCCAGCAGGTCACATAAAAGCTTTCGCCCATCTCTTCCCTGAATTTGGCCGGAAAGTTAAGCCGGCCCTTCTCGTCCACCTTCTGCCGGTACTGGCCAAGAAGCATCTGCGCCGCCCCCTTTCCTGTTTTGCTTCCCCGTGTTTTACCACAATTACCCACAATTTACCTATTAAGTATTTTTATTATAGTATTACAGGGCGCAAAAGGCAAGGGTCAAACCGTGAAAACTGGGCTGCAAAATGGCAAGTTCGACCCATTTTGCGCTTATTTGACCGGTTTATGGAAAAACTTTCCAAACCAGTTTTTTAGCTGCAGCCTTCGCACAGATTTTATGAAATTAGGGGCTTGATTTTTTTGTGGGCTTCATGTATAATATTAACATCTTGCCGCTGTGATGGAATTGGCAGACGTGACGGACTCAAAATCCGTTGGTAGCGATACCGTGCCGGTTCGACCCCGGCCAGCGGCACCAAATAAAAAGGCACGCTTAAAAGCGTGCCTTTTTATTTTGCCTAGCTGCATGGTACCTGTTTCGCACCGTTTTTTGCAAGCGCCCGTTTTGGGGCAAAGTGGGGGGCCAAAGCGGTTCTGTGCTGTATGGCCAGCTTGCCGCCGGCTGCCGGCTTTTATAAAAGCCGGCGCGCTTTTTAAGCATTGGAAAATCATTTATCTGTAAAAAAGGGGCGGCATTTCAAAGCGCCCTTTTGTTTTTTCTTTCTTTTGGCGCTGCCTTTCGCGGGGTGTTTTGCCTGCAAAACGGCGCAAAAACCAAAAGGTTATAAAGCGTTATTTTTCAAGAAGTGGTGGTTTTGGGTAATCGTTGTCGTTATTCTGGCCGCTATCTTCGGAAATACTGGAACAAAAGACAGCGTTGAGGACGGAGCAAAGGACACTATCAGTTCAGCAGAACAGCAGACAGAGGAAAAGCAAAACGAAAGCACAGCAAAAGATGAT
>JALFTI010000009.1 GCA_022778585.1 Pygmaiobacter massiliensis | reverse complement strand
GTTTTACAGTGCGTCCAATCAGATCGCGGATAGCCGCCGCAGCATGGGGCTGGGTTTGGCACTGTGTAAATCGATTGTCAATGCACATGGAGGAGAAATCATGGTCACCAATCATTTGCCTCATGGATCCATTTTTACATTATGCGGAGCGCACAAGGCGTATAAAAATTCTTATGGGTATTTTTCAAAAGAAGAACTGCAGAATATGGCGTCGGATGTGATAAAACAAATGTTTTTCTCTTCCGGTATGTATTGTTTTAACTACTCAAACGGATCCATAGAAAAAATAGTAGGGGAAGACAGCTTCACAATCTCTGCCTCGGTAAGTTTCCTTACGAATGGGAGCTTTCAGGACAGGTGCTTTATTGTTACGGTTGAACCAAGGTCATCGATAGAATATGTTTGTAAATACTATTGTATGGAATAAAAAGTAACCGGCTTTTCTATTAAATGTTACACTTAAATGTTACACTGATAAATGTTACACTGATAACAGTTCCCTTTGGGCTTATTTCCTGCCATGCTATGTTGCTGTGTGGTGATAGTTTTGGCGTACGCGTTGCGGTAATTCCAAGTATTATTGGTACATCTGAAATTCCCAAAATTCCTGACTTTGCTGATTAAACCATAGAATATACCCTTTGCAAAAATGGCAAAAGATATGCGATACCTATGTTGGGGGAAAATGCAATTGATGCCAGCATTGATTAGACTTCGGCTCTGGAGAATGCTGCCATTATCTGCGACAAAGCTGTTACGATAGGGGGCAGTGCGATGCAGGAGATAAAAGCCAATACGGCTTTTCTGGCTGATGAGCCTGTTGTGTTTACAGTGGATTGATTATATAGTCCCTGTTCTGAAGGCAAAACCTTAAAAAGTGTATGGCAGTGTTCCATAAAATGCAAAATAACAAAAGGCAGCCACTGTAAAAGAGCGGCTGCCTTTTTTGTTGCAAAAACAGTAAAATAAACAAATTTGTTTTAATGGTATAAATGTTTTGAACTATTTAGATGGAAAAGGTTTGTAGAAAAATAAAAATGTTTCACACTTTTTAAGGCGTTTGTGTTTTCTGTGTGCTTTTTTGCTGGGCCTGCCAAGTTTTACAGTACTGTTTGACACAGCATGCTTCACAGCGTGGTTTTCTGGCATCGCACACAGCACGGCCATGCAGTACCAACCGGTGACAAAAATCGTTGCTTTTTTCCGGGGGAATAATTTTCCAAAGGTCCATCTCCACCTTTCTGGGCTCTTTGTTTTCGGTTAGTCCCATACGGCCGCATAAGCGAATACAATGCGTGTCGGTTACAATAGCGGGCTTTCCAAATACATCCCCCATAATCAGGTTAGCACTTTTGCGCCCTACACCGGGCAAGGCTAAAAGTGCATCAAAATCATCTGGCACATGGCCGCCGTATTTTTCGCACAACTGGGTCATGCAAAGGCAGATGTCCCGGGCTTTGCTGCGCCCCAAACCACACGGACGCACAATTTCCTCTACTGCCTGAGGGCCAGCCTCCACCAGGGCGGCAGGAGAGGGGTATTTGGAGAATAATTCTGCAGTGACCACATTGACCCGAGCGTCGGTACATTGGGCGGCAAGCCTGACGCTGACCAGAAGCTGCCAGGCATTTTCATAGTCCAGGGTACACTCTGCCAGCGGATATTCCTGTTCCAGCCCTGCGATGATGGCAAGAGCCTGTTCCTTTAAACGCATAATAATTTTGACCTCCTTGCAGATAGCGGGGTGAATTTGCAAATTTTGACCGGTGTTTTGGCCCTGAGCGGGGCAATGCAAAATAGCTTTAAATGTGTTATATAAGGCAAAAGAAAGATTATTATCGGGAAACCCGAATAAATTTTTGCCTGAAATCCAGGTCAGCCGGTTGTGCTTTTTTCATACACAGGGCGTAAAGCGCACCAGCGTGAGCCGTTATGGCAGACTGTTGAGCTGCGGCATCGCCTAAGCGGGCCTGTTCTGCCAAAGAAAATACCACCGGAAGTTTAGCCGATTTTTTTGCCTGCCGCAAAAGCTCTATTCCATTTTCGCTGGCGCCTAAAATCCGCAGGCAAGCAGGCGCTTGCGGCAGCGGAGCAAAAAGGGAAAGATAGCCTTCCAGTGCCAGCCGGCGCAGCCTTGCATGGGTGTAGCGTTTGCTTTTCATTCCTTCATATAGCTCATCTGCAGTGCCGGCTTTCTGTGCGCTGCGGCACAGTAGCTGAGCAAGGCCTTCGCCACCTGCGCCGGGCAAACGAGCAGCCCGCGCAGGTGTAAGGGTGCGCAGCACCGTCAGCATGCTGCGCGAAAAAGCTTGTTCATCGCTCACCAGTCCTTGTGCATCCTCGTCACGATATAACTGCAGGGCGTAGTCTGGCACATAGGGCGCCAACGCGTCGACGGTGTGCTGCTGCAGCAAGCTGCGCAGAAACGAGGCACTGGCAAAGCTGCCGGAAGGCAGGCTGGCGCCATGTGCCGCGCCCTGCCGCAAAAGGGGGAGCGGGGAAAGCGAGGCATTTTGCTGATGGATTGCTTCCAGATAGGCCAGTGCCAGAATATTATTCGGTCCGGCTAAAATTTTGGCTGCGCCGGGCAAAGCTTCCTCGGCGGCTGCGGCACGGGCAGCCGGCCAGCTAATGCCCTGTTCCAACTTTTGTTTCAGCTTTTGGGAAAATTCTTCGCCCGATAAAAGCAGGGACAGTTGTTTGAGCTGATCGATGTTGGCTGTTTCGGCGCCAAAGCACAGCGTGTCCACGAAGCCAAGCGATGCCAGCAGGAAAACCCCGCCTGCGGCGAACTGGCGGGCACTTGCACAGGAAAACGGAATGGGAAGTTCCACCACCAGGTCGGCCCCCGCCAAAAGTGCCGCTTTGGCGCGGGTGGCTTTGCGAAAGGTGGCCGGCCGGCCGCGCTGGGTAAAATCTCCCCCTAAAGCAATGGTCACGGTTTGGGCCCCAAGCTTATGCAGCTGGCGGATCTGCCAGGCGTGACCGTTGTGAAAAGGGTCGTATTCCGCTATAATTGACGCATTTTTCAAAAAGTTGACCTGCTTTCTATTGAAAATCCATAGTTCCTATTATATAATATTCTCGATAGATTGCAATGTGTAGCGGTTTCAAAACAAAAATTGGAATGCGTTCCACATAATGAAAATTGCTGAATCGATGGACCATAATGGGAGGAAGAAAAATGAAAATTTTGGTTATCAACTGCGGTTCCAGCTCGCTGAAATATCAGCTGATTGATATGGAAGGCGAGAAGGTGCTGTGCAAGGGCAACTGCGAGCGAATTGGTATTCCCGGCAGCAAAATCACCCACAAAACGGCAGACGGCTACCAGGTAGAGCGGGATGCGTCCTTTGCCAACCACACCGAAGCGTTCGCTATGCTGGTGGATATGATGACCAAGGGCGATGGAGCGGTGATCAGCGATGTGAAGGAGATCAACGCGGTGGGACACCGTGTGGCTCACGGTGCCGATATGTTCCCCCATTCCTGCCTGGTGGACGAAGAAGTCATTGCCAAAATTGACAGCCTGTCTGAAATTGCACCGCTGCACAACCCCGCCCACATTCAGGGCATTCGTGCTGCACAGCGCATTTTTGGTGATATTCCGCAGGCGGTGGTGTTCGACACTTCGTTCCATCATTCCATGCCTTCCAAGGCTTATATGTTTGCTATTCCCTATAATTATTATAAGGAGTACCATATCCGCCGCTATGGCTTCCACGGCACATCTCACCGCTATGTCAGCAAAAAGTGTGCGGAAATTATGGGCCGTCCCATCGAGAGCTTGAAGATTATTACCTGCCATTTGGGCAATGGTTCCTCCATTACCGCAGTGGATGGCGGCCGCAGCGTGGATACCACTATGGGCTTTACTCCTACCGGCGGCCTGATGATGGGTACCCGTTCGGGTGACCTGGATCCTTCTCTGGTTACCTTTATTGCCGAAAAGACTGGTCTGCATGGCAATGAATTTTTGCGGACCTTCAATGAGCAGAGCGGCCTTTTGGGTGTTTCCGCCATTTCTTCCGATGCCCGCGATATTGAGAAGGCTGCCAGCCTGGGCAACGAGAATGCAGCTTTGGCGCAGAATATGCTGTGCTACCAGATTAAAAAGTATATCGGCAGCTATGCCGCTGTTATGAACGGTGTGGATGCCATTGTCTTTACCGGCGGCATCGGCGAAAACAGTTCCACTGTGCGCGAAACCGTCTGCCAGGATATGGATTACCTGGGCGTGAAGATTGACCTGGAACAGAACAAAAAGCGCGGCGACTTCATTGACCTGACCGCTGAGGGTGCTAAGACCAAGGTGTTTGTCATTGCCACCAATGAAGAATTGATGATTGCCCGCGATACTTTGGCACTTTGCGGCAAGATGAGCCAGCCCGCAGAAGGCTGAGCTTTTGCGCATAGGTTTAAATGAAAAATGAAACAGGCAGGCCTTAAAAGGCCTGCCTGTTTTTTAAGGAGAGGTCAGAAGAATAGTGGGGGTATAGTTGTAAAGCGGACAGAATAAAAAATGGCCCTGCTTTTTAAAAGAAAAATGCAAAAACGCGCAAAGCTGCAGCTTTGCGCGTTTTTTAATTATGTTATCTTTTCATAAAACCAATCTTGCTTTATGCCGAAGTTTCCGGTGAAAGCACCTTTACGGTAAACTGGCCGTTTTCCACATCGACCTTCAAGGTAGACTCCGGAGCGGGATCTTCCGATAGGATTGCCCGTGCCAGAGCGGTTTCCAGATGGCTTTGAATAAACCGCTTGAGCGGGCGCGCACCGTATACCGGATCGTATCCGCTGTCTGCAATCAATTGTTTAGCCTGTTCGGTCACAACAAGTGTAAGCTGTTTTTGTTCCATTCTCTGGGCAAGGTCTGCCAGCATCAGGTTCACAATACCGCCAACCTGGTCCCGGGAGAGGGGCTTATACAGCACAATCTCATCCAGCCGGTTCAAAAATTCCGGACGGAAGCTTTTCTTCAAAAGGTCCATTACCTGGTCCTGCGCCTGCTGGCTGATCTGTCCGTCGGGTCCAATACCCTCCAAGATATACGGGCTGCCCAGGTTCGAGGTGAGGATAATGATGGTATTTTTAAAGTCTACGGTGCGGCCTTGGCTGTCGGTTACCCGCCCGTCGTCCAAAATTTGTAAAAGAATATTAAACACAACCGGGTGAGCTTTTTCCACCTCGTCGAAGAGCAGGACACAGTAGGGCTTGCGGCGGACCGCTTCGGTCAGCTGGCCGCCTTCTTCATATCCAACATATCCCGGAGGAGCACCAAGCAGCCGACTGACCGAAAATTTTTCCATATATTCGCTCATGTCAATTCGGACCATGTTCTTCTCATCGTCGAACAAAGCCTGTGCAAGGGCTTTTGCCAGCTCGGTTTTGCCAACACCGGTGGGGCCCAGGAACAAAAAGCTGCCAATGGGGCGGTTTTCGTTTGCGATGCCAGCGCGGCTGCGCAAAATGGCTTCGGAAACCTTTTCGACAGCTTCGTCCTGGCCAATTACCCTTTTGTGCAAGGTTTGATCCAGCTTTAAAAGCTTTTTGCGCTCGCTCTCCATCAGCTTGGCCACCGGAATACCGGTCCAGCGGGCCACCACCCGGGCAATTTCCTCTTCGGTTACCTTGTCGCGCAGCAGGGTTTCGCTTTTCTCCGCGGTTTCAGCGTTCTTTTCGCTTTCGGCCAGCTCTTTCTGCAGCTGGGGCAGCTTGCCGTATTTCAGTTCGGCTGCTTTGTCCAGGTCGTATTCCCGCTGGGCCTTCTCAATGGCGGCATTGGTGGCTTCAATCTCTTCCCGCAGCTTCTGGCTCTGGCCAATGGTCTTTTTTTCATTTTCCCATTTGGCCTTCATCTGGGCAAATTTATCCCGCAGGGTGGAAAGCTCAGCTCGAATCTCTGCAAGGTGCTCCAAGGAAAGTTTGTCTTCCTCTTTTTTCAGGCTGGCCTCTTCAATCTCCTTCTGCATAATCTGGCGTTTGATCTGGTCCATCTCGGTAGGCATGCTATCCATCTCGGTTCGAATAGAAGCGCAGGCCTCATCCACCAGGTCAATGGCCTTGTCCGGCAGAAAACGATCGGAGATATAGCGGTTGGAGAGGGTAGCGGCGGCTATTAGGGCACTGTCCTGAATTTTAACGCCGTGGTACACTTCGTACCGCTCTTTTAATCCGCGCAGAATGCCAATGGTATCCTCCACGGTGGGTTCATCCACCATAACCGGCTGGAACCGGCGTTCCAGTGCGGCGTCCTTTTCAATATATTGCCGGTACTCGTTCAGGGTGGTGGCGCCAATGCAGTGCAGTTCGCCCCGCGCCAAAAGCGGCTTTAAAAGGTTGCCTGCATCCATGGCACCTTCGGTTTTGCCGGCGCCAACAATGGTGTGCAACTCATCAATGAACAGAATAATCTGCCCTTCGCTTTTTTTGACCTCTTCCAGCACGGCCTTGAGCCGTTCTTCAAATTCGCCCCGGTATTTGGCGCCGGCTACCAGCGCGCCCATATCCAACGAGAAGATGGTGTGGTTTTTCAGCCCATCCGGCACATCTCCGGCTACAATTCGCTGGGCAAGCCCTTCTGCAATGGCTGTTTTGCCAACGCCGGGCTCGCCGATTAGAACAGGGTTGTTTTTTGTTTTTCGGGAAAGAATGCGGATGGCATTGCGGATTTCCGTATCACGGCCAATTACCGGGTCTAGCTTGTGATTGCGGGCCAGCTCCACCAGGTCCTGTCCGTATTTTTTCAAAACATCGTAGGTTTCTTCCGGGTTTTCGTTGGTAACGCGCTGGTTTCCCCGCACGGTGGAAAGCGCCTGCAAAAAGCCGCTTTCTGTAATGCCAAATCGTGCGAACAGCGAAGAAATTTCACGCCCGCCAGAGCTAAGCAGGCCCAGCATGAGATGTTCCACCGAGACAAAATCATCCTTCATAGCCTGGGCCTTTTGTTCTGCCGTCTGCAGAACACGGTCAGTATCAGCTGTAATGTAGATCTTGTCCGGGTCACGCCCTGAACCGGTCACTCGCGGTAGTTTTTCCACCTCGTCTATTGCGGCCTTGTGGATCTGTTCGGGGTCCTTGCCCATTTTTTTGCAAAGCTGGAAAATCAATCCGTCCGGCTCAGCCAAAAGGGCGGCAAGCAGGTGCGCCGGCGCAAGCTGCTGGTTTGCGTATTCAGTGGCAATGCTTTGGGCTTTCACCAGTGCTGCCTGAGATTTTTGTGTCAATTTGTTCTGGTCCATTTATTATGCGCCTCACTTTCCAATAGCGGTAAAGAGAAATATCCTTTTTATAACTTGTTTCACACTGGGCTCTACAAAGCCTGCATGGTACCTGAACGCGCCTGCCCAAAAATACCGGCTGCCGCCTGCAAAGCGGCCGTCTCGTTGGGCAGGGCGTTAAAATAAGCCTTCATGGAACTGTCCATCAGCTGAATATACGCAGCAATGGCACTGCCAAGCTGAACAGGGTCTTCGCTTGCCCGGCGCAGTGTTCGGGTATAGCGCCCGGCATCAATTCGGCAGGACAGAAAAGAGGCGTCTTGAAAAGTGCGTGCCTCCAACTGAGCCCAAAGGTGATAAAAGCGATTGATGGCCTGTAAAAGCCCCGCCGATTGGCTGCGCAGGGTAACACGCAATTCGCCAATACAGCCGGGAATGCGCTCGGATAATTCCACCGCGTACTTTACGGTGGGATTGTACTTGTATGGGACCGCGCTTTTCAGCTGCAGCAGCTCATCGCTTTGGTTAAACAAAAGCTGCAGCTGACCGTGCAAAGCAGCCATCTGTTCAATCTGATTAAAAACATCGGCCATCCGCTGGGCAGGGGTGTCACAACTTGCATATTGGGCTAAAATCCGCTCAATCATACGGCTGCGGCTGGTTCCTTCCCGGTAGGCCAGCCGGTCTACAGCGGCCACTACTTCATCGGAAAGTACCACGCTGTATACGCTTTTTGCCATGGTATCCCGCCTTTCTGTCCAGGGCATTTGCTTTGGTACAGCTTTATTCTATCACGATAAAATAATTTGTCAATAAGATTATATAATTTTGATTCAAAAATATTTTAGTTTAAATTTTCCTGCACAAGAAAAACTGTGGCAAAGCGATGTGCACGCAGGCTGCAGCCTGAGGTAAAAATTGAGGACAGCATATTTTGCTGGCAAAAAAGTAAAGGGGAAAGGGGATATAAAAGAAAGCGTTTGTAAAGCATGGAAGCGATGGGGCAGTGACAAAAGCCTTCCGCAAAAATGCAATTTGCCGGGCAAAAGGGAGTAATCAGCTTTGTTTGCTTGCAATTTTTAAAAACTGTGCTACAATAATCTGCGGACATAAAAACAGGGGTGTCACCATAAGTGGCTGAGATCTGCATATTCTGCAGGGACCCTTTCACCTGATCCGGATCATGCCGGCGTAGGGAGTTTCGAAAGCGTGCTGATGCACCTTTCGTTAGAGGAAAAGACCGCCTGTTTTGTTGCCAAAACAGGCGGTTTGTTTTTATGTACTATTGTAAAAAGGGAGCATCTGTTTATGTCTCAAACCTATTCCAAAACCCGTATTCTGGTGGAATGTGCTTTAATGATTGCCATTGGTACCATTCTTGCACAGATTAAGCTGTTCACAATGCCGCAGGGCGGCAGTGTAACGCTGCTTTCCATGCTGCCGTTTATTTTGGTGTCGTTTCGGCATGGGGTAAAATGGGGCCTGTTAACCGGCTTTGCCAACAGCCTTTTGCAAATGCTGATGGGCTTTTGGGCACCACCGGCCGGTACCATTACTTCGCTTATAGCCTGCATTTTGCTGGATTATGTACTGGCCTTCAGCCTGCTGGGGATAGCGGGTGCCATTGCAAAGCCGTTTTCGAATCGCTTTGTAGGGGTTTGTGTAGGCACGGCAAGTGTTTGCGTTATTCGGTTTTTGTGCAGTTTTCTTTCCGGCTTTCTTTTGTGGGGCAGCTACCAGTCCAGTTATGACTGGGCCGTCGGTATGCCGGTGTGGCTTTACAGCCTGATTTATAACGGCAGCTATATGGGGGTGGAGCTGGTGTTTACCACATTAGGCGCCGCAGTGCTGTACAAAGCGGCCCCCAAGCTATTTGATGCTTTGAATTGAGTAGCGCTTGTAAGTGCAGATTTGGTTGTAAAAGGCCCTTGCTAAAAAGCAGGGGCCTTTTGCCTTGCTGGTTTTGCTTGTGCTTTTGGTTGGTGCTGTGTATAATAAAAAAGAAAATGAATGCCTGGCAGGGCCAGACAGATGAAGCGGCAGGGAGAGACTCTGGTTTGCTTTAAGCTTAACAAGAGAAGGAGAGAGAACATGTATCAGGATGCACTGGATACCATTGGCTTTGTAAAAGGCTACGACCCGGAGCTGGGCGAAGCTATGGGACGGGAATTAGAGCGCCAGCAGCAAAATATTGAGCTGATTGCTTCGGAGAATATTGTCTCGCCGGCCGTAATGGCGGCTATGGGCAGTGTGTTGACCAACAAATATGCCGAAGGCTATCCTGGTCACCGGTATTATGGCGGCTGCCAGTATGTGGACCAGGTAGAGCAGCTGGCAATTGACCGGGCATGCCGGCTATTTGGCGCAAAGTATGCCAATGTGCAGCCGCATTCCGGCGCGCAGGCAAACCTGGCAGTTTACTTTGCCCTGTTGGATGTGGGCGATACTGTTATGGGTATGGATCTGTCTCAGGGCGGTCATTTGACCCACGGAAGCCCGGTAAACATGAGCGGTAAAAACTATCATTTTGTTTCGTACGGGGTGGATGACGAAGGCCGTATCGACTATGCTGCTTTGGCTAAGCAGGTAGCGAAGGTGCGCCCCAAGCTGCTGGTGGCGGGCGCTTCGGCCTATCCCCGCGCAATTGATTTTGAAAAGCTGGCCGAGATTGCCCATGGCTATGGCGCTATGCTGATGGTGGATATGGCACATATTGCCGGCCTGGTTGCCGGTGGTATGCACCAGAACCCGGTGCCCTATGCAGATGTGGTTACTACCACCACCCATAAAACTTTGCGCGGCCCCCGCGGCGGTTTGATTTTGACCAATAACGAATATTTGATTAAGCGGATCAATTCGGCTATTTTCCCGGGTACACAGGGCGGGCCGCTGGAGCATATTATTGCGGCCAAGGCCGTTTGCTTTGGCGAGGCGCTGTCTCCGGCTTTTGCCGATTATGCCCGCAAGATTGTAGAAAATGCGCAGGCGATGGCACAGCGCTTGACCGAGCGCGGAGTTAAACTGGTGAGCGGCGGTACCGACAACCACCTGATGCTGATTGACCTGTCTGACCTGGATATTACCGGCAAGCAGCTGGAGCAGAACCTGGACGAGGTGCATATTACCGCCAATAAAAATACTGTGCCCGGTGAAAAGCGCAGCCCGTTTGTGACCAGCGGTGTGCGGATTGGTACCCCGGCAGTTACGACCCGCGGCTTTGGCGCGGAAGAGTGCTGCGTGGTAGCCGACTGCATTGCCGACTGCATTTTTGACTTTGCGGGTAAGAAAGAAGAAATTTTGGAGCGGGTTGCAGATTTGACCCAGCGTTTCCCGCTTTACCAGTAAAGAATAAAGGGATTTTCCTGCAAAAGCGGCCTTCTGCCGACCTTTTATACAAAGGCGGCAGAGCGCCGCTTTTTGGTAAATGCCCGGCAAGGCCGGGCGGAAAGGGGCATTTTAAATGGCATATATCACCACACGGATCCGCAGTATTGTGCTGCAGCGCACAGTGGATGTGGACCTTTATTTTCCCAGTGACCTGCCCGCAGACATTGTACCTAAAATTAACGGCTGCATTACGCTTTTGCACGGATATAACGGCTGCAGTGCCGACTGGGTACATTTTACCGCGGCCTGCCGCTATGCTGCCGATAACGGTTTGGTGTTGGTAGCGCCCAACTGTGACAATAGCTTTTATAACGATATGGCTTATGGCGGGGCATTTTACACCTACCTGACTGAAGAATTGCCCGAACTGCTCGATAAAATGTTTAACCTCCCTAAAGAAAGAGAGAAAAATTTTGTCTGCGGCCTTTCCATGGGCGGTTACGGGGCCATGCTGCTTGGATTTACCCACCCGGAACGGTATGCAGGCATTGGCTGCTTTTCTGGTGCGGTAGACCCGGGTTTAATGATGCAGGTAATGGGGGACAACGCAGCGGGAAAAGCGGTTTTTGCACCGGTTTTTGGAGAAAGCCTAACCGTGCCCCAAGACCGGGATCTGTGGAACCTGGCCCAAAAGGTGGCAAAGCTGCCGGCGCAGTGCCAGCCCAAGCTGTTGGTTACAGTGGGCAAACAGGACAATGAGGATTATGTCATTCATACCCAAAATGAGATTTTTGCCAAAAAGTTGAAAACATTGTGCCTTGCAAACTACCGGCATATGGAGTGGGACGGCAACCATGAATGGAAGTTTTGGGACCGCAGCTTGGTATATGCCATTGATTATTTTTTGCACAACGGTTATGCCGAAACAAAACTGCATGATTGGCGCTGCCCGGCTGAAGTAAGCGGCAATTGAGAAAGGAAGAGGGCTCTATTATGAACACCACCCCGCTGGCCGACCGGCTGCGCCCGCGCACGCTGGATGATGTGGCCGGTCAGCAGCACCTTCTGCGCCCGGGCAGTGTGTTTCGCAGTGCCATTGACTCGGGCCGGGTACCCAACATGATTTTTTACGGGCCTTCCGGTGTGGGCAAAACAACGGTGGCCCGCATTATTGCCGAAAACAGCCAGATGCGGCTGCATAAGCTGAATGGGACCTCTGCCTCCACGGCGGATATCAAAAATGTAATCAGCGAAACGGGCACCCTGATGGGACAGGGCGGCATTTTACTGTACCTGGACGAGATTCAGTATTTGAACAAAAAGCAGCAGCAAAGCCTTTTGGAGTGCATTGAAGACGGCAGCGTGACCCTAATTGCTTCCACCACCGAAAATCCGTATTTTTATGTATACAGTGCGCTTTTGTCCCGCTGTACGGTTTTTGAATTTAAGCCATTGACCAGTGCGGATGCCCAAAAGGCCCTGCTGCGTGCTGCTCGCCTGACAGCGCAGCTGGATGATTGCCAGGTGCAGTTTGGTGAGGGAGCGCTGGAGCTTTTGGCTTCGGCCTGCGGCGGGGATATGAGGAAAGCGCTCAATAGTTTGGAGCTTTGCTGTATTGCTGCCCCTGTGGAAAATGGGGTGCGCTGCATTACCCGGCAGATGGCAGATCAGGTGGTACAGCGTGCCAGCATGAACTATGACCGGGATGGGGATAATCATTATGACACCATTTCGGCGCTGCAAAAATCGATCCGCGGCTCAGACCCGGATGCAGCGGTCCATTATCTGGCAAGGCTTTTGGTTACCGGTGACCTTTTGGTGGCCTGCCGCAGACTTTTGGTGATTGCATCAGAGGATGTGGGGCTTGCTTACCCGCAGGCTATTCCCATTGTAAAGGCCTGTGTGGATTCTGCTTTGCAGCTGGGGCTGCCGGAAGCGCGTCTTCCACTGGCAGATGCGGCTATTTTACTTGCCACTGCGCCCAAAAGCAATTCTGGCCATAATGCTATTAATGCGGCTATGGCCGATGTGGAAAAAGGGCGTTTGGGCCCCATTCCTCGCCAACTGCAAAATAAGCACTATGATGGAGCCGATGTCGAGGTAAAAGGGCAAAACTATCTTTATCCGCACAATTTCCCAAACCATTGGGTAAAGCAGCAGTACCTGCCCGATGCTTTGGTGGGAACTGTCTATTACGAATATGGACAAAATAAGACCGAGCAGGCTGCAAAGGCTTATTGGGAAAAAATAAAAGGACAAAAATAAAAAATCAGGCAGGTTCTTTAGCTAAAAGGGCTTGTTTTGCAGCCGGCAGCCGTTCGGGGTTGCCGGCTTTTTTGTGTAAAATTTTTAAATTGAATCTTGACTTTGTTTGCACCCGGTGATAAAATACGTCCAACAAGTGAATATTGCAATTAAGGCAAAGAGGGAGAAAAGTACCCGCAAAGGTCACAGACAGTGAGCCGGTGGCAGTGGAAAATCGGCAGCGGACAGGCGGCGAACGAACACTCCGGAGCTGCAAGCCGAACCCGTTTCAGGCAGTAGGCAAGCCGTGTTCGGCGCGTTAAGCCGATAGCAGCTGTTAGGCTGTGAAAGTGACCGGAAACGGTAAGTTAGGTGGCACCACGGATCGCGTCTATTCGTCCTAAAGTTCTGAGAGAAGAAAAGGAACGAATTAGACGCGTTTTTTTGTTGCGCAAAAATGCGCAGCACACACCACTTACCGCGAAGGAGAGAAGAACAATGTGTGGAATTGTAGGGTTTACCAGTACTGAGATTGGAAAAGAAAAATGCTTGCGGCAGCTTGCTATTTTGCACCACCGCGGCCCGGATATGACCCGCTGCATGCAGGTGGGAAAGGGTTTTTTGGGGTTTGTAAGGCTGGCTATTATGGGCCTTTCTCCCGAAGGCATGCAGCCGTTTTGTGATAAAGATGGCGATGCGGTGGTCTGTAACGGCGAACTGTATGGGTTCCGCCCGCTCAAGCAGGAGTTGATCGAAAAGGGGTATACCTTCCAATCCGAAAGCGATTGCGAGCTTTTGCTGCCGCTTTGGAAAGAGTATGGAACCGACATGTTTGCCCGCCTGGATGCGGAATATGCGCTGGTTTTGTACGACGCCGCGACCGACAGCTTTGTTGCCGCCCGAGACCCCATTGGCATCCGGCCTTTGTTTTATGGCTATGCGCAGGACGGTTCCATTGCATTTGCAAGCGAGGCAAAAGCGCTTTTGGAGGTTTGTCACGATATTATGCCGTTTCCTCCGGGGCACTACTATAAAGATGGCCAGTTTGTTTGTTATCGGGATCTGTCAAAGGTCGGTCATTTTTGCGAAGATGATTTGGAAACAGCCTGCAGTAAAATTCACGATAAACTGATTTGTGGAATTGAAAAAAGGCTGGATGCCGATGCTCCGCTGGGCTTTTTGCTTTCGGGAGGACTGGACTCTTCTTTGGTGTGTGCAGTGGCTCAGCGGCTTATGCCGCAAAAGCCGATCCGCACCTTTGCAATCGGCATGCAAAAAGACGCCATTGACCTGAAATATGCACGCCAGGTGGCAGATTTTATCGGCAGCGAGCACACCGAGGTTATTATTACCCGCGAGCAGGTGCTAAAGGCATTGCCCAAGGTGATTTTCCAGCTGGAAACCTTTGATATTACTACCATTCGGGCGAGTATCGGCATGTACCTGCTGTGCCAGGCCATCCATCAAAATACGGATATACGGGTACTTTTGACCGGGGAAATTTCCGACGAGCTTTTTGGCTATAAATATACCGATTTTGCGCCTTCTGCGCAGGCATTCCAGCAGGAGGCAGAAAAAAGACTGCGGGAGCTTTATTGCTACGATGTATTGCGGGCGGACCGCTGCATCAGCGGCAACTCCATAGAAGGCAGGGTTCCGTTTGGAGATTTGGACTTTGTGGAGTATGTGATGTCTGTTTCTCCAGAGCTTAAAATGAACCGCTATAACAAAGGCAAATATCTGCTGCGCCACGCGTTTGAAAAGGACGCCCTTTTGCCCGAAAGTATTCTGATGCGGGAAAAGGCTGCATTCAGCGACGCTGTGGGACATTCGATGGTGGATGAACTGAAGGCCTACGCAGAAACAGTATATGCAGACGATGAATGGCAAAAGATTGCTGAAAAATATGCCTACCATGCAAAGCCGTTTACCAAAGAGTCGCTGCTTTACCGCGAAATTTTTGAAAAATATTACCCCGGTATGGCCCGTATGGTGCCGGATTTCTGGATGCCGAACCGGGAATGGGAAGGCTGCGATGTGCAGGACCCCAGCGCCCGCGTGTTGGCAAACTATGGTGCCAGCGGAATTTGATGTGGCCACAGGCTGGCTGAAACATAAAAAGAAAAAGCAAGGCGGGGCCGTTTAAAGCGGCCCCGCCTTGCTTTTGGGAGAAAACCATTTTTATGCTTTGTAGATAAAAAACGAAGAGATGGTTTGGAAACAGGAAGGATAAACGCGATATTAAAAGTCAAAGGGCATAATAAGAGGTTTTATTAAGGGTTAGCTGGTGCAGATAATGTAATGCTGTTTTCAAGCTGTGCTGCCTGCGGCGCGGACAAAAAATCTTCCTGCCATTTCAGTTCCACAAAATACGGCATAATGGCCCAATCATACATTAAAATACAATCCTGCGTTTGGTAAGTCATAGCTGCGGCGGGAAGGCTTTCGGCAAGGTCCTGCCAGGTGTATTTTGCGCTGGCAACGGCGCCGGTTGACCAGTGCCGCTTTACCAGATAATCTTCATAGCCGGCATGATTGGACAGGGCTGTGGAAGAAAAAATTTGCATGGGAAGCTGGTTTTCGGCGGGATCTACCGCCATCAGATCCTGTGGATTTGCAGTTCCAAAAGGCTGCAAATCCAGCCAGCCAACGGTGCTGTTTTGATAGAGGAAAAGCACATGGTAAACAGAGATGGCAGGAGCTATTTTGGCAGTTACCCCTTCTGGTACGGTAAAGGACAGCCGGGTGGTTTGCCCGTTTGTCAGGGTGTAGGTGAGGAATAGCTGTGTCTCCTTTTGCTCTACCTCTACACAAGGGTGAGCGTATTCTGCGGGTGTGCCATAAGAAAAGGGAGGCGCAAGCTCAACCGAACCCTTGGCATAAATTTGGTAGGCATCCGGCGCAACCTCTGTTTGGAAAAATACCCCAAGAAAAATGCTGTCAAGCTCTCCGTTGGACATATCCAGCATTCCTTTATAAATATCCCCGCCCTGCCAGCCGGTTTCCCTATCCAGCAGCGTTTGTGCAGTGTAGGTGGAAGGGGCAGTGGAAAAGGTGGCACTCAAGGTGATGGATAGATGGGTCTTGCCATCCTGTGAGGTGGGAATGGTTTGGGGCAGTGAAAAAGAGATGGTCTGGTCTTCGTAAAGGGTCAGGGTAGACAAAACCTGATCAATAAATTGTTGGGCGGTTGTTGGGGTTAAAAGGGACTGGTCGTTTTGGGAAAGCTGTGAAGAGGATTTGGATGCTATGGCCAGCAGGTCAATGGTCTGTACGCTGTTATCTGTGCTGTTTTTGCCCCAGAACAAATTCATCTCAAGGTTCTGGTAGGCAGGGTCCAATGGAATGGTATAGGGTTTGTTTTCCTGCCAGTTTCCGGCTTCCTCGTCCAAAAAATGCAGGCTGCGGCTCAAGCCTTCCTCAGATAAAGCGCTGCCTGTTATAGTAAGGTCGAAAGAACGGTCTGTGGGCAGTCCTTTTGGAAGGGTAAAAACAATGGTATCACCTTGAACAGAAATGTTCTTCTGCAGCTTGTCGGCATAAGCCTGCAGGCTTTCTGTTGAAACGGTGTTTTCGGGGCGGTTTGTTAAAAAGCCAATACCAACCAATATACATACAACCAGGGCGGCCGCAATGGTAAAGAAGGTTGGTTTTTTATAGCGGAAAATGGATTGTACCCTTGCCCTTACGCCAATCTCTCCAAAGGCCAAAGGACAGCCAGAGATGACATGACGATTTGTGCTGCAAAACACAAGCGCTTCAGTGTAGTCTGCCCGCTGTTCACTTCCCAGGGTTCGGATAACATGCTCATCACAGGCTAGCTCAATATCGCGGCAGAATGCAAGATAGGCCAGCCAGGAAAGTGGATTTGGCCAATACACCGAAAGACATAGAAATCCCACAAGCTTCCACCAATGGTCTTTTCGGCGAATATGTGCTTGCTCGTGGGCAAGCACATATTCCAAAGTTTTGTTGTCTAAATGAAACGGCAGATAGATTTTGGGGCGAAATATCCCCAGTATGAAAGGGGAAGAAACCGCTTCGCTTTCAAAAATATTGGACCGGTAGCGAACAGCCGTAGCCATTTTTCGGCACAGACGCCAGTAGCGCAGGGCAGTGTAAGTCAACAGCACGGCCAGACCTATGCACCAAACAAGCGGTAAAAACCAGCGTCCAAATTCGAAAAAGTCGGCGCTTTGCGACTTTGTGGCAGAAAAAGCAGGGGAAGATGCAATATTTGCCGCCTGTTCGGCTGTCGGAATATTGGCGATATCATTAGCGGTACCAACAAAGGTCCCTTTTGGCGCAGATAGAGCAGTAAGCGCCTGCCTGCTGGGTATGAGGCTGAAAGCGCTTTCAATGGAGAAAGGAAAAATGAGGCGGATCCCCACCATCATCCAAAGCAGGACAAAAAATTGGCGGGGCAGTTTTTTCAAAACAATTCTCAGCACAAGCACTGCACAGATCAGCCAGCTGGCAAAAATACTCTGGTTTACAAGTTCCCCAAAAAGCGCTTTCATGTAGCCCCTCCTTTTCGGATCTGGTCAATCATTTGCTGTACCTGGTCAAGCTGGGCGGGGGAAAGGCTTTGGCGTTTGGTAAACGCGGCTAAAAAAGCTGGGACAGAACCTTCAAATTTTTTTCCACCAGCTTGTTAATTTCACAGGCTTGTATCTACTCTTTGGAAAAGAGCGATGTGACGGTGCCGTTTTCATTTTTTAAAACACCGCGCTCGACCAACCTTTTTATAACGGTGTAGGTGGTGGTACGCTTCCAACCCAGCTGTTCTTTGCATAATTTCACCAGTTCTACTGTTGTGGCAGGTTCCTTGTCCCACAAAATGAGGCAGAAGCGATATTCGCTTTCGTGAATTTTGGGAATTTCCATGTTTTCATCTCCTTTCCTTTTATTATAAAAGTCTAACGCAGTAGACTTTCTGAACTTTGTCTACCATGTTAGACAAACAAAGTCAATCGCATTTATTTTGCCAAAAGGTGAAGATGCAGCCGGAAGGAAGAGGGAGACTTGCTATATTTGTATGGCATTCAAACCATCCGACAAAAAACTTTTTAATGGCCGGTTGGAAAAAATAGGCCCAAAAGGAAAATGCCACTGCGCTTGACAGTTTTGCTGCAATCTTTTATACTAATGTATATCAGTTTGGTATAGTTTGGAGGACAATAGATGTACCTGACACAGGAGACCGACTACGCGGTGCGGATTCTTTACAGCCTGGCCCGGTGCGGCTGCCGCAAGGACGCGGCCAGCCTGGGTAAGTCGATGAATGTAACCCTGCGGTTTTCTTTAAAAATTTTGGGTAAGCTGAGCGCCGCCGGCCTGGTAAAAAGTTTTAAAGGTACCCATGGCGGTTATGAGCTTGCCCGGGATGCACACGAAATTACCTTAAAAGATGTAGTGAACGCAGTGGAAGGGGAGCCTTATGCGTTGAGCCGCTGTATATCAGAAAAAGGCGAATGTAACAGGGGAGCATCCGGCTGCTGCGTTTTTCAGCGGGAATATGCGCGCATTTCCCAAAGTATCAATCAGCAGCTTTCCGCTGTGAATTTTGGAGATTTGCTGGACCGGGAGCGAAAGGCTCAGCCAGATGAGAACCTTGTATGCGGTGGATGAAGCGGTTAGGAAAAATAGCTGAAAGTATGTTAAGAAAATGTCAAAAATAAAGATTAGCGCTTGATTCTTTGTCAAAGTTGTGATAATATAAAGCAGTCGTAAGCAAAGGCGCTTCCGTAGTGATACGGGAGCGCCTTTTTTGCCGAGATAGCCGCAGGCGTACCCTGCGGTTTTCAAAGTAAAATGCCGGAAAGGGGAAGCCGGCTTTGCAGCTGTGAAGCAAACGAGAGTATTTTGGCATGGGCACTGTCTAGCTGTTTTATGCCAAGGGCCATTTGTTGTGAAACGCCAAAGCCCGTGGGGGTTGTTCGGCAGCGCAGATGGTTGTTCTGCTGGCTGTGCGCAGCAGCAGAAATTGCTCTTTTCGCCATTTTTGTGGCATGGGCAGCTGGCTGCAAAATACAAAAGCAGCTGCCCGGTGGCAGTAACCGGTTAAAGCGAAAAGCGCCGGGTATGCTGCAAACAAAAAACCGCTGGTAAACCTTGCTGCAACAGGGCTTGCCGGCGGCTTTTTGTTTACGGATATTCTGCAAAACCGGATGCAACGAAAAAACCAAAAACAAGAAAATATTACAAATTTTCATTGACAAGTTGACTGCGCGGATTTATAATATATGACTGTATAAAAACGGCCAATTGCGTCATTTTTCACAAACTTTAAAACTTTTTTATGTGCAGTTTGCACAAGTTGGAAGAATGTCAATCGGCTGTTTATCTGATTTCGTCCGCAGAAGTTTATTATAGATGAATAGGAGTGGTCGCTAATTATGGTGAATGTCAAGCCCGTACAGCTTGGAAAAACCACGCGCATGAGTTTTTCTAAAATCGACGAAGTGCTCGATATGCCCAACCTCATCGAGGTGCAGAAAAATTCCTATCAGTGGTTTCTGGATAAGGGCATGAAAGAGGTCTTCCGCGACATTTCCACGATCGAGGACTACACCGGTAACCTGGTGCTGGACTTTGTGGATTACCGCCTGTCCGACGAGCCCAAATACACCATTAAGGAATGCAAGGAGCGGGATGTGACCTATGCCGCCCCCATGTATGTCACCGCCCGTTTGCGCAACAATGAAACCCAGGAAGTAAAGCAGCAGGAAATTTTTATGGGGGATTTCCCCATTATGACCGATGCCGGTACCTTTATTATTAACGGTGCCGAACGGGTCATTGTATCTCAGCTGGTGCGCTCGCCCGGCGTGTTTTTTGACTTTTCCTACGACAAAACCGGCAAAAAACTTTACACTGCCACATTAAATCCCAACCGCGGTGCCTGGCTGGAGTATGAGACCGACTCCAACGATGTGTTCTATGTACACATTGATAAAAACCGCAAGCTGCCGGTTACAACCTTCATCCGTGCTTTGGGCCTGGGCGATGATGCACAGATTCGTGAATGCTTTGGAGAAGACGCCCGCATTGAAGCGACCTTGGCGAAGGATTCCACCCACTCGCAGGAGGAGGGCCTGCTGGAGACCTACCGCAAGCTGCGTCCGGGTGAACCGCCTACGGTGGAAAGTGCCCAAAGCCACCTGAACAGCCTGTTCTTTGATGACCGCCGGTATGATTTGTCCCGGTTTGGCCGCTATAAGCTGAACAAAAAGCTGGCCATTGCCCGCCGCGTGCAGGGCCATCGGCCCATGCGGGATGTCATTGCCCCCTTGACCGGCGAGCTGCTGGCTGCAAAGGGCGAGGTCATTACCGAGGCAGTTGCCAACGAGATTCAGAAAAACGGCGTGTCGGTTGTCTATCTGGATATCGACGGCCAGGAGGTCAAGGTCATCTCCAACGGCATGGTGGATGCCGCCGACTATCTGTCCTTTGATCCGCAGGAAGCGGGCATTGAGGAGATGGTCAGCTTCAGCGAGCTGCAGAAAATTTTGAATGCCACCGACGATGTGGAAGAGCAGAAAAAGCTGCTGGACGCAAACCGCGACCTTTTGGTGCCCCGCCATACCACGGTGGACGATATTCTCGCTTCCATCAACTACCTGAACGGACTGGATTCGGGCATCGGCGTGACCGATGATATCGACCATCTGGGCAACCGCCGCATTCGCTGCGTGGGTGAATTGCTGCAGAATGCCGTGCGCACCGGCTTTGCCCGTATGGAGCGTGTGATCCGCGAGCGCATGACCCTGCAGGATACCGATTCGGTGACCCCGCAGGCACTGATCAATATTCGTCCGGTTGTGGCCGCCATTAAGGAGTTCTTCGGTTCTTCGCCGCTTTCTCAGTTTATGGACCAGAATAACCCCCTGGCAGAGCTGACCCACAAGCGCCGTCTGTCCAGCCTTGGTCCCGGCGGTTTGTCCCGTGACCGTGCAGGTTTCCAGGTGCGCGATGTGCACTATACCCACTATGGCCGCATGTGCCCCATTGAGACCCCGGAAGGTCCCAACATCGGCCTGATTTCCTATCTGGCAACCTTCGCCAAAATTAATAAGTACGGCTTTATTGAAGCGCCCTACCGCCGCATTGACAAGGAAAACCACCGGGTAACCGACGAGGTGGTTTACATGACTGCCGATGTGGAGGACAATTATGTGGTGGCCCAGGCCAACGAGCCGCTGGATGAGAATGGCTGGTTTGTAAACGAGCGCGTAAACGCCCGCTGCCGCGACGAGATCATGAGCGTGGACCGCAACAAGGCCGACTTCATGGATGTTTCTCCCCGAATGGTGGTCTCGGTAGCGACCTCCATGATTCCCTTCCTGGAGAACGACGACGCAAACCGTGCGCTGATGGGCTCCAACATGCAGCGGCAGGCAGTGCCTTTGCTGGTAACTGAGCAGCCCTATGTTGCCACCGGTATGGAATATAAGGCGGCCTGCGACTCTGGCGTCTGTGTGCTGGCAAAGCATGCCGGCGTGGTGGAGCATGTCTGCGCGGACAAGATTGCCATTCGCACCGAAGAAGGCAATCTGGATACCTATGAGCTGATCAAGTTCATGCGGTCCAACCAGGGCACCTGTGTGAACCAGCGCCCGGTCGTGGACAAGGGCGAGCAGGTGAAGGCCGGCCAGGTCATCGCCGACGGCCCCGCCACCAAGAACGGCGAGATCAGCCTGGGCAAAAACGCCCTCATCGGCTTTATGACCTGGGAAGGTTATAACTATGAGGACGCTGTCCTGATTAATGAAAAGATTGTGCGGGAGGATGTTTACACCTCCATCCACATTGAAGAGTACGAGCTGGAAGCCCGTGAAACCAAGCTGGGACCCGAGGAGATCACCCGCGACATTCCCAATGTGGGCGATGATGCACTAAAAGATCTGGACGAGCGGGGCATTATTCGGGTGGGCGCCGAGGTTAAAACCGGCGACATTCTGGTTGGCAAGGTCACCCCGAAGGGCGAAACCGAGCTGACCGCGGAAGAGCGGCTTCTGCGCGCTATTTTCGGTGAAAAGGCCCGCGAAGTGCGCGACACCTCGCTGCGTGTGCCCCACGGGGAATACGGCATTATTGTGGATGTGAAGGTTTTCACCCCCGAAAACTGCGATGAGCTGAATCCCGGCGTGCGCCAGGTGGTCCGCTGCTATATTGCCCAAAAGCGCAAGATCAGCGTGGGCGATAAAATGGCCGGCCGCCACGGCAACAAGGGCGTGGTGTCCCGCATTCTGCCCCAGGAGGATATGCCTTTCCTGCCGGACGGCACCCCGCTGGATATCTGCCTGAACCCGTTGGGCGTGCCCAGCCGTATGAACATTGGTCAGGTGCTGGAAGTGCACCTGGGCATGGCCGCAAAAGCGCTGGGCTGGAAGGTTATGACCCCGGTATTTGACGGCGCGCACGAGTCGGACATCCGCGAAATGTTCAAAGAGGCCGGCATGCGCGAGGACGGCAAAACCTATGTGTATGACGGACGCACCGGCGAGCGGTTTGATAACCCGGTTACCGTGGGTTATATGTATTACTTGAAACTGCACCACCTGGTGGATGATAAGATCCACGCCCGTTCCACCGGCCCGTACAGCCTGGTAACCCAGCAGCCCTTGGGCGGCAAGGCCCAGTTCGGCGGCCAGCGCTTCGGCGAAATGGAAGTGTGGGCGCTGGAAGCTTACGGCGCCGCCTATACCCTGCAGGAGATTTTGACCGTTAAGTCGGACGATGTGGTGGGCCGTGTAAAGACCTATGAGGCGATTGTGAAGGGCGAGGATGTGCCCCGTCCGGGTATTCCGGAGTCCTTCCGCGTGCTGATGAAGGAACTGCAGAGCCTGGGCCTGGATGTCCGGGTACTGGATGCGGAAAAGAACGAGATCGACCTGAAGCAGACCTTTGATGACGACGATCTGGGCTTTGACGCGGCAAACCTGCACATTGGCGACGATGTGGCAGTAGAGAGCGAGTTCGAAGGCTATACCATCAATGACGCCGATGCGGGCGAAGCGGAGACAGAGAGCGATGATGGCGACCTGAGCGCTGACGACCTGTTCAGTGGTTTGGGCGACGATGTCGCACAAGACCCGGATGCCATCGAATAACCACCGTTAACTTAGAGAAAAGGAAGGGTTCGCTCCATGGAGTTTAATGTCTTTGATTCTATTAAGATCGGGCTTGCTTCTCCCGACCAGATCCGTGCCTGGAGTTACGGTGAGGTCACTAAGCCCGAAACCATCAACTACCGTACCTTAAAGCCAGAGCGGGATGGTTTGTACTGCGAACGCATTTTTGGACCCACCAAGGACTGGGAGTGCCACTGCGGCAAGTACAAGCGCATCCGCTATAAGGGCAAAATCTGCGACCGCTGCGGCGTAGAGGTCACCCGTGCCAAGGTTCGCCGCGAGCGTATGGGCCACATTGAGCTGGCCTGCCCGGTGTCCCATATTTGGTATTTTAAGGGCATTCCCTCCCGCATTGGTCTCATGCTGGATATGTCCCCGCGCCTTTTGGACCGGGTTTTGTATTTTGCCAGCTATATTGTCACCGACCCGGGGCTCACCCCGCTGGAGGAAAAACAGCTGCTCAGCGAAAAAGAGTACCGCGAGATGCGCGAGCGGTATGAAGATGAGTTTAAGGCCGCTATGGGCGCCGAAGCCATCAAAGAGCTGCTGGAAAAGATTGACCTGGACGCACTGTCCGAACAACTGCATGCGGAACTGGAGGATGCCTCCGGTCAAAAGCGGATGCGGCTATTGAAAAGGCTGGAGGTTGTGGAAGCCTTCCGCATGTCCGGCAACCGCCCCGAATGGATGATTCTGGATGTTATTCCGGTCATTCCGCCCGATATCCGCCCCATGGTTCAGCTGGACGGCGGCCGGTTTGCAACCAGTGACCTGAACGATCTGTACCGCCGGGTTATCAACCGCAACAACCGCCTGAAGCGCCTTTTGGAACTGGGCGCGCCGGATATTATCATCCGCAACGAAAAGCGGATGCTGCAGGAGGCTGTGGACGCCCTGATCGATAACGGCCGGCGCGGCCGCCCAGTCACCGGACCCAACAACCGCCCGCTGAAGAGCCTTTCGGATATGCTGAAGGGCAAACAGGGCCGGTTCCGGCAGAACCTGCTGGGCAAGCGCGTAGACTATTCCGGCCGTTCGGTTATTGTGGTAGGCCCCGAACTGAAAATGTACCAGTGCGGCCTGCCCAAGGAGATGGCTCTGGAGCTGTTCAAGCCCTTCGTTATGAAGGACTTAGTGGAAAAGGGCCTGGCCAACAATATTAAATCTGCCCGTAAAATGGTAGAACGCAGCCATCCCCAGGTGTGGGATTCGCTGGAGACGGTCATCAAGGGTCACCCGGTTATGCTCAACCGTGCCCCGACTTTGCACCGTCTGGGCATTCAGGCCTTTGAACCTATTCTGGTGGAAGGCCGTGCCATCAAGCTGCATCCGCTGGTTTGCACGGCTTTCAACGCAGACTTTGACGGCGACCAGATGGCTGTTCACCTGCCGCTTTCCAAAGAAGCTCAGCACGAGGCCATGAGTCTGATGCTGGCTTCCCGCAACCTGCTTAAGCCGTCGGACGGCAAGCCGGTTACCGTGCCTACGCAGGACATGGTGCTGGGCAGCTACTACCTGACTATGGTGAACCCCGGCGATAAGGGCGAAGGCAAGGTCTTCCGGGACGAGGACGAGGCCATGATGGCCTACCAGGAGGGCATTATCACCCTGCAGGCCCCCATTAAGGTGCGCCGCACTCTGGAAGTTGACGGTGTGATGAAGAGCCGTCTGGTAGATACCACGATTGGTAAGATTATTTTCAACGCGCCTGTTCCGCAGGACCTGGGTTATGTGGACCGCACCAAAGAGGAAAACCTCTTCCGGTATGAAATCGAGTTTTTGGTCACTAAAAAGACCCTGGGCCAGCTGATTGATCGGTGCATCCACCTGCATGGTACCGAGATTACCTCCCAAATGCTGGATGCCATTAAAGCGCAGGGCTTTAAGTATTCTACCAAGAGCGCTCTGACCGTGGCCGTTTCGGACGCCGAAATTCCGCCTAAAAAGGCAGAAATTTTGGCTAGCGCTGAAAACGAGATCAGCAAGGTGCTCAAACAGTTTAACCGCGGCCTTATCTCGGACGAAGAGCGTTACAACCGTTCCATCGCAATCTGGAACAAGGCGACCGATGAGGTTTCCAAAGCCGTTACCGAAAACCTGTCCGACCGCAACCCCATCTTTATGATGGCGGATTCCGGCGCCCGTGGTTCTATGAACCAGATTCGTCAGCTGGCCGGTATGCGCGGCCTTCTGGCCAACACCGCTGGTAAGACCATCGAGGTTCCCATCAAGGCTAACTACCGCGAAGGCCTGTCTATTTTGGAATACTTTATCTCCAGCCGTGGCGCCCGCAAAGGCTTGGCCGATACCGCACTGCGTACCGCTGACTCGGGTTATCTGACCCGCCGTCTGGTGGATGTTTCCCAGGATGTGATCGTTCAGGAAGAAGACTGCGGCTCCAACGAAGGTATCTGGGTAGAGGATATCCGGATCGGCAACGAAATGTACGAACCGCTGGAGGAACGGCTGGTGGGCCGGTATCCGGTGCGGGATATTCTGGACCCGGAGACCGGCGAACTGTTGGTTTCTTCCGACACCATGATGCGGGAAGCCGATGCCAAACGGGTTGTGGAAGCCGGTATCAAAAAGGTAGAAATCCGCAGCGTGTTGGGCTGCCATTCCCGTTATGGCTGCTGCGCCAAGTGCTATGCTGCCAACCTGGCCAATGGCCGGCCGGTGAATATCGGCGAATCGGTGGGTATCATTTCCGCCCAGTCGATCGGCGAGCCCGGCACCCAGCTGACCATGCGTACCTTCCACACCGGCGGTATCGCCAACGCGGAGGATATTACACAGGGTCTGCCCCGTGTTGAGGAGCTGTTCGAAGCCCGCCGTCCCAAGTCTCAGGCCATTATGACCGAGATCGCCGGCGTGGTGCATATCGACGACACCAAGAAAAACCGCCATGTGGTGGTATCCGGCAAGGACGAAAACGGCGCACCGGCAGAAAAGAGCTATATGATTCCGTTTGGCCAGCGCCTGCGTGTGGCCGAAGGAGATGTGCTGGAACAGGGCGATATGATCACCGAAGGCAACGCCTACCCGCATGACATTCTGGCCATCAAGGGTCGTGCTGCTACCGAGGCTTATATCATCGCTCAGGTCCAGATGACCTACCGTATGCAGGGCGTTGATATCAACGACAAGCATATTGAGGTAATTGTGCACCAGATGATGCGCAAGGTCCGGGTGGATGATGCCGGTTCTACCAGCCTGATTGGCGGCGCTTTGGCCGACAAGCGTGAGGTGGAGCGGCAGAACGAAGAAATCCGTGCCCGCATTGCTGCCGGGGAGACGGACCTGACCGAAGCAAAGGCCACCGATATTATTTTGGGTATTACCAAGGCCTCGCTGGCTACCGACTCCTTCCTGTCGGCAGCCTCCTTCCAGGAGACCACCCGCGTTCTGACCGAAGCCGCTATTAAGGGCAAGGAAGATCCGCTGTTGGGCCTGAAGGAAAATGTCATTATCGGCAAACTGATTCCGGCCGGTACCGGGCTGCACCCGGACAGCGGCGAAGACTTTGCTGATGAGGAAATGGCCGCGGCTGAAAATGTGCTGTAAGTGCCAAAGCAAAAATTTGGAAAACTTTGCACAACCGGCACAAAACAAGGCGTGCTGTACGCACAGCTTTGGCAGAAAAAACTATTGACACGCTTGACAGAACAGTGTAAACTATATTTGTTGTGTCAGTATGTTTTCAACAGTAATCGTTGATAAAAAGAGGGACGCAGCGCGCCCCTCTTTTTTTCATAAATTCACTACGCAGCAATGCAGAAAGGAGAACGATATGCCTACTTTTAACCAGCTCGTCCGCAAAGGTCGTGAGGTCCTGGTGGAGAAGTCCACTGCTCCCGCCCTGCTTCGTGGCTACAACAGCCAGAAGAAGGTTTACACCGAGCAGAACGCTCCCCAGAAGCGTGGCGTTTGCACTGCGGTTCGTACCATGACTCCGAAAAAGCCGAACTCCGCTCTTCGGAAGGTCGCCCGTGTCAAGCTCACAAATGGTATCGAGGTCACTTCCTATATCCCCGGTATCGGCCACAACCTGCAGGAGCACTCTGTGGTCCTGATCCGCGGCGGCCGTGTAAAGGACCTGCCCGGTGTGCGTTACCACATCATCCGCGGCACGCTTGATGCCCAGGGTGTTGCCAACCGCAACCAGTCCCGTTCCAAATACGGCGCCAAGCGTCCGAAGGCCGGTGCAGCGAAGAAGTAAGTTTTGGAATTGCGAGACATTGTCCATTAAGTAGGTTTTTGAAACGAATATCGTTCTTTTTAAAACCTCTTAGTGCACTGTCGGAAGCCAAACACTTTCGAGTACCGATGATATCATTATGTGAAGGAGGGAAGAGAAGATGCCGAGAAGAGGTAATATTGCAAAGCGCGATGTACTGGCCGATCCCATCTACAACTCCAAGATGGTCACCCGTCTGGTGAACAGTGTGATGTATGACGGCAAAAAAGGCGTCGCGCAGAAGATTGTTTACGGTGCATTTGAGATCGTCAAGGAGAAGACCGGCAACGATCCTTTGGAGACCTTTGAGAAGGCTCTGGAAAACATTATGCCGCTTTTGGAGGTCAAAGCACGCCGTGTGGGTGGTTCCACCTACCAGGTTCCTATGGAAGTGCGCCCCGAGCGCCGCGAAACCCTGGGCCTGCGCTGGCTGACCACCTATGCCCGCGGCCGCAACGAGCGCACCATGCGCGAGAAGCTGGCCGGCGAGATCATGGATGCTGCCAACAATACCGGTAACGCCGTGAAGAAGCGCGAGGATACCCACAAGATGGCCGATGCCAACAAGGCGTTTGCCCACTACAGATATTAATCTGTGGCTTTAGAATTTAGGAGGTAAGTATGCCAAGAGACGTTTCTCTGGAAATGACCAGAAACATCGGCATCATGGCGCACATCGACGCGGGTAAAACGACTACCACCGAGCGCATTCTGTACTACACCGGTGTGAACCACAAGATCGGTGAAACGCATGACGGCGCCGCTACGATGGACTGGATGGCGCAGGAGCAGGAGCGTGGTATCACCATCACCTCCGCAGCTACCACTTGCTATTGGAGCCATACCGAGCTTTTGGGCGACCCCGCTGCGGCCAAGAAAAACCGCCACCGCATCAACATCATCGACACCCCGGGCCATGTGGACTTTACTGTTGAGGTAGAACGCAGCCTGCGCGTGCTGGATGGTTCTGTGACGGTTATGTGCGCCAAGGGCGGTGTGGAACCCCAGTCCGAGACCGTGTGGCATCAGGCTGACAAATACCATGTTCCCCGGATGATCTATGTGAATAAGATGGACATCATGGGCGCAGATTTTTATAATGTGCTGAACATGGTGCACGATCGCCTGAAGGCCAACGCTGTGCCCATTCAGCTGCCGATCGGCAAGGAAGAGACCTTTAAAGGTATCGTCGACCTGATCGATATGAAAGCTGATGTTTATTATGATGACATGGGCGTGGATATCCGCGAGGAAGAGATTCCCGAGGACATGAAAGAACTGGCCCAGAAGTATCATGACCAGCTGATCGAGGCGGTAGCCGAATCCGACGAAGAGCTGATGATGAAATACCTGGATGGTGAGGAGCTCACCAAGCAGGAGATCAAAGCTGCTCTGCGCAAGGAGACCATTGCCAACACGATTGTTCCGGTAGTTTGCGGCACTTCTTATAAAAATAAGGGTGTGCAGAAGCTGCTGGACGCCATTGTGGACTATATGCCCGCCCCGACCGATATCGAGGATATCAAGGGCATCAATCCCGAAACCAACGAGGAAGAGAGCCGTCCGTCCTCTGACGATGCTCCCTTCGCGGCTCTGGCTTTTAAGATCGCTACCGACCCGTTTGTGGGTAAACTGTGCTTCTTCCGCGTCTACTCCGGCGTGGCTGTGGCTGGCTCCACCTACTACAACTCGGTGAAGGATCAGAATGAACGCTTGGGCCGTATTCTGCAGATGCATGCCAACCACCGCAAGGATATCGACCAGTGCTATGCCGGCGATATTGCTGCCGCCGTGGGCCTGAAAAACACCACCACCGGCGACACCCTGTGCGATGAAAAGCATCCCATCGTTCTGGAAAGCATGGAATTCCCCGACCCGGTTATCCGCGTAGCCATCGAGCCCAAGACCAAAGCTGGTCAGGAGAAGATGGGCATTGCGCTTGCCAAGCTGGCCGAGGAAGATCCCACCTTCCGGACCTATACCGACGAAGAGACCGGCCAGACCATCATCGCTGGCATGGGCGAGTTGCATCTGGAAATCATTGTTGACCGTTTGCTGCGTGAGTTCAAGGTAGAAGCCAATGTGGGCAAGCCCCAGGTGGCATACCGTGAAACCATTCGCCGCGAGTGCAACCAGGAAACCAAGTATGCCCGTCAGTCCGGTGGTAAGGGCCAGTATGGTCATGTCAAGATCAAGATTGAGCCCAACGAGCCCGGCAAGGGTTACGAGTTCGTCAACGCTGTGGTTGGCGGCGCTATCCCCAAGGAGTTCATTGGCCCCGTGGATCAGGGTATCCAGGGTGCTATGAAAGCCGGTGTGCTGGCTGGCTACCCGGTAGTGGATGTAAAGGTCACTTTGTGGGATGGTTCCTATCACGAGGTCGACTCTTCCGAAATGGCCTTTAAGATCGCCGGCTCCATGGCCTTTAAAGAGGCTATGCGCAAGGCGGATCCGGTCATTCTGGAGCCCATTATGAAGGTTGCGGTAACCGTGCCGGAAGAGTATATGGGCGATGTAATCGGCGATTTGAATGCTCGCCGCGGCCAGATTCAGGGTATGGAGCCCCGTGGCGGTGTGGAGCAGATCAATGCGTTTGTGCCGCTGTCCAACATGTTTGGTTATGCTACCGACCTGCGCAGCAAAACCCAGGGCCGTGGCCAGTACAGCATGGAGCCCAGCCACTATGTGGAAGTGCCCAAGAATATTGCCGAGAGCATTATGAATGAGCGAAGCAAAAAAGAGGGCTGATCGTGTACTATAAGTAGTACGCGACCTGATAAAACACTTGATTTTTATGCGTCGTACTGATAGAATAAAACCAAGTGGCTACCAAAGAATTAAGGAGGCTAATTACCATGGGTAAGGCAAAATTTGAACGCACCAAGCCGCATGTCAACATTGGCACCATTGGCCATGTTGACCACGGCAAAACCACCCTGACCGCTGCTATCACCAAGTATCTGTCCCTGTGCGGCGGTGCTGAATTCACCGACTATGCCAACATCGATAAGGCTCCCGAAGAGCGCGAGCGTGGCATCACCATCAACACCTCCCATGTGGAGTATCAGACCGAGGCCCGTCACTATGCCCATGTGGACTGCCCGGGCCACGCTGACTATGTGAAGAACATGATCACTGGTGCTGCGCAGATGGACGGCGCTATCTTGGTTATTGCTGCCAGCGACGGCCCCATGGCCCAGACCCGCGAGCACATTCTGCTGGCCCGTCAGGTTGGCGTGCCCGCTATCGTTGTGTTCCTGAACAAGTGCGATCAGGTTGACGACGAAGAGCTGATCGAGCTGGTTGAGATGGAAGTTCGTGAGCTGCTGGACTCCTACGAGTTCCCCGGCGACGACACCCCTATCATCCGTGGCTCTGCTCTGAAGGCTCTGGAGTGCACCTCCACCGATCCCAATGCTCCTGAGTATGCTTGCATTAAGGAGCTGATGGACGCTGTTGACAGCTATATCCCCACTCCGGACCGTGCTGCCGACAAGCCCTTCCTGATGCCTGTTGAAGATGTGTTCACCATCACCGGCCGCGGCACTGTTGCTACCGGCCGTGTGGAGCGTGGCACTGTAAAGGTCGGCGAGGAAGTTGAAATCGTCGGTCTGCAGGATGAGAAGCGCAAGACCACCATCACTGGTCTGGAAATGTTCCGCAAGCTGCTGGACTTTGCCCAGGCTGGCGACAATGTGGGCGCCCTGCTGCGTGGTATTCAGCGTAACGAGATCGAGCGTGGCCAGGTTCTGTCCAAGCCCGGCACCATTCACCCCCACACCAAGTTCCGTGGCCAGGTGTATGTGCTGACCAAGGATGAGGGCGGCCGTCACACTCCGTTCTTTAACAACTATCGTCCTCAGTTCTATTTCCGTACCACCGATGTAACTGGCGTTATCTCTCTGCCCGAAGGCGTTGAGATGTGCATGCCCGGCGACAATGTGGTGATGGATGTTGAACTGATCACCCCGATCGCCATCGAGGAAGGCCTGCGTTTCGCTATCCGTGAAGGCGGCCGTACCGTTGGTTCCGGCGTTGTTACTGCTATCAACGAGTAATTAAGCCTATTGTAAAGCCCCTTTGCGGTAGCGTAAGGGGGCTTTGCTTTACCCAGAACTTTTTTCTGGGTAAAGCAAAGCCCGTTGGCTGAAAGTAAGGGTATATTGAAGAATGGGAGGTCATGTATGGCTCACGAGACGATCGTCATAGTCGATTTTGGCGGCCAGTACAATCAGCTGATCGCCCGGCGCGTTCGGGAGAACAATGTTTACAGTGAAGTTGTTCCCTATAAAAAAGCGCTTGCGGTCATCAAGGAAACCAATCCGCGAGGTATTATTTTTACCGGTGGACCGGCCAGTGTGTACGAAGCAGGCGCGCCTTCTATTGAAAAAGAAGTGTTTGAGCTGGGAATTCCGCTGTTGGGTATCTGCTATGGCGCACAGCTGATGGCATATGAGTTGGGCGGCGAGGTTTTCCATCCCGAAACCCGCGAATACGGTAAAATTCCTGTGAATGCAGATGGCGGTTTAATGGCCAAAGTGTTCCGGGAAGGAATTTGCTGGATGAGCCATACAGACCAGATTGTGAAAATGCCGCAGGGCTTTGTGGCGACCGCTCATAGTGCCAGCTGCCCGGTGGCCGCTATGGAGAATGCGGAAAAGAAATTGTATGCTGTGCAGTTTCATCCAGAGGTGAACCATACCGAATTTGGCAAAGAGCTGCTGCACAGCTTTTTGTACGATGTTTGCGGTTGCACCGGAGATTGGACTGCGGCGGGTTTTGTGGACAGCAGTATTGCTTCTATTCGTGAGCAGGTGGGCACTAAGCGGGTACTTTGCGCCCTTTCGGGTGGCGTGGATTCTACTGTAGCGGCTGTTATGGTGCATAAGGCGATTGGGGATCAACTGACCTGTATTTTTGTGGATCATGGCCTGATGCGTAAGGATGAAGGCGATCAGGTTATGGGAACCCTCGCCAAAGAATTTGATATGAAGGTTATCCGGGTAAATGCTAAGGATTTGTTCCTGGGCAAATTGGCAGGTGTAACCGATCCGGAAACAAAACGCAAAATTATTGGCAGTGAATTTATTCGCGTATTTGATGCCGAGGCGGCAAAACTGGGCAAAATGGATTACCTGTTGCAGGGGACCATTTATCCGGATGTGATCGAATCCGGTGCAGGTGATGCAGCGGTGATTAAGAGCCACCACAATGTGGGCGGCTTGCCGAAGGATGTACAGTTTGAGTTGATTGAGCCCTTGCGGCTTTTGTTTAAGGACGAGGTTAGAAATGTTGGCCGCCAGTTGGGGTTGCCAGATTATATTGTAGACCGCCAGCCGTTCCCTGGCCCCGGATTGGCTATTCGCTGCATTGGTGAAGTGACAGAGGAAAAACTGTACATTATTCGTGAATCCGATGCCATTTTGCGGGAGGAGATTGCAAAAGCTGGCCTCGATAAAGAAATTTGGCAGTATTTTACTGTACTACCGGGTATTCGAAGTGTAGGTGTAATGGGTGATGGCCGTACCTATTGCGATGCAGTGGCAATCCGTGCAGTGACTAGCGTAGATGGTATGACCAGCGATTGGGCAAAAATTCCGTACGATGTCTTGGAGAAGATTTCTTCCCGCATTGTAAATGAAGTTGCCGGGGTAAACCGTATTGTTTACGATATTACTACAAAACCACCCGCAACTATTGAGTGGGAATAATCCCCGAAAGGCTGAAAAGCCTTATAAATGCTGGACTTTTGCGTTACGGAATTGCCCCGTGGCAACAAAATGACAACATTTTAGATTATCCAAGAATAAAGAGCTATCTGATTTCTGTTAG
>JALFTI010000007.1 GCA_022778585.1 Pygmaiobacter massiliensis | reverse complement strand
AGTGATGTCGTATTCACGAATCGCCTGCTCGGGAAACTGAATTACGCCATCTTCTCGGATGAGTGATTTTCCGAAAATAAACTTTCCGCCTTTATTCATCTGTGGCACACTGATTTCCTCCCTATGCTAAATTCCGATTAGCAGGTCTGTTTGGTTCCATGTTATCACATAGCAGAAAGGTATACAAAAACAGCCACAGTGGAGCAAACTGCTGTGGCTGTTAACTGTCTTATGAACCCAGGCCTTTGGCCCGGATGTTTTTTTACTTAAAACCAAAGCTGGCGCAGCCGGCTGTTTACAAAGTATCTAACACTTTTAAATAAGCGCAAATACGGTCAATACAACCCTCCTGGCCCAGCTTGTCAGAATCCAGCGAAAGGTCGTAGTTTGCCGCATCACGCCAGTTGCGGCCGGTTACTGCTTTGTAGTAAGCGGCACGGCGTTTATCCACCTGCTCCATAATCCGCGCTGCCTCATCCTCACCAACATGGTGGCGAAACGCCAACGCTTTCACACGGGCTTCTTCCGGTGCGTGAATGAAAATGCGCAGAAGGTACGGATAATCCTGCAGGACATAATCTGCACAGCGGCCAATTACCACACAGCTGCCGGCTTCGGCCAGCTGACGAATAACCCGTGCCTGGTAGCGGAACAAATTTTCATTGGAGGTGAAATTGTCGCTGTCAGGCGGAATAACCTCACCTTTATAAGCATCCCTTGCAACCTTGAACAGCAGGGTCTTTTTGAACTGTTCATCCGCTTGGGCGAACAGCTGTTCGTTGATGCCGCTTTCATCCGAAGCAAGGCGCAGCAGCTGGCGATTGTAACATTCCACACCAAGCTTACGGGCAAGCGCATGACCAATGGCTCGCCCACCGCTGCCATTCTCCCGTGCAATGGTTACAACATACGGTTTCATCAAAAAGCCCCCTTGTTTTTTATCTAGGCCGGAATAGAACCAAGACCTTAAACGCGGGAAAAGCAGATGGAAAAATAGCTTTTCCTATTTTTAGTATATGCAAAAAAAGGGGAAAAGGCAAGAGAAAACGCCCGCTTGATTTTCGCCTAAATGCTGCAAAAAAGTAAAATGAAGTTCGATATCACAACATTTTACTTTACAATAAAAAAGATGAAAGCAGCGTTTTCTTTTCTTGGTGTAAGGAGTAAGGTTAGCATGGCCCAAAAAGGCAAAGGATTACAGCCGCACCATATCCCGGGAAATCTGCTTTAAACTGCTTGCTCCGCACATGGTCATGGTGTCAGCAAGCTCTGCGGCAAACTTTTCGGTCAAGCACTGTACGCCGTCGCTTCCGGCGCCATAAACTGCGGTTACATAAGGCCGTGCAACCAGTACAGCGTCTGCGCCCAGTGCCAGCGCTTTGAACAGGTCGGTACCGGTGCGAATGCCGCCGTCCACCAAAACCTTGCAGCGGCCTTGCGCTGCCTTGGCAATTTCCGGCAGTACCTCGGCCGTGGCGGCGCAGCCGTCCAATACCCGGCCACCATGGTTTGAAACCACAATGGCTGCCGCACCGGCGTCTATAGCCTTTTCGGCACCTTTCACCGTCATAATTCCCTTAACAATAAACGGCAGATCGCCGGCAAGCTGAATAATTTCGTGCAGCTGCTGCTGCGACTTAGCGCCTGCAGGGGGAGTTTGCCCTTTCAAAAAGGGCAGGCCGGCAGCATCCACATCCATGGCAACCGCAAAGGCTTTGCTTAGCCGGCACAAAGCAAGTTTTTCTTCAATGACCGGCAGGCTCCAGGGCTTAATGGTAGGAATACCACAGCCTTCTTGCTGACCAATGGCCCGGCAAGCTGACTGCATGACATTGGGGTTGGTTCCATCCCCAGTAAAGGCTGCAATGCCGCTTTGTGCACAGCCCAAAACCAACGCTTGGTTATAGCTTTCGTCGGTATATGTGTCGCCGTAGTGCAGCTGCACTGCGCCCACCGGCCCGGCGAACAGAGGCAAACGGAAAGTTCGGCCGAACAGCGAGCAGGTGGTGTCGCAGCCTTCATCGGCAAAAAGAGTATCCATATTTACCCGAATGCGGCTCCAGGCTTCAAAATTGCGGATGGCAGTATCCCCCAGGCCTTTTGCACCGGGACCGGGAATCTGATTGGAACAGGCTTTGCCGTTGCAGACGACGCAGCCTTTGCACACGCTGCCAAGCCGGGGGCGGGCAGCTTCTGTCACTTGCTTAAAGTCCATGGTTTTCTCCTTTTCTAACAGGTTGCCGCAAAAGCTGGTAGAAAAACGGCCGCCACCGGCGGCCGTTTTTCAAAATAAAGCAACATAAGGCAGCTGTATTTACAGCGCAATATGCATGGCTTCTTTTACCTCGCGCATGGTTTCGTTGCCAATGCGGTTGGCCCGTTCGGAACCAGCCATAATAATTTCCTTTACCTCGGGCAGATGCGCTTCGTAATAGGCGCGTTTTTCTCTGAACGGGTCCAGCAAAGCGTTAAGCTTTTCCGCCAGCAGTTTTTTGCAGGCTACACAGCCAATCTTTGCGCCTTTGCACATTTCGCAAATATTTTCCGCTTCGGAAGAATTAAAGATGGAGTGGTAACGGCTGACCACACACACCTCCGGATGACCGGGGTCCTTGACCGAAATACGAGTGGTGTCGGTAACGGCTTTCTTTACCTTAGCGCTGACCGTTTCGGCGTCGTCCGAAAGGTAAATGGCATTGCCCAGGCTTTTGCCCATTTTGGCATTGCCGTCCAGACCCATCAGGCGCCCGCAGTTGGAAAGCATCATCTGCGGTTCAGGCAGGTTGGCGCCATACAGCTCGTTAAAGCGACGCACAATTTTGCGGGTTAACTCCATGTGGGGGGCCTGGTCTTCGCCCACCGGTACCAGGTCCGCTTTGCAGAAGGTGATATCTGCCGACTGGCTGACCGGATAGCCCAAAAAGCCGAAGGTAAGGTCATCGTAACCATAGTTTTTGGCTTCGGTTTTAATGGTGGGGTTGTGGCGCAGGGTGTTTACCGTCACCAAAAGGGAATAAATTTCGGTCAGTTCTGCAATGGCGGTAATCTGGCTTTGCTGTACCAGTGTCACGGTATTCGGGTCCAAACCCACCGAAAGGTTATCAATAGCTACCTGGTAAATGCTGTCGTGGATTAGTTCCGGATGCTCAAAGTGGGTGGTCAAAGCCTGAATGTCAGCCAGCAGAATAAAGGTGTCATACTGGTTTTGCAAAGCTACACGGCTTTGCAAACTGCCCACATAGTGGCCTAAATGCAGACGGCCGGTGGTGCGGTCACCGGTCAAAATGCGCTTTTGCGGTAGTTTTTCGGTCATGGCGGTACTTCCTTTCAAAAAAAGCGTCTGCCCCGGCCGGGACAGACGCAGATTGTCTGTTTTGCCACCCTGTTGTGGTGCTGTGCGCGGCTATTGGCCGCACCCTTTTCGGTAACGGGGAAAAGTTCCGTCGGCGCCTACCGGTCAGTGCCCTCGGGCCGCCCTCATGAGCCCATTCCCAGCCGCTTAGCGCACCGCCTTTGCAGCTTACGGCGGCTCTCTGCAGCGCTTAAAGCGAAGGTACTCTCCTCACTCAACGGTTTTCTGTGTTTAAGTATACCTGTGCCGGGGCAGGGTGTCAAGCGCGGCAGCAACAGCACCTTTTTCAGGCACAAGTGTTTACAGCTTTTTCATTTATCATAAAGAGATATGTGGTAAAATGGCAAAGAACGCATAGCAGTAGCCCAAAAAGGCTGGCTATGAAGTGCCCGGTCATTTGGGCCGCGGCAGAAGGGGAGTGTTTGGTTGCAGTTTCATATTTACACGGCAGTTTGGCTGTTTTTTGTTTATGGCATGTTGGGCTGGGTGGCGGAAACCATAGTAGCGGCGGCCCGGTACAAGCGGTTTGAAAACCGCGGCGTGGTGGATGGGCCATTTTGTACGGTATATGGCGTAGCGGGCGTTGTGCTGGCCATGACCCTGACCGAGCAGTCGGGAAACCTGTTGGTGCAGTTTGTTGGCAGCGCAGTTTTTTGTACCTTAATTGAATGGATTGCCGGCCATTTGCTGGAAAAGACAACCGGCGGACGCTGGTGGGATTATTCGAACCGGCCGCTGAACTTAGATGGATATATCTGCCTGCCGTACAGCCTTTTGTGGGGTGTATTGGGGGTTTTGGGCCTGCGGGTGCTGAATCCGCTTTTGGCCCTGGCCCTGGCATGGATTCCCGCAGCGGTTGGTCGTGTTGTTTTGTGGGTACTTTTGGCGCTGTACCTGGTGGACAGTTTGGGCGCCTACAGTGCCATGCGGCATTTAACCCGGGTGAACCCGGCAGTTCGGGAGGTAAACCACCGGCTGGCAAAGCTGGCATGGAAGCTGGCCGGCTGGATTACCGGGCATGTGGAGCGGCGGCTTAGCCGCAGCTACCCCAATTTTTTGGCAAAAAAAACGGCAGCAGCCACCGGTGTGTTTGCGGCGGGCTGCAGCTTTTATAAATTGGTATGGCTGTTTGTCATAGGTTCGCTGCTTGGAGATTTTACCGAAACCATTTTCTGCCGCATTACGGCAGGTGTTTGGATGAGCCGTTCCAGCCTGGTATGGGGGCCGTTTTCTATTGTATGGGGGTTTGCCATTGCGCTGGCTACGGCCCTTTTGCACCGATATCGGGACCGGTCGGATAGCTTTTTGTTTTGGTTTGGCACCGTGTTGGGCGGCGCTTATGAATATTTTTGCAGCGTGGTCACAGAAGTGTGTTTTGGCACCGTGTTTTGGGACTACAGTGCAATTCCGTTTAACTTGGGTGGGCGTATCAACCTGTTGTACTGCTTTTTCTGGGGCATTGCAGCAGTAGTTTGGCTAAAGTTTCTTTACCCGCGCCTTTCCGGGCTGATTGAGAAAATTCCCCCCCGGCCGGGGGTATACATAACCTGGGCGCTGGTGGTATTTATGGCGCTTAATATGCTTACCAGTGCATTGGCCATGGCGCGGTACGACGCGCGCAGCCAGGGGATTGCGCCAACCAGTGCGTGGCAGCAATTGATTGACAGCCGTTTTCCTGATGAGCGGATGGAAAAAATTTACCCCAACGCCATTCGGGTGGAAGAACCTGCTGCCTGAAAAGAGCTGGAAAAGAAAAACGATAAACAAAAAAGCCGCCCCTTAAGGGTGGCTTTTTCAGTTTGCAAAACCAAAATGCAGGTTTAATCCTGGTAAGGTTCCGACGAAATGCCTTGTTTTTTCAGGTGCAGAACGAAATGGTCTAAAACAGAACGGCAAAAACGGCAAAACAAACCATTGTGCCCCCATTTTTTAACAAGATAAGGGCTTGTACGGTAATAAAAGCGAATAAAAAGGCGGCCGTACCACCGTTTTGAGAGCCAGGCATCCCGAAAACGCCGCAAAGTCCATACAGGCGGACAATCGTAGGAGCCATAAACGCAGGTGGCAACATAACAGCCTTTTTTAGAACCAGCATTAGCCGCAGGAGCTTTTGTGCGGTCAGCCGATGATGAAAAATGGGAAATTCTCGCAACAGGAAGTGAAGCTAATGTTTCTGCAATTCGCTTTTGTATGTAATCGGGATTGACCCCATAGGAGGTCCAAAGCCGAATGATGGGAATGCCAGCTTCCTCGCAGATTTTGCTGACCTTTTCATCACGCTCCCGGCGGGCGGGGGTAAGATGCGATTGGTCGTTGATTTCAATGACAAACAGTGGTTTATAGCCATTATCTGTTACCAAAATATCCACATTGCGGTAGAGTTCGTTTTGGTAATGAGCCTGATCGGTACGAAGAATAAAGGAAGCCAGGTTTGCCTGTGGAATGGCAATACAGTTTTGGGGCAAAAGCCTTTGAATGGCGTCCCAATATCTTTTTTCGGTTGGAGTAAATAAAGAGCTTTTAGCCTGGTAAAGAAAAGAAGTGCTGCTTTGGGCAGAGGTAACCCCCTCTTCCTGCTGTTGGGGGGATGGGGCCAGATCATCGGTTGCAGCAGCGGTGGGGCAGGGGGCCTCTTTTTCGTGCCATTGGCCGCAAATAGGACATTTTATAATTTCTCCGTTTTCCCGTTTTTGGTTGCATTCGGCACAAAAAACATATTTACCGCTTTCTTTTCCACATACCTTGCATTTCATATTCCGTTGCTCCTTTCCGGTTCATTTCTATTTACCGCCCAAAAACATGCGACATAGTTTTTCTTTGGCCTCCGTATAAGGCGCATAGCGCATCGGCGGGTCCACCCGGGTAGAGCTTTTCAACACACTGCGCCAGTGGGTAAAGGTGTCCAGAGTAGCTTTGCCGTGGTAGCGGCCCATGCCGGACTCGCCTACTCCGCCAAAGGGCAGAGCAGTGGAAGACAGGTGCATGATGGTGTCGTTTACGCAGCCGCCGCCAAAGCTGCAGCGGTCGAAAAATTCCCGCTGGGCGCTTTTATTTTGGGTAAACAAGTAAAAAGCCAGCGGCTTGGGGCGCGCGGTTATAAATTCAATTGCTTCCTGACGGGTGCGGTAGGTAAGAATGGGCAGAATGGGACCAAAAATCTCTTCACACATGACCGGGTCGTCGGCTTTGACATCGCACAGAATAGTGGGTTCTATCCGCAAATGGTCACGGTCCAGTCCGCCACCTGCCGCAATGCGGGCCTGGCTTGAGGGGGCAGGCAAAAGCCGGGTTAGCCGGTCAAAATGCGCCTGGTTTACAATTCTTCCATACTGTGGGTTTTTAAGCGGGTCTGTGCCGTAACATTCGGTGATGGATTTTTTTAAATAGCCCAAAAGGTGGTTTTTCACCTTTTCCTGCACCAAAACATAGTCGGGGGCCACGCAGGTTTGGCCGGCGTTCAGATATTTGCCGAACACAATTCGCCGGGCAGCAAGGGGAAGGTTTGCGGTTTCGTCCACCACGCAGGGGCTTTTGCCGCCCAGTTCCAGCGTAACCGGAGTGAGGTGGTGGGCGGCCTTTTCCATAACCAGCCGTCCGGTTTTGGGGCTGCCGGTAAAAAACAAATAATCAAACGCCTGGTCCAGTAAACCGCCCTCTTCCAACGGGGCGTTTTCCACCACGGCAGCCCACTGGGGCGGAAGGATACCTTCCACCAACTGGAAAAGCAGATGGCTGGTAGAGGGGCTTTGGGGACTGGGGCTGAGCAGCGCGGTATTGCCCGCGGCAAGTGCACCGGCAAATGGACCCATGGCCAGCAAAAACGGGTAATTCCAAGGGCTCATAACCAATACATTACCATAAGGTTCGGGCAGCAATACCCCCCGCGAAGGAAATTGGTAAAGTGCTGTAGCTACGCGCCGCGGCCGCAGGTATGCAGCAAGGTGCCGGCGCAGATAGCGAATTTCTTCCAACACCATGCCAATTTCGCTCATATATGCTTCCTGTGGGCATTTGCCTAAGTCGTTTACCAATGCATTGCATATTTCCTGCTGGTGCAGACGAATGGATTCTTCCAAAAGCGAAAGCGCTTTTTGCCGGGCCTGCAGCGGACGGGTTGAGCCCGTGGCGTAATATTCCCGCTGCTGACCGATCAGTTTAGAAAGTTTTTGTGGGGTCATATAAGCCTCCAATTTGATAGGCAGAATGAAAAAAGAGCCCTGGACACAGGCAAAAATGTGCTGCGGAACATTTTTGCAACGGAAAGCTACCCAAAAAAGCGTACCAAAATGCCGCCCAGGGTCAGCATCAGGGCACCACAGCTTCTTGTAACAATCTGGGCAAAGGGCAAAAGCTCCATCCGCTCGGCACCGCATAACACGGCCACATTTCCGCTACCGCCCATATTGGTGGTGCACATTCCAGCTGCAATGGCCGATTCCACCGGATAAAAGCCTACAAGCTTTCCTAAAAATGCAGCTGTCAGGGTAATAACCAACTCTACCACAAATACGGTTACCAAAAACGACCAGGTCATATTGGACAAAATTACCTGCAGGTCAATCAGGGTAATACCAATGCCAAACAATGCTGCGGCGGTCCAGTTATGAATGACAAAACGCCCCCACTGACGGGCAGCATCCTCTACCTGTTCGGGGAAAAGACCGGTGCATTTTACCACTACCACCAACAAAATCATAAACGCATAGATGGGGACAACCGGGAAAAAGCGGTGTAAAATTTCCCCAAGTGCATAAAAGGCGACCGAAATCAAAAATCCACCCGAAAGCTTTTCCAGTGTTAGTGGGGTAGCGGGAATTTTCTCCACCGGAATACCATCGTTTACCAGCTGGCCGCAGCCGGTCCAGGATGGATGTTTTTTCTGACAGTCCTTTAAAAGCCCGGCAAAAATTATGGCAATGCAGTTGCCCAGCACGGTGGCAGGGGCCATGCGGTTTAAAATATCCGCAGCAGGAACCTGCAGTACCTGAGAGTAAATGCTGGAAAGCGGGACGGTTCCGGCGGTCATACCGCCGCTGGTCATGGCAACGGCAATATAAAGAATAGAATCCCAAAAACCGTTCCCGATTAGTATGCCCAGCAGGCCGCAGCAAACTACTCCTGCAGCCAGAGAAATGAGCGCTACCGGCAAAAGCCGGACCGAGGCGCGCAGCAAAAGCCGGCGGTCAATGTTAAAAAGACTGCCGGTAATGAGGCCGCAGATATACAAGGTTAGAAAGCCGTGGTTATTAATAAAGGCGGACAGGGTGTTCATGGCAGTAGCGGGAATGCAGTGCCAGTAAGCCAAAAGTGCACCGCCAAAAATACACACAACCGAACCGCCCAGGTAGGTTTTAACAATGGGCAGTGCACCGCCCAGCCGGTTAAGACCTTCGCCGGCAACCAGTAAAAAGAAAAATGCCCCCACCATGTTGGCCGGCAGGCTGTCGCAAAAAAGGCAGGCAGCGGCTACGGCCAGCGCGGCAAGGTAAACCATAAGTGGCAGGTCCGCAATTTGAACCGACAAAATTCCATGTTCATTTTTTCGTTTCATCTGCTGTTCCTCCCTTTAAACAGGCTGCCAGGAAAAAACCATTGGGCAGGGTTATGCTGAAAAACGCGGTTTTGAAAGCAGATAAGGCCATGTGTGCTCCAAAAGCCGTGCAGGACGATTCATTTTAAGGATATTGAGCATTTTTATTTTACCATACGGAGAAAAAACTGTCACCTTGGGGAAAAACGATTGCGAGAGGGCATGCGTCCTTCCTTGACAAACAGATGGGAGAAGAGATAGACTAATAATATTATTTATAGGCCTGCGCGTGGTTGTAGGGTGCAGGCCGGCCAAAGCACAGACGCCCCATTGGAGGGGCGGTCAGGAGGAGAAAAGATGAGCGGCAAAGTGAGAACGCGGTTTGCGCCCAGCCCCACCGGCTATATGCATGTGGGCAACCTGCGCACCGCACTGTATGCGTACCTGAAAGCGAAAAGCTGTGGCGGCGATTTTGTGCTGCGCATTGAAGATACCGACCAGGAGCGACAGGTGGAAGGTGCGGTGGATATTATCTACAACACCCTGCGCGAAACCGGCCTTTTGTGGGATGAAGGCCCCGACAAGGACGGCGGGTATGGGCCCTATGTGCAGTCCGAGCGGCGGAACATCTATTTAGAATATGCTAAAAAGCTGGTGGAAAGCGGCCACGCTTACTATTGCTTCTGCGATAAGGACCGGCTGGAGGAGATGCGGGCCATTCAGAAGGCAAGCGGTCAGGCGCCTCATTATGACGGTCACTGCCGCGATTTGACCCCCGAGCAGGTTGCCGAAAAGCTGGCTGCCGGCACTCCCTATGTAATCCGCCAAAAGGTCCCCCGGGAGGGCATTGCAAGTTTTGAAGATGTGGTGTATGGCCACATTGAGGTGGAAAATTCCACGCTGGATGATCAGATCCTTTTGAAAACCGACGGGATGCCCACCTACAATTTTGCTAATGTGGTGGATGACCACCTGATGGAGATCTCTCATGTAATCCGTGGGTCGGAGTATCTGTCCAGTACCCCCAAGTACAACCTGCTGTACGACGCTTTTGGCTGGGAGAAGCCGGTATATATTCACTGCCCGCCGGTTATGAAGGATTCGCAGAATAAGCTTTCCAAACGCAACGGTGATGCCAGCTACCAGGACCTGATCGCAAAAGGGTATCTGACCCCTGCAGTGCTCAATTATATTGCGCTGTGCGGCTGGAGCCCCAAGGGTGAACAGGAAATTTTCACGCTGGCGGAGATGGAAAAAATCTGGTCCGAGACCGGCATCAGCAAATCGCCGGCCATTTTTGATACCGAGAAGCTGCGGTATATGAATGCAGAGTATATCCGCCGGATGTCGCCGGAAGAGTTCTTCGCGGCGGCCGAGCCCTGGATTGACCAGGCGGTGCATGTAAAGTGCGACAAAAAGTTGCTGGCCCATACGCTGCAGCCCCGCTGCGAAGTGCTGGGCGAAATTCCGGCCCAGCTTGCCTTTGTGGACGCCGTGCAGGAGTACGACCTGGAGCTGTATCGCAGCAAAAAAATGAAGACCACGCCCGAAACCGCGAAAGAGGCGCTTTTGGCGGTGCGTGAGGTATTGGCCGGGCTGGATGACTGGTCTTTTGACGCCATTCATACCGCCTGCTTTGACCTGATTGCAAAAATGCAGGTGAAAAATGGCTGGCTGCTTTGGCCGCTGCGGGTGGCGCTTTCCGGCATGCAGTTTACACCGGGCGGCGGCATTGAAATTGCTGCAATCATTGGTAAGGAAGAAACCTGCAAGCGGGTGGATGCAGCATTGGCGCGGCTTGGCTGAGACATTTTACCCGAACAGAAAACAAGAAAGCAAACGGTGCGGCGGCAGGCTTTTGCCTGCCGCCGCATGGCGTTTTTACGAAAAAAGGGGGTAGCAGAATGATTCAACTAAAACAGGCCAGTTTGCAGGAGATTGATAAAGCCGAAGAGATCATAGAAGAGGGCAAACGCCACCTGAAGGAACAGGCGTAGATCAGTGGCAGAATGGCTATCCTGACAGGCAGATACTTTGGCAGGACTTAACGGCAGGCAAAGGCTATTTTGTCATGGAAGGCGCTGAGCGGCTGGGTTACCTTTGCATTGATTTTGACGGCGAGAGTGCTTATGACGAGATACAAGGCAGCTGGCATACAAAGGAACCCTATATGGTGGTGCACCGCATGGCTTTTACCGAAAAGGCAAGAGGCAAACGGGTAAGTGAAGAAGTGTTTCGGCTGGCGGAGGAGATGAGCCGGCAGAGGGGCGTTTTTTCTTTTCGGGTGGACACCGACCGCCAAAACCAAAAAATGCAGCATATTTTAGCAAAAAACGGGTTTTCCTACTGTGGCACCATCTGGTTTGATGCCAGCGAAAAAATCGCCTTTGATAAATCTTTGTGAAAGCCCCTTAATCGTTTTTTACAGGCTTTGCCCAGAAAGGGCAGCTTTTACCCTAAAATAGCCTAACCGGATTGACGGGAAAGTCCAATGGGTGAACGATTTGGCTTTTACGGTGTACGGGCCGATAAATGGCAGTTTATCTGTTTGCTGCATTTCATCCTTTGCGCAAACGGTGGGCTTTTGCTTTCTTTTTGTATTTTGTAATCAGTGTTTTCAGCTTGTCTTGGCTTGCTAAAAGAGAAACAAAGCCAAAAACCACTAGCCCAAAGAGCAGTATGACGAGCAGTTCAAGATCATATTCCTGTATAAAATATTTATAACTATGTCCGGTTAAATCGCTTCTCCAGGTATATATTTTTTCTCCGTTTTTATAAGTAATGTGCGGAACCATAACCTCCACAAACCGAGACAGAAGATAGAGAATAAAAATTCCCAACAGGCCCAGTGCACAAGCAGATACGGAAATAATCTTTTTCATTTTCGCAGCTGCAGTGTTTTTTTGGTTTTTTGCAGCTGGTATGTTAGGATCACCTTCATAATCATCTTGCAAAAGATAATCGGTTGTTACCTTAAAAAGCTTGCTTAATTGCAGGATATTGGAAACATCCGGCTGGGCAGACCCCAATTTCCACCGGGAGATTGCCTGCCGGGAGACATTCAGCTTTTCGGCCAGTTCTTCTTGTGATAACCCGTTTTGTTTTCTCAGGTTTAAAATTTTATCGGATAAATTCATAACGAAATTCTCCTTTCGCAGCTTTATTGTACTGGAATTTTTGTTGCGCTACAATCGCGTGCGCTTTGCAATGTTGCAACCAAATGCAACAGGGCTGTTTTACTGGTTTGCAGGCGGCAAACAAAAATCCAGGAACAATGGACGATGTTCCTTTATCCGCTTTCTCTCATCCATTTTTAATAGCAAAAAACAGGCGATACCTAGATAACCCAGGTATCGCCTGTTTTTTGTCAACAAAATCCGCTTATATAGATACCGCAAATGTATTTTTAAAGAAAGGACTTTTTTGCAAGTACCTGTCTGAAAATAACCCCTTTTTTTATACTTTGGCAACAAGGTTATTCTTCCGAAGAAGTGCCCGGTTCGGTATGCGGGGCCGATTCCGCTTCGGGGGCAGTGCGCTCAATGCCTTCTTCTCCGGCAAGCTCGCGGACCTTTTTCACCAAAGCGTCTGCCAGGGAAAGATCAACCCGGTCGAAAGAAGACTGCAGAAGCTGCGCCATCTCTGCCTCCTGTGGCTGCGGGTTCTTTTTACGGGCCAGAGCTTTTTGGACCGAACGAAGCATCATGCGGTGATGGATAGGCAATTGCTCCAAACGAAGTCCGCCGCGAAAATAGAAAAACGGAGTATTTTCCAGGTGGTTTTGGCTGATTAACAGCTCGTCCAGCCCTTCGCTTTCACTGGTGGAACCTACCCCAAATACAACCATAGGCCGGTTGCGGCACAATTGGTGCATGCGGGGCAGATGGTTCAGCGCACCGCCCATCACCCAGCTGCCGAAGATCACCAGGTCATAGTCCTCCAGTATTTGTGAGTAAAGCCCGCGCATGGGCCAGCACAGGCAGCCGAGCTTTTGGGCAATATACTCGGCATACTGCTTGGTGAAGCCGGTTTGGGTGTTATAGATGACGATTGTTTTCATAAAACCTCCTGCGTTTTGCAAAACCGCCGCCGGCAAGCAGCATGCAGCCGCCGGTTACATCTGGTCCGGCACGGTCACCTTCAGCATGGTCAGCGCGTTTGCCAGCGTAATTTTGGTGGCCACGCAAAGGGCCAGCCGCGCCTGCAGGAGAGCGGGTTCTACACCCCGCACCCGGCAGGCGGCATAAAATTTGTGGAACAAGGTGGCCAGGTCGATCACATACCGGGTGATCCGGGCGGGATCGTATGCAACGGCGGCCTGAATGATCTGTCCCGGGAAATAGCCGATATGGCGCACCAGCTCAATTTCGGCCGGGTCACGCAGAAGGGATAGGTCTACATCGCCAACTAGCGCCGGCTGAACGCCGTCTTCGGCCAGAGAGCGCAGAATGGAACAGATGCGGGCATGGGCATACTGAACATAGTACACCGGGTTGTCGCTGTCCTCCCGCACAGCCAGGTCCAGGTCAAACTCCATCTGGCTGCCCGGCTCGCGCAGGTTAAAGAAGAAACGGGCCGAGTCGATGGGTACATCATCCAGCAGATCCACCAGCGTAATGGCCTTGCCGGTGCGCTTGCTCATCCGTACCGGAACGCCGCCGGCCATCAGCTTTACCAGCTGCATCAGCACAATGTCCAGCTTGCCGCCATCCAGCCCAATGGCATCCATGGCGCCCTTCATACGGGCCACATGGCCGCCGTGGTCGGCGCCCCAAACATCAATGGCAGTGTCAAACCCGCGGGTGACAAACTTATTGTAATGGTAGGCAATATCCGCTGCAAAATAGGTCGGAATGCCGTTGGCCCGCACCAAAACCTCGTCTTTGGGGCCATCTTCCGAAGCGTCTTCGGCACCGCGTTTTTTGGGGTTTTTGTTGGCACCCCATTTTACACTGTACTCGCCGGCCTTGTACCAAATGGCTCCATCCTTTTCGTAGGTGGCGCCTTTTTCGGTTAAAAGGTCAATTACCCGGCGCACATCGCCGTTCTGGTGCAGGGTGCTCTCCAAAAACCAGGTGTCGTAATGGATGCGGTATTTCTCCAGGTCGGTTTTAAGCCGGGCAATATTCTCCGGCAAAATCATATCGGTAATGGCCTGGCAAAGCTCATCAAAGGGCTTGTCCAGATAGCTGTCGGCATATTTTTCCGCAAAGCGCCGGGCGCCCTGTTTAATATCCTCGCCCTGGTAGCCGTCTTCCGGGAAGGGCACAGCCTCTTCGCCTTTGTACAGCTGCAGGTAACGGGTGGCCAGGCTTTTGCCAAACTTGACAATCTGGTTGCCGGCATCATTTACATAAAATTCCCGCGTTACATCGTACCCGGCCCAGCACAGCGCTTCGGCCAGGCAGTCACCCAGCGCGCCGCCCCGGGCGTTACCCAGGTGCATGGGGCCGGTGGGGTTTGCCGAAACATATTCCACATTGATTTTTTTGCCCTGGCCGTACTCGGTGCGGCCCCAGTCTGCGCCTTCCTGGTGCGCGGCGGTCACCACATCCTCAAACCACTGGTGGGAAAGGTAAAGGTTCAAAAATCCGGGACCGGCCACCTCTACCCGATCAAACAGGGTGCCGGTGCAGTCGGCGTGGGCGGCAATCACTTCGGCAATTTTGCGCGGCGGCATTTTGAAGGCACGGGCGCTTACCATTGCGGCATTGGCAGAAAAGTCACCGTTCTTCACATCGGCGGGGATCTCAATCTTAAAGGCGGGGGTTGCCTCGGCGGGCAGCTGGCCGTCGGCCACAGCCGCGCCCATGGCGGCCAAGATCATCTCGTTGGCCTGCTGCTTGGCAGTGGCCACCGGGTCAAATGCTTTAAATTCCAACTTATTGTACCTCCCTGACGGAAATTTTAACCTTGTTGCGGGAAAACACATTGCAGTTTACATCCAGGTCATATGAAAACTCAAGCTCGCCGCCGGTTTCATCCAGATCAGCGATGATTTCATCGGCCGCAATACCCATGGTAATGGAGCCGTGGCCGGTGTCGTAGTGGCAGATGTGACGCTGGGTGGGGTCGATAATCAGTTCGCTGGGGGCTTTGCCAAACCGCAGCATGCTGACCCTGCCGGCACCGTCCAGCTTCACGGTGGTGGTGCAGCCTTCATAGCCGGTGGCGGCGGTTTCCCGGTAGCTGATGTAATAGCTCTCACCTCGTCGCACGAAACTGCCGCGGGTGGTCAGCTCAATGGAGTTTTTCTCCCCTTCCGACAGCTGGGTTCCCACAATTTTAATGAGAAAATTTTCTTTCATGCTACACTCCTTTCGGTCAGCCTACCGAAACTTGTTCACAGGTGCCGGTCAGCTGACTGCCCAAGAACAGGCCGCCAATTTCGGCAAAGCTGTCGGGCGAATCGCTCACATAAAAGGAAAGACGGCCGGCGCGCTCGCGCTCCGCCAAAAGCTCCTGCCGGGAAAGCAGGTCGCGGGCAGCCAGCGCAGATTCTCGGCCCGAATCGATCAATACCACATCCGGCCCCACTACATCGGCGATAATGTCGCGGATAATGGGGTAGTGGGTACAGCCCAAAATTAAGGTGTCAATCCCCTCGTTGACCAACGGCAGCAAATATTCCTGCGCCAGTGTGGTGGTAATGGGGTTGGTGCGGTCAATGTATCCGCCCTCGATGACCGGCACAAAAAGCGGGCAGGCCATGGAGGTGAGCTTTGCTTGCGGCAAAAGTTTTAAAATGGCATTGGCATAGCTGTTGCTTTTTATGGTGGCCCGGGTGCCAATAATGCCAATGTGCCCGGTACGGCTGGCTGCTACCGCTGCTTTTGCGGTGGGTTCCACCACCCCAAGGTAGGAAACCGGCAGTTTTTGGGCCAGCTTTGGCGGGTAGATGGAAGAGATGGTGCCGCAGGCCGCAAGGGCCAGCTTTACCTTCTTCGAAACAAGAAAATGGATGTCCTCGTGGGCATATTTTAAAAGGGTATCCCGGCTGCGGGGGCCGTAGGGAACACGGGCTGTATCGCCAAAATAGACAATGTCCTCATGGGGTAAAAGGGCGGCAAGCTCTTTTACGGCGGTAAGTCCTCCCAGCCCCGAATCAAAAACGCCGATGGGCCGTTTGTCCATACTCACACACCCTTTCGCTCAAAGGCCAGCTGAACCAGCCGATCCACTAGTTCACTGTACTGCATGCCGGTGTCCAGCATCAGTTTGGGGTACATGCTAATGTCAGTAAAGCCAGGCAGGGTATTCAGTTCGTTGAGCAGCACCTTCCCGGTGGAGCGTTCCACAAAAAAGTCTGCCCGCGCAAGCCCCGAGCAGGCAAAGGTGGTGTAAGCGCGCACCGCGAGGGCCCGCACCTCCTCCAGCTTTTCGGGGGAAAGGTTTGCGGGAATGGCAACCCGGCTTTCCCCGCGGATATACTTGTCATCGTAGGTGTAAAATTCCTGACTGGCCAAAATTTCGCCGGGGAATGTGGCAAAGGTATCGGCGCCTTCGCCCATCACCGCGCACTCCACCTCCTGGCCGTCCACCGCGCGCTCAAACAATACCCGGCTGTCGTGCGAAAGGGCCAGCTTAACAGCCTGCAGAAATTCCGCCTTGTTGTGCGCTTTGGTAATGCCCACCGAGCTGCCGGCATTGGCCGGCTTTACAAAAACCGGATAGCCCAGCTTCTGGCAAATTCTCTCCTCCAGTTTTTCCGGCTCCAGCTCCTCGCCGCAGCGCATCCAATCCCACTCGCAGCGGGGGATGCCGGCCGCGTCCATTACAAGATCGGCCATAATTTTATCCATGCAGACGGCGCTTGCCAGTACGCCGCAGCCCACATAGGGAATTTGGGCCATCTCCAAAAGACCCTGTACGGTTCCGTCCTCGCCAAAACGCCCGTGCAGAACCGGAAAGACCGCATCTACCCGAACAATCTCCGCTTTGCCGTCCTGCAAAAGGACCAGTCCGTGGACCGAGGGGTCAGGGGAGAGAAAAGCAGGGGTGCAGGAGGGGTGCTTTTCCCAGCTGCCGTCCTTCAGGGCACAGATGGGACCTGCATACCGCAGCCAATGGCCGGATTTTGTGATCCCCACCATGACAGGCTCGTATTTTTCGGTGGGCATATGGGTCAGCACCGAGGCGGCGGACATCAGCGATACCTCATGTTCGCTGGAAGCACCGCCGAACAGTACACATATTTTTTTCTTTTCCATCTAAAAGCCTCCTTGCCGGTTTGCAGCAAAACCTGTGGGCCGGCGCACCGCGCCCATGCTTTTCCCTTATATATTGTAAATAAGGGTGCGGCAATAATATATCATAGCATATTAAACTGCCGCTGAAAAGATGCACCGCAGAAAAAAGCCAAAAAAACCTTGACGGTGCCGTTCGGTTGTGATATAGTTAGTTTACCTCTTTGCGCAGGTCTGTTTCCTGTGCCTATTTTTAGAGGGAGGCCATCTCCCCTGTGCCATTTGGCCCATTGGGGAGGCTATACAACCGTTAATTGGAGGTGCCGAAAGAATGAGAGTTAAAATCACCCTGGCCTGCACCGAGTGCAAGCAGCGCAACTACAACACCATGAAAAACAAGAAAAACAGCCCCGATCGCTTGGAGATGAACAAGTACTGCCGCTTCTGCAAGAAGCACACTCTCCACCGGGAGACCAAGTAAGAAAGGCGGACGAAATGGCTGACAATGCTGTTGTGAAAAAAGAGAAAAAGCCGGGCAAAATTTCCGGCTTTTTCAAAGGCATCGGCAAGTTCTTCCGCGACACGGCCACCGAAATGAAGAAGATCGCATGGCCCAGCAAAAAACAGGTGCTGAACAACACCTGGGTGGTCATTGTGGTGGTCATTCTGGCAGGGCTTGTCATTTTTGGCCTGGATTCTCTCTTTGGCCTGATCCTGAAGCTGGTTTTGAACCGGGCATAAGGCGCAGGGCATTTTTGCACAAAAGCGAAAGGGGGAGAATGTATGGGAGAGCAAGCACAGTGGTATGTGGTGCATACCTATTCCGGCTATGAGAACAAGGTGGCTACCAATCTGGAAACACTGGTGGAAAACCGCCGCCTGCATGACCTGATTCAGGAGGTCAAAATCCCCACCGAAATCGTGCCTGAAATTAAGGACGGCGTGAAAAAGGATGTGGAGCGCAAGCTGTTCCCGGGATATGTACTGGTCAAAATGGTTATGACCGACGATTCCTGGTATGTGGTGCGCAACACCCGCGGCGTTACTGGTTTTGTGGGGCCCTCTTCCAAACCGGTGCCCCTGACCGAAGAAGAGGTCGCCGCCCTGGGAGTGGAGGTCCGCGAGGCCGCCATTGACTACCAGGTGGGCGAAAATGTGGAGGTGGCCAGCGGCCCGCTGGAAGGCTTCATCGGCGTGGTGGAGTCGATCGATTTGGACAACCAGAAGGTAAAGGTCAAGGTTTCCATGTTTGGCCGCGAGACCACCGCAGAGCTTGAACTGGTACAGGTCAAGCCCTTGTAACAATTTATTTTATTCGACCAAGACCACCTTTGGGCGGTTTTGATATGGGTGGCCTTGGCCGCCCGTGGGAGGGCAGGGAAGGGCCCTGTCCGCAACGAACCACAATTTTTTGGAGGTGCAACAAATGGCTCAGAAGGTAGTGGGGTATATTAAACTCCAAATCCCCGCCGGTAAGGCAACCCCGGCGCCGCCTGTTGGTCCGGCACTCGGCCAGCATGGCGTCAACATTATGTCCTTTACGAAGGAATTCAACGAGCGTACCCAGAAGGATATCGGCTACATCATCCCTGTGGTGATCACCGTTTATGCCGACCGTTCGTTCTCCTTCATCACCAAAACTCCGCCGGCGCCCGTGCTGATTAAAAAGGCTCTGGGCATCGAGTCCGGTTCCGGTGTCCCCAACAAGACCAAAGTCGCCACCATCACCAAAGACCAGCTGCGTGAGATCGCCAAGATGAAGATGCCCGACCTGAATGCTGCGGATGAAGAAGCCGCTATGAGCATGATCGCAGGCACCTGCCGCAGCATGGGCGTCACGGTGGCTGACTGATTTGCAGGACCCGCCAGAAGTGGGAGGAAATTTCCGACAAACCACAGGAGGATAATATGAAACACGGTAAGAATTATGTCGAGAGCGCAAAGCTCATCGACCGCACCAAGAGCTATGACAGCGAAGAGGCTTTGGCCCTTTGCTGCCAGACCGCCAAGGCCAAATTCGACGAGACCGTTGAGCTGCATGTCCGTCTGGGCGTTGACAGCCGCCATGCTGACCAGCAGGTTCGCGGCGCTGTGGTACTGCCCAACGGTACCGGCAAGGATGTTCGGGTTATCGTTATCGCCAAGGGCGACGCCGCCAAGGCTGCCGAGGAAGCCGGCGCTATGATGGTGGGCGACGAGGAACTGGCCGCCAAGATTCAGAACGAAGGCTTTATTGATTTTGATGTGCTGATTACTACCCCCAACATGATGGGCGTGGTTGGCCGTTTGGGTAAAGTGCTGGGCCCCCGTGGCTTGATGCCGAACCCCAAGGCCGGCACCGTTACCATGGATGTGGGCAAGGCTGTTACGGAAGCTAAGGCTGGTAAAATTGAATACCGCCTGGATAAGGCCAACATCATTCATGTGCCCATCGGCCGGGCTTCCTTTGGTCCCGAAAAGCTGGGCGAAAACCTGAAGACGGTTATGGACGCCATTGTGAAGGCGAAGCCGGCTGCCGCCAAGGGCCAGTATATCAAGAGCGCCACTGTGGCTTCCACCATGGGCCCCGGCATCCGGCTGAACAGCCAGAAATTCGGCGGCTAAGCCATTTTGGGCGTTGACATACCCTGAAAAATGGGGTATAATATTTAAGCTGTCCAAAGACAGCAGGTATCTTTTGAGATGTAAAAGGGTCAACGCCCAGCCTGCCGAGGAGCGCTAGTAAATACCATTGGTGTTTTTAAGCCTCTCCCCGCGCAGTTGGGGAGAGGCTTTTTTATCACCGCTCAATTTGAAACGAGGTGAAAAATTTTGCCGAGCAAGAAAATTCTGTCCGAAAAGCAGGCCTATGTAGAGGCTTTGAAGGAAAAGCTGTCTGGTTCGGTGGCGGGTGTCATTGTAGACTACAAGGGCATTACTGTGGCCGATGACACCAAGCTGCGCCGCGAATTGCGGGAAGCTGGCGTGGAGTACGCGGTTGTGAAGAACACCATGCTGCGCCTGGCCATTCAGGACACCGATCTGGCTGGTATGGCTGATTGCCTGTCCGGTTCCACCGCCATTGCCATCTCCAAGGAGGATCCCATTGCCGCCGCGCGCATTCTGAACAAGTTTGCCGAGGATTCCAAGGGCAAGTTCAGCCTGAAGACTGGCTATATGGACGGCGCCGTTCTGGATATGGACGCTTTGACCGCCATTGCCAAACTGCCCGACTACAAGGGCATGCTCTCCATGTTCGCTGGCGCTCTCACTGGCACCCTCAGCGGTCTGGCTGTGGCCATGCAGGCTTATGTGGACAAGCAGGAAGAACCCGCGGCATAAGGTTTGCCGCACCCAAACTACAAGATAAATTATCGAAAAAATTGGAGGTATTATCATGGCTTCTGAGAAAATCACTGCCATCCTGGACCAGATCAAAGGTCTGTCCATCCTGGAGCTGAAAGAGCTCATCGACACCTATTGCGAAGAGTTCGGCGTTTCCGCCGTGGCTGCTGCTGCTCCCGCTGCTGGCGCTGCTGCTCCCGCTGCTGAAGAGAAGTCCGAGTTTGATGTTGTGCTGGCCGAAGTGGGCGCCAACAAGATGCAGGTTATCAAGACTGTTAAGGAGATCACCGGCCTGGGCCTGAAAGAGGCCAAAGAGATGGTCGACAATGCTCCGAAGACTCTGAAGGAGGCCGCTTCCAAGGCCGACGCCGAAGAGATGAAGAAGAAGCTGGAAGAGGTCGGCGCAAAGGTCGAGCTGAAGTAAGCTTTTTTACCCGATTAAAACTACCGCTGCAAACTGCAGCGGTAGTTTTTTTATGTGCTAAAACGGATGAGACGACGCCTGCTGGCTCAAGCTTTGCCGAAAGACCGTGCGGCTGAAAACATGGGGCTTGAGATAAATGTCAGTGTTTGGATATGTTGCAGGTTGTGATAGGACATGTCAACCATGCGCAGAAAAATGCCTTTTGAAGCCAAAACAGCGAAACGCGTGTGGGGTCGAGCGCGGCAATTGGTTGAAATGGTGCTGATTTATGGTACTGTTTTTTAAAACAATTCTGTTTTCTTTTGTGTGGTAAAGATGAAACTTTTGTAAAAAAGGGAAAAATATGGTGTTAGCCGTGTTAGGGGATATCTTTCTTTTGAAAAATGTAAACGCTCCAAAAAAGAAGAAGCAAAAACAGAGAAAAACTGCGCAAAAATGCAAAAGAGAAACAAAGGGATTAAGGAGAAAAGAAAGGTGCGATTATTTTTTCTGGACCCTGTAAAAATGATGCAAGCTTTCCACAGAGTTTCCCCGTGGAAAAGGTGGAAAAAATGTGGTTTTACCGTTGATAAAATGTTGAAAAAACAGCGCACAGCGTCAGAATTGCCCAGAAAATTGTCGATTTTTAGGGCGAGTTGACAAAGGTAAAAAAATGGACAAAAAAGCATTGACTTTGAGTAAAGCGCATGCTAAACTATAAAAGCTGTCCGGGACGGACGGCGACACACAAAAGGCAAATGGCCTTGAGAGTGAGAAATAAACTTCGAAAAAAGTTTAGAAAAAACTCTTGACAAATAAGCTTCGAGTGTGTATAATAAATTCTCGCAACACCGCGAGAGCGGCGGCGCAGAATTGGCTTGTAAAAGCCATCAGGACCTTGAAAATTAAACAATATGTGAGAAGCTTAACGGAACCCTAGAGCAGAAGAAAACTGCTCGTAAAAATAAAATTCCTTTAAGTAATTCATGAAGGACGCAAGCGATTGCGTGCTGAGTGAGAACGATTAAATTCAGGTTCATCTGATTTTAATATCATTTGATAAAGAGTTTGATCCTGGCTCAGGACGAACGCTGGCGGCGCGCCTAACACATGCAAGTCGAACGGAACCTGACGGTCTGAAGTTTTCGGA
>JALFTI010000019.1 GCA_022778585.1 Pygmaiobacter massiliensis | reverse complement strand
TGTTTCAGCAAATTTGATTTATCCTCTTCGGGGCAATTTCTTTTATCCTTTCGCAATTGGATGAATCACTGAAAAAGCAAACAATATAGTAATTTTGAAGACCTTGTGTCATCGGAAACGATGACCAAGGTCTTCTTTTTTGTCGCAAGAGAGACCTTGACCACAAACCTTTTGCAAGATTAGACCTATCCTTGCCAAAAACCTTTATTTTTCAGCATATTTCCCCCTTTTTCTTCTCTTTTCGTGAAGAGGAATCCTTGCCAATCGCTTTTATTTTCTTGATTTTTTCGGGTATGAATGAAAGAAAAAAGAAGGGTTTGGACGAGAAATATCCTTGCCAAAAGTGGCATCATCCTCGCTAAAAATGCAGAGGAAATGCAGAAAGTAAAAGGATAAAAATTTTTGCCTTGATGAAACTAAAAGGAAAATGGCGAGATATAAAAAGTGGATATGAGGGCCCGCAACCCCTTGAAAATACTGACTTTTTGATTTTTCAAGTCCCCATTTGATAGCAGATTGATAGCACTAGCAAGCCACCCGATTTATTGAGTTTGAAACAAAAAATTGGATGGATTGAGAGTAGCCTAAAAATCCTTATCTTTTTATTCATAAGTAAAAGGTCTAACTGATTTTTGCCAATCAGTTAGACCTTTTTTATTTTGAACAATGATGCTGTCTATGTTTCAGTAAAAAAATATGTTTTTACATATACCTAATTTTCGAATCTCTTTAAAAAATTTGCATATCAACGCTTTCATTACCCAAAATAAAACTGCACTAACAAGTTCTTTTGATCGAATGGTAGTTGACTTTGGCACAAGGGAATGGTATAGCATGAAAAAAGCAGCACGATTCAGCAAAACCATGCAATTTGGTGCAGTACGGCTGCTTAAAACCCGAAGGCTTTGACTGCTGTATAAGGGAGGAACTGAAAATGATCTATACCGTTACATTGAATCCCGCACTGGATTATCTGGTTTGGCTGGCATCCTTGCAGGAGGGGGAGGTAAACCGCGCCCAAAAAGAGACCATACAATATGGTGGAAAGGGAATAAATGTTTCTGTTGTGCTGCAAACACTTGGCGTGCAGACAACGGCATTGGGCTTTACTGCAGGGTTTACCGGCAAAGCCTTGCAAAAAGAGCTGGAAGAGATGGGCCTTACCACCGATTTTGTTTGGCAAAAACAGGGCCTGACCCGGATCAATGTAAAAATAAAAGGCGAAAGAGAGACAGAACTGAACGCTCGGGGACCGATTATTGAAAAGGATGCTTTAACGCTTTTTTGGCAAAAGCTAAAACAGGTAAAAGATGGGGACACCGTAGTATTATCTGGTTCGGTACCGGATTCGCTGCCAGGAGATATTTACCGGCAGATTCTGGCGCATTTTTCCGGCCGGCCTGTTCGCTTTGCGGTGGATGCTGCTGGAGATTATTTGTGGCAGACCTTGTCCTATAAACCGTTTTTTATTAAACCCAACCGGTCTGAGCTGCAGCAGCTATTTGAAAGCGTGCTGGAAAATGACAGCCAGTTGATAGATTGCGCCAGAAAACTGCAGCAGGCGGGAGCACGCAATGTGTTAATTTCTCTGGCAGGTGATGGCTCTTTGCTTTTAGATGAAAAAGGAGAGGTTCACCGGCAAGGGGTACCTGAGGGAATTGTGCAAAATTCTGTTGGTGCGGGAGATTCTATGGTAGCAGGTTTTATAGCCGGCTTTTTGGAAACGGGAAATTATGGATATGCCCAACGGCTGGGAACTGTGTGTGGTGCGGCCACTGCTTTTTCGGAAGGGTTGGCAAAACGCGAGCAAATTTTTGCTTTGCTGCACTCTTTTTGAACTGCCATAAGGAAGACGAACCGTTTCCTGAGCGGGTACCATACCACAAAAAGGAAAGGAGTTTATATGCATGAGAATCATCGACCTGATGAGTCCTGAAAAAATTATGCTGAATGCTTCGGTCAGTGATCGCGAGCAGGTTATCGATCTGCTTGTAAATCTGCAGGAAAAGGGAGGATGTCTGGCGGACCGGGAGCGGTACAAAAAGGATATTTTGGTACGGGAGCTGCAGTCCAGTACAGCGATTGAACAGGGAATTGCGGTGCCCCATGCCAAAAGTGAAGCAGTTCGTTTTCCAAGCTTGGCAGCCTGTACTTTGCAAAACGGTGTAGACTATGGGGCAATGGATGATAAGCCATCGGATCTGTTTTTTATGATTGCCGCGCCGCAGGATGGGCAACTTCACCTGGAAATCTTGTCACACCTGATGGTACTTTTAATGGATCCATCCTTTACAAAAAAACTGCGGGAAGTGGCCGATGCAAAGGAGTTTTTGAAATGGATGGAACAGTTTGAACAACAAAAATTTCCTGATGATTTGGTGCAGAATACCTCGTTTCCTGAAAACACAAATCATACAAAAAGCCCGCGCATTCTGGCTGTTACAGCCTGCCCCACTGGCATTGCCCACACCTATATGGCAGCCGAGGCGCTGGAACAGGCAGCCCGAAAGCTGAATGTTCCAGTTAAGGTAGAAACTCAAGGAGCAGGCGGCGCCAAAAATTTGCTGACAAATCAAGAAATTGCTGATTGTGACGCTATTATTATTGCAGCTGACAAAAATGTGGACCTTTCCCGCTTCAAAGGAAAACCTCTGCTGCGGGTTCCGGTGAGCGACGGCATTCACCGGCCGGAAGAACTAATTAAAACAGCTGCGCAGGCACCTGTTTGGCAGGGGCAGAATGAAAGTGCACAAAGCACAACGGGGCAGGCACAGGGGGAAACGGCTGCCCGTGCCTTTTATAAGCAGCTGATGAACGGCGTAAGCCATATGCTGCCGTTTGTAATAGGTGGCGGTATATTGATTGCGCTTGCCTTTCTTTTGGATGACCCTGCCATTGACTACGAAAACTTTGGTTCCAATACACCGACAGCGGCCTGGTTTAAAAATATCGGCGGGGTAGCTTTTAACTTTATGATGCCGGTCTTGGCCGGTTTTATTGCAATGGCAATTGCGGACAGGCCGGGCTTAGTGATGGGGTTTGTGGGCGGTCAGTTGGCAGTCAGCGGAGCGACCTTTTTACAGCCAGGTGGCAGCTCGGTTTCAGCCGGTTTTTTGGGGGCGCTGATTGCTGGTTTTGTAGCCGGTTATTTGATGCTGGCGCTGCAAAAGATTTGCGAAAAGCTGCCCCATGCACTGGAAGGAATTAAGTCCATTCTCATCTATCCGGTTGTGGGTCTTGCATTGATCGGGATATTTATGTGCCTGGTAAACCCTCTTGTAGGCGGCCTGAATAACGCTTTGTATTCAGGACTTAAGGCTATGGGAGAAGGCAGCAAGATTGCCTTGGGCATTATTTTGGCAGGCATGATGGCAGTAGATATGGGCGGACCCTTTAATAAGGCTGCTTATGTATTTGGCACTTCTACCTTAGCCGCTATGACCGCTGGACAGGGCTCGGATATTATGGCTGCAGTTATGGCAGGCGGTATGGTTCCCCCATTGGCTATAGCGTTGGCCACCACATTTTTTAAAGATCGTTTTACTTTGAAAGAACGCCGCTCCGGAGCGGTAAATTATATTATGGGCCTTTGCTTTATTACCGAAGGCGCTATTCCGTTTGCAGCCGGTGACCCGCTGCATGTTCTGCCAGCTTGTATTGTGGGTTCGGCAATTGCAGGCGCACTTTCCATGGCATTTGGCTGTGCGCTGCCGGCACCTCATGGCGGCATTTTTGTGTTTCCGGTTATGACCAATGCTCTAGGGTATATTTTGGCATTGGTGGTTGGCTCTTTTGCCGGAATGGCGCTTTTGGGCATGCTGAAAAAACGACAGGCATAAATACCCGTCATTTCAAAATACTGTTTAGAAAGGAAGAGATTTTTTGGTATCTGCCCGTGTAAAAGTTGTCAATACGCAGGGACTGCACATGCGGCCTGCGCAGCTTTTGGTCAATGCGCTGTCGCGTTTTGAAAGTGAAGTTACCCTTGTGGCAAACGGAAAATCCATCAACGGCAAAAGTATTATGTATCTTATGACCGCTTGTTTGAAACAGGGGGATGAAGTTGAAATTCAATGTGATGGCGCCGATGAAAAAAAGGCGCTTGAGGAAGCGGTTGCACTGTTCCAGTCGGGATTTGGAGAGTAAAACAAACGGGAGGAAGAAAAAATGATCCTGCGGGGAATCGGTGCTTCAGAAGGAATTGGCATTGGAAAAGCAGTATGCATCCGGGAACAAAAACTGGATTATTCCATGGTGCACTACGGCGGCAAAAATGTGGAAAAAAGCCGGCTGCAGGATGCACTTGCCCGATTTGAGGAGAAAACCAACCGAATGGCGCAGCGCCTTAGCGCTCAGGTAGGTTCCAAAGAAGCCCAAATTCTAACCGGCCAGATTATGATGCTGAACGACCCGTTTATGCAAAGCCAAATGCAGGACGCCATTGAAGCGGGCCAGTGCGCCGAAGCAGCGGTGGATCAGGTATGCACCCTGTACGCAGAAATGTTTGCCGGGGTGGATGATGAACTGATGCGTCAGCGGGCAAGTGATGTGCGGGATATTCGAACCCGGATGCTGGCAATTTTATTAAACAGCGGTGGAATGGATATTAGCGAATTGCCCGCCGGCAGTGTATTGGTAGCCCATGAACTGACTCCATCCATGACGGTGGGGCTGAAAAAAGAAAATGTGGTGGCTATTGTTACAAAAACAGGCGGCCGTACCAGCCATTCGGCTATTTTGGCTCGTGCTATGGAACTGCCGGCCGTCTTGCAGGTGCGCAAGGGAACAGAGCAGATTAAAGATGGGGACAGCCTGATTGTGGATGGCAGCGAAGGAATCATACAGCTGAACCCAGACCAGCAAACTTTATCTCAGTATCTCAAAAAGCAGGCAGAATTTGCCCACCAAAAGGCCCGGCTTAATGTTTACAGGGATAAAGAAACGGTGGACGCAGAGGGACGGCATTTTTCGCTTTACGCCAATATTGGTTCTGTAACCGAAGCGCAAACCGCCTTGCAAGCAGGCGCAGAAGGGATTGGCCTGTTTCGCACAGAATTTTTGTTTATGGACCGGCAGAACAGTCCTTCCGAATTGGAGCAGTACGAAGCATATCTGGCTGTTTCCCGCACTATGGCAGGAAAAGAGGTTATCATTCGCACCTTGGATGTGGGCGGAGATAAGGCAGTGGATTATTTAGGAATGGAGCGGGAAGAAAATCCCTTTTTGGGTCATAGGGCCATTCGCTACTGCCTGGATAGACCTGATCTTTATAAAGTTCAGCTGCGTGCATTGCTGCGGGCAGGGGCCGAACAAAAAAATATCAAGATCATGCTTCCGCTGGTAACCTCGCTGGAAGAGGTAAGGCAGGCTAAGCGCCTGCTGGAATGCTGCAAGCAGGAACTGGAAGCGGAAAAATTGCCCTACGACAAGGAAATGCCGCTGGGCATTATGGTGGAAACCCCGGCTGCTGCCTTAATTGCAGACCTGTTGGCACAGGAGTGCGACTTTTTTTCCATTGGCACCAATGATCTGACCCAATATGTTATGGCGGTAGACCGGGGAAACGCGCGGGTAGAAAATTTGTATACTCCATTTCACCCGGCTGTTCTGCGGCTTTTGGCCCAAATTATACAGGCGGCGGCTAAAGCGCAAATTCCGGTGGGCATTTGCGGGGAAGCGGCGGCAAATCCAGGCTTAATTCCGCTTTTGCTGACCTTTGGGGTGGATGAATTTTCGGTTTCGGTAGCGTCTGTGCTTGCAACACGGGCACATATTCACCAGTGGAGGGCCAGCGAGGCACAGGCAGTTAGCCAGGAAGCAATGGGGCTTTCCACCGCAGCTGGAATAGAAGGGTATTTATATTCTGCCGCGAAGCGTTAAAAAACAGCGACACACTTTTACCCTGCATGCAAAAAGGGCAGCGCATCAATGCGCTGCCCTTTTTGTGTAGGTTTCATATTTTTTTAAATAAGCCAGTACTACGCATTTAGGCACAAAAAGGGTTAAAATCCTCTGCGCGTTTTTGGGGCAAACAGAAATATTTTTGCAAAAATATTATAAAACAATAACATGCCTGCAAAGCAGCAGAATTTAACCGCAAAATAGAAAATAGAAAAACAAAAATGTATTTTATATAAGAACATATTTTAGAAAATAATACTTTTTTGAAAACATTTTTATTATGAATGTCTGTCAATTTAGCTTACAGTGAAATCTTCTGGTAAAAAAATTTGTGCAGATTTCTGATTTGCTGCTCTGCGCTTGTACTGCAAGGCGAAAAGTGATATAGTAGCATCGTTGCATACAACTGTTTTTGAGAGGTGAACAAAGCGGATGGGACGGAAATTCCTTATTGTGGACCAGGCTATTCTTCCCGAGGTGTACACCAAGGTGTTGCGGGCCAAGGAACTGCTTGCAAGCGGAAGCGCAAAGAATGTTAGTGCCGCCACAAAAATGGTGGACCTTTCCCGCAGTGCTTACTATAAGTACAAGGACAGCATTTTTGATTTTGAAAACACCAAGACCATTGTAACAGTAAAAGCGGTGCTGCTGGATGAAACGGGGGCATTGCAAAGCCTTTTGTCAGAGCTTTCCGAAAGTGGGGCGTCGATTGTAACAATCAACCAGTCTGCTCCGGAAAATGGTACAGCAGTGGTATCGGTTACAATTCGCACCGATTCCATGCCAACCCCGGTAGACGAGGTTTTGCGGCGTATTCAAAGCCAGCGCACGGTGGTCAGTGTTCAGCGTAATGTAAAAGAAATCGGCTAAGCGAAGCTTGCCGGGAAAAGAGGAACCTGTTGTGATTAAAATTGCGATTTTAGGATTTGGCAATATCGGCAGCGGAGTGCTGCAGGTGCTGCGTACCAATTCTGCCTCGGTGGCTCGCCGGGCAGGAGATACGGTTGGGGTTGGATATATTCTGGATGTGCGGGATTTTTCCTCCCACCCGGATGCCCGCCTTTTTGTAAATAATATAGATGTGATTTTGGAGGATAAAACGGTTTCTACCGTGGTAGAAACCATTGGAGGGGTAGACCCGGCTTATTATTATGTAAAATCTGCTTTGCTGGCCGGCAAAAATGTCTGCACTTCCAACAAGGAACTGGTAGCTACCCACGGGGCAGAGCTTTTGGCTATTGCCAGAGAAAAAAAGGTTTGCTTTTTGTTTGAAGCCAGTGTGGGCGGCGGTATACCGCTTTTGGCGCCAATTCGTGATAATCTGTGTGCCAATGTGGTGGACCAGGTGCATGGCATTGTAAATGGCACCACCAATTTTATGTTGACCAGAATGGAAAAGGACGACATGACCTTTGCGCAGGCGTTAAGCGAAGCGCAGCGTTTGGGCTATGCGGAAACGCGCGACCCTTCTGCGGATGTGGACGGCATTGACGCACAGCGCAAAATTTCGATTTTGGCTTCGCTTTTATTTGGCAGCGAGGTGCACCCGGCAGATGTACCGGCCCGCGGAATTCGCCAGGTAGGGGTGGAAGACATTTGGTTTGCCCGCAAGATGGGCGCGGCAGTGAAATTGATTGCTTACGCCAAGCGGGACGAAAAAGGAAAGGTTGCATGCGGGGTCGAACCGATGGTTCTGCCGCTGTGCAACCAGCTGGCTAATGTGCAGGATGTATACAATGCAGTTATGCTGCACGGCGATATGCTGGGAGATGTAATGTTTTACGGGGCAGGTGCCGGCAAACTTCCCACTGCTTCGGCTGTGGTGTCGGATATTGTGGACTGTGCCAAGTATGGCACGGCAGTACACGATACGCTATTCTGGCAGCCTTCTGTCAGCCAGGGGCCCATCATTGACAGCGGCAGCTATACATATTATGTAAGGGTAGCCAATCAGGATGTGACTACACTGGAAAAAGATTTGGGTGGTGTCGGCATGCTGCTGCGTCATCGTACCCAGATAGCGGTATTGACCTATCCCATGACTGCAAAACAGTTGGAGAAGGCGATTTTGCGGTTGGAGAAGGACGGCATTCATGTGGCAATGAGCATGAAGCTATTGGGAAAACGGGAGATGATTGCCGAATGAGCAAGGTTGTAATTCAGGCGCCTGCTTCCAGCGCCAATTTAGGCAGCGGGTTTGACACAATGGGCCTGGCGCTTTCCCTTTACAACACAGTAGAGCTGGAAGAGTGCGACAGGCTTGTGGTGACGGATGCCGACCACAGCGGGGTGCCGTTGGATGAGAGCAATCTGGTATACCAAACGGTCAAACAGGTGTACCAGCAGTGCGGCAGGTCGCTGCCGGGCCTTTCCATTACCCAGAAAAGTCCCATTCCCCAGGCCCGTGGCTTGGGCAGTTCTTCGGCTTGTATTGCAGCGGGCATTGTGGGGGCAAACCGGCTTTTGGGCAGTCCGCTTTCCGCACAGGAGATGTTGGAATTTGCCTGTTCCATTGAAGGCCACCCTGACAATGTGGCCCCTGCCATGCTGGGCGGATATGTGACCAGCGTGATGGAGGGCGGCAAGGTTTATACGCTGAAGCGGCGGGTGGACAGTCAGCTTGAATTTGTGGCCTTTATTCCGGATTTTCCGCTTTTAACCGCAAAAGCGCGGGCAGCTTTGCCTGCCCAGGTCAGCCACAAGGACGCAGTGTATAATGTGTCCCGCGCGGCTATGATGGCAGCGGCCTTTTGCGAGGGAAGAAGCGATTTGTTCTGGCTGGGTGCTCAGGACCGCCTGCACCAGCCTTACCGGATTGAACTAATTCCGGGCGCATCGCAGCTTTTGCAGCAATTGCCCGGCATGGGGGCGCTGGCGGTGTTTATCAGCGGGGCAGGCCCTACCATGCTGGCAGTAATAAAAGCAGAAAATACCGCTTTTTTAGCCGGCGCAGAGGCTCTTTTGCGGCAGGATGAACAGCTGCGCCATTTTAAAGCTGTTCGGCTGAGCGCCCACAATGAAAGCATGGTATAAGCAGGGGGAAAGCAGTATGGCATTAATTGTGCAGAAATTTGGTGGTTCTTCGGTGGCAAACCGAGACCGCATCTTTAATGTGGCCCGCATTGTGGCAAATACTCACAATGCAGGTAACGATGTAGTGGTGGTGGTATCTGCCCAGGGCGATACCACCGATGACCTGATTGCAAAAGCCCAGGAGATTACGCATGACCCCTCCGGCCGGGAGATGGATATGCTTTTGTGCGCCGGTGAACAGATCTCCATTGCTTTGCTGTGCATGGCTTTGGGAGAGCTGGGCTGCAAAGCAATTTCCCTGTTGGGCTGGCAGGCTGGTTTTATTACCGATAGCAGCCACCAGAAAGCGCGTATCCGCAAGGTGGATACCGAGCGGCTGGAGGCAGAACTGGGGAAAAATCAGGTGGTGGTTGTGGCAGGATTCCAGGGAATTTGCCGGGCAGATGACCTAACCACTCTGGGGCGCGGCGGTTCGGACACTTCGGCAGTGGCTATTGCGGCTGCTATGAAGGCAGATTTGTGCCAAATTTACACCGATGTGGAGGGCGTTTATACCGCTGACCCGCGGATTGTAAAAAAAGCCAAAAAGCTTTCGGAAATTGCGTTTGATGAAATGCTGGAACTGGCAAGTCTGGGTGCTCAGGTTTTAAACAACCGTTCGGTGGAGCTTGCCAAAAAGTACAATGTAAAGCTTGAGGTGCTCTCCAGTCTGAATCCGGTTCCGGGCACCATTGTGAAGGAGGTTGCTAACATGGAAGGTATGATGATTAAGGGGGTTGCGAAAGACACAAATGTGTCTTCGATTGCGGTGCTGGGTGTTCATGACCAGCCGGGCATTGCGTTCAAGGTGTTTAGTCTGTTGGCACAGCGCAAGATCAATGTGGATTTGATTCTGCAGTCGGTTGGCCGTGACGGCACCAAAGATATTACCTTCACAGTGGCTTCCACCGACCGGCGCCAGGCGGTAGAAATTCTGACCGAATCGATTGGGCGTTTTGGTGCAAAGAAGGTGGAGTACGACGATGATGTGGCAAAGGTGTCGGTGGTGGGAGCCGGTATTCAGTCTAACGCTAATGTGGCATCCACTATGTTCGAGGCCCTTTACGAGAGCAATATCAACATCCGCATGATCTCTACCAGCGAAATTAAAATTTCGGTGCTGATTGAAAAAAAGGATGCCGACAAGGCTGTCAATGCCATTCATGAGGCTTTTTTGGGGTAAAAACTGCAACAGAAAAAGGGCAGCAGAAAGCTGCCCTTTTTGTTTGCGCAAAAAAATATAGCCCGAAAGGTGATGATAGATACTGCCGAAACTGCAAAAACGAAAAAACGGTCTTTTACAGGTGTATACTGCCGCGCAGCGCCAGGGCTGCCGCACCCAGCAGCCCGCCGTCGTATCCCAGCGATGTGCAGAATACCTGTGGGGGTTGGGCGCGGCCCGTATAGTGGGCGTGCAGGGTGTGAAGCAGAGGCTTTTGGTAATAATCAAAAGCCAGGGAAAGCCCTCCGCCAATAATAACGCGGCCGGGATCCAACAGTTTGCTGGCTGCCAGAATACCAAGGCCCAGGTAGTAACCCTCCGCTTGAAATGCTTTGAGGGCGGCCGGATCCCCCACCTCAGCTTGCTGCGTGAGAAATGCGCCGGTGGGAATGGTTAAATTTTGCGGTACTTTGCCGCCCAGGGCAAGGTATCGTTCCCAAAGTGCCCGGCCAGATGCCAGATCTTCCAGTGTGGAAAGCTTGCCTTCCAGGTCGGTTAAGGGCAGTTGTCCCATCTCGCCGGCAAATCCACCGGCACCATAGTAGAGGGCGCCGTTTAAAAAAAGTGCGCCGCCAACCCCATTGCTCACCGTCAGGTACAAAAAATGTTTGCAGTCGGTACAGCTGCCAAACTGCCATTCCGCCAAAGCACAGGCCTGGCAGTCGTTATCTAGAAATACCGGCAAAGAAAATTTTTGCGCCAATAGGGGGCCAATGGCAAGGTCATAAATGCCCATAAAGCGCGCGCTTATCCATCTGCCGCGTTCGGGGTCGGCCAGGCCAGGTATGGTCATGCCAATAGCGCTTACGGATATATTACGGTTTTGGGCGACACAAAGCGCGTGAGAGATGGCCTGTTCCAGCTGGTTGTATACCGCTTGCGCATTGATTTGAGACCAAACAGCGCGCTCTTTCCAAAGAACCTTGCCGGATGGGCATACAAGGCCGGTCATATATTTGGAACCGCCCACATCCACTGCGAGAACAGCAGGAATACCTTCTTGTTGGGACATGCAAACCTCCTGTTAAAAGTAAAAACGGGCCCAAAATAAAAGGGTACTTTATATCGGCTGTTTTACAAAAGAGCAGCCGAAAAAGGTAAAACCAAATATGGTCATATTTGGTTTTAGTCTGAAAAGCTCGGTTCCATTTCCAACTTAGCGAAGGTGTTTTTGCCTTGGGTAGAATCAAAACCAAGTCGGTCGGCAATCAGATAGGCAAGGGTCTGCATGGGAACCAGGTATTCCACGGCACTCAAAAATTCCCGGTTTACTGCTGGAAAGGTCAAATCAAGCGGGTCGGTTACCGAGTCTTGGCTGCTGTGTATCAGCACGCAGTTGTCGGTAAGTTTTTTCATTACCCCAAACAGCTTCAGCATGCGCTCTTTTTCCGGGGCATCCTCTGCCAAAAGAAAGAAAAGCACATCGTCCTTGTGTACCGTTCGGATAGGCCCATGCATAAACTCTTCTAGTTCGTAGGCCATGGTGGGCCGCTGGTGCGATTCAATAAACTTCAACGCGGTTTCTAGGGTGGTAGAATAGTTGGCGCCGTAACCAATTACCCGGTACTGGTTTGCGCACATAACCATGTTTTGGTGCTCTTCAAACCAGTTTAATGTAGCCTGGCAAGCGGCCTGGCAGCTATCACACAGCCGTTCCATATCGCACAGCCAGCTTTGGTATTCTGCTTCAGTTAAACGCCCCAGCGCTTTGGCCGTGTCCAGAATGCACAAAAGCAGAATGAAAAGTCCAGCAGAATGCCCTTTGGTGGAGGGCAAAGCCTTTTCCTTTTGGTAAGGTTTGGTGATTATTACATCTGCCTCGCGTGCAAGCACTCCATCGGGGAAAAGGGTGGTACACACCACAGGAATTTTTTGCTTGCGCGCTGCGCGGGCAGCAATAACCGGGCCTTTTGTACGGCCAGACTCGGCAGGGCAGATTAAAAGCATTTCGTCCGGACGGTATTTGTTTCCTACATTGAACCCTTCATGGTAGTTAAAGAGGGCTGGGTAGGAATAAGTAGCTTCTATTTTTAAAAAATAGCTTACAGCGTATTTGCCTACCAGCGAAACATGAGAAGGTGATCCGGAACCGCTGAAATAAATGCGCTTAAAGTCATGGGTCAAAAATAAATTTACAAAATCTCGGGTCAGCGTTTGCCTTTCGGCAAGCAATTGCTTAAAAAGGCTGGGTTCTTCCTTAATATAGTCCAGCATAATACCGCTGTCAGGACTTCTCATATTCTTCTTCCTTTCTTAAAAATAAAAAAATACTGCGAGGCAAAAAATAAACAGGCAATTTTTGCATGTGTTGTAATATCTTGTATTTCAATATACCGCACCTTGCAAATAAACACAAGAAGAACAAAAAATTTATAAAGGGAAGGCCTTTCAAACAGAAAATTTGGAAAATATTGTAACTTTGTGAAAAAAGATTTATGATAATGACAATAGAAGTAAAAAAGCCATATGCTGATATATGTGCGCAAGCCGGTAATGGATCAAAGCAACGCTCGAACTTCTTCGTATCGATAGATCGGCTATGCTGGACACAAATATATGTGAGATAAAACAGCTTAGGCAATATGAAAAAATAAAGCGAATGGGAGCAGGACAGATGAAACATGTTTTTATAGTAAACCCCGCTGCGGGCCGTGCAGATGCAAGTGTGGCGCTGGTACCTCCCATGATTGAACGACTAGCGCCGCTGGGGCTGGATTATGCCATTGAGCTGACCGAGCGACCCGGGCATGCTACCGACCTGGCCCGCCGCTATGCCATGGCACGGGAACCCGTGCGGTTTTATGCCTGCGGCGGTGATGGAACCTTGAACGAAGTAATGGAGGCGGCTTACCAATACCCGCAAGCAGAGGTAGCTTGCGTTCCGGTGGGGTCCGGTAACGATATGGTGCGCAATTTTGGAAAGGTGTCGGACTTTTTGGATATTCCGGACCTGGTAGCAGGGACGGCGGTACCCATTGATCTCATGAAAGCCAACGGACGAATTTGTGTTTCGCTCAGTTCCATGGGACTGGACGCCAATGTGGCCAGCGAGATGCCGCGCTTTCGAAGATTGCCGATGGTGAGCGGTTCTGCGGCATATAAGCTGTCTATTGTGGAAAATTTGTGTCTGCCCATAGGGGCGGCTTTATCCATTACAGTGGATGGGCAAACCCGTGTAGGGCGCTATTTAATTGCAGTAATTGCCAATGGCAGTTATTACGGCGGAGGTGTTTGCGCTGCGCCGCAAGCACGGGTGGATGATGGCGTTTTGGATATTGTGACGGTTAAAAAGGTGAGCCGGCTAAAAATTGCAAGCGTGTTGGGACGCTATATGAAGGGCAACCATATGCAGGGGGACAAGGTTGCGGAGGACCTGGCGGGCCTGATTGAGGTGCAGCGGGGTAAACATGTGATCATACAGCCGGAAAAGCCGGTTATGGTTAATATTGATGGCGAATGTACACCGCAGATGCACCTAGAAGTGAAGTGCCTGCCGCTGGCGGGGCGTTTTGTACTGCCTTCCAAATTATATCAAGCTCGGCTGATAGCGCAGGAGGCAACCCTTTCCTGCGGCTAATGGTTTTGGAATATTTTAGCAATAAAGCAAAGCAGACTGCGCTTTTGGGCCAGTCTGCTTTTTATATGGAATATGTTGGAACACTATAAATAAAAAGGGAAACTAACAAAGCATAAAAAAGGGCCTTGGCACGCCCCAGAAAAAGCTTTTTTTACTGTTCACAATTTTTTTTCATTTCCCCTCTTGCATTTTGAGAAAAAAGAGGTAAAATAGACTTAGCACTCAAGAACAATGAGTGCTAACTAAAAGAAAAACAAAATAAATCAATAAAGGGGATAATACAAATGAAGATCGTACCGTTGTCTGATCGTGTTGTTATCAAGGCCGAAAAGGCGGAAGAGGTCACAAAGGGCGGCATTATTCTGGCTGGCAGTGCAAAGGAAAAACCGCAGGTGGCCGTTGTGGTGGCTGTTGGCCCCGGCGGTATGGTAGACGGCAATGATGTGAAAATGACCGTCAAGGTCGGTGACCGTGTGATTGCTGCTAAGTATGCCGGCACCGAAGTAAAGCTGGACGGAGAAGAATGCCTGATCGTCCGTCAGAGCGACATTCTGGCTGTTGTGGAAGACTAAAAAGTCAGGACCGCCTGCAAAGCGGACCTTTCATGAACAATTACGAACCGATATAAAAGGAGAGACCTATTATGGCTAAAATGATCGTTTACGGCGAGGAAGCCCGCAAGAAACTGCAGAAGGGTATTGACCAGCTGGCCGATACCGTTAAGATCACCCTGGGCCCCAAGGGCCGCAATGTGGTGCTGGACCGCAAGTTTGGCTCCCCGCTTATCACCAACGATGGTGTTACCATTGCCAAGGAAGTAGAGCTGAAGGACCCGTATGAGAATATGGGCGCGCAGCTGGTGAAAGAGGTTGCTACCAAAACCAACGATGCTGCTGGCGATGGTACCACCACTGCTACTGTGCTGGCCCAGGCTTTGGTGCGCGAAGGCATGAAGAATGTGGCCGCCGGTGCTAACCCGATGGATGTAAAGCGCGGCATGCAGAAGGCTGTGGACGCTGCTGTGGGGGCCATTAAGGCCAACAGCCGCAAAGTGTCCGGCACCAAGGACATCGCCCGTGTTGCTACCGTTTCCGCTGGCGATGCTGAGATTGGCAACCTGATTTCTGAGGCTATGGAGAAGGTTACCGCTGACGGCGTAATTACCATTGAAGAGTCCAAAACTGCCGAAACCTATTCGGAAGTGGTGGAAGGCATGATGTTCGACCGCGGCTATATTACCCCGTATATGGTTACCGACACCGATAAGATGGAAGCTGTTATGGATGACGCTTTCATCCTGATTACCGATAAGAAAATCTCGGTTATTCAAGACCTGCTGCCCCTGCTGGAGCAGATTGTGAAGATGGGCAAAAAGCTGGTCATCATTGCCGAGGATGTGGAAGGCGAAGCGCTGTCCACCTTGATCGTGAACAAGCTGCGCGGTGTTTGCAACTGCGTTGCGGTGAAGGCTCCTGGCTTTGGTGATCGCCGTAAGGAGATGCTGCAGGATATTGCTATCCTGACTGGCGGCACGGTAATCAGTGAAGAGGTTGGCCTGGATCTGGAGCATGCCACCCTCGATATGCTGGGCCAGGCTCGCCAGGTGAAGGTCACCAAGGAGAACACCGTTATTGTGGACGGCGCTGGCAAGAAGGAAGAAATCAAAGCCCGCGTGAATCAGATCCGTGCTCAGCTGGAGGTTACTACCTCTGACTTTGATAAGGAGAAACTGCAGGAGCGGCTGGCTAAGCTGTCCGGCGGCGTAGCTGTCATCAAGGTTGGCGCTGCTACCGAAGTGGAGATGAAGGAAAAGAAGCTGCGTATTGAGGACGCGCTGTCTGCCACTAAGGCTGCTGTGGAAGAGGGCATTGTAGCCGGCGGCGGCACCATTCTGGTGAACATTGCACCGGAAGTGGAGAAGACGCTGGCTGGCCTGGAAGGCGACGAGCGCACCGGTGCGAAGATTGTGCTGGCTGCTATTAAGGAGCCGCTGCGCCAGATTGCGAAGAACGCCGGCCTGGAAGGCAGTGTCATTATCGACAAGATCCAGAACAGCGGCAAAATCGGCTATGGCTTCAATGCTCAGACCGAGCAGTATGGCGATATGATCGACGAGTTCGGCGTAGTGGATCCCACTAAGGTTACCCGCAGCGCGCTGCAGAATGCTGCTTCGGTTGCCGCTATGGTGCTGACCACCGAGAGCCTAGTTGCCGATGAGCCCGAGGAGAAGGCTCCTGCGGCCCCCGCTATGGATGGCGGCATGGGCGGCATGTACTAAGCTGCGTTAAAGCCGGTTGGTATAAGGGCAATTAACCCAAGCGCAAATTTGCGCTAATTGCCGGTAAAAAGTTAAAAATAAAAAGCACTGGTGTCTGTATGTTGCAGGCACTGGTGCTTTTTTATTGCTCTTTTTACCTATGGCAGGTGGCTTTTAAGGGCGTTATGCTGATAAAGATTTATCTGCTTGGTATATTCTGCTGACCGGTAAAAAGTACATTGTGTGCAGCGCCGTGTGGCGTTTTGGAAAATGCCTTTTTATGTTTGTTTTGCAATCACAATATCAATTTAAAAATATTGCTGCTTACCTGAATTTTGTCTTAAATTATTAAGAATAAGACCTTTTGGGAAAAAGAATAGTCTAATAAAAAATGTTAATTTATATAAAAACTATATCTAAATTTAACAAAATATATAAAAATTGTATTTATTGCCCACAACTGTTCTGTTTAATGGTAATATAAAAACAAGGCAGAATGACCTAAAAACAGGAAAGGTGTCCTGCTAAAGCAAATTTGTGTTGCAAGCTTATTGGAAAGGGGAGGGTTTTATGAGTAGTGAAAAACGCATTATCACAATCAGTCGGCAGTATGGCAGTGGCGGCAGGCAGGTCGGCGCTTTACTGGCAGAACAGCTGGGCCTGCCCTTTTATGATAAGGAGCTGATAGGGCTGGCCGCAGAAAAGAGCGGTTTGGCTGAAGAATTGTTTGCTTCGGCGGAGACAAATCGTTCAGCTGTAAATTTTGGACAAATTTTTACTGGCGTTTGGTATGAACCGCCCCTTTCGGATAAAGTGTTTTTGGCCCAGTGTGCAGTTATAAGAGACTTGGCAGCAAAGGGCCCCTGCATTATTGTGGGGCGCTGTTCCAATTATGTACTGCGGGATTGTCCCAACCTTTTGAATGTGTTTATTTATGCGGCAAAGCCCTTGCGCATAAAGCGCGCGGTAGAGGTTTATGGGGAAGCAAAAGAAAAAATTGAAGAAAAAATTAATTTGATGGATAAGAAACGCAGCTCTTATTTTAATTATTATACGGATTTAAAGTATGGTCATCCGGAAAACTACGACCTTTGCATTGACAGCGGTTATACCGGGGTAGAAGGGGCTGCCAAGCTGATTCGTGCTGCATGGGAACTGTAACAAAGTACATAAGAAGAACATAAGCATAAAACTGCAAAAGCCGGCAGGCGGTAGCCTGCCGGCTTTTATTTGGTAGTGCAATCTAACTTTGATTGTCAGTTACAATTGCCCGTGGTATGATGAGATTATCCAATCAGGAGGTGATTGTATGCCCCTTTATCTTGTGCAAAACGATATCACAACGATGAAGACGGACGCTATTGTCAATGCCGCCAATGAAAGCCTGTTGGGAGGTGGGGGTGTCGATGGCGCCATCCATCGTGCCGCCGGACCGGATCTGCTGAAAGAGTGCCGCGGTTTGGGTGGATGTAAAACAGGACAGGCTAAAATCACAAAAGGGTATCGTCTGAATGCTAAATATGTCATCCATACAGTAGGGCCAGTTTGGCGGGGTGGAGGCCATGGCGAACAAAAGCTGCTGGTCTCAGCTTATCGTTCTTCATTGCAGTTGGCCTTTGAAAATCGGTGCAGTACGGTGGCTTTTCCGCTGATTTCTTCTGGTGTGTATGGTTACCCAAAGGACGAGGCACTGAAGATTGCGGTAGATACCATAGCGGATTTTTTGTGCCTGCATGATATGACCGTTTATCTGGTTATCTTTGACCGGGCAGCTTACACGATGGACAAAATTTTGTTTGCAGATATTGCTGCCTACCTTGCGGACCATTATGTGGCAGAGCAACCCGTTATGCACACAAACGGGCAATGCCAGGCCGGTGACTTTGTGTGTGCGCCTGCACTGGAACAAATAAGCCAACCCGCCGTTTGTGCGGCGGCTTGTGAGGGCTTGGAGGAGTCTTTAAAGCATTTGGACGACACTTTCACCCAAATGCTGCTGCGCAAGATTGAGCAAAGCGGAATGACTGATGCACAGTGCTACAAAAAAGCTAATATTGACCGGAAATTGTTTTCTAAAATTCGGTCTAATATTTACTACCAACCTTCTAAATCCACTGCAATGGCATTTGCGGTGGCGCTGCAGCTGCCTATTGAGGAAGCGCGGAAAATGCTGGAAAAAGCGGGCTTTGCTTTTTCTCATGCCAGTAAATTTGACATGATTGTGGAGTACTTTATTACCCGCAAAAACTATAATATTTTTGAAATTAACGAAGCACTGTTCGCTTTTGACCAAAATTTGCTGGGAGGTTGATAGAATGCCCCAGGTGGATGTAACACAAATGCTATTTGCAAAACTGTATGCCTTGTTGGTGAATAAGGCCCAGAAAAAAGGCCGCAGCAGACAGGAAGTAGACCAGGTGACTGTCTGGCTTACTGGGTATACGCCAGAGCGGATAACAGAGCTTGAGCAGTCGGATATTTCTTATGGAGACTTTTTTCGAAATGCTCCCGCCATAAATCCCAAATGTGCGCAAATTACCGGCAAGGTTTGCGGTGTTCGGGTAGAGGATATAAAAGACCCTTTGATGCAGCAAATTCGCTATTTGGACAAGCTGGTGGATGAACTGGCAAAAGGGAAGATGTTGAAAAATATTTTGGAGAGATAATCCATGCAGGATAACTATGTGGGAGATATTGGGGATTACGGAAAGTATGGTTTATTGAGAGCCATTGTTTCACAAAAACTTGAGCTTGCAGTTAACTGGTATAAGGTTTGGCCCAAAAAGCTTTTTGAAAAAGGCATAAAAAGGAGAACAGCCTGTAATAAGCAGAATGATGGGAAGTATGTTTCTTACTTGGATAAGCCTGAGCAATATAGATACTATGACCCAGAGTTGTTTGATTGTCTGGTCAATCTTGTAAAGACTGAGCGCTCCCTTGAAAAATTAGAAACAAGCAATATCCTGAAAGCGCAGTTTTTTAGTGAACCTTTAACGGGTGCACAGAGGCCTGAATGGCACAAAAGAGCATTGCTTGCAACTGCCGGGGCAGATGTGGTTTTTCTGGATCCGGATAATGGGTTGCAAACGCCAAGCATGTATCAGCGCGGTTATGCAGGGGATAAGCATGCTACCTGGCAGGAGGTAAAGGACTATTACAGACGAGGACAAAGCGTTGTTTTATACCAGCACCGTCCGCAGATGATGAAAAAAGAAAATTGTATTCAAAAAGTGCTTGCGTTTGAACGCTCTTTTTTACAGGCGGAATCGACATCGTTGTTGGAATATCCCCGCTACACCAACCGTTATTACTTTATATTTGCCCATCAAGTACATCAGCCTGTGCTGCAAAAAGTATATCATTCGGTGGCGCAAACCTGGAAAGGAATGTGCAGCCCGATTGATTTTTGTCGCTTGCCAGGCGACCAATAGGCTAACAAGTTCCCCTATGCTGTATTTAAACACAAAACAACACAGCATAAGGGGGATTAAATTATGACAAAAAACGGGATGGAACTGGTATTTATATTGGATCGAAGCGGTTCCATGCAGGGGCTTGAAAGCGACACCATTGGCGGCTTTAATTCTATGCTGGAACAACAAAAAAAGAAACCAGGAAAGGCAAGGGTTTCCACCATTCTTTTCGATGACCGGATTGAGGTACTACACAATAGGGTAAAGCTGGAAGAAGCCAAACCTATTACTAGTAAGGAATACTATGTGCGCGGCCGCACTGCGCTATTGGACGCTATTGGCAGCGCTATATGCTATATTGGAAAATGTCACGCATCTATTCCAAGTGAAAAGCTGCCCAAGCATACCCTTTTTGTTATTATTACCGATGGTATAGAAAATTCCAGCCACTGCTACTCGGCCCAGCAAATCAAGAAAATGATCCAGCACCGAAAGGAGAAATATAGGTGGGAATTTTTGTTTCTGGGGGCCAATATCGACGCAGTAGAAACTGCAGGTCAGATAGGAATTACTCCTGACCGGGCGGTGAATTATCACTGTGACGGGGCAGGTGTTCGGCTCAATTATGAAACGGTAGATCAGGCTGTGTCTGCCATCCGGTGTGATACTTTGCTGAATGCGCACTGGAAAGATGCCATTGAAAAAGACTTTCGTTGGCAAAAAACACGCGCTGTTCATCAAAAATAGAGTGTCCATGTTTTTGGAATTTCGGTTAAACTCTGCCGAAAGCAGTGACATTTTGTTTTAAAAACTTATGTTTATAATTAGTTGGGTGCTTTTTACAGCGCATGGTGAAAAGCGCTAAAAGAAAGGCCACAGGTAAAAATAAAAAGGCAGCCCTAAGCATTTTGTACTGGAACGCTTAGGGCTGCCTTTTTTAGGCTATCTTATTTGACATGTTTCTGTGCGGTGTTTTAAATCCAATACCTTTTCTTTTATCTGTTCCATAACGGCAAGAAAATCGCTGTCATTTTTGCCGGTCGGATCATCCAGCCCCCAGTCTTCCCGGTGCAGGCAGGGCAGGGTAGGGCATTGTACATTGCAGCCCATAGTAACTGCAATATCTACCCTTGGCAGATCCTGCAAAGGTTTATTATGCTGGGTTTTCTCCATATCAATACCATATACCTGTTTCATCAGGCGTACGGCATCCGGGTTGATCTGTGTGCCAGGATGAGTGCCGGCAGAAAAACTGTCAAATACATCGCTGGCCAGCTTTTTGCCCAGGGCTTCGGCCATTTGGCTGCGGCAGGAATTGTGAACACTCAGAAAGGCTACCTTAAGCTTTTCTCGCCTTACAGGCGAAAACGGGCACCGCCTACCGATACATTGGTTGTTTTGGCTGTTGTAACTGCAAACGGGAACGGTCCGCTCCATTTTTATCCCCAGGTGCTTTTGGGTAAAGTCCACAGCGGCCAGAATAGCAAGAAAAGAATCCCGCTTACAGCACCGGGGTCCACCTGCTTTCCCAATGTGATCCAAAGCCTGGGCAGTCATCTGGTTGCTCAGGCTCCAGGGTTGCTGTGTTAATGGGGTGGACTGGGTCACAATCGCTAAAAACTGCCCTGCGCTGATGCCCGCCCCACAGGCACCCCAAAAACCGCATGCTCCGCCCGGAACAGCCTTGCCGCGGCTATACATTTCCAAAAGGGCGTATTCCAAATCAAGTGCCCCACCGGCGTTTTTATAAGCGGTAAGAAGGGCGGCGCCTACCATTACATGGTGTTCCGGACCATGCATGTGGCAGAACGGCAGGTCCATCATTCGGCGGATAATGGTAATAGGGTTAGTGGATATTTCGGCTAAACAAAGACCAAAAATGCTGTCTATTCCTTGGGTGTGGCAGTCGCTGCATACATAATGTTTGTTTACGCAGCGGGTTTTGCTGGGGCTTTGTTTGTGGCAAATAGCACACTCCATTATTTCATCCTGCACCAGGTATTCCAGCGGTGCTTTGCAAATTAAGCATTCTTCCATTTTTAATTACATTTTCCTCTCATTGGTATAATAGGAAACATTACCTTTGGATGTTAGGTCCATATTTTGAAGGCTTTGGGACAAATTGCTAAGCAAAAACTTTTGTTTTTTCGGTGAAGCCTATATGCCCATAAAATGTTCTGCCGGCGGCATGGCAAGCCGTGTGAAATGGAACTGCATTCTTGTTTTGAGAAACTTAAGGCAGAGCAATTTTTATATAGCCGTCCATATAGCTTACCTTGCTTCATGCAGTACGGCGGCCATCCTGTCTAGTCCTGTTCCAAGCCCATCAAAACCTGCACACCGGCAAAGGCAGGTGTTTACCGCATGGTCCAGCAAAGGCTGTGTTTGAGTGGTTCTACAAAGGCAGACATCTAGGGCCAATACATCCTCCCAAGCCTGGTTGAGAAAAGCAACCTCGCGGCGGCCATGGGTGCGGGTAATTTGAATTTCTCCTGCCTTTAGCAGATATTGCCGAAGCTCTTTTGAGGTAAAACCTGCGGCAATAAGGCTGTCAAAAAAGCCCTGCTGAAATAGGGCGGGAAGGTTTTGGCATTGGAAGGGGGTGACATTACAAGAAACGAATGTATAGCGGGTATAGCAGTGAACAGCCAGCAGGCATTTACACCCTCGTAGGTCTATTACATGCAGGTCCCAGCAAAAATGCCGGTTTTGCTCAGTACCATAAGCTGGTGTTTTCATCTTGATAAAACGCGTCAGCGGAAAGGTCAGGCCCAGCTCCATTATTTTACCTCATGAGGAATACAAATTTTTTGTATTGTAAGTTTTCCGTCTTCTATTTGGGCAGTCATCATGGTGATTTCTTGGTGGAAGCGCCGGGGTCCGCAGGAACCTGGGTTCAGCCAAAGAAGCCCATCCTTTTCCTCCTGTACATATTTATGGGAGTGCCCATATACCACCACATCCACACCTTGCAGGTTTGCCGGAACTTCTTTTTTATTGTGTACCATGTAAAAAGTAATACCGCCCAGGGTAACTGTAATGTCATGAGGAATGCTTTGAGCCCATTCTTTGTCGTTGTTGCCGCGAACGATGTAAAGCAGGGCGTATTGACGCAGTTTGTCTGCTATATCGGGCGTATTGATATCACCGCAATGCAAAATGGCATCGGCCGTTTTCAGTTGTTCTGTTACATCAGGCCGCAGAAGACCATGGGTGTCGGAAAGAATGGCTAGTTTCATATAGGTTTCTCCCGTTACAGCTTCATGCGGCGAATAGAGACAACCTTTTTTCATGTCCCTGTCCAGCCGCTTTCATTTTATCAAATGGCTTATTGTTCTGGTTCAATCAGTATACCAGATTTAAAGATATACGAAAAGAAATGTTTTCTCTTGACTTTGCCGTACCGTCAACTGCTACACTGTATACGGTAAGGGGGAATGCAGATGGAATATTCCATTCAACAGCTGGCGCGTTTATCTGGGGTGAGTGCCCGAACTTTGCGCTGGTATGACCAAATTGATTTGTTAAAGCCCCGCCGGGTGGCAGAAAACGGATACCGCTACTACGGTGGGAAAGAGGTGGACCGGCTGCAGGATATTTTATACTACCGAGCTTTGGGGATAAAACTGGAACAGATTAAAAAATGTTTAAATGATCCTTCTTTTGATCGCTTGACCGCCCTGTACAACCATTTGAACGCTTTAAAGGCAGAGCAAAAACGGCTGGAAATTTTGATTCAGTCTGTAAAAGATACCATAGAGGCAGAAAGAAGAAAGGAAGCTATGAAAGACGAAAAAAAGTTTGAAGCATTTAAAAAACACGCCGTGCAGCAAAACGAAAAAAATTATGGAACAGAAAGCCGTGCAAAGTATGGAGATGCACAGGTGGATGAAGCAAATGCGGCTATCATGAATTTGACACAGGAGCAGTACCTGAAATGGACTGGGTTAGATCAGCAAATTCACGAACGCCTGCAAAGCGCTGTTAGGGCCGGCATATGTCCCCATAGCGAGGAGGGAAAAGAAATTACCGCCCTGCATCGGCAATGGCTCACTATTGTTCTCAAAAAGCAATACAGTCCCGAAAAGCACCGCAAAATTGCTCAGCTATATATAATGGATGAGCGCTTTGCTAACTATTACGATAAACAAATCCCAGGCTGTGCCAGCTTTTTGCAACAAGCCATAGCTTATTGGGCAAATTGAAAAAACGCCTGGGAATTAACCCAGGCGTTTTTGCAGTTGAGAGAAAAAGTTGCGGGCATTTTGTAAATCGTCTCTGTTGGGGTGCCCTTTGGCAATGCCGCCTACCAGTTTGAAAGGCCCAAAAGTGTCGTGGCCTTTACAAGAAAACTCGCCTAGTACCACGCAGTTTTTCTTTTGGGCAATTTCCTGTATGGCTTTGGGGCCGTTGCCTTTTGCTCCACCGTAGGTGTAAACAAAAAACACAGCTTTTCCAAAAGGCAGGTATTGCTGGGCAAACTGTGCGACAGCCTTGTGAAATTCAAACCCGTAAATACCAGAAGCGAAGCCGATGCAGTCATACTGTTCCAGCCGGACCGTTTGGCGGGCGGTTACATCAATCAGGTCGGCCTGGCTATTGATTGCCATGGCCTGTAAAACCTTTAAGGTGTTGCCATGATGGCGCGAATAATAACAAATGGCAATTTTCATGTATGGTCTCCTTTTTGCAGGTTCCAGCCGAAATCGTTGTGGTAGATCATCTGGTGGGTCATGCCGCCATCAATACAGATGTTTTCCCCGGTGATAAAGCCGGCCTTATTGGAGCAAAGGTAGAGCACCATGTTTGCAATGTCCATAGGGTTACCTACCCGCCCGGCGGGCTGCTGCGCGGCGTCTGGTCCGTCATATACCGTGAAGCTGGTATCGATCCAGCCAGGGGAGATAGAGTTAACCCGCACCTTGCCTGCGAAACTGACTGCCAAAGCGTGGGTCAAAGCAGAAATACCGCCCTTTGCTGCTGTGTAGCTTTCGGTTTGAGGCTGGCTCATACGGTCCCGGGAAGAAGATATGTTTACAATGGCCGCGCCGGGAGCAAAATGGGGGGCAAACAGCTTGGCAAGATAAAAAGGGGCGGTAACGCCTACCTGCAGGGCATAGTTGAATTCTTCATAGCTGCATTCGTCAATGCCTTTCATAAGAGGCACTGCATTATTGATAAGGTAATCCACATGGCCAAAGTCTGTAAGAACCTTGTGGGCAAAGTCTTCCAAAACAGCCTGGTCGGCCAAATTTCCCACATAATAGTTATTTTTTAATAGGTCAATGGTGCAAACCTGCGCGCCTGCATTATAAAACTGGCTGGCAATCACTTTACCAATTCCTTTTGCACCGCCAGTAATGACGGCAACTTTACCTTGAAACATAAAAATCATACTCCTGTTATTTAAATGTTGGAAGAGGAGAGCGTGCAGCAATAAGTGGCATAAAAAATGATGTTAGAACCTGGCTATAAAAGTTCTGCAGTGGTATGTCAAGCCTTTTGAATGCCCGCCTGCTGCTTAGCTGCCAGTAAAAACACTGGAGGTGAAGCTGCAGGCTGCTGTTAAGCTGGGTATTAATTGGCTTTAAAAGACTTCGTATCCAGGTAATGATAAGTTTTCCTGCGTGTTACCAAATAATATACCGACACGATCAGGGTCAGGCCTTCTGCCACAGGAACCGCTATCCAGATGCCGTCGAGCCCGATGAAAAACGGAAGACTCAAAAGACATACAACCAAAAATACAAAGGTTCTTAAAAAAGAAATAATGGCAGACACCTTTCCGTCTGAAAAGGCTGTAAACATTGCGGAGGAATAAATGTTAATGCCTGTAAATAAAAAACTGGTACTAAACAGAATAAAACCATGCTTTGCAAGGTGAAACACATTGCTTTCGGGTGCTGCGAACACACGAATTACCAAGGTACAAAACAATTGGGAAAGAATAAAAACCAAAAGGGAGATGATTATGACACACCGGATGGAAATTTTAAAAATATTTCGAAGCTGGGTGTGATTTTGTTTTCCGTAATTATAGCTAATAATTGGTGCAGTGCCGCTGGAAAAGCCCATAAATACAGAGGTCATTAGAAACTGGGCATACAGCACAACTGTAATGGCAGCTACGCCGGCTTCTCCTGCATATTGTAGCATGAGAATATTAAATAAAAAAGTTGTAATGGCAACAGCAATATTATTGACCATTTCAGATGAACCGTTTATACAGGTATGCAATAAAACTTGCTTGCGAAATACCGGCTTGACAAAATATAAGGTTCCTTCCTGGTTCAGCGAAAAATATATCATTCCTACCGCTGCGGGAACGGCATATCCTATAGAAGTTGCCACGGCTGCACCGGTTACGCCCCAATTGCAAATTTTAATAAAAATATAATCCAATACAATATTAGCACATCCGCCTATCACGGTTAGTACCAAGCCAATGTGCGGTCTTCCTGCTGTTACAAAAAAGGTTTGGAAAAGCATTTGAAACACGGCCAATGGGGCAGAAAAAACCAAAACCAGTAAATAATCATAGCAATAAGGGTATAAAAGCTCGGTTGCGCCAAGCATATAAATAATTTGTTTTAAAAATACCCGCCCCAAAAGCAAAAAAGCAATCCCCAAAATGAAACCTGCCAGAATAATCATGGAGAAATTTTCTTTTGCTTCCTGCTCCTTCTTTTCTCCCATGTTTTTGGCAATAATTGCGCTTGCGCCCGTAGCCAGCATAATAGAAACTGCAATAATAACGCTGGGAACAGGGTAAACAATATTCAGCGCAGACAGTGCGTTTTCTCCTACAAAGTTTGCTATAAATATGGCATCCACCATTTGGTACAACGCCATAAAAATCAGCATAATCGTTGTGGGCAATGTAAATTGAATCAACGAGTATGTATGAAAATTTTGAGCTAAACGGTTCTCCATACAAATCCAGTACTCCTTGTTTATAGTCCTTTTCTGTACTTTTGCCTGAAAATTAGTTGTAATAAAAATGAGGCCGTTTTATAAAAGCATCCATAGTGGGTACATCCTATTTTTGCTTTTCATACGCATCTTTCAGATGGTTTGAGAATTCCTCAAATACTTGTGCAATTTCGAAAGCATATTTTTTTTGCGTTTCGCTAAATGCCTGTATTTCAGCAAACTTTACGGCTTTTAATACATCGTTTGTGTATTTTTTGCCGGCATCGGTAAGGCAAATTACCTTTTGCTTTGTGTGCGGTTCATGCTGTAAAACAATGTACCCGTTGTTTATACACTCTTTAATAACGGTGTTAATGGTGGTTTTAGGAATAAGCCACTCCTCGCTGATTTGCTTTTGTGTGTAGGTTTTGCCATCACTTAAAGCGTAAAGCAATGCCAGCATGTTTTCGTTTATGCCCATTTTTCGCGCCCATTGGTAGTAGATACCGTCCACACGGTTAATGCTCAGCATAATTTTCCGAATTTGATTTTCCTGATTCTGCAATACAAAACAGCCCCCATTAGTACGAATTCGTATTTTGATTATAGTATGAATTCGTACTAAAATCAAGCCTTATATATATCTGCACAGATGACCGGTAATATTTCGGTTTAAATAAATGCCCAAGGGCAGGAAAGCTGCGCTTGGGCATTGGTATTGATACTGCATTTATAATTTTAAAGAATAAAATTCCGAACGCTTTAAACAGTACTGTAACAGAAAAACATATTTTGCTTTTGCAGGGCCAGGCGCTGGAAAAGCTTGCAGAAATATTTTTCTATAAAACTTTCGCCTTTCCCTTTTGGAACCACGGCGCCTGTTTTACAACCACCTTTAAGCTGTATATGCAGGGAAATACGGCGTTGAAATCAACAAATAAAGGGGCAGGTATGCTTTTTTGAAAAGTAACGGCTTTTATTCCCCTTTTTTTACAGGGCTTTGGAAAAGCAGCCGAATACTTCCTTTGTCAATGGCCGTTGCACCCAGCGGCGCGGTGATTAAAATGCCCACCACAGCCACCGACAAAATAAGTTGGCCGCAGCTTAAGCCCGCAGCAAGCGGCACCGAGCCAATGGCAGCCTGAACGGTAGCTTTGGGCAGATAAGCCAGCACGCAAAAAAGCCGCTCTTTGGCCAAAAGGTTGGTGCCGATTAGACAGCACAGTACGCCCACTGACCGAAAAGCCAGAGCCAGAAAAATTAAAAGCACAACTCCGGGACCGGCCTGCAGCGTATAGCGCAGGTCGACCGCCGCACCTACCAGAACAAACAAAAGCACTTCGGCTGCCAGCCAAAGCTTGCCAAATTTTTCCGAAAGCCGGCGGCTGACCGACGCCGGACAGCGCAGCTTTACAGCGCATGCCATAGCAACCACTGCCAGCAGTCCTGATACCGGCAATCTGCCTTTCAGCCAGTCTTCAACCGACATAAGCAAAAAAGCACTGCCTAATAAAATAATAACCTTTATGCTGTTGCGCAGATAATGATGGTGAATGTAGGCCGTTTCAAAAAAGCGTGCAAGGAAAAGTCCGGTTGCTGCCCCCAATATAATGCCTGATACAATAGATACCGGAATTTGGGCAAATTGGACTAGATCGGCTTGTCCGCCTTGGGCCATCTGCAGAAAGGTGGAAAATACCACTACGACATAAATGTCATCACAGGAGGCACCGGTCATAATAAGCTGGGGAATACTTTTATCTGTTCCGCGCCCGGTTTCCATTAGGCGAACCATTCGGGGCACAACTACCGCTGGAGACACTGCCCCCATAACAGCACCCATTAGTGCACCTTCTAGTGGGGTGAGACCCAGAAAAAGCGGAGCGAAAAGAAAGAATGCCAAAATTTCAAAGCTGGCCGGTAGAAAGGAAAGAAAAACAGCTGGCCGCCCCACCCGCTTTAGGTCGGCCAGATTCAAAGAAAGCCCGGCTTTCAATAGAATAATGACCAATGCCATTTGGCGCAGCTGTGCGGAGATAGACAGAATGGAACTGTCCAGCAGATTGAAACAGCAGGGGCCAAGCAGTATACCGGTAAACAGCATACCAATAATGCCGGGCAGATGCACAGCTTGGCAAAAGGCCGAGAAAGCGAGCCCCACAAGAAAAATAAAGGCAAGAGATGTAAGCATAACAATCCTCCCAGAAAAATAAAAAAGCTGATGATTTCCAAGACTTTGCCTAAAGTCTCAGAAGTCATCAGCTCAGTGAGCGGTTTCGGAATACCGGGGGAGTACTTCATTCCCCAGCTAAACAGCTTTTTTTATTATAGCGGCAGGCTGCATATTTGGCAAGTGTTTTTTAAAGCCGGCCATACAGTTCGGTCAAATGTCGCATTCGTCGGGCCAAAGCAGCGTTTAAGGAACTTTTTGGGGCGCGCCAGCACCAGTTTTTGCCCACGGTGGAAGGAGTGTTAATCCGCCCTTGGGCGCCAAGCCCCAGCCAGTCTGCCATTGGAATAATACACCGGTCGGCACAGCTTGCAAGGGCTGTACGAATCAGCCGGTCTACCATGTCGTCGTCAGAATGCACACAGAGATATTCTTTTACATGCCGAAGCGTTTTAGCGTTGCTCTTGTGCAGCCAGTCTGCCAGGGTGGTGTTATCATGGGTGCCGGTATAAACCACACAGTTTGCAATGTGGCGGTGCGGCAGGTATTCGTTTTCGGGGCCGCTGTCAAAAGCAAACTGCAGCACCTTCATTCCCGGGTAACCGGTCTGTGCCAGCAGCTGGCGCACCTGGTTGGTCAAAATACCCAGGTCTTCTGCAACAATGGGAAGCTGTTGTCCCAACCGTTCTTGCAGTGCGCTAAATAGCTGCATACCGGGCCCGGGCATCCAGCAGCCGTCTTTGGCGCTGCAGGCGCCAGCGTCTACTGCCCAGTAACTTTCAAAACCGCGGAAATGGTCAATCCGCAAAAGGTCATAAAGCCGCAGTGCGTGTTGAATACGGGCACACCACCACCAGTACCCCTCTTGTTGGTGAGCCTGCCAGTTGTACACAGGGTTGCCCCAAAGCTGGCCATCCGCACAGAAGGCGTCGGGCGGAACACCCGCAACCTTGGCCGGGCGGCCAGTACCGTCCAAACAAAATAGGTGTGGCCGGGTCCATACATCTGCCGAATCGGGTGAAACATAAATGGGCAGGTCACCCATCAGCTGGATCTCTCGCTCATTTAAATATTGTTTAAAGCTTTCCCACTGCCGGTAAAAGATGTACTGCAAAAATTTGTAGTAGTTAATTTGGGGCTGGTTGCTGAACCAATGGCGGCCCATGGCTTCGCCCTCACGCCGGCGCAAAGGTTCCGGCCAGGTCCAATAGGGAGCGCCGTTATATTGGTCGCGCGCTACCCGGTACATGGCCCAATCGTCCACCCACCAGGTTTCCTGTTGGCAAAATACCTGCCAGTCCGAAGGGGGACAGGCTAAAAAACGGTCGGCGGCAGCGTGCAGAAGCTTGTCCCGAATGGGCATAAGCTTATCCCAATCAACGGCAGAATCATCTAATTGTGCTGCTTTGCATTCGGCCCGGCTTACTAGCCCCTCTTTACAAAGCAGTTCAGGGTCGATAAAATAGGGGTTACCGGCAAAGGTACAATCGCTTTGGTAAGGACTTGCACCGTATCCGGTAGGGCCTGCAGGCAAAATTTGCCAAATATGCTGCCCTGCTTTTGCCAGAAAATCGGCGAAGGTGCGGGCTTCTGTGCCCAGGGTTCCGCACCCATAGCGGCCCGGCAGTGAAAAAATGGGCATTAGTATGCCGCTTGCTCTCAACTTGGTTTCCCCCTTGCCAAAACGGCTGTGGCCGTTTTTCTTTTTTGATATTACCATACTGTAAGGCTCTGCCGCAAGGGTGCAGGGCACAAAACGGAAAGGAGCATTTATGACCCGGCTGCTTTACCAACAGGAAAGTTACCTCATGCAGTTTACCGCAAAGGTGACCTGCTGCAAAATGTCTGAAAAAAATGGGCGTTGGCTTGTGGCTTTGGATAGTACGGCCTTTTACCCGGAAGGGGGTGGCCAGCCGGCCGACACGGGCACCCTGGCCCAGGCGCGGGTATTGGACACGCAGCTGCAGGATGGTGAGGTGTGGCATTTAACCGACCAGCCGCTGCAGGTGGGGACTGTTGTGCAGGGCATGGTAGATGCAGAACGCCGCTTTGACCATATGCAGCAGCATTCGGGGGAACATATTGTTTCAGGGCTTTTGCACCAATTGTTTGGGTTAAATAATGTAGGCTTTCACTTGGGGGCTGACCAGGTAACCATTGACCTGGATGGTCCTCTTACGGCCGATCAGCTGGAAGAGGTTGAGCGAAAGGCCAATCAGGTTGTATTTCAAAATCTGCCGGTTCGGGCTTTTTGGCCAAGCTCAGAGCAGTATGGCCAGCTGGAATACCGCAGCAAAAAGCAGATTGATGAAGGTTTGCGGTTGGTGGAAATTCCAGGTGTGGACTGCTGTGCCTGCTGTGGTGTTCATGTGGTGCATACCGGTGAAGTGGGATTCATTAAAATTTGTTCCGCGCAAAGTTATAAAGGCGGCATGCGTCTGGGGCTTGTTTGCGGTGGCCGAGCGGTAGCGTTGGCCATGCAGGAACACCGCCAGGTGGCAGCTATCAGCGCACAGCTTTCGGTAAAGCAGCCCCAGGTGGCGCAGGCCGTCTGCCAACTGGCTCAACGGGAAAATGCCGAGCGCGAAAGGGCAAACCGGATACAAAGCTTATATCTGCGGCAAAAAGCGCAGCAGTATGCGCAAAAGCCTTTTGTTTTTTGTACACAAGAGGGAATGCCTGGGGATACCGTGCGGGAATATGTGTTGGCGCTGCGCGAAGCGGGCTGTGAGCTTGCAGTGGTTTTGGGCGGCACGCGGCAAGCGCCGGTGTATGCGCTGTGCGGTGAAGAGGAAAAAGCGGCAGCAATGCATGATGAAATGAAGCGAACCCTTGGCTGCCGGGGAGGCGGCAGACAAGGCCTTTATCAGGGAAAACTGCAAAATTGGGATGAGGCGTGCGTTTTTTTGAACCGGTATGTTGACTGAAATAGGGCAGTAGCCGGCAGACTGTCGGCATGATTTTAAAATAGCCGTTTGTGCGGCCAAAAAAGGAGATGTCGGTATGTTAATTGAATTTGAAAAGATAGACCAGCAGGTATTAAACCAGTTTAAGGGCGGTACGGGGGAATTTTGCCTGCGTGCGTTTGACCATCCGGCCTGCCGGATTATGAAAGGCAGCCTGGAGCCGGGGGCAAGTATTGGTATGCATACCCACGAAACCAACAGCGAAGTGATTTACATTCTGTCTGGCAGCGGAAAGGTTTTATACGATGATGGTCAGGAAATGCTTTCGGCCGGCAGCTGTCACTATTGCCCTATGGGCCATGCCCACAGCCTGATGAATACCGGCAGCGAGAAGATGACCTTCTTTGCTGTGGTGCCCCAGTGCTAAAAGAAGAAAAAAGCGAAGCCGTACATGGCTTCGCTTTTTTGTAAATGAAAGCAGAGATGGAAAGGAAAAGGGATACAGGTGTATCAAACCGCAGAAAGACCTTTTGCAAGGGGACTTAATCAATGGACACGGGGGCAGTTGGCGGAAGATATTTACCCGCAGGTTTCTTTGCGGCAAGGTGTTTTGTCAGGTTCGTGCTGCAGCAGTTTGGCGGGGGCATTGGGTAGGTCGGTGGACCACATGGCCAGAAAAAGCTGTACCCGGGCGGTTACATCTCCGCTTTGTATAATACTCTGTGCCTGGCTGCGGTCAACCCAAACCGGGCAGATCTCCTCGGCAGGATCGTGGTTTCCTCCAAACGGCAGGCGGTCGTCTGCCAGACCTACATAAACCACCGAAGATTCATTGCTAATGCCTACCGCTCCGTAAGAGCGCTCCCAGAAGGCAAGCTCTCCTGCCAGGGGAAGGCCGGTTTCCTCCCGAAGTTCCCGGCTTGCGGCCTGCGCAGGGGTTTCACCCGGATCAATCAGGCCAGCAGGAAAATTGTAAACGGTTTTCGCTACGGCAGGGCGATATTCCCGGTTCAATAGAACCCGGTTGCGGTCCGGGCTTAAAATAATCAGCACAACACCCTCCGGTTCGCTTTGCGCCAGATCGGCGGCGCTGTGCACGGGGCGGCGGCTTACCATTTCGTACAGTTTGGTGCGGCCGTTTTGCAAAGTTAATTCCAAATTGTACCGGTTTAAAAAAGCACCATTACTAATGGGAAGAATTTGTTTTAACTTCATAAAAGACTGTCCTTTCACGCATAAGGCCTTATAGGAAAGGCAAGCAGTTTCGGCTGGTTTTGTGTTTTCTGGAAAAATACTATTGGATAAAATATGCTTTCCGCATCATTACATAAAGGGACAGCATTCCGCAAAACGGCGAATAACAGGCGCTAAAAAGTCCTGATGAACCACATAGCTTGTATGGGTATGGCCCGGGTAGATACAAAGCCGGGCATTTTTTATGTGGGCAGCAATAAAACTGGTATTTCGTTCACTGACAAGGTCATTGCTGCCGGCCAACACAAGACAGGGAAGCTGTATGGAAGAAAGCTGTTGGGCTGTAATGTGCGGCTCTTGCAGCATAAGCCAAATTCGGGGCTCGCGGCTGGTCAGCCAGCGCCACCAGAATTTGAGATGTCTGCCTGCCCGCAGCCCGGCCGGGCAGGTGTTGGCCCCGCTTATGACGATGCCGCCTGCTAAAAGCGGATAATGGATTGCAAGCAGCAATGCTAAAATACCACCATCGCTGAACCCATAAATAATAGGCTGCTTTAGGTGCAGGCGCTGAATAAAGCAAGCTACATCCTGAGCCATTTCGGCATAGTGATAAACAGATACCGGGCTGCTTTGCCCGTGGCCGCGGCTATCTAATAGATAAACGGTAAAATGGTCGGCTAAGGCAGGGGCAAGCTTGTCGAAGATGGTGTGGTCCTGGCCATTTCCATGCAGAAGAATGAGTGGACGGCCGGTGCCGCACACTTCATAGTAAAGACGAATATGGTTAACCTGTAAAAACATGCAGCATGCCCCCGTATTGTTAAAAATCAGTTTGGTTTGAGTATAGCATGACGGATGGAAAGGTGCAAACCAGCTATTTAAAGCTGTAATTGGAGAAAGATGGAGTGTTACAATTTTGTTACCAACCATTCATAAAACAGTAAGAAAAAAAAGAGAATGAAAGAAATATATAAAAAAATCCACAACATAACTTTTTGTTTAGGCAAGCTGCACCGTTTTTGTGAAAAACTTGTGAAGGGAACATTACAATTGGTTAATTTGCTGTAAAATGCATTGAAAACTTATGCAAAACCGTTATAATAACAGGTAGACCGGCGGGACAAGGCCGTCGGTTAGCTTAAATGCTAATGATAAAAAAGATCTGTTTTGGAGGTTTTTATTATGAAAAAGATTGCTATGATCGCTGCCGCTCTGGTGCTGTCCCTGGCTCTGGTTGCTTGCTCCACCAACTCCGGCGAGGCTTCTTCCGTTGCTAGCGAGGCTTCCTCTGTTGTAACTTCTTCCGAGGCTACTTCTGAGGTCACTTCCGAAGCTACCGAGAGTGAGGCCACTTCCGAGGTTGCTTCTGAGGCTACCGAGAGCGAGGCTACTTCCGAGGTTGCTTCCGAGGCTACCGAGAGCGAGGCTACTTCCGAGGCTACCTCTTCCGAGGCTGCTAAATAATCAGCAATTGATTTTGTGCTAAAATAAAAAGCCTGCCCAAACGGGCAGGCTTTTTATTTTTTGTGTTATAGCAGTAACAGCGGAAATAAATAAAAAACACCTGCCTCAAAGCAGGTGTTTTGAAATGGATTTAACTTATAAATTGAAAAAAAATACAAAAACATTTACGGCAATTCCCACAAAGGCAATAAACATACCATGGGCACCCGTTGAATTTTCCGGGCTTTTTACATAGATAAAGGAGAAAAACAATGACAAAAGGTATGGCAACCCAAGCCCTAGCAGTTTAGGAGCCGAGCGTGTCACCACGCCGGCGCTGTCGGTTTGCAAAATTAGGTTAGAAGGCAGCATAATAAGGCCTGCAATAAAAACCACAGTAGCCACAATAACCACCAGCAAGGCGGTACGAACATTTTTGTTTTTGAGATCCATGATATCCTTCCTTTTGCAGGGTTATGTTTTGCACAAAATGGCAGCAGAGGTTGCCGTGCTTTTTTATCATAACAGAATAGAAAGTGTTTTGCCAGTCCCATTCTTTGTTTTCTCCGTATGATATAAGGAACGGAAAGACTTGAAAAAATAGAATTTTTGTGATATGCTGTACCACAACAGTCAAAATTCGCCCAAAAAACGGGCGCAGAGCAAAACGCGCTGACAAAGAGAGTACGCGCTGTCAATGCCGAAAAAGAGAGGGGTACCCACCGGCTGTAAGGTCCCCCGAAGCAGGCAGCGGGGAAGTTCACTTTCGAGTGGCCCATGCGAAGAATTTTTTCGGCAGTATGGGACGGTACCCGCACCGTTATTGCGGCCAAGAGCTGCCGCAGGTGCGGCGGAAAATGGGTGGTACCGCGGAGTAGGAAGGCTTCGTCCCTTGTTGGGACGAAGCCTTTTTTGTTTGCAGGCTGTTTTTGGGTGTAAGCTTAAAAGCAACAAATAGGGAGGAGCGGATGATATGCAGAACCTGATAGACCAGATGGCCAAGAAGGTAGATGAGGACCTGGCCAAAGTCTCTTCCAACGAGACACTGGCTGAATTTTGGCAGACATACCTGAGCAAGAACGGACAGGTGACCGGGCTGATGAAGCAGCTGCGAAACCTGTCGGCAGACGAACGGCCAAAAGCTGGCAAGGTGATTAACGAATTTAAGGCAAAAGTGCAGGCACAGTATGACCAGGCTGCTTTGCGTATGAAGCAGTTGGAACTGGCCCAGCGCAATGCTGCCGAAGCGGTGGACATTACCCTGCCGGCCAAAATGCGGCCCCAGGGTGCGCTGCACCCCATTACTTTGGTAAAAAACCAGGTAATTGATGTGTTCGCTGGAATGGGCTTTGAAATTTTTGAAGGTCCGGAAATTGAAGATGATGACCACAACTTTACCCGGCTGAATATTCCCAAAGACCACCCGGCGCGGGATATGCAGGACACTTTTTATATTACCGATGAATACCTGCTGCGCACCCAAACTTCCGGTGGACAAATTCGGGTAATGGATTCGAAAAAGCCGCCCATTAAGGTGCTGTCGCCGGGCAGGGTGTTCCGCGCAGATTCAGACGCAACCCATAGCCCCATGTTTCACCAAATGGAAGGACTTGTGGTGGACAAAGGGATTACCCTGTGCGATCTGCAGGGAATGCTGGACTGCTTGGTGAAGGAATTGTTCGGCAGCAGTGTACGCACTCGGTTGCGGCCGTCCTATTTTCCGTTTACCGAACCCAGTGTAGAGGTGGATGTAAGCTGCTTTGAATGCGGCGGTACCGGCTGCAGCCTTTGTAAAGGCACCGGCTGGATTGAAATTCTGGGCAGCGGCGTGGTCAACCAGAATGTACTGCGCGGGTGTGGAATTGCCCCGGAGGTTTATTCCGGTTTTGCATTCGGTATTGGCATTGAACGAATTGCTATGCTGAAATATGGCATTAACAATATGGGCCTGCTGTTCGAAAACGACCTGCGGTTCCTGAAACAGTTTTCAGAATAAGGGAGGGAACGAGAAATGAAGGTACCATTCAGCTGGCTGAAAGAATTTGTAGACATTGACATTACTGCCCAGGAACTGGAGAAAAAGCTTTTTGACTGCGGTTTCGAGGTGGAGGAACTGATTGACCTTTCTGCCCCCATCTCCCGCGTGGTGGTAGGGCAGATTACCCACCTGGAGAAACAGGAGGGAACCGACCATTTATACCTGTGCCGGGTGGATTGCGGCGAATATGGCCACGACCTTGGCATTACCACCGGCGCGCCGAATATTTTTGAGGGAGCTAAGGTCCCGGTTGCCTTGGATGGGGCTACACTGCCCGGCGGCATTACCATTCACAAACGGGTTATGCATGGGATAGAATCCAACGGAATGATGTGCTCGGGCGAGGAACTTGGCATCAATAACGACTGGTACGAGGGCGCCGAAACCTACGGCTTGCTTATTTTGGACCCGGATACGCCGCTGGGAGAGGATATCTGCAAGGTGGTGGGACTGGATGATTATATTTTCGATATCTCTATTACCGCTAACCGTCCCGACTGCCAGTCCATTTTGGGGATGGCGCGGGAAGTGGCAGCCATTTTGAACCGGCCGGTAAAAATGCCCGCTACCGATTATACGGTCAATGCCGAAGGGGATGCAGCTATTTCGGTTCGGGTAGAAGCGCCGGACCTTTGCCCCCGCTACCTGGCCCATTATGTGCGCAATATCCGCCCGGCACCTTCCCCCCGCTGGCTGAAGCGCCATCTGGCGCTGGCAGGACTGCGCAGCATTAATAATGTGGTGGATATCACCAACCACACCCTGCTGGAAATTGGCCAGCCGATGCACGCGTTTGATCTGGCCAAGGTAAAAGACCGCAGTATTGTGGTGCGCCGTGCAAAGCCGGGTGAGACCATTGTCACGCTGGATGAAAAGGAATTTAACCTTTCCGAGTCGAATCTGGTAATCTGCGACAGTGAAAAACCGGTTTGCATTGCCGGTGTAATGGGTGGCCTTAACAGCGGCATTGCCGATGATTCCAAGGAACTGCTGTTTGAATGTGCCAATTTTGCCCGTGATTCCATCCGCAAAACCTCTCGTTCCCTGGGACAGTCCAGCGATTCCTCGCTGCGCTATGAAAAGGGAGTGGATGAATACAGCACCGAGCTGGGCCTTGCCCGTGCGCTGCACCTGATTCAGCAGCTGGACTGCGGCGATGTGACCGATACCCATTTTGATTGCATGGCGGGTGGGCCCCGGGTGCGCAAAGTGCTTACCGTCACGCCGGAAAAAATCAATGGTGTGCTGGGTATTCAGGTGCCGGAAGACACCATGAAGGAAATTTTGTCCCGGCTGGATTTTGAGGTGCAGGATAACCAGGGCGTTTGGACCGTGAGCGTACCTCGCTACCGGGAGGATGTGGAAGGATATCCGGACCTGGCCGAAGAGGTTATTCGGGAGTATGGGTATGACCATATTGTGCCCACCCTGCTGAAGACAGCCGCTGTGACCAATGGTGGTCTGACCCCAAGTCAGAAAAATCAGCTCAAGTTGAAACGCTTGCTGGCAGCGCAGGGCTTTTTTGAAGCTTCCACCATGGCGTTTTATTCCACAGCCGAGCTGGATATGCTGCATCTGCCGGAAAAGGCGCCTCAGCGCAAGGCCATTCGGCTTTTGAACCCCATTACCGAGCATCTGTCCATTATGCGCACCATTCTGGCGCCGTCCATGCTGAATGTAATTGTGGAAAATCTCAAACGCGGCAATAACGAAGGACGCCTGTTTGAGCTGTCCAACATTTATCTGCCCCATGAATTACCGGTTACACAGGCACCGGAAGAACGGCTTACTTTGTCTTTGGGTGCGTTTGGCCCCAAGGAAGACTTTTTCACCCTGAAAGGCGCAGTACAGGCCATTGCCCAGGCTTTTGACCTGGATTTCACCTACGAGCGGGGTGAAGTCAGCTGGCTGCACCCGGGTATTACGGCCACCGTGTCCTGCGAAGGCAGGGTGCTTGGTGTGCTGGGCAAGCTTTCCAACGAAATTACCGGGGAACTGAAGATTGCAAAGGACGAAAAGACCAACCAAAACATCTATCTGGCGGAGCTGGATTATGTAGCGTTGTCTGAGTGCTTTAAAACAGGCTACCGCTACAAACCGCTGCCGGTTTTTGCGCAGACCAAACGGGATCTGGCATTGGTATGCGAGGAGACAGTCAGCTGCGGGGCTATTGAAGAGGTGATCCGAAGCGCCAGTCCGCTGGTAAGTGAAACACGGCTGTTTGATATTTACCGTGGAGAAAAGCTGGGGGCTGAAAAAAAGAGTATGGCTTTTACCATTACCTTTGCGCAGGATGACAGGGAAATTCCCGCCCAGGAGGTAGAGAATGCTGTGCAAAACATTCTTGCTGCCTTGAAGGAAGAACTGCAAATTGAGATGCGCTGAAAATACTTGCGGTACAATTTTTGTAAAAATGTAAAAATGCAAAAAGCGGCGGGAACCCCGCCGCTTTTTGTATGATTTTAAACTGCTTTGGCATGAAAGATAAATTGCTAAATGTGGAAAAGCTTAAATACAAAACAGCAGACTTTATGCAAAAAAATATGTATATTCATTTTTTTAAAAACATTAAATGGTCACAAATTACAAAAAAATAATGACTGTATAGGCTTATTTTGACTAAATAAACGAGAATTTGAAATTTTGAAAAAAGGTGTTGCATATTTATGCAGCAAGTCCTATAATGGGTAGGACGCAAAAGGAAGGCCTTGGCTTTATATTATGGGCCGGAGGGCTTATGCTGAACCGAATGCAGGTTCTGGAGAATTTTTGAGGAGGCAGAAAACCCTTGAGCATGTGGGAAATTTTCACAAACTATTACAACTATTTTCTAGTAGGTACCCGAACAACTATCATCGTTTCGGCAATTACCGTTTTGGTAGGTTTTGTTCTGGGCTGTTTAATTGCGCTGATGCGCCTTTCCAAAAACAAAATTCTAAACGGTTTTGCTAAGGTGTACATCACTGTGCTGCGCGGCACCCCGCTTTTGGTTCAGCTTTTCATTGTGTATTACCAGCTGGACTTTATCCCCTGGCCCAAAACTACGGTGCTGGGCATTGCGCTGGACCGTGCTTTGCCCTGTGCGCTGGCGCTTTCCATGAACTCGGCAGCGTATGTGGCAGAGGTGATTCGTTCCGGCATTCAGGCAGTGGATGTGGGACAGACCGAGGCTGCCCGTTCGATCGGTATGACCTCTTCTCAGACCATGCTGCACATTGTCATGCCGCAGGCTATTAAAAATATTCTGCCGGCCATTGGCAACGAGTTCGTCACTATGATTAAGGAGACCTCCATTATCCAGTACCTGGGCGTAAGCGATTTGATGTATAATAACGGCATTGTAATGGCGGCTACCTATGATCCGCTGCCTTGCTATTACATTTCGGCCATTGTTTACCTGGCGCTGAACTTGATAACCGGCAAGGGCGTAAGTCTGTTCGAAAGGAGGCTGCACCGCAGTGATCGATGAAAAGAATGTGCTGATTGAGACCAAGGGGCTTGAAAAAAGTTTTGGAGACCTAAAGGTACTTACCGGCATTGATGTGCAGATTAAAAAAGGCGAAGTTGTAGTGGTCATCGGACCGTCTGGTTCGGGCAAATCAACCTTTTTGCGCTGTTTGAATCGGCTGGAAGAGCCCAGCGGCGGCGAAGTGATTTTTGAAGGGCGCAATATTTGTGAGCCCGGCGTGGATGTCAACCAGCTGCGCCAGAAGATGGGAATGGTATTCCAGCAGTTTAACCTGTTTAATAACCTGACCATTTTGGAAAATGTTACCATTGGGCCCAAAATGGTAAAAGGAATGGAAGAAAAGGAAGCCAACCAGATTGCCATGCAGCTTTTGGAGCGGATAGGCCTGGCCGATAAAGCGGGCGAATATCCCAGCAGGCTTTCGGGCGGGCAAAAGCAGCGGATTGCTATTGTGCGTGCCCTTGCCATGAACCCGGATGTTATGCTGTTTGACGAGCCGACCAGTGCGCTGGACCCTGAAATGGTAGGCGAGGTGCTTTCGGTGATGAAAGATCTGGCGGAAGAGGGGATTACCATGGTGGTGGTTACCCATGAGATGGGCTTTGCGCAAAAGGTTGGTACCCGCATTCTGTTTATGGATGGCGGGCAGATTTTGGAGCAGGGTACACCGGACAAGGTGTTCAATCATCCGGAAAATCCCCGCACGCAGGACTTTCTTTCCAAAGTACTCAACTGCATCTGACCGACCGATTGCCGGCAGGGCGTTTGGTATCATATTTGTTTGTTATTTTATTATTCAGGAGGCCAAGTAGTATGATTCATTCGATCGATCCCGGTATTCTGTTTTTGCAGGAAGAAGATGTAATTAAAGCCGGCGTGCTGGACATGAAAATGACCCTTGCGGCGGTGGAAAAAACCTATAAAATGCTGGGCGAAGGACAGATTATCAACCCGCCCAAAACCCACATTGGTATGCCCATTGGTTCGGGCGAAAACTGGCAGTCCTTCTTCAATTCCATGCCCTGCTATATTGGCGGAGATGTGAATGTGGGCGGCACCAAATGGGCGGCCGAATCTAAAAAGAACAGCTCCATTCCGGGCATTCCCTATGGCATTGATATTACCGTGCTGAGCGACCCGGAGACCGTGCTGCCTTTCTGCATTTTGGACGGCACCCTCATTACCGCTATGCGCACCAGCGCGGTGGGCGGTTTGTTTGCCAAGTATACCGCTCCCGAAGGGACCGACACGGTTACACTGGTGGGTGCCGGCGTAATTGGCCGTACCATGGTAATGGCTGTTTGCGAGGCGCTTCCCACTGTAAAGAAGATTTACATGTGCGATTTGGACCTGGACAAGGCCGAGGGACTGAAAAAAGACTATGAAGGCGTGTATGATGTGGAGATTATTCCCACCGCTGACGCCAAGGCTGCTGCCGAAAAGTCTCAGGTAGTTATCACCGAGACCACAGCCCGCAAGCCCTTTATTGATAAATCCTGGCTGCGTCCGGGCCTTACCATTATCAATATGGGCAGCATGGAGGCTGATCTGGAGACGGTGGCAAGCAGTGATATTATTGCTGTGGACTACTGGGATCAGATTGTAACCTATGAGAGCAAGGCTGCTTACCACCTGCACCGTGCCGGCAAGCTGGATAAGGAGCAGGTTGTGGAATTGTCCGACATGGTGCTGGGCAAGTGGAAGGGCCGTACCGATGCGGCACAGACCATCAACTGCAATTCCTTGGGCCTGGGTGCTTTGGATATCATGATCGGTTATATGCTGTTTGAAAATGCCCGCAAAATGGGTCTTGGCACCATGGTAAAACTGTGGGATAAGCCCCTTTGGGAGTAAAAACAGGCTGCAGCTTTTTGCAGTTTGGATAAAAAAGAGAAAAAGAGAGGAACGATACCATGAAAAAGTTGATTGCACTGGCCCTGGCTTTGACCATGGCTCTGGGCATGACCGCCTGCAGCGGTTCGTCCAGCAGCTCCAGCCAGGCTGCTTCCCAGGCAAGCTCCGCTGCGAGCGAGGCTACTTCCAGTGAAGCTGTCTCCAGCGAGGTTACTTCTGGCGAGACGGTTGAGGTGGATTTTGAAAACAGTGAGCGGCTTGCCCAGATCCGCAAGACGGGCAAAATTGTGCTGGGTACCAGCGCTGATTATCCCCCGTTCGAGTTCCACACCGAAATTGACGGCACCGACACCATTGTAGGCTTTGATGTGCTGTTGGCCCAGAAGGTGGCTGATGCTCTGGGCGTTGAGCTGGAAGTGGTGGATATGTCCTTCGACAATCTGCTGATCGGCCTGAACAACGGCGATTTCGACTTTGTTATGGCCTCCCTCTCCAACACTCCGGAGCGCGCTAAGGCGGTAGATTTCAGCTCTCCCTATTTCTATGGCACTCAGGTTGTGGTAATCCGCGCCGAGGATGCTGATAAGTATACCACCCAGGAAAGCTTGGCAGGTTGCGCTGTTGCTGCCCAGCGTGGTGCTATCCAGGTGCCCATTGCCAACAAGATTGCCGGCGAGGAGAATGTGGTCCAGCTGGTGAAGGTGGGCGACATGATTACCGAGCTTAAGCAGGGTAAGGTGGAAGCCGTTTTCCTGGATAATGTGATTGCCGGCGGATATGATGCTGTGCATGACGACCTGGTGGTGCAGGACATTGGTATTGAGTACGAAAGCGACGGCAATGTGGCCGCCTGCCGCAAGGACGACGATGACCTGACTGCTTTTATCAGCTCTGTTTTTGATTCCATGAGCGAAGAGGAGATCAACGCTCTGCTGGAAGAAGCTCAGGCTATGGCTGGCATTACCGAAGAGTAATCATCGGCAGAAAAGCATATAAAAACCCGCGGATTTTTCCGCGGGTTTTTTGTTGGTATTTTGAGAAAACAGTAAAATAAAAGCAGGGCAAATTCCATCTGCCCTGCTTTTGCTTTTTATAAAACCTTGTGCTTTTTAGTTTTTCAGCGCCTGCATGGGGGAGGGAATACGCCCACCGCGGCCAATGAATCCGGCAGGGGAATAGGTACTGATCTCCATGATGGGGCCGTATCCCAAAAGTCCGCCGAAATCCAGCCGTTCCCCACGGGAATGGCCAATAGCGGGAATGACCCGAACAGCGGTAGTTTTGCTGTTTACCATGCCAATGGCCGCTTCATCTGCAATCAAACCGCTGATCACATCTGCCGGTGTGTCGCCAGGGACCACTACCATGTCAATACCGACACTGCAGACAGCGGTCATGGCTTCCAGCTTTTCAATCCGCAGTGCGCCGCATTCTGCAGCGGCAATCATGCCGGCATCTTCCGAGACCGGAATAAAGGCGCCGGAAAGGCCGCCCACTGTATTGCTGGCCATAACGCCGCCCTTTTTCACGGCATCGTTCAGCAGTGCCAGCGCAGCGGTGGTTCCGCAGCAGCCGCACCGCTCCAGACCCATCTCCTCCAGAACATTGGCGACCGAATCGCCGATGGCCGGGGTAGGCGCCAGCGACAGATCTACAATGCCAAACGGCACGCCAAGCCGCTCGCTCATAAGCTGGCCTACCAGCTGGCCCATACGGGTAATTTTAAAGGCGGTCCGCTTAACAAGCTCTGCAACCTGATCGATCCGCATACCCTGGCTGTTTTTGGCCAAAGCAGCACGCACCGCCCCTGGGCCGGATACCCCAACATGAATTTCGCAGTCCGGTTCGCCCGGCCCGTGGAAAGCGCCGGCCATAAACGGGTTGTCCTCCGGGGCGTTGCAAAATACAACAAGCTTAGCCGGTCCAATGCAGTTGCGGTCAGCAGTAATTTCGGCAGCCCGGCGAACCACCTTGCCCATTAGTGCCACTGCATCCATATTGATACCCGCTTTGGTGGAACCGACATTTACACTGGAACAAACGATATCGGTTTGGGCCAGCGCTTCGGGGATGGATTCAATCAGCAGCCGGTCGCCGGCGGAAAACCCTTTTTGTACCAAAGCGGAAAATCCGCCCACAAAATTAACCCCTACTGCTTTGGCCGCTTTGTCCAGCGTTTTGGCAAATTCCACTGGGTCTGGGTTTTTGCAGCCAGCCAGCACCATGGCAATGGGGGTGACCGAAATGCGCTTATTGACAATGGGAATGCCGTAAGCAGCACTGACCGCTTCGGCTTCGCTGACCAGGCGGGCAGCTTTAGTGGTAATTTTTTGGTAAATTTTTTCGCAGCAGCGGTGCGGGTCCTCGTCCACACAGTCCAAAAGCGAAATGCCCATGGTAACGGTGCGCACATCCAGATTTTCATCGCTGATCATGCGAATGGTTTCCAGAATGTCGGTGGTATTCAGCATGTTTTGCCTCCAGAAGATCAAAATAGGATTAGCCTTACAGGCTGGTGCCGGTCAAATATGATGCATGGCTTCGTACAGTTCCTGACGGGTGATTTTTACCTCTACCCCTTTTTCGGCACCGGCGGCTGAAAGGGTCTGTTGCAGTTGGCCAAACTCCACATTGCAGTGGGAGGTGTCCACCACCATAATCATAGCGAAGGTTCCACCGAGAATGTTTTGGCTGACCTCTTCTATGTTTACATTGCAGTCGGCACACGCGCCGGAAATTTTTGAAAGAATGCCCACAGTGTCGCGGCCCAGTACGGTAATGACAGCTTTCATAATAAAACTCCCCTCAAACGGATAAAAAAGGCTAGGCTGCCGGATAAAAACAAAAAAATGTACAACGGCGACAGCCTAGCTAAAAGAATGCATTTCATTATAACATGCAATTTACATTTAGGCAAAACTAAAGTATAATTAAATACTAAATACGCAAAACGGGCGACCGGTTTGTGCAACACCAGAAGGGAGAGTATTTTTATGGAACGCATTCTTGGAATCCTTGAGCAGAACGCGCGGCTTTCGGTGGAAGATATCGCCGCAATGGTGGATATGACCCCCGCACAGGTGGCAGCACAGATCGACGCATATCTGCAGGCAGGTGTAATTAAAGGTTATCGCACCTTAATTGATTGGGAAAAGACAGATGAGCAGCGGGTGAAAGCGCTGATTGACCTGAAGGTTTCCCCCAAAAAAGACCATGGTTATGACGAAATTGCCCATCGTATTGCGCTGTTCCCCGAGGTGGAAAGTGTAATGCTGATGAGCGGCGGATACGACCTTTCTCTCACCATGGCGGGCAAAAGCTTTCAGGAAATTGCTATGTTTGTGGCAATGCGCCTTGCGCCCATGGATGATGTGCTTTCTACTGCCACCCATTTTGTGCTGCGCACCTATAAAAAGCATGGGCTGAGCTATATTGCGGAGCAGAAGGACGAAAGGGGGGCCAACTGCTGAATGGATTATAATAAATTTTTGGCCAGCGAGGCCCAGGCAATTCCTCCTTCCGGCATTCGTAAGTTTTTTGATATTGCTGGTAAAATGGAAGGATGCATTTCGCTGGGGGTGGGCGAGCCGGATTTTAAAACCCCCTGGATGATCCGCGATGCCGGCATTAAAAGCCTGGAACGGGGAAAAACCTGGTATACCTCCAATGCCGGCCTGCCGGAGGTACGCCGCGAAGTGTCAAACTATCTGGCCCGCCGTTTCGGGCTGCAGTATGACCCGGAGAGCGAAATTACCATTACCATGGGCGGAAGCGAGGCGATTGACCTGGCACTGCGGGCGGTTATTGATCCGGGCAAAGGCCAGGAGGTTATTATTCCGGAACCGGCCTATGTGAGCTATGCGCCGCTGTGCAGACTGTGCGGCGGCGTTCCGGTGCCGCTGCCGCTCCGGCCGGAAAACGGTTTCAGGCCGGACCCGGAAGATTTAAAGGTCCGCATCAGCCCCAAAACCAAAATGCTGATTTTGGCCTTCCCCGGAAACCCCACCGGCGCAGTGCTGCGGTACGAACATCTTTTGCCCATTGCAGAACTGGTAAAGCAGGCCGATATTTTGGTTTTGACCGATGAGATCTATGCGGAACTGACCTATGGGCGGCAGCGGCATGTGAGCATTGCTTCCCTGCCCGGCATGAAGGAGCGCACCATTTATATCAATGGTTTTTCCAAGGCGTATGCGATGACCGGCTGGCGGCTGGGGTATGTGTGCGCACCTCACCCGCTGCTGGAGGTTATGGTGAAAATTCACCAGTATGCCATTATCTGTGCGCCTACTACCAGCCAGTACGCCGCTATTGTGGCTCTGCGGGACTGTGATGAGTCGATAGAGGCAATGCGCACGGAATATGATATGCGCCGTAAACTGCTGGTGAATGCGCTGAACAAGATGGGCCTGACCTGCTTTGACCCGGAAGGCGCCTTTTATGTGTTTCCCTCCATCCGTTCCACCGGCCTGACCAGCCAGCAGTTCTGCGAAAAGCTGTTATATTCCAAAAAGGTGGCAGTGGTGCCGGGCGACGCTTTTGGCGCTGCGGGTGAAGGGTTTGTGAGAATTTCTTATTCTTATTCCATTGCGCACCTTTCCGAAGCGCTTAGCCGCATTGAGGAATTTTTGAAGGAATTAAAGCAGGGCAAGGCGTAACGCTGCAAAAGCGCGCAAACATTTTAAAAAAGAGAAAGACGCATTGTAAAGATAAAAAGCCGGCAAAGCGGTTTGCCAAAAAATGGCGGAAAGAGAAGAATGCAGACAGTTTATTTGAAAACGGGCCTCTCTTATCAGGACATTTCGGGTGTGGAAAGAGCGGTGGAAGAAATTTTTGAACGCTCACCCAAAGCAGCCGGGCTGGGAAAACACAGCAGCGTACTGCTAAAACCCAACCTTTTGGGCCGCCATACTCCCGACCAGGCGGTTACCACCCATCCGGCGGTGGTACAGGTAGTGGTACAGGCTTTGCGCCGGCGCGGTGTAACGCAGATTCTTCTGGCAGATTCTCCCGGTGGGCTTTATAACGAACCCAATATGCGTGCAATTTATGCGGCAAGCGGTATGAAGCAGCTGGCCGATCAGCTGGGAATAACCTTGTGGGAAAAAACCGGTTGGCGCGAAAAACAGGGCAATGGCCAGCTGGTGCACAGCTTTAATTTGATTGAGCCGGTTTTGGATTGCGACTTTATCATCAATCTGCCCAAGCTGAAAACCCATGTCATGGCGGGGCTTACCTGCGGGGTCAAAAATCTGTTTGGCTGTGTGCCGGGGCTGCAGAAAGCCCAGCTGCATATGCGTTTTCCTGAAAGACAGGCCTTTGGGCAGATGCTGTGTGACCTGTACGGCTTTGTGGCGCCCGGCCTGACCATTGCAGACGGTATAGTTGCCATGGAAGGGGACGGGCCTTCCGGCGGAAGCCCGCGGCAGCTGGGGGTTATGCTGGGCAGCGAGGATGCCTGGGTTTTGGACTTGGCTGCGGCTGCGCTGGTCGGTATTGACCCGGCAGAGGTACCCTATCTTGCAGCCGGTATTCGCCAGGGTGTTTGTGCGCCGGCTTTTTGCGAACAAATGCTGGCGCCGGGCAGCGACCCGCTTTATCCTGTGCAGGGGTTTAAACTGCCAAAAGGGTATGCTCCTTTTACCTTTGCAGGCAGCGTGCCAAAGCCGCTGCGCTGGGCGGTGCCCATCTTTATGCGCTGGGCTGCGCCCCATCCGGTCATTCAAAAAAGGCGCTGTATCGGCTGCGGCAAATGTGCCGAAATCTGTCCGGGGCACACCATTCACCTGGAAAACAAAAAAGCCGAATTGGATCCCACCGGATGTATTCGCTGCTTTTGCTGCCACGAAATGTGCCCGGTGAAGGCGATCAGCGTGAAAGGACTGCCCATTCAGAATTTGTAACGGGAGGCAAAATTTGTGAACAGTGTGACCATTTTATGCCCGGCGAAGCTGAATTTGACCTTGGATATCACGGGCCTTGCACCGAATGGATACCACACCATGGATATGCTGATGCAGGCAGTGAACTTGACCGAGCGGGTGACCTTGACCCGTTCGCAGACAATTAGCCTGACAGTGGCAGGCAGCCGGCTGCCGCTGGATGAAAAAAATACGGCCTACAAAGCGGCCCGGGTCTTTTTTGAGGAAGAAGGCCTTTTGGCAGGTGTGGAAATCCATCTGGAAAAGGCAGTTCCTGTTCGGGCCGGTATGGCCGGCGGTTCGGCGGACGCTGCGGCGGTGCTGTATGGGTTGTCCCTTTTATATGGCGGACATTTTACCCGTGCCGAGCTTTGCCGGTTGGGAGCCAAGGTGGGCGCGGATGTGCCGTTTTGCCTGACCGGCGGAACTGCCCATGTGACCGGTTTTGGTGAACGGGTAGAACCGCTTAATCCGCTGCCGTTCTGTCGGTTTGTGGTGGTAATGCCGGGGTACGGGGTTTCCACCCCGCAGGCCTTTGCCGCATACGACAAGGTGGGAGCAGAGCGCAGGCCGGATACACAGGCGGCGCTTTCGGCACTTGCAGCGGGGGATTACCACGCGCTGACCAAAACAATGGCAAACGCGCTGGAAAGGGCTTCCGCCGGCCCGGACACTGCCCAAATTTGCAGTATTTTAACCCAATGCGGGGCCGATGCTGCTTTAATGACCGGCTCTGGTGCGGCGGTGTATGGAATTTTTTCTTCGGACGAGGCGGCCCTTGCAGCCAGAACGGCGCTGCGCAAAGAATATAAAAAGGTCTGGCTTTTGCAGCCGGTTAATCATGGGCCCATTGCCGAGTAACATACCCGACAGTTCAGCCATTGAATAATAGAATTTTTGTTTTGAAAGCACCCGGCAGCAACTGCCGGGTGCTTTTTGCAGGTTTGACAGCAATTTTGCACGGCCTTTTTATAAAACGATGGAAAAGAGCAAAGTTGCCATTGTGTACCCAAAAAGAAAGTATTCTTTCAGGTGGAATATTTTTCTTCTAAAACTCCCATACTCTGCTTCGAAAGGAAGTGTATGGGGAAAATGCAAAAAATATTTGGCACAATCCTTCATCATAAAAACATACCGGGTCAATCTATGTGGAGTGCGCAGCTGCGCCGGCGCCGTTTTCGGTTTTTGACCGCACTTGTGGCAGGCAGCATGCTGGCCGTTTTTATTACCGGTATTACTGGTTTTGCCGCTGCCTGCAGCCGGGTGCGGCAGGATACCTTGCGGCTGCATATTGTGGCAAATTCCGATTCTGCTGAAGACCAGGCCATCAAGCTGAAGGTGCGGGACGCTGTGTTGCAGGCAACCGGCGAAGCATTTGGCCAGGCAAATTCCACCGATGAAGCAATCCAAACAGCACAAGGCCAGCTTCAGCTGGCGCAGCAGACTGCCCGTGAGGTATTGCAGCAGTACGGAAAGGACCAGCCGGTTTCGGCACAGCTGGTGGAAATGTATTTTCCCACCACCCATTACACCAGGGAAGATGGCAGCAGCTATACGCTGCCGGCTGGAAAATACCGGGCAGTGCGCATTCTTCTGGGCAAAGCCGAAGGGCACAACTGGTTTTGTGTGCTTTTTCCACAGCTTTGTCTGCCGGCTGCCATGGGGGAGCAAACCGGGTACGATGCGGCTGACGAGCAGGTGGTGGATTCCGGCTTTACCGTGCGGTTTGCCGTGGTGGAATTGCTGGAACAGGGACGCGCGGCGGCCGAAAAGGCGTTGGAAAAGCTGCAGTAAAGAATACTTTTTTCAACCATTTTCCCTGCACAAAAATTAAAACCCAAAAACAAAGCCTTAATACCTGTTGCAAAACATGGTGTTAAGGCTTTGTTTTTTTGTTTAAAAAACAGCTTGTTTTACACAAAAGTAAAGATAAAACAAAAATTATTGTGTGAAATAATTTTGCTATGGCTTGACATTCGCGCAAAGTTTGGTATAATTACTCACGAAATTTACCTAAATATTTTTAGATAAATAATTTTAACACTAAAAACCGGTACAGCCGGGAGAGGAGTATTCTTATGGATTTCGAAAAGCTCAAGCAGGTTATTGTGGATACCATCAACTGCGAGGAAGAAAAGGTAACGCCCGAAGCTTCACTGACCGACGACCTGGAGGCGGATAGCCTGGATGCGGTGGAACTGAACATGGCGCTGGAGGATGCGTTTGGGGTTTCCATTCCGGACGAAGAGCTTGCCGCCATGAAAACGGTAGGGAATATTATGGCCTACCTGGAAGCTCATGCAGAGTAATTGATCCTTTTTACAAAACTTGGGATGGAGGCGAGTTGGAAATGCCGCAGTTGTTCAAGCGGGTTGCCATGGACGGTCAATTGGCCCGCAAATCGGTAGGAGCGGGAGGCTCGGCGCTGCCCTGGCAGCCGCCGGTTTTGGAAGCCTGCCCCAAATGCGGCCAAAAGCTCAGCCGCGGGCGCTGGGCGCAGGCCATGTATGTCTGCCCGTTCTGCGGTCATTGCCGGCCCATCGGCGGATACTACCGCCTTTCGCTTATTCTGGACCACGGCACCTTTTGGGAACTGGATGAAAAGCTGAACGGGCAGGACCTTCTGCACTTTCCCGGCTATTCGGAAAAGCTGGCGTTGCAAAAACGCAAAACCGGCCTTTGCGACGCGGCGGTGGCAGCCTGCGGAAAAATATCCGGCATCCAGGTGGTAACAGTAGTGCTGGACAGCCGGTTTTTTATGGGCAGCATGGGGACCGCTGTGGGAGAAAAGGTTACCCGTGCGGTGGAATATGCCGCCCGTAAGCATCTGTCGCTTATTATTTTTTCGGCCAGTGGCGGCGCCCGCATGCAGGAAGGTATTTTCAGCCTGATGCAGATGGCCAAAACCAGTGCGGCCATTGCGGACTTTTCCGCAAAGGGAGGGCTGTTTATCAGTTATCTGACCCACCCGACCACCGGCGGCGTTACCGCAAGCTTTGCCAGCCTGGGAGACATTACGCTGGCAGAACCGGGCGCACTGATTGGATTTGCCGGCCCGCGGGTGATTGAACAGACCATTGGCCAAAAGCTGCCGGAAGGATTTCAGCGCAGCGAATTTTTGCAGCAGCATGGTTTTGTGGACCAAATTGTGCCCCGCAGTGAAATGCGCGCCACGCTGGCCCAGCTGCTGCGGCTGCACAACAAGGAGGAATATGGGGCATGATCCGGGAAACATTGCAGCAGGTGGAAGTGCTGGAAAAACAAATGGCGAAGCTGGCAGGAGAAAGAACACCCCAGGCGGCTTTGTGCCGCCGCCGGCTGGAGGACCACCGCCGTCAGCTTTTGCAGCGCTGCACCGGGCTTTCGCCGGAAGAAAAGGTGTTTTTGGCCCGCCATCCGCACCGGCCTAAAATCGATGCCTATATCCATGCCATTTTCACCGATTTTTTTGAGCAGAAGGGGGACCGCCAGGGCAAAGAGGATGCTAGCATACTGGGCGGTATTGCCCAGTATAAAGGCCGTCCGGTTACCGTGCTTGGGCACCGTAAGGGGGCAACCCTTGCCGAAAATATGAAATATCACTTTGGCATGCCGGAACCGGAAGGGTACCGTAAGGCTTTGCGGCTGATGAAACAGGCCGAAAAGTTTGGCCGTCCTATTATCACCTTTATCGACACGCCGGGGGCTTACCCGGGTATGGAGGCAGAAGAGCACGGCCAGGGCGAGGCCATTGCCCGCAACCTGGCCGAGATGAGCCGCCTGACCGTGCCGGTGGTGGCCATAGTGACCGGTGAGGGCAATTCGGGCGGGGCGCTGGCCTTGGGGGTAGCAAACCGGGTGCTTATGCTGGAAAACGCTGTTTACAGCGTGCTGAGCCCGGAAGGGTTTGCCAGCATTCTGTGGAAGGATGCCGCCAAAAAGGCCCAGGCCTGCGATGTTATGAAACTGACCGCCCAGGACCTTTTGGAGTTTAAAATTATTGACCAGGTTTTGCCCGAACCCGCAGGTGGTGCGCAGGCAGATCCTCAGCGCCTGTTTGAAACGGTGGACCGCGCCATTGGCCAGCAGCTGGAAGAGCTGTGCCGGCTGGACGGCAACCAGCTGGCGGCGCAGCGGTACCAGAAATTCAGAAAAATGGCATAAAATGGCGTGACATAAGAGGAAAACAGATGAATGGATTGCAATTAATGGGAGCCGCGCGTGCCCTGCCTTCCCGCTGTGTGACCAACCAGCAGCTAAGCCAGCAGGTGGACACCACCGACGAATGGGTGCGTACCCGCACCGGTATCGGGCAGCGGTATTTCTGCACAAAAGAGGAGTCGGCTGTGACGCTGGCAGCCCAAGCAGCTCAAAAGGCGCTTTTGGCAAGCGGTGTTCTGCCGCAGCAAATTGGCTGTGTTGTTTGCGCAACCCTCTCGTCCAATAAGGCAACCCCTTCCATGGCCTGTCAGCTGCAGCAGCTTTTGGGCCTGCCCGAGGAGATTCCCACGCTGGATGTAAATGCGGCCTGCTCGGGCTTTTTGTATGGGGTGGTGACGGCTGCCGGCCTGTTGGAAAGCTGTGGCGGAGAATACGCACTGGTGGTGGGGGCCGAACAGCTCTCCAAACTTTTGGATATGACCGACCGTTCCACCTGTGTTTTGTTTGGGGACGGGGCCGGCGCGGCGGTTTTTAAGCCGGATAGCGGCGAAAGCCTGGCGCCGGTGCTGGGCTGCCGCGGTAGTGATGCCATTTGGGCAGAAGCAGTGGGCCCTGTGCCAAGCCGCATTCGCATGGACGGCAAGGCGGTGTTTCGCTTTGCGGTGGAAACGGTGCCGTGGTGTGTAAACAAAACCTTACAAAAAGCTTGCCTTACCCTGGACCAGGTGGATTGGGTCATCTGTCACCAGGCCAATGCACGTATACTGGACCACTGCATCAAAAAACTGCAGGCGCCGGGCGAAAAATTTTACCAAAACATTGAATTTACCGGCAATACCAGTGCCGCAAGCATTCCCATTTTGCTGGGCGAAATGTGGGAAAAGGGACTGCTTAGCCCCGGCCAGCGGCTTTTGTGTGTGGGGTTTGGCGCCGGGTTAACCTGGGCCGGGCTTACTTTACGGGTAGGCCAGGGCAAAAAAGGAGAAAAAGACAATGAAACTGCTGAATGAACTGCTGGGAACCCGCTACCCCATTATACAGGGCGGCATGGCCAATATTGCAGATGGCGCATTTGCCGCAGCCTGTTCCAACGCAGGCGCGCTGGGGGTTATTGCGGCCGGGGGAATGCGCTCGGCCGGCCAGCTGCGCCAGGAAATTGCCATTTGCAAGGCCCATACCAGCAATCCCTTCGGGGTGAATATTATGCTGATGCATCCTCTGGCGGACGAGTTTGCGCAGGTGGTGGCAGAACAAAAGGTGCCGGTAGTGACTACTGGGGCCGGAAATCCCGGCAAATACATGGCCGGCTGGAAGGCGGCCGGCATTAAGGTGATTCCGGTGGTGGCGGCAGCGGTGCTGGCCAAACACCTGGCCCGTTCCGGGGCGGACGCCATTATTGCCGAAGGTACCGAAAGCGGCGGCCATGTGGGGGATATGACCACCATGGCGCTGGTTCCTCAGGTGGTGGACGCAGTGGATCTGCCGGTTATAGCGGCCGGCGGTATTGCAGACGGCCGGCAGTTTGCCGCCGCGCTGGCGCTGGGGGCCTGCGGCGTGCAGGTGGGCACCTGCCTTTTGGTGGCACAGGAATGCCCCATTCACCAAAACTACAAGGTGGCGCTTTTAAAAGCGAAGGACAGTGATACCGTTGTGACCGGCCGGACGGTCGGCGCGCCGGTGCGCATTTTGAAAAACCGCATGAGCCGGGAATACCTGCGCCGGGAGAAAGCGGGTGCCGACCGGATGGAGCTGGAACAGTATACGCTGGGCAGCCTGCGGCGCGCCGTACTGGAAGGCGATACCGATTCGGGCAGCCTGATGGCAGGCCAGGTGGCAGGTATGCTGCACGAAATTCGCCCTGCAAGCGAAATTCTGGACCAGCTGTGGCGCGACACGGCTGTTCGTATTGGCCAAATGTCCGACTGGACATTTGTAAAAGAGGTGGCAAAATGCTGACCTTGGCAGGCCGGCCTTTGCCGGTACCCATTTTGCAGGGAGGAATGGGGGTCGGCGTTTCGCTGGGAAATTTGGCCGGCGCCGTGGCGGCATGCGGCGGCATGGGGTGTATTTCCACCGCTCAGGCAGGCTATTTGGAGCCGGATTTTGAAAAGGATCCCGCCGGTGCAAACCTGCGGGCTTTGCGCAAAGAGATCCAAAAGGCAAAAAAGATAGCAAGCGGCAAAGGTCTTGTGGCGGTCAACGCCATGGTGGCCACCACGCAATATCCGCAGGCGGTTCAAACGGCCGTGGAAGCCGGGGCCGACGCCATTGTGTGCGGTGCCGGTCTGCCGCTAGAACTGCCCTCGCTGGTGGGAAAAGCGACGGTTGCGCTGGCTCCCATTGTATCGGGCGGCCGCGCAGCGGGGCTTATCTGCAAAACCTGGCTGCGCCGTTACTGCCGCCTGCCCGACTTTGTGGTGCTGGAAGGCAGCCTGGCCGGGGGCCATTTGGGCTTTGAAGAGCAGGAACTGCTGGCCGGGCGCTGCAAAGGGCTGGGCGAGCTTTTGAAACAGGTAAAAACGGCGCTGCAGCCCTTTGAAGAAACAGCCGGACGGCCAATTCCGGTATTTGCAGCAGGGGGTGTGTATACCGGGCAGGATATTGCCGCTTTGTGCCGAATGGGCGCTGCCGGCGCACAGCTTGCAACCCGGTTTATTGCAACCTACGAGTGCGACGCAAGCCAAAAGTATAAAGATGTTATGCTGCAGGCAAAAGAAAGCGATCTGCGTATTATTCACAGTCCGGTGGGTATGCCCGGCAGGGCGCTTGCAACCAGCCTGGTGCGTCGGCTGGAAGAAGGTCTTTTTCAGCCGGCACAGCGGTGTTTGGGCTGCATTCGCAGCTGCAAAATGAGCCAGGCGTCGTTTTGTATCTCCCAGGCGCTCATCCAGGCAGTAAAAGGCGATGTGGAAAACGGCCTGTTTTTCTGCGGGGCAAATGTAGGGCGGCTGGACAGAATGCTGCATGTGGAAGAGTTGATGGCAGAGCTTGTGAGAGATTGGAGGAAATGGGCATGAAGCTGGCCTTTTTGTACGCAGGCCAAGGCAGTCAGCATCCGGGTATGGGAAAGGATTTGTACGAGCGTTACCCCGCTTTCCGGCAGGTGTTTGACGCGGCCCGGCTGGACTTTGACCTGCACCAGGTTTGTTTTGAAGATCCAAACGGTGTTTTGAACCAGACCGAATATACCCAGCCCTGCATGGTGGCGTTTGCCGTGGGGGTAAGCGCGGTGCTTGCCCAGCAAAATATCCGGCCCGACTATGCAGCGGGGCTTTCCCTGGGCGAGTATGCTGCCCTGGCTGCAGCGGGCGTGTTTGAGCCCAGGCAGGCGGTGGAGCTTGCCGCCTTTCGGGGAAAAGCTATGGCACAGGCAGCTTTGGGCATTTCTTGCGGTATGACGGCGGTGCTGGGGCTGGATAAGGAGACCTTGCAGCACTGCTGCGAACAGGCAGCCCAGGATGGCCTTGTGCAGATCTGCAATTATAACTGCCCGGGGCAGCTGGTAATAGGGGGCGAGGCAAAGGCCGTGGAACACGCATCGCTGCTGGCAGCGCAGGCGGGTGCTCGCCGCTGTATGCCGCTTAAGGTTTCGGGGCCTTTTCACACCGGTTTAATGGAACCGGCCAGCCGCGCCCTGAAAGAGCGGTTTAAAAATGAAGTGTTTGGAAAAATGGCATTTCCTGTGCTTTTTAACTGCTTGGGAAGGGAACGCACCGAGCAGGACGAAGAGATTGCTGACCTGCTGGTGCGCCAGGTGAAAACCAGCGTTTATATGGAAGACATTCTGCGCCGGCTGGGCCAGCTTGGTGTGGACACCATTGTGGAGATTGGCCCAGGGAAGGCACTGTCCGGTTTTGTGAAAAAAACATTGGGCGCACAGCTGCGGTGTATTCCGGTGGAAACTGCCGAGCAGCTGGAAAAAGCGTGTGAACTGCTGCGAAAGGAGGGCACGGCATGAGAGAGGAAAAGCAGTCTTTTGGCCGGCGGGTAGCGCTGGTTACAGGCGGCAGCCGGGGAATAGGGCGCTGTGTCTGCGTCGCTTTGGCAAAAGCGGGGTTTGATGTATGCATCAACTACGCCGGCAGTAAGCAGGCAGCCCTGCAAACCTTGGAACTTTGCCAAGCACAGGGCGTGCAGGCATTTACCGTGCAGGCAGATGTGTCCACCGCTGCCGGTTGCAATAAGCTGTTTGCCGCTTTGACCGAGCGGTTTGGGCGGGTGGATGTGTTGGTCAATAACGCCGGTATTACCCGTGACGGACTTATTATCCGCCTGGATGAAGAAGATTACGACCAGGTAATGGACACCAACCTCAAAGGGGCTTTTTTGTGCTGCAAGGCGGCCGCCTGCATGATGCTGCGCCAGCGGTACGGGCGAATTGTAAATATGAGCAGTGTGGTTGGGCTGCATGGCAATGCGGGCCAGGCAAATTATTCGGCCAGCAAAGCGGGGCTTATTGGTCTCACCAAAAGCCTGGCAAAGGAGCTTGCCTCCCGCAGCATTACGGTAAATGCGGTGGCGCCTGGCTTTGTTGCAACCGATATGACCCGCGCCATGCCGGAAAAGGCCCAGCAGGCTGTGCTGGAACAGGTGCCGGTCGGCCGGGCGGCCGACCCCGAAGAGATTGCCCGGGTGGTAGCCTTCCTGGCCGATGAACACAGCGGCTATCTGACCGGCCAGGTGATCGGGGTCGACGGCGGCATGGGAATCTGAAAGAGAGGAAATGGCAATGGAAAGACGCAGAGTGGTAATAACCGGCCTTGGAACCGTGAACCCATTGGGAAATGATACAAATGCAGCCTGGACTGCGGCCAAGGCAGGGGTGTGCGGTATTGGGCCGATTACGCAGTTCGACACTGCTGATTTTAAGGTGAAGCTGGCGGCCGAAGTAAAAAACTTTAACCCGGATCTTTACCTGGAAAAGCGCGAGCAGCGCAAGCTGGCCCGCTTTGTGCAGTTTGCGTTGGCAGCGGCCTGCCAGGCTGCGGAAGATGCAGGCCTTGATATGTCGCAGGAAAAGGCCGAGCGCTGCGGAGTCATTGTATCCAGCGGCATTGGCGGGCTGCCGGTTATCGAAGCAGAGCACACCCGCGGCAGCGAGCACGGCTTTGAAAAGATCAGCCCCTATTTTGTGCCCATGGCCATTACCAATATGGCAGCGGCTCAGGTGGCAATCCGGTTCGGTATGAAGGGTATCTGCAGCTGCCCGGTCACCGCCTGTGCCGGCGGCACCAATGCGGTAGGGGACGCTTTTCACCGCATTCGCGATGGGTATGAAGAGGTTATCTTCTGCGGCGGCAGCGAAAGCTGCATCAGCCCGCTGGGCATTGGCGGATTTGCCAGCATGAAGGCCCTTTCCACCCAGCAGGACCCTGCCTGTGCCAGCGTACCGTTCGACGCGCGCCGCAGCGGCTTTGTAATGGGGGAAGGCAGCGGCGTGCTTTTGCTGGAAGAATTGCAGCATGCAAAAGCGCGCGGCGCCCATATATACGCCGAGATAGTGGGCTATGGCGCAAACTGTGACGCTTACCATTTTACCGCCCCGGCCCCCGGCGGTGCGGGCGGCGCTGCCTGCATGCAGCTTGCCCTGGCCGATGCAGGTGTTTTGCCCGACCAGGTGGACTACATTAACGCCCATGGAACTTCCACCCATTTAAACGATTCCTGCGAAAGCGCGGCAATCCGCACAGCGTTTGGCCCATGGGCCGATAAGCTGTGTGTTTCCAGTACCAAATCCATGACCGGGCACCTGTTAGGCGGTGCGGGCGGTGTGGAAGCGGTGTTCACCGCCCTTGCTTTGCAGGAAGGATTTGTGCCTCCCACCATTCACTACGAACAGCCGGACCCGGAATGCGACCTTTACTATGTACCAAACCAGGGCGAAAAACGCAGCCTGCGGTATGCCATGAGCAACAGCCTGGGCTTTGGCGGCCATAACGCCAGTATTTTGCTGCGCAGATGGGAGGAAAAAGCATAATGGAAGAAAAAGAGCAGAAACTGCCCATGCCCAAAGCTCCCCGGGAAAACCCGTGTGTGTTCAGCTGTGATGAAATTGCACAAATTTTGCCCCATCGCTACCCGTTTGCGCTGGTAGACCGTATTTTGGACTGTGAGCCGGGCTGCTGGGCCATTGGACGCAAATGTGTAAGCGGCAACGAAGCGTTTTTTTGCGGGCATTTCCCGCAGCAAAAGATCATGCCGGGCGTACTTATTTTGGAAGCACTGGCCCAGGTGGGGGCGGTGGCGCTGCTGGCATGCCCGGGAAATAAGGGTAAGCTGGCCTTTTTTGGCGGCATTAAAAATGCCCGCTTCCGCCTTAAGGTAACTCCTGGCGATGTGCTGGAACTGCATTGTGAAATTGGCCGGGTGCATGGCCCGGTGGGCGCCGGCCTGGCTAAGGCTTATGTGGACGGAAAACTTGCGGCCAGCGCAGAACTGACATTCGCATTGGCGGAAGGTTGAAATGATTTTTTTGCCTAAAAATATGCCTTGCCGGTGTGGCTGCGCCCTGATTTGTGGTATAATAGCTGCAAATCAGCTATTATATTTTTATCTTTATGCCGTTTTTCTCGCCCCTTCGGGGCAACCGAAAAACATGGCAGTTTATACCATGCCGGCGCTGCTGGCATGGTATAATGTCCATAAATGACCGGTATGCTTTCCGGTTCTCATTGTGGTTTCGCCTTTGCAGTGGGCAAACATAGCAACATTTGCGAAGCGGTTTTGCAAATGTTTTTATAAAAGCCAATACAGGTGGATGATTGCGGTATGTGGAGGCTTTTATATAATAAGAACGGATAGCATGCAGTAAGAACGGATAGCATGCAGTTGATTTTGAAAAGTATAGCCACACGGCTGTGGCCGTTTGGGGAGAGGATGGAGAGCGGATGCTGGCCGAAGCGTTCGAACTGGTTTACACAAAATTTAAAATGCATTTTTACCAGCAGGTGTTTCAACGCTTTGAAAAGCGCGAGGCAACTCTAACAACAGTGGAGTCGTTCTGTATGGAGGCCATTGTGGCACTGGGACATCCCACTGTGGCGGAATTTTCCCAGTTTATGAATATATCTACCCCCAATGCAGCTTATAAGGTGAACAGCCTGATCCAGAAAGGTTATGTGGAAAAGGTGCGCTCCCAGCAGGACCGGCGGGAGTACCATTTGTGTCCCACAAAAAAATATCTGGATTACTATAATATCAGCTACGCTTACCTGGAAACAGTGGTAAAACGGGTGGAAGAACATTTTTCACCCCAGGATGTGGAAAAGCTGGAACAGATGCTGAATGTGGTGGGCCGGGAACTGATGCCCGAAATGACACTGGACAGCGAAAAACAAAACCCGTGAAAAATAACTTGCTGCCTGTGCGCCGCCAGCAAAAAGCAGATAAAAGCGCCTGCCCTTTTGGGGAAGGCGTTTTTTCCTATAAATCGAAATAAAAAATTTTTAGCTTTTTAAACAATAAAGCTATGCCCAAAGCAATCTTGAAAGGTTGGAAAGGAGAGCGTTTTGGCAGCCAGGCATTTCCGTTGACCGGCATTTTTTAAAAGATTATAATAAATTTGTTAAGCCCGCGTGCTGCGCGGCAATTAACCGGCTAAAAACGCCGGAGAAAGGCGGCCTCGATGCTTAGACTGATTTATGGTCCTGCCGGCTGTGGGAAAACCCGCTTTTTAATGGAAAAAATTCGTCAGCGGGCAGAAAAGGGTCTCGCCAGCGTTTACCTGGTACCGGAACAATCCAGCCAGGCTGCGGAGGTGCGCTGTTTTGATGCGCTGGGAGACGCGCTTTCCCGGTTTTGTACACCGCTTTCTTTTCGCACCCTGTCCCAGCATATCGATGCAGCCTGCGGCGGTATGGCAGCCCCGGAACTGACCGATGCAGGCCGGTGCGTTTTTGTGCGCCGTGCGGTGGATAGCCTGGGTGATCAGGTGCGCTATTACCGCCGCCATAAACATGCTACGGCTTTTTTGACAGAATGTGCCGGCCTGGTGCAGCAATTGAAACAAGCTGGCGCAGATGCCCAAAGCCTTTTTCGTTTGACCGAACAGGGCGAAGCGGGAGAAAAGCTAAAGGAACTGGCGCTGATCTATACCGCTTATGAAGCTGCCGTAAGCGGTGCTGCGGTAGACCAGGAGGACAGGCTGTTTGCCAGCGCTGCCCGCCTGGACGATTCTCTTTTTGCCCAAACGGCCTTTTTTGTGGACGATTTTAACAGCTTTACCGCACCGGAATATGAGCTTTTGCGCCGCCTTTTGTGTGTAAGTGCCGACATGACGGTGGCATTTTGCTGCGATGGCCTGCACCAAAACGGGGATGAACTGGACCTTTTTGCCCCGGTGCAGAAAGCGGCTGTTCGCCTTGAGCGGATGGCAAAGGCCGAACAGGTGCCGGTAGCGGTGCCTGTGGGGCTAAGCATGTGCGAAAATCGGTCTCGAGGCCTTATGGCGGCGGAGGCAATACTGCGTGGGCAAAAGCTTAGCCAAACGGAAAGTGACGGGCTTTTTTATACCCCCGCGCCGGACCGGCGCAGCGAGTGTGAGCAGGTGGCGGTACGCATTCGTCACCTGGCCCAGGCAGGGGAGGATTACTCCAAAATGGCGGTTATCTGTCGGGATTTGTCCGCTTATCAGGACCTGTTGGAGGAAGTGTTTTCCCTTTATGATATCCCATTTTATTGTGACAGTACCGACACAGTGGAACACACCGCGCCGGCGGCTGCGCTGTTTGCAGCGCTTTCCTTAGCTAGCGGCGGCCTTTGCAGCCGGTCCCTTTTGGCCCTTTTAAAAACAGGGCTGTTCCCGGTTAGTTTGCAGGAATTAACCGCGCTGGAAAACTATGCTTATGTGTGGCAGCCCACGGCTGCCCAGTGGCGTAGCCCGTTTACCTATAATCCTTCCGGTTTGGGGCAAATGGAAGAGGAAGATACCGAAATCCTGGCTGCTGCCGAACGGCTGCGCAGTTGGCTGGTGCCAAAGGCCGAAGCTTTTCTTGAACGCAGCCGCCGTACCGACGGTGCCAGGCTGTCCCGGGCACTGTATTTGTTTTTATCAGAATTGGGCTGCCCCAACGCGGTGGAAAGTTTGTGCAGCCAGCTGGCCGAACAGGGTGAGATCATCCAGGCAGAAAATACCCTGCGCAGCTGGGACCTTGCTATGCAGGCACTGGATTCTATGGCCACCTTGCTGGGAAACGACCCTGTGACACCTGCCGAGTATGCCGAGCTTTTGCAGTTGCTTTTGCGGGCGGACAAGGTGGGCCAGGCTCCCCAAAGCCAGGGGGCGGTGGTTCTTGCTCAGGCCGACAGAATGCGGCTTTCCGGCGTGCAGCATGCTTTTGTGGTGGGGCTGTGCGAAGGCGATTTTCCGCTTAGTGCGGCGCCGGCGGAGCTGCTTACCCGGCAGGAACGGGAGTTTTTGGCACAAGGCGGCATTGAAATGCCGGGCGGTTTTGAAGAGCTTGCCTTGCGCGAACAGCTGTGTTTGTACCGGGCGCTCACCAGTGCCGAAAAGGAATTGTATTTAAGCTGGCCTTACCAGGCTGCAGGAGAAAACAAAACGGTGTGCGCCGTGGTGGGATATCTGGCCGAACGGCTTTCGCCCCCTGCTTGCCCCATAAACGATGAGGACCGCTATGGCTGCGCTAAGGCCGCTTTAGCGGGGCTTGCGGCCCAGTATGGGCAGGATACCCCACTTACAGCAAGCCTGTCCAAAGCGCTGCGGCAGGCGGGCTGGCAAAGCGCGTGCGAACAGCTGGAAAAAGCTGCCTGCCCTGCCAGCTTTGCGGTAGAGGATACCGGAGCCATGAAACAGCTTTTAGGCAATCGGCTCACCCTTTCTCCTTCCCGGGTGGAAAGTTTTTATAAGTGCAGCTACGCTTATTTTTTGCAGTATGTGCTGCGGCTGCGGCCCCGCCGCAAGGTGGAACTGTCGCCGGCAGAATCGGGCAGCTTTGTGCATTTTATTCTGGAACAGGCCTTGTGCCGCTGTAAAGATGAATTTGTTACAAAAACAGACCAGGAGCTTATGGCACTGGCAGGCGAGCTGGCGCAGGAATATCTTCGGGAAAAATTTCCGCCCGAAGCAGCTTGCGGCAGCCGGTTTGGCTACCTGATTGAGAGAATTAGCCAGAATGCGGGCAGGCTTTTGATTTTTATGCGAAAAGAACAGGCGCAGTCGGATTTTCACCCAGTTGCGTTTGAACTGTCGGTGGGAGAAGGGCAGGAGGTTCCTCCCTTGCGCCTGGTAAGCCCGGACGGCATCCTCATTCAGGTACGCGGTACGGTGGACCGGGTGGATGTCATGCACCGAGAGGAAAAGACTTATCTGCGGGTGGTAGACTATAAAACCGGCGCAAAAGAATTTGCGCTGGATGAAGTGTACTGCGGGCTGGACCTGCAGATGCTGTTTTATCTGTTCAGCCTTTGCGAAGCGCCTGCAGGCCGGTTTGCCGGCGTGCAGCCGGCAGGGGTGTTGTACCTTTTGGCCGACCCCGCTCCGCCCCAGCTTTCCCGTGAGCAGGCGCAAAATTGGCAGCCGGTTTATCAGGTGGATGGTCTGGTGCTGGACGATGAGATGGTCCTGCGCGCGATGGATAAAGAGGGTGCCGGTGTGTTTATTCCGGTGAGCCGAACCTCTACCGGAAAGCTGCGCCGTTCTACCAAATTGGCCGACCTGGCAAAGCTGGGCAGAATTCGCGAAAGGCTGGATGAATTGATGATACAGCTGGCCGACCAGCTGTATAAAGGCCAGGTGGATGCCGCACCGTTGGTACATGGCCAGTCGCCCTGCAGCTTTTGCGATTGGCGTACCGTGTGCCGCCACGAAGATGGGCGCAGAGAGCGTGCGGTAACAGTGAAAAAAGATGTATTTGATAACCAGCCGCAGGAGGTGAAAGAATGACCCGGTGGACCACACAGCAAAAGCAGGCCATTTGGGACCGGGGCGGCGCACTTTTGCTTTCGGCTTCGGCGGGAAGTGGAAAAACGGCGGTGCTGGTGGAGCGGGCAGTTCAGCTGATCTGCGGCAAAGAGCAGGTGGATGCCGACCGCATTTTGATTTTGACCTTCTCCAATGCAGCTGCGGCCGAACTGCGCAGCCGCATTAGCCTGCGGCTGGAACAAATGCAGTTGGAAGAACCGCAAAATACCCGGCTGCGCCGCCAAAGGCTTTTGCTGCAGCGCGCACCCATCTCTACGGTCAGCGCCTACTGTATGCAGCTTTTGCGGGAAAATTTTGCAGCGGTGGATATTCCGCCCGACTTTAAGGTGGCGGACGAGGCAAAGATTTACGAAATTTCCCAGTCGGTTTTGGCCGGTGTGCTGGAAGAATGCTATCAGGAAGAAGATTTCAGGCAGTTTGCCTCGGTTTTTGGAAAGGCCAGAACCGACTCGGCCGCAGCAGGGGCGCTTTTAGATTTATATGGACATCTGCGTGCATTGCCCTTTTTTGAACAGGCGCTGGAACAGATAGAAGATTTATATAAAACAAGCGAAAAACTGCCGGATACAGTGTGGGGCAAAGAACTTTGCCAGCAGGCCGACGAGCGCCTTGATTATGGCATAGCGCTTTTGAATCAGGCGCTGGGGCTGTGTGCCCAATACCCGGAACTTGCCCGCTGGGAAGAAGTCCTTATGCAGGACAAAGCCATGTTCCATAGTGTAAAAAACACTCTTGCAAACGGCCGCTGGAACGATGCGCTTTTGCGCGCCCAGCAGCATGCCTTTGCCCGTTTTTCTCCGCTGCGCGGGTTTGACGGCCCCCAAAAGGACCAAATAAAGCAGCTTAGGGAAGAGGCCAAAGAACTGCACAGCGGGTTGCTTAAGGAAATTTTTGTTTCCACCCAGGAGCAGTTCGAACAGGACCTTCCTCAACTGGGCAGAATGGTCAGCGCGCTTGCCAGAGCGGTGCGCCGGTACGACGCGGCCTTTTTTGCGGCCAAGCTGGAAGAAAAGGTGCTGGATTTTTCAGACTTTGAGCACCTGGCTTTGCAGCTGCTTTTGGATCAGCAAGGACGCCGTACGCCGCTTGCAGAACAGCTTTCCAGCCAGTATGCGGCGGTTATGGTGGACGAATACCAGGATACCAACGCCTTGCAGGATATGCTTTATACGGTGCTTTCTGCCCAAAACGGCGAAAACCTGTTTATGGTGGGAGATGTAAAACAAAGCATTTACCGGTTTCGCAAGGCTATGCCGGAGATTTTTTTGGAAAAGAAAAAAAGCTTTTTTCCCTACGAAAGCCAGACCCATCCGGCAGCACTCACATTGCCGCATAATTTTCGTTCCGCAGGCGGTGTGGTGGACGGTATTAATGAACTGTTTTGCCAGTTAATGACCGAACAGGTGGGCGAGGTGGACTACCGGCAGGGAGAACAGCTGGTAGCCGGTGCGCCGGATCCCGATTATCCGGGAAAGACCTGTTTGCAGGTGGTGGACCTGACCGAAAACCCAAAGACAGGCGAAGCGGATTTTGTGGCCGATACCATTGCGAGCCTGGTTAAAAACGCACACCCGGTGCGCAGTAAAACGGGTGGGGTGCGCCCGTGCCAATACAGCGATTTTTGTATTCTTTTGCGCAGTCCCGCCGGTGCGGCGGCCCAGTACCTGGCTGCCCTGGAAGCGCGGGGGGTGCCCGCCTGTGCCGATACCGACCAGAATTTGCTTACCCAGCCGGCTGTCCAGCCGCTGCTGGCGTTGCTGCGGGTATTGGACAACCCTGCGCAGGATGTGCCGCTGGCTGCCTTTTTGGCTTCCCCCATGGCCCATTTTACCAGCGGGCGGCTGGCTAGGCTGCGGGCCAAAACCCCGCGGGGCAGCCTGTGGGGGGCGCTTCTGGCCGACCATCAGACGGATACGGAAGAACTTTTAAAACTGCTTGCGGCACTGCGCCGACAGGCGGCGGTACTGCCGGTGGCAAAGTTATGCCGGCTTGCGCTCGAAAAAACGGGGTACCTTTTGTCTGTTCAGGTAGCGGATGCAGCACAGCCTGCCCTGGGGCGCCAAAACCTTGGCGCCGTGCAGGACCTGGTGGACTGGGCGGCCTGGTATGACAAGATGTCCGGCGGGGGATTGTCTGGCTTTTTGCGAATGGTGGATACCTATTTGGCGGCGGGCCGTCCGGTACCCGGGCAAAGCTCGGGCCAGGCGGCAGATCAGGTGCGCATTATGAGCATCCACCGCTCGAAGGGACTGGAATTTCCAATCTGTATTTTGGCGCAGACCACCCGTCAGTTCAATCTGGAAGATTTGACCGCGCCGCTTTTGCGCCACAGTCGGCTGGGGCTTGGCATGTCACTGCGCTGCAGCGGGGGAGCGCGGTATACCACCGTGCCGCAGGCTGCCATTCGGCTGGCACTGCGAAGAGAGCAATATTCCGAGGAAATGCGGGTATTATATGTGGCGCTTACCCGTGCCCAGGACCAATTGCTTATTACCGCCGGCTTGGAAAAGCCAAAAGAACGGCTGGAAAAGATGGAACTGCAGCTGCAGACCGCCCCCACCCCGCCGCCCCAATATCTGCTGGGCTGCCGCAGCTTTGCCCAGTGGCTGCTTTCGGCAGTGCTCTGTCATCCGGATGGGGAAGCGCTGCGCAGTATGGGGCGGCCGCAAAGGCTGCTTTTTGGCAGAAAAGGAACGCTTTTTGTTTCGCTGGAGAGCATACCGCCCGTGTGTGAACAGCAGCCGGCGCCCTGCATGGTGCATACAGCCCAGCCCGACGAAGCCTTTTGCCAAAAGCTGTTGGAGCATTTTAGCTGGCAGGACCCGAACCATGCGCTGCGCAGTCTGCCGGTAAAGGTATCGGTTTCCCGGCTGGCGCACCCCACAAAAGGATTTGTGCCCCGCCGGCCCAGCTTTATGTATGGGGAAGGCCTTTCCGCCGCCGAGCGCGGTACGGCACTGCATACCCTTTTGCAGTATGCCGATCTTTTGAAACTGGAAAGGGACCCGCAGGCAGAGATTGCACGGCTTATGACAGGCGGCTGGCTTTTAAAGGCCCAGGCGGAAAGTATTGACCGCAGAATGCTGGATACCTTTTTGCAAAGCGAACTGTTTTTACAAATGCGCACAGCGGACAAGCTGCTGCGGGAATATCCATTCTTTCTGCGGGTGCCGGCCGGCGCGCTGGAACGGGAAAAAGCCCAGCAGCTGACCGACCAAACGGTGCTGGTGCAGGGCATTGCCGACTGTATTATAATAAAAAACAACAAAGCAGTTTTGCTGGACTATAAAACCGACCGCAACAAAACCGAAGAAGAGCTGGTGAAAGCCTATGCCGGCCAGCTGGCCCTTTACCGGCGCGCGGTAGAGGTGCAGCTTGGCATACCGGTGGAACGCTGCTTTTTGTATGCCTTTTCCTTGGGAAAGGCAGTGGAACTTTTAAAGCGGCAAACATAAAAGGCGCAGTGGTACGGCCAAGGCTTGTTTAAACGCAAAAAGAAGATTGACTTTTCGTGCAAAGCGTGCTATTATTTACAGGTCAATAAAGCAGCTGCGGTTACCGCACTCACCTTGCTGTGCCCCAAGGGCGCCGGGTCAATAGGCAAAAACAGGCTCGTTTTGGGCTTTTTGCGTATGGTAAGGGTGCGGCTTTTGGGCCGCACCCCTTTTTGATCGGTTTAAAATTGGGCGCACAGCGCCCCACAAACTTGGAGGTGTTTTACGATTAGCGGCAAAAAAGAGCTGGAGCTCAACGAGAGTATCCGTGACCGTGAAATTCGCCTGATTGGCGCCGACGGGGAACAGTTGGGCATTATGTCCACCCGGGACGCGCTGGCCCTGGCTGGCGAAAAGGACCTGGACCTGGTGAAGATTGCCCCCACGGCAAATCCGCCGGTCTGCAAAATCATGGATTACGGCAAATACCGGTTCGAGCAGCAGAAGAAGGAAAAAGAGGCGCGCAAGAACCAAAAGGTTGTTGAGACCAAGGAAATACGGCTTTCGCTGAACATTGACACCAACGACTTCAATACGAAGATCGGCCATGCTCTGCGCTTTTTGAAGGAGGGCAACAAGGTAAAGGTGTCCATTCGGTTCCGCGGCCGCGAAATGGCCCATACCGAGCTGGGCGTCGAAGTGATGAAGCGCTTCGCTGCCGCCATGGAGGGACAGGCCAACATCGACAAACAGCCCAAGCTGGAAGGCCGCAGCATGCAGATGTTCCTTTCTGCACCGACCGGCAAATAACATAACCGTCTTAAAATTTAAGGAGGAACTATACTATGCCTAAAATGAAAACCCATACGGGCGCAAAAAAGCGCTTCAAGCTCACCAAGAACGGCAAAATTAAGCGTGCCAAGGCGTTCCGCAGCCACATTTTGACCAAGAAAACCACCAAGCGGATGCGCGGCCTGCGCAAGCCCGGCTATGTGGACGGCACCAATGCAGCTACCATTAAAAAAATGCTGCCCTACGCCTAAACTTTGCAAATTACTGACAAAATAAAGGAGATAATAGATTATGGCACGTATTAAAGGCGCTATGATGACCCGTAAAAGACGGAAAAAGACCCTGAAGCTGGCCAAGGGCTACTATGGCAGCAAGTCCAAGCATTTTAAAATGGCCAAAGAGCAGGTCATGAAGAGCGGCAACTATGCGTTTGCTGGCCGCAAGGCGAAAAAGCGCGATTTCCGCCGCCTGTGGATTGCCCGCATCAACGCTGCCTGCCGCGCACAGGGCACCAACTATTCCAGCTTTATGGCTGGCCTGAAGAAAGCGGGCATCGAGCTGAACCGCAAAATGCTCTCCGAGATGGCTATTCACGACGCTGCCTCCTTTGCCAAGCTGGTGGAGACCGCTTCCAACGCGAAGTAAATAAAAGGCTGTAAGGGACCTGCTTTGGCCCTAAAGGCCAAGCAGTCACGCCCGGGTGCCTTGCGCGCGCGGGCGTCCCTTTGTATTTGGGCATCGGCAAAGGTCGGTGTCCGGATACAAGGGGCTTTTGCGTTCTTGGGTGCGGCATTTTGCCGCGGTTGGTGCAAAGCACCGGAAGGAAGGTAGTATGACACCGCCAATTCCTGAACTGACAAGCCGGGAGAATGACCAGGTTAAATACCTGAAAAAACTGTTGGAAAAACCTTCTTTTGCCAGGCAGGAAGGGGTATTTGTAGCACAGGGGGCAAAGCTGTGCTGTACCGCAGCCGAAAGCGGTATTGCCATTAAAAATTTGTACTGTACCCGCCAGGCTGCTAAACGCTGGCCGCAGGTTTTTGCGTTGGGCTGTCCTGTGGTATGGATCAGTGAGCCGGTGGCGGATAAACTTTCCGGCATGCCGTCCGCGCAGGGGGCGTTTGCTTTGTGCGAAATGCCGCAGTTTTCCAGCTTGGACATTGACCCTGCCGGATACTATATTGCGCTGGAGTCGGTGCAGGACCCGGCAAACCTGGGCGCGGTGATGCGCTCGGCAGCGGCGTTTGGCTACCGGGGAGTGGTGTTGTCAGCGGGCTGCGCAGAGCCGTTTGGCCAAAAAGCCATGCGTGCTTCCATGGGGGCGGTGTTTAAACTGCCCGTAATCCGCACCGAAGACCTTCCGGGGCTGTTACAGCAGCTGGCAAAGCGCGGTATGACCACTGCGGCTGCCGCGCTGCGCAATTCGGCGGATATTAGAACTTTTAGCCCGTCCGGCGGGCTGGTGCTTGTAATTGGCAGCGAAGGGCAAGGCCTGACCGAGCAGACCATTGCCGCCTGCCAACAGGCGGTGCGTATTCCCATTGAGGGAATGGAGTCCCTGAATGCGGCGGTGGCCGCCTCGATTTTGATGTGGGAATACGGGGGAAAACAGCGTGGATGAACGGCTGTACTGGTTATGGCTGGCACACGGGCTGGGCCCTGCGGCCCGTCAGCTGCCGCAGCTGTTGGAGCAGTATGGCTCGGCGAAACAGATTTTTGCCCACCGCATGGAAATTTGCCGCAGGCGTCTGGTGACCCAGGCCCAGCAGCGAGTGCTTGCTACCAGCAGGCCCGAACAGTTTTTCGAATCTTTAGCCCGCCATGAAGACGCAGGTGTGCAGATTCTCGTCTATTCAGAAGAAGCTTATCCGCCGCTATTGCGCCAGATCGATTCTCCACCGCCGGTACTTTACCTGGTTGGAGATGCCGCCTGCCTTTCTTCCCTGCTGATGATCGGTATGGTGGGGACCCGCCGCCCTTCTGCTTACGGTATGGACGCTGCCCGCACCCTGGCGGATGGCTTTGCCAAAGCAGGCGCGGTGCTGGTTTCGGGTTTGGCGGAAGGCTTGGACAGCGAAGCTCACCGCGCTGCAGTGCGGGCGCAAGTGCCCACAGTGGCAGTGCTGGGAACCGCTATTGACCAGTGCTTTCCGGCCAAAAACGCACCCTTGCGGGAGCAGATTGAGCAATGTGGCGCGGTTATTAGTGAATTTCCGATTGGAACGCCGGGCAAACCCGCCTATTTTTTGGCCCGAAACCGGATGATTGCGGGCCTTTCCAAAGTTTTATGTGTGGTGGAAGCGCGCATGCGTTCAGGAACCATGAGTACTGTGCAGTTTGCTTTAGATTATGGCCGGGATGTATATGCGGTGCCGGGCAGTATTTTCAGCCCGCTTTCGGAAGGGACCAACCGCCTTTTGGCAGAGGGTGCCCGCGTGCTGACAAAGCCCCAGGATCTTTTGGAGGATTGGGCGCAGGAGCTTATGCCCCAGTATCATGGTATAGAAAAACAGGCGCCCCAGGAAGAAATACCGGTGCAGCAAAAGCTTAGCCTGTGCACGCTTTCACGGAAGGCAGTTTGTTTGGAAAAATGCCTTTTGGCTTCGCGCGCAAAAGGCATGGAAGAACTTTGCAGGGAAACGGGCCTTTCGGCGGGCGAGGTAATGGCAGCTTTAACAGAGCTGGAACTGGAAGGCCTTTGCGTGGCACAGCCCGGCCGGTTGTTTTTGCACAGCTGAAGCTTTTATAAAAAAGCACTTTTTTAGTAAACTACCGGCTTTTTAAAGCCGTAACAATAAAGCCGCCCAGGCGGCAACCGAATGAGGTGTACTATGTCTAAACTGGTCATTGTGGAATCTCCCGCAAAGGCAAAAACCATTCGTAAATATCTGGGGGACGGTTACGAGGTTATGGCCTCTATGGGCCATATTCGGGACCTGCCTTCCAGCCAGCTGGGCATTGATGTGGAAAAAAACTATGCCCCCCAGTATATTGGTATCAAAGGCAAGGAAAAGCTGGTTAAGGAGCTGAAGGCGGCCGCCAAGCAGTCGGAAGGGGTGCTTCTTGCTACTGACCCGGACCGGGAAGGCGAGGCGATCAGCTGGCATTTGGCCAATATTTTGGGGCTGAATGTGGAGGACGAAAACCGGGTGACCTTTGGTGAAATTACCAAAAAAGGGGTCACCGAGGGGATGTCCCATCCTCGCCGCATTGATATGAACCTGTTTAATGCGCAGCAGGCCCGCCGGGTTTTGGACCGTTTGGTGGGTTATAAGCTGTCGCCGTTTCTCTGGCGCAAGGTGCGCCGCGGTCTTTCGGCCGGCCGGGTGCAGTCTGTTGCGGTGCGGCTGATCGTGGACCGGGAAAAGGAGATCGAGGCCTTTAAGCCGGAAGAATATTGGGTGATCGAAGCGGCGCTTTCCCGTACCGGAAACAGCAAAAAGTTTACGGCTGCCTTTTACGGCACAAAGAACGGCAAAAAAATGCCCATTCACAACAAAGAAGAGTCCGACCAGGTGCTGGCCGGGCTGGAGGGCAAGCCCTTTGTGGTGACCGGCCTGAAGAACGGCAAGCGTAAAAAGGTTCCGCCCCCGCCCTTTATTACCAGTACACTGCAGCAGGAAGCTTCCAGCCGGCTGGGCTTTACCGCCACCCGTACCATGCGGGCCGCCCAAACCCTGTATGAAGGCGTGGACATTGCCGGCATAGGAACCATGGGCCTTATTACCTATATGCGTACCGACAGCCTGCGGGTGTCGGACGAGGCGGTTGCCGCGGCGAAAAGCTACATTGCAGGTCAGTGGGGAGAGGCTTATGTCAATAAGGCAAAGCGCACCTACCGCTCCAAAAGTGCCACTGCCGCGCAGGACGCACACGAGGCTATCCGTCCCTCAAACCCGGCGCTCACCCCCGCCCAGGTGGAAAAAAGTCTCTCGGGGGATACGCTCAAGCTCTACCGGCTGATCTGGAACCGGTTTATTGCCAGCCAGATGGCCGACGCGCAGCACAATACCATGGCGGTGGAGATTACCGCCGGCGATTACCTGTTTAAGGCTTCGGGCTATACCGTGGCGTTTGATGGTTATACGGCGCTGTATGAAGAGGTAACCGACGAGAAGGAGAAAAAGGAAACGGCCCTGCCCCCGCTAGAGGAGGGCGCACAGCTAAAGCTGCGTTCGCTGGAGGGAGAACAAAAGTTTACCCAGCCCCCCGCCCGGTATACCGAGGCAACCCTCATTAAAAGCCTGGAGGAAAATGGCATTGGCCGGCCTTCTACCTATGCGCCCATCATTACCACTATTATTGACCGTGGTTATGTGGAGCGGGAGCAGAAAAAGCTGGTTCCCACCCTGCTGGGCCGCACGATAAACGAGCTGATGATGAGCGAGTTTTCCAATATTGTGGATGTGCATTTTTCGGCCCAGATGGAAAAGAACCTGGATAAGGTAGAAGCTGGTACGGCCGACTGGGTGCAGACGGTGGATGATTTTTACCAGCAGTTTAACAAAACCCTAAAGCAGGCCGAAGAGGACCTGAAGGATAAAAAAATTAAGGTGCCCGACGAGGAAACCGATGAAATTTGTGAGCTGTGCGGCCGCAAAATGGTTATTAAAACCGGGCGCTACGGCAAATTTTTGGCCTGTCCCGGATTTCCGGAATGTAAAAATACCCGCCGCATTGTCAGCGCGGCGCCGGGAGAGTGCCCGCTTTGCGGCAGCCGTATTTTAATCCGAAAATCCAAAAAAGGCCGGGTTTATTATGGCTGCGAGAAAAACCCCACCTGCGGTTTTATGAGCTGGGACGAACCCACCGACAAAAAGTGCCCCAAATGCGGCAAAACACTCTTTAAGAAAGGCGGCAGGAACGGCAACCTGGTCTGTTTGACCGAAGGCTGCGGCTATTGCGAACCGGTGAACAAATGAAAGAAACCATCACCATTATCGGCGGGGGCTTAGCCGGCTGTGAGGCTGCTTTGCACCTGGCAGGCGAGGGCATTCCCGTAACCCTTTATGAGCAAAAGCCCGCCCGTTTTTCTCCCGCCCACAAAATGGAAGGCCTGGCCGAGCTGGTTTGCTCCAACTCTTTAAAGGCCGACCGGCTGGATTCCGGCAGCGGATTGCTGAAAGCGGAGATGCGGCTTTTGGGCAGCAGCCTTCTGCCCCTTGCCGAACAGGTACGGGTGGCAGCCGGCGGTGCCTTGGCAGTAGACCGAGAGGCGTTCAGCCAGCTTGTTACCGAACAAATACAGGCGCAGCCGCTGATTGAACTGCGCCGCTGTGAACAGTGCGAGGTGGAAAAAGAGGGGATTACCCTGATTGCTTCCGGCCCGCTTACCGAGGGAGGACTGGCCGAGCAGATCAGCCAGCTAACCGGCGAGGCGGCACTTTCCTTTTTTGACGCGGCGGCCCCCATTGTGGAGGCGAGCAGCCTGGATATGGAAAAAATTTTTGCAGCTTCACGGTATGGCCGCGGTACGGCGGATTACCTCAACTGCCCGTTTGATAAAGCGGGTTATGAGGCTTTTTATGAACAGCTGGTTTCTGCCGAGCGGGCAAAATTGAGCGATGCAGACCAATTGAATGTATACGAAGGCTGCATGCCCATTGAGATTATGGCGCGGCGCGGGCCGGATACCCTGCGGTATGGACCGCTGCGGCCGGTGGGGCTGATTGACCCGGCTACCGGGCATCGCCCCTGGGCCAATGTGCAGCTGCGCAGTGAAAACCGGGAGAACACCCTTTACAACCTGGTTGGTTTTCAGACAAATCTGCGTTTTGGTGAGCAAAAGCGGGTGTTTTCTATGATACCAGGGCTGGAGCATGCACAGTTTGTGCGTTATGGGGTTATGCACCGCAACAGCTTTTTAAATGCTCCCCGGGTACTTGCGGCGGACCAGTCGATGAAAGCACACCCCAATGTGTTCTTTGCCGGGCAGATTACCGGCGTGGAAGGATATATGGAAAGCGCTATGAGCGGCCTTTTGGCAGGCCATCAGATTGCCAGACGATGGAAAGGCCTTGCGCCGCTTTCGCTTCCGGCCGAAACAATGTGTGGCGCGCTTTTGCGCCATGTTACTACCGAAAATGCCGATTATCAGCCCATGGGCAGTAATATGGGCATTTTACCGGGGCTGGAACAGCGGGTGCGGGATAAGCGCCAGCGTTACCTGCTTTTGGCCCAGCGGGCGGTTAGTGCCATGCAGCAGGCTTTGGCCGAGCAGGGAAAAACACAAAGCTGACCTATAAAAACAGCAAAAACGGGCAGTGGCCAGCTGTTTTACCAATACCGCAAGCAGGCGGTGGGCGGGTTATTGCTCCCACACAGGAACGGAGGGAAAGAACATGCGGATTATTCTGGACGCTATGGGCGGGGATAATGCCCCTGGTGCAGTGGTGCAGGGCGCTGTGTTGGCAGCGCAGGAATTTGGGGTGGAAATCATTTTGGTGGGCGACGAAGAGAAAATTTTGGCCGCCGCCAAAGAACAATCGCTGGATTTGGCCGGAATTGAGATTATCCACGCCGGTGATGTGATTGAGATGTGCGACGACCCCACCCGGGCGATTCGTCATAAGAAGGACTCCTCCATGGTGGTGGGGCTGCGGCTTTTGGCCGAAGGCGGCGCCGATGCATTGGTGTCGGCCGGTTCCACCGGTGCGCTGCTTACCGGCGCTACCTTAATTGTCAAGCGGATGCGCGGGGTAAAGCGGGCGGCAATTGCCACAATTATTCCGGGGCAAAAGCAGGCTTACCTGCTTTTGGATTCGGGGGCAAATACCGAATGCCCGCCCGAAATGCTGGACTGCTTTGCCACTATGGGAAGCGTGTATGCGCAAAAGGTTTTGGGGCGGCAAAATCCCAAGGTCGCCCTGGTGAATAACGGTGCCGAGGAGACAAAAGGTACCCCTACTTATGTGGCTGCGCATCAATTGCTGCGTCAAAATCCGTCTATTCATTTTGTGGGCAATATTGAACCGCGGGACATTCCCACCGGCGGGGTGGATGTGGTGGTCTGCGACGGCTTTACCGGCAATGTTATTTTAAAGCTGACCGAAGGCCTGGCCAAGTTCTTTTCTGCAGAGCTGAAACAGATGTTCTACCACAGCTTTGCCACCAAGCTGGCCGCTTTAACCTTAAAAAGCGGGGTAAGCGCCTTTAAAAAGAAGCTGGATGCCGACGAGTACGGCGGCGCACCGCTTTTGGGAATTTCTCAGGTGGTGATTAAGGCGCACGGTTCCTCTAACGCAAAAGCTATTAAAAACGCCGTGCGCCAGGCTAAGGCCTGTGTGGAAAACGGTATGATCGACACCATCGCCGCCAATATGGCCGCCTGTAAGGCCGCCGGCGTGCCGAATGCTGAGGAGTAAGCAGATGGAAAATTTGCGTTCTTTGGAAGAAAAGCTGGGCTACCGGTTTCAAAACGGAGAGCTTTTGCTTACAGCTGTAACCCATTCCAGCTTTGCAAACGAGCAGCGCAGAGGGCAGCCTTTTAATGAGCGATTGGAATTTTTGGGAGATTCGGTGCTCTCCATTGTGGTGAGCGAATACCTATTTTCTGCCCATAAGGACCTGCCCGAAGGAGAATTAACCCGTACCCGGGCGGCGCTGGTGTGCGAGGGCAGCTGCTTTGAGTTTGCCAAAAAAATTGACCTTGGTCGGTATATGCGGCTGGGAAGGGGCGAGGAACTGTCCGGCGGGCGGGAGCGCTCTTCCATTCTGGCCGACGCCTTTGAAGCGGTTATTGCGGCCATCTATCTGGATGGCGGCCTTGAGGCGGCACGGGCTTTTATTCTGCCGTTTGTTAAGGCACAGCATGTCAGCCAGGAAGATTATAAAACCCGCCTGCAGGAGATTATTCAGCAAAACCCGGAGGAACGGCTGCGGTATGTGGTGACCGGAGAATTTGGGCCGGACCACAATAAGAGATTTACGGTGGAGGTACACCTCAATTCCAATGTGCTGGGCAAAGGCACCGGCCACAGCAAAAAGGCGGCGGAACAGCAGGCGGCACGCCAGGCACTGGAGCTGTTTGGAGACCAGACATAAATGAAACGGCACGCAAACCTTTCTATTTTTGTGCCTCACGCGGGGTGTCTGCACCGGTGCAGTTTTTGCGACCAGCGGACAATCAGCGGCGCTGCCGGCAGTTTGCCGGATGCAAATACGGTCAGCGAGCTGTGCGAAAAAGCCTTGCCGGCAGCCGGAAATGGCCAAAATACCGAAATTGCCTTTTTCGGCGGCAGCTTTACCGCTCTTCCTCATGAATATATGGAAAGCCTTTTGTCTGCCGCCGCTGTGTTTGTGGAACAGGGGCGGGCATCGGGCATCCGCATTTCCACCCGGCCGGACGCCATTGACCCAACGGTGCTGAAAACGCTGGCCCATTACCATGTTACCAGCGTGGAACTGGGCGCTCAAAGCATGAGCGACCGGGTTTTGCAGCTGAATGGGCGCGGGCATACCCGGCTGCAGCTGGAATTTGCTGCAAAGCAGGTTAAAAATGCCGGTTTTTCGCTGGGACTGCAGATGATGCTGGGCCTTTACGGCGAAACCGACCCGGTGCGAAGCGCGCGGGACACCGCTTTGGCGCTGGCTGCCCTTTCACCCAACACGGTGCGGATTTATCCGGCGCTGGTGCTTATGGGCACCGAGCTGGAACGCCTGTACCGGGCCGGGGTATACCGGCCGCTTTCGGTTGAACAGGCAGTGGAGGCGGTCAGCCCGCTTTTGGAGCTGTTTGAAGCAAAACAGATCCGCGTTATACGGGTGGGACTGCACGACGAGCCGGGGCTTTCGGCGCGTGTAGTGGCAGGCCCCTACCACCCGGCCTTTCGGCAGTTGTGCGACGCGGCGCTTTTTTTGGAAGGGCAAAAAAAGCTGCTGCAGGGTTTGCCCCCGGGCGAATATACCGTACAGGTGGCAAAAGGTCAGCGTTCGGCAGCCGCCGGGCAGAAAAATAAAAACCTGGCCTTTTGGCAGGCGGCGGGTTACCGCCTGCAGCTTTTGGAGAATGGTGAACTTTCGGGCCGGCAGATGCGGCTAGTTTGCCAAAATGGATAAAGAGTTTTTACCCAAACGGGAAGGATGTGGAAAAGTGTTTTTAAAAGCATTGGAGATACAGGGGTTTAAGTCCTTCCCGGACCGCACCAAGATCACCTTTGAAGGGGGCATTACTGCGGTTGTGGGCCCCAATGGCAGCGGCAAAAGCAATATTTCCGACGCCATTCGCTGGGTATTGGGGGAAACCTCCTCCAAGCAGCTGCGGGGAAGCGGAAAAATGGAGGATGTTATCTTCGGTGGCACCCAAAAACGCAGCGCTATGGGCTTTGCTGCGGTTTCGCTTTATATCGATAACTCTTCCCACCGGCTGGATATGGAAAGCGAAGAGGTCGTGATTACCCGCCGTTACTACCGTTCGGGCGAAAGCGAATACTGCATCAATGGCCAGAATGTCCGCTTAAAGGATATCTATGAGCTGTTTTTGGATACCGGCATTGGCCGGGATGGCTATTCCATTATCGGCCAGGGTAAAATTGCCGAAATTGTGGGCGCAAAGTCCGGCGAACGGCGCGAAATTTTTGAAGAAGCTTCGGGCATTGCAAAGTATCGCTACCGAAAAAACGAAGCAGAGCGCCGGCTTGCAGCAACGCAGGAAAACCTGGTGCGGCTTGAGGATATTTTAAAAGAGCTGGCCGACCGGGTAGGGCCGCTGGAACGGGAAAGCAAGAAAGCCCAGCAGTTTTTGGAATTTTCCAATACAAAGCGCCAGCTGGAGGTAACCTTGTGGACCGACATGCTGCGCAGGGCAAAGGACAGTCTGCGCCAGGCTGCCCGGGACGCCGAAACCGCCCAGGCTGATTATGACCGCTGTACCGGCGAGATTGAAAAACTGGATGCGGATACTGCCGATACCCGGGAGATGATTGCCCGTTTAAATGTTCAAATCGAGCGTGCGAATGCCGAAATCCGTTCCCTCACCGAGCAGATAGCCGAGCAGGATTCTGCCGCTGCAGTGCTTGAGAATGATGTGGAGCATAACCGCGCCTCCATTCGGGACCTGCAGCATCAGATTGAGCAGGCAGGGCGTTCGGATGAGCAGACGGCCGAACAAATCCAATTGCAGCAGGCAGCCGAACAGGCCGCCAGAAAAAAGGAGCAGGACCTTTCCAGCGAAATTGACCGTATTTCCGGTATGCTGGAGGAACTGGGCCGGCAGGACCGGGCAACCGGTGAGCGGCGCGGTGTGGTATTGGCCCGCATTTCTGAATTGTCCGGCTTTTTGACCGACCTAAAGGTTTCCACTGCTGCCGCGCAGCAGGCGTGTGAAAACGCTCATGCCCGCCAGCAGGTTATTGAACAGGACGATTCGGCCGCAAAGGCCCAGCGCCTCGCAGCCGAATGCAAAGATACCCAAACCCTGCTTGCTTCGCTGGAAGAGGAGCTGGTTCGGCTTAATAATATTAAGGAAGGGCTTTCCTTAAAGCTTTCTTCCCGGCAAAAACAACTGGAAGAAGCCCGCCAGGCGGTGGAACAGGCACAGCGGCAGGAAAATTCCGCCAGCCAGCGCATTAAAATTCTGCGGGACCTGGAAAATTCAATGGATGGCTACAGCCAAAGCGTCAAGTATGTGATGCGGGCGGCGGCAAGTCATCGGCTGCGGGGAATTGTTGGGCCGGTGTCTACCATTCTCAGCGTTTTGCCAGGCTGTGAAACTGCTATTGAAACGGCGCTTGGCGCTGCGGCGCAGAATATTGTAGTAGCGGATGAGAATGCAGCGAAGGCGGCAATCGGTCTGCTGAAACAGGACAAAGCGGGCAGAGCCACTTTTTTGCCCCTTACCACGGTGCGGCCGTCCTTTTTTGAACGCTCGAAGCTGCCGCAGGGGGCCCGCCTTGCCTGTGACCTGGTACAGGCAGACGAGCGCTATGCCAATGTGGTTTCCAACCTTTTGGGCCGTATTGTAGTGGTGGAAGACCTGAATGCGGCGGGCAGTGCTGCAAAAGCGCTGGATTACCGCAACCGTGTGGTGACAATGGACGGCCAGGTGGTAAACGCGGGCGGTTCCTTCACTGGCGGCTCGGTGGCCCGGTCGGCGGGGCTTTTTACCCGCCGCAGCGAGATTGAAGAACTGAAGGGGCAGCTGGAAAAACTGTCGCAAACCCGCACGGAACGCACAGCTGCAATGGAGAAAATTAAGGCGGAATGTGAAAAGCTTTCGGCGCAGCTTTCCGCTACCGAGTCCGAGCAGATTACGGCTTCGGGAGAACAGATCCGTACCCGGACCGAGCTTGCAAACCTGCAGACAACCCAAAGCCAGCTGGCCAGCGCAGCCCAGCTTTTGCAGGCAGAAAAGCAAAGCCTGGATGAGACCATTGCCCAGGCGCAGAACACTTTGCAGCAAAACCGCCAGCGCAGCGAGCAGCTTTCTGCCGAGCAAGAAGCTTTGCAAAAGGAGCTTGCCGGCATTACCAACCAGGATGACTCAGCCCTTGCCACCCGCAATCGACTGGCGGAGGAATTGTCGCAGGCAAAGCTTGCTCGCCTTGCGGCCCAAAAGGATGCCGAGCTTGCGTGCCAGCAGACAAACAGTTTGTTGGCGGCAAGCAAGGACGCCCAGGGCCGCACCCGGCAGCTGCAGGAAAACATTGCCCAGCTGGAAGAAATGATAAAAGAGCGCCAGCAGCGCATGCAGACGCTTAAACAGCAAAAACAGGAGAAAAACGACCAGATAGCAAAGCAGGAGCAGATGATCCGCCAGGCGGTGGATGTGCGAATGGAACGGGAAGCGTCCATTACCGAGCAAACTACCCAGGTGCGCCAGCTGCAAACGCAGCGAGAGACGCTTTCTCAGGAGATTGCCCGCCAGGCCGAGCGTAAAGCGCAGCTGGAAACGGAATATGACGCCACCACCCAAAAGCTGTGGGAAGAGTACGAAATGACCCCCAATGATGCGGCTGAACTGGCAGTGCCGTTTGAATCGGCGGCTCAGCTGCGCCGCCAGGTGGCAGAGGTGCGCGGTAAAATTCGGGCATTGGGCAATGTAAATGTAGGAGCAATTGAAGAATTTGCCGAGGTAAACGAACGCTACCAGTTTATGAAAAGCCAGGTGGAGGATATTGAAAAAAGCCGCCGCCAGCTGGAAAAGCTGATCGGCGGTCTGTGCAGCGAGATGCGAAGTCTGTTCACAGAAAGCTTTGCCCGTATTAACGAAAATTTTGGCCGCATTTTTGCCGAGCTTTTTGGCGGCGGCACCGCAACCCTTTCCTTGGCAGACCCGGAGGATGTGCTGGAAAGCGGCATTGATATCACGGTTGCGCCCCCCGGCAAGATCATCAAAAACCTTTCGGCTCTTTCCGGCGGTGAACAGGCGTTGGTGGCCATCAGCATTTACTTTGCCATTTTGGCGGTCAACCCGGCACCTTTCTGCATTCTGGATGAGATTGAGGCCGCCCTGGACGATGTGAATGTGGTGCGCTTTGCCGGATATCTGCGCCGTATTACCGACGACACACAGTTTATTGTAATTACGCACCGGCGCGGCACCATGGAAGAAGCGGATATCCTGTATGGCGTTACCATGCAGGAGGACGGCGTTTCCAAGCTTTTGCGGCTGAAGGTGGACGAGGTGGATGTGCAGCTGGTCCAGTAAGGGTTAAAAACAATGTGTCGCAATTCCTATAGGAATACAGTAAAATAAAATGCCCGGCACAGCCGCCTCTTAAAGGTGGCAGCGGCACAACCTCGAAAATTTTTGCGGGGCTTTTGATTTGTGAAAAAAAGGGAGGACCCCATGGGCTTTTTTGAAAAACTGGGGGCGGGGCTTGCCAAAACCCGCCAGGCAATTTTTGGGTCCATCGGTGAGATGGAAAACGCAGACCGGATCGATGACGATCTGTATGAGGATCTGTTGGAACAGCTGGTGCTGGCGGATACTGGCATTGAGGTGGCCGAGCAGCTGGTGGAAGATCTGAAACAGCAGGTGCGAAAAAACCACCTGAAAACCGGCGCCGAAGCGCTGGAGGCGCTTAAGGGCTTAATTGAGCAGATGATGACCCCCGAAGAGGCGTTTGTGCTGACCGGAAAGCCGGCGGTTATTCTGGTAATTGGGGTAAACGGGGTGGGCAAAACCACCTCCATTGCAAAGCTTGCCAACCTGTACAAAGGGCAGGGCAAGCGGGTTATGCTGGCTGCGGGCGACACCTTCCGTGCTGCTGCGGCCGAGCAGCTTTCCATCTGGGCGGACCGCATTCAGGTCCCCATTGTGGCCCACGGCGAAGGGGCCGACCCGGCTTCGGTTATTTTTGATGCCGTGCAGTCGGCCAGTGCCAGAGAATACGATTTGGTTATTTGCGATACGGCTGGCCGGCTGCACAATAAGAAAGGGTTAATGGAGGAGCTGGCCAAAATCAGCCGCGTAGTGAAAAAGGCCTGCGGCGACGCCACCTTGGAAACCCTGCTGGTGCTGGATGCCATTACCGGCCAGAATGCCATCAATCAGGCTGCCCAGTTTGTGGAGGCAGCCGGCGCCACCGGCATTATTCTCACCAAGCTGGACGGAACAGCCAAGGGCGGCAGCGTGCTTTCGGTTAAGCAGAAGCTGGGGCTGCCGGTGCGGTTTGTCGGCGTAGGGGAAGGCGTGGATGACCTGATGGAATTTGACCCCAAAGGCTTTACCCAGGCCCTGTTTATAAAGGAGTGAACCTATGGAATTTTGTGCGGCAACCGGTAATGCCGGAAAGCTGAAAGAGATCCGCCGTATTCTGCAGCGGCAGGGCCATACCGTAAAAAGCCAAAAAGAACTGGGAATTATGCTGGAGCCGGAAGAGACCGGTGAAACTTTCAGCGAGAATGCACTCATCAAGGCAAAGGCCATCTGCCAGGTGTGCGGCATGCCCACCATTGCCGATGACTCCGGCCTGATGGTAAAGGCGCTGGGCGGCGCGCCGGGGGTATATTCTGCCCGGTATTGCGGCCGCCACGGGGATGATGAAGCCAATAACGACAAGCTGCTTGCCGCATTGGCCCAGGTGGCGCCGGGTGAACGGCAGGCAAAATTTGTGTCAGCTGTGTGCGTATATCTGCCCGGCGGCAAAAATGCCATTTATCTGGGGGAATGCCCGGGCATGGTAGCTTTTGAACGGCACGGCACAAATGGGTTCGGCTACGACCCTATTTTTATTCCCGACGAGGTGGGTCTGCCGGACGGTACAACCTGTGCCAATACCCAAAAGCGCAGCTATGCGCAGCTGACCGACCAGGAAAAAGATGCCATCAGCCACCGGGGCAACGCCATGCGGCGGATGGAGCAGGAACTTTTTAAGCTTTTGGAACAGCAAGTTTAATAAAAAGCGGCCTGTGCAGGCAATTTTTAAAAAAAGCAGGCCGTTTTGCACAAAGACCGCAAAAAGAAAGGAAGAAACCAATGCTTACAAGCAAACAGCGCGCTCTTTTGCGTGCCAAGGCAAATAATCTGGAAGTGGTTTTTCAGGTGGGTAAGGGAGAAATAGACGAAGCTCTCGTCCAATCCACCGCCGACTGCCTGGCCGCGCGGGAGCTGATTAAAATGAAGGTGCTGGAGACCAGCAGCTATACGGCAAAGGAAGCAGCCGCACTTTTGGCGCAGAAAACCGGCTGCGATGTGGTGCAGGTGATTGGCGGGCGGTTTGTGTTGTTTAAACAAAAGCCCAAAGACAGCGCCTATGCCGAACTTTTGGCAAGCGCAAAATAAAAGGCGCTTTTGTAAAATAGCGGCGTAATAGCGGTGTAAAAATTTGCCGCGGCGTTTTGGCCTTAAAAGGCAGGCAGGCGGATGAAAGGCAGAACGGCATTTGGTTTGTGCCGGCGTATGCCGGCAATTTGTGAAAATGCATCTGGAAAGGGGGGCGGTTTGTGAAATTGCTATTATTTGGCGGTACCTTCGACCCGCCCCATATAGGCCATATGCAGCTGCTTAAGCATGCCATAGCGGCAGTGCAGCCGGATCTGGTGCTGGTTATGCCGGCAGGTTTGCCGCCCCATAAGCGGGCGTTTGGAACCAGCGGCGAGCTGCGGTTTGCCATGTGCGCCGATTTTTTAAAGCTGGATCAGCGGGTCCGCCGCAGCCGGTACGAAATCAGCCGCCCGGGAAAAAGCTACACGGCCCAGACGGTGGAGTATCTGCAAAAAAAATATCAGGGTGCCGAAATTTACCTGGCCATGGGCAGCGATATGCTGCTAAGCTTTACCCAATGGTACCGCTGGCAGTGGCTGCTGCAGCAGGTGGTGTTGGTAGCGCAAAGCAGAGATGACGATGAAACTGCCGCTATGCAGCCGGCGATCCGGTTGCTGGAACAGGCAGGTGGCAAGGTGCTGTTTGTGCCGGCTCAGGTGTTGAAGCTTTCCTCCAGCGAGCTTCGGGAAAAAGCGGCAAAGGGGGAAGATATTTCTCCCTGGCTGCCCGATAGTGCGCAGCGCACCGTGCGCCGTCATCATCTGTACCAAATATTGCAGGCAAAGGGGAAAAGATAAAAATGGTAGATGCTGCATACTGTAAAAAACTGGCTAAGCGAAACCTGAGCGAAAAGCGGTATACCCATACTGTCAATGTGGCGCGGCTGGCCAAAAAACTGGCTGTCCGGTACGGTGCAGATCCCCAAAAGGCTGAAATTGCCGGCCTTTTACACGACATTTGCAAGGAAAAGCCCAAGCAGGAACTGTTGCAGATGCTGCACGAGCATGCTATAATGACTGATAACGCTGAAAAAAAGCCAACCGGCGTTTGGCACGCTGCAGCCGCCATGGTCTACCTGAAAGAAGAACTGGATATTCAGGACGAGGAGATCTTGGGGGCGGTGCGCTGGCATACATCCGGCCATGCCGGCATGACCTTGCTGGAAAAAATTATTTATATGGCCGATATGTGCTCAGAAGAAAGAACTTACCAGGAAGTGGACGAGCTGCGCCAGATTCTGGAACAGGACCTGGATCGCGCTTTTATCAAAGCGTTATCTTACAGTCTGCGCTGGCTGAAAGAGGAAAAGCGCCCAATCGATCCGGATAGTGCCGCTGCCCTGGAATGGATGAAGGAGCAGTACCGCGCCACGCTGTAAGGCGCGGCAGAATATGCATATGAAAAAGAATACAAATCCCTACTACCACCCGGAAGAAAACCGCCGACAAACTTCTGCTGGTGCGCGCCGCAGTCCGTATCAGGAGCAGCCCCGCCAGCACAGCGCGTACAGCCAGGCCCAGCCAAAGCGTACCAGACCCCAGAACCGGCAGTACGACGAGGTGCGAAAAACAAAGCCGAAGCGGCGCAGAAGATGGCCCCGCCGGCTAGTCAGCCTTGCACTGGTTTTGGTATTGGTGCTGGGCGGGGCGTACTTTTTGCTCAACCGCCTGGTAACCGGCGGGGGCGGCAGCCTGCCTTCCACCATTCCCGGCAGTGAAGGCAGTGCGGTTGCCATATTGTGCGCCGGCATCGATTATGAAGAAGGACGGGATTATTCAAACGGCATGGGCATGACCGATGTGGTGCTGTATGTGCTGTACGACACCAAGGCCAATACCATCAATATGCTGCAGATTCCCCGCGACACCTATGTGGGCAGCGAGGTGCCCACCGGCGGAACCGGAAAAATTAACGCTGTGGCCCGTATGGGGGACCAGGAACCTGCCATTGCAAACCTGGCCCAGGTTATTTGGGACCAGTTTTCTTTGCCGGTGGACTATTATGTCACCATTGATATGGATGCCTTTAAGGCTGTAATTGATGCGCTGGGCGGCATAGATGTGACCATTCCGTTTGATATTACCGACGACTATGGCAACACTCTGGAAGCCGGGGTTCAGCGGCTGGACGGCGCCACTGCCGAGTTTATGGTGCGCCAGCGGCATAACTATTCCAATGCGGATATTGGCCGGCTGGAGATGCAGCGGTACATGTATTCCGCTTTGCTTAAAACCTTTAAAGAGATTCCCATGCGGGATATCATTAAGGTTATGCCCGCTTATATTCAGTATGTGCAGACGGATATTGGCCTTTTGCGGATGTGCGCGCTGGCCTTTAAGGTGCGCGGTGTTTCAAGCGATGCCATCACCATGATGACCTTGCCCTGCGAGCCCACAAATTATAATGGGCTTTCGGTGGTAAGCGTGCACAAGGAAGAAGCGGCGCAGATGCTGAATACCTATTTTCGCCCGTATTCGGACCCGGTTTCGGCCGACGAATTGGGCTGCATTGAGATTGCAAACACGACACAATCTTCCGGCACGGTACAGTCGATGGATTCGATTGATTCGGGTACTGCTGTGTGGGGAGAGGACAGCGTGACGGCCCCCTGATAAAGCTTGACAGAAAGGATAATGGTATGACTTCTTTACAGCTTGCCACTATGGCGGCCCGGGTGCTGGATTCGAAAAAAGCGAAGGATGTCCGGGTTTTGAAGGTCGAAGATTTGACCGTAATGTGTGATTATTTTGTCATTGCCACCGGTACCTCCTCCACCCAGGTGCGGGCATTGGCCGACGAGGTGGAGTTTCAATTGGAGCAGGCGGGTCAAAAACCGCTGCGCCGGGAAGGTGTGGACTCTCGCAATTGGATTGTGCTGGATTACGGCGGGGTTATTATGCACATTTTTTACCCGGAAACACGCGAATTTTATGACCTGGAACATTTGTGGGCAGATGCCACCGAGGTGGAAATTCCACTGGAAGACTGATGGTTGCTGACACAATCAGGTCGTTGCAAGATAGTTTTTTGAGGAGTTGAGAGTCGTGAAGTATGATTTCAAGGCGGTAGAGGCTAAATGGCAAAAGGTCTGGGAGGATGAAAAGACCTTTGCGGCCAAGCAGGATTATACGCTGCCCAAGTTTTATGCTTTGGTGGAATTTCCGTATCCTTCGGCTGCAGGGCTGCATGTGGGACACCCCCGCAGCTATACAGCGCTGGATATTGTAGCCCGCAAAAAGCGGTTGGAGGGCTACAATGTTATGTATCCCATGGGCTGGGACGCCTTTGGTCTGCCCACTGAAAACTTCGCGATGAAAAACCATATTCACCCGGAGATTGTGACCCACAACAATGTACAGCGGTTTAAAAGCCAGCTGAAAGCACTGGGCCTTTCCTTTGACTGGGACCGTGAGATTAACACCACCGATCCCAACTATTATAAATGGACCCAGTGGATTTTCCTGCAGCTGTATAAGCATGGCCTTGCCTACAAAAAGGAAATGAATGTAAACTGGTGCACCAGTTGCAAGGTGGTGTTGGCCAATGAAGAGGTGGTAAACGGCACCTGCGAGCGCTGCCATGGCGAGGTGATCCATAAGGTAAAAAGCCAGTGGATGCTGAAGATTACCGACTATGCCGACCGTCTCATCGACGACCTGGAGACGGTGGACTTTTTGGACCGTGTGAGCACCCAGCAGAAAAACTGGATTGGCCGCAGCTATGGCGCCGAAATTGATTTTGGCACTTCGGCAGGCGATACCCTTACCGTTTACACCACCCGCTGCGATACTTTGTATGGGTGCAGCTATATGGTTGTTAGCCCGGAACATGCCTTTATTAAAAAATGGCTGGAAGCGGGGCTAATTAAAAATGCAGACGAGGTAAAAGAATACCAGGCCAAAGCTGCCGCTAAAAGTGATTTTGAGCGTACCGAGCTGGCCAAGGAAAAAACCGGCGTCAAGCTGGATGGCGTAACGGCCATCGACCCGGTTTGCGGTCATGAATTGCCCATCTTTATCTCCGATTATGTGCTGGCCACCTACGGTACCGGCGCGGTTATGGGCGTGCCCGCCCACGACTCCCGCGACTGGGAATTTGCCACAAAATTTGGTCTGCCGATCCTGGAAGTGGTTTCCAGCGACGGTAAAAATGACTATACCAAGGGCGCATATACCGATGTGGACACCGGTATTTTGGTGAATTCCGGCTTTTTGAACGGGCTTTCGGTGGAGAAAGCCAAGGAAAAAATGGCCGATTGGCTGACCGAGCAGGGCAAAGGCCGCAAAAAAACCAACTTTAAACTGCGCGATTGGGTCTTTAGCCGCCAGCGGTACTGGGGCGAGCCGATTCCCATGGTTTACTGCGAAAAGTGCGGCTGGCAGCCCATTGCGGAAAGTGAACTGCCGCTGCTTTTGCCTGAAATCACCGACTTTGAACCGGGCGAGGGCGGTGAAAGTCCGCTGGCCCGCCACACCGAATGGGTGAATACTACCTGCCCCTGCTGCGGCGGCCCAGCTAAAAGAGAGACCGATACCATGCCTCAGTGGGCAGGCTCTTCCTGGTATTTCCTGCGCTATATGGATCCTCACAATGACCAGCAGCTGGTCAGCCCCGAGGCGGTCAAATACTGGGGCCCGGTGGACTGGTACAACGGCGGTATGGAGCATACCACCCTTCATTTGCTCTATTCCCGCTTCTGGCATAAGTTTTTGTACGACATTGGCGTGGTGCCTTATTCGGAACCATATGCCAAGCGCACCAGCCACGGTATGATCTTGGGCCTTAACCCCCACAACTTTGCAAACCTTTCGGCTGAAGAGCAGAAAAAGCTGGTGGCCGAGTACGGCAGCGAAAAGGCCGCCCGTGGCCACCTGGTGGAAGAATACGGTGAAATGGCCGAGCACCCGGTGGTAAAAATGTCCAAGTCGCTGGGCAATGTGGTGAACCCGGATGATGTGGTGGCCGAATATGGCGCGGACACCATGCGGGTGTACGAAATGTTCATTGGCGATTTTGAAAAGACAGCCCCCTGGAACACTGCTTCCATCAAAGGTTCCAAGCGCTTTTTGGAGCGTGTGGCTGACCTTTCGTCGGTTCTCACCAGCGAGGAAGGATACCGCAAGGAGATGGAGGGCAAATTCCACCGCACCATTAAAAAGGTGTCGGAGGATATTATGGGTCTTAAGATGAACACCGCCATTGCGGCGCTTATGACCCTGCTGAATGACATTTTGGCCACCGGCAGCGTGACCCGTACAGAGCTTGCCACCTACTTGACCCTGCTCAACCCGTTTGCTCCGCACCTGACCGAAGAGATGTGGCAGCAGGCCGGCTTTGCGGGCCAGATTGCCCATTCCACCTGGCCGGTTTATGACGAAGCCAAGTGCAAAGAGGAAACGGTAGAGCTTGCCGTGCAGCTGAACGGCAAGGTGCGTGCCCATTTTGCAGCCCCTGCTGATATTTCCAAAGAAGAAGCCATTGCCCAGGCAAAAGCCCAAACTGCCGTGGCAGCGCTTTTGGAGGGCAAGCAGATTGTAAAGGAAATTTATGTGCCGGGCAAGTTGGTGACACTGGCTGCCAAGTAATGGCTGCTGCGTTTATGAAATTTATATCCAATTGGGGAATGGGTGTTGACAGGACCCGGCCGCATAGGGTATAATTTTACTGTTGATGGTTTAGGGCAGGCTTTGCCTGCCGGTCTGAATCGTCACTCCTACCTCAATGTTAAGGGAGGGACAAAGATGTCGGAAATCCGAGTGAAAGACAATGAATCTCTGGACAGCGCGCTGCGCCGCTTTAAGCGTTCCTGCGCCCGGTCTGGTGTTCTGGCGGAAGTGCGCAAGCGCGAGTGCTACGAGAAGCCTTCCGTAAGACGCAAGAAAAAGTCCGAAGCCGCCCGCAAGCGCAAGTATAAATAAGCACTGCGGCGTGTGATGACGCAACTGAAAGCGGGCCCTTTGGGCCCGCTTTTTGATTTTGGCAAAACCAGCTTTGGTACAGGTTTTGCCCTGTTTGAAAGGAGACCGCTATGTCTCTTCTCCGACCGGATGATCTGTTTGCCACGGTCAGCCTTATCACCCCCGAATATTTAAAAAAACGGGGTATTCGGGCATTGGTATTGGATGTGGATAATACCCTGACTGCCCATGGCAGCCAGGAGGTTTCCCAGGAGGTGCTGGACTGGCTGGAAAGCCTGCATAAGGCGGGTATTAAACTGACCATTGCATCCAACAATTTTAAAAAGCGGGTAGAACCCTTTGCAAAAAAACTGGGGCTCAGCTGTGTGTCCTTCAGCATGAAGCCGCTTACCCGCGGCCTTAGAATTGCCCGGCATCGGTTTGGTTTGCCCAAAAGCCAGATTGCAATGGTGGGCGATCAATTGTTTACCGATTGTTTGGCGGCGAACTTTTATGGTATAACCATGCTGCTGGTAAAGCCGCGCCATGAGGATATTCAGTGGGATATTCTTTTGCGCCGCCACCTGGAAAAGCCGTTTTTGCACCGCTACTTAAAAAAGGGGGGCTCTTTCCATGAGTGAGATCCGGTTTGGCACCGCCGGGGTGGGGGAAGACTTTGCCCGGCTTGGCTATAAAAAGACTTTGCAGGTGCCGGACTGGCTGGCCGGCCACGGATTGAACGCGTTTGAGTACCAGTGTGGCCGCGGTGTGCGGCTTAGTGAAGAGAATGGGAAAAAGCTGCAGCAGGCCGGGCAAAAAAAGAATATTCGCTTTTCGCTGCACGCTCCTTACTATATTTCCATGTCCAGTCTGGAAGAGGACAAACGCCTCAACAGTATCAACTACCTGCTCCAGTCCGCCGCGGCGGTGAAAAGCCTGGGCGGTAGCAGAGTTATCTTTCATTCTGGCTCCTGTGGCAAGCAAAGCCGGCAGCAGGCGCTGGAAAAAGCGCTGGATACCATGCGCCGCGCGGTTTGTGCGCTGGACGAGGCTGGCTTTTCGGATGTAACCTTATGCCCGGAAGTAATGGGAAAGGTGAACCAGCTGGGCACGGTGGAAGAGGTGCTGGCACTGTGCAAAGTGGACCCGCGTATTACCCCTTGTGTGGATTTTGGGCATTTAAATGCCCGCACCCAGGGCGGGCTTTCCCAAAAACAGGATTTTGCCCGGGTGCTGGACCAGATGGCCGACGCGCTTGCAGATGAGAGGGCCAGCCGGTTTCATGTCCACTTTTCTAAAATTGAGTATACTGCCGGCGGAGAAAAGCGGCACCTAACCTTTGCCGACCAGGCGTTTGGACCTGATTTTGAGCCGCTTTTGGAGCTTTGTTGGGAGAGGGGCCTTTCCCCCACCATTATCTGTGAATCGGCCGGGACACAGGCGGAGGATGCCGCTGCCATGATGGCCTTTTGGAACATGCTGGTAAAATAAAAACGGAAAAGCCATTTGGAAGAAGGGAACAGACCATGCAAAACCGCATAGAAAAACTGGTGCAGGCTTTGCCCCAAGATTTTGAAGCAGCCTTAATTGAAACGCCGGCCAACCGGTTCTATTTTTTGGACCTGGATACCGACGATGCAGGGCAGCTGGTCATCTTTCGGGATGGCGCCACTTTTTTCATCGACTCGCGCTACCTTGAAATAGCGCGCAGCCAGGTAAAAACAGCGCAGGTGGTGGAGCAGACAGCGCCCATGGCACAGCTTGCCGCCCTTTTGGCCGAGCACAAGGTGGGCAGATTGCACCTGGAATCGGATACGACGCTGCACCAGTATGCCGCCTTGCAAAAAGCACTGCCGGAGGTGGAGCTGGTAGGGGACGATACCCTGAGCCGCACGGTGCGCAAGCTGCGCAGCGTAAAGGATCTGCAGGAACTGGAGCGGATTCGAAAGGCACAGCAGATCACGGATGACTGCTTTACCTATATCTGGGGGCAGATTCGGACGGGTATGCGCCAGATCGATCTGGCGCTTTTAATGGAAAGCTATATGCGCAGCCATGGGGCGCAGGGCGTGGCGTTTCCCACTATTTTTATCAGCGGTCCGGATACCAGCAAACCCCATGGGGTACCAGGCGAGCGGGTGCTGGCGGAAGGCGATTTTATTACCATGGATTATGGCGCCAAATACGGCGGCTACTGTACCGATATGACCCGAACGGTGGCTTTGGGCAGTGTTTCCAGCGAAATGGAACAGGTTTACCAGGTGGTTTTGCAGGCGCAGCTGGCTGCTGTGGAAGCCGTGGTGCCGGGCGCCGTTTGCAGCCAGGTGGATGCTGTTGCTCGCGACAGGATCAAACAGGCCGGTTTTGGGGCATACTTTGGTCATGGGCTGGGGCACGCGGTTGGAATTGAAATTCACGAAGAACCGCGTTTTTCTCCGTCCTGCCAGGAAAAAATATGTCCGGGGCAGCTGATCACGGTAGAACCGGGCATTTATCTGCCCGGCCGGTTTGGCGTGCGCATTGAGGATACGGTTTTGGTGACCGATTCTGGCCATGAAATTCTGGGAAAAAGTACGAAAAATCTGGTTATTCTGTAAGAAAGCAGTTCTTTTCTGGCCGGGAAGGGTTGCAATGCTTCGGTATTTTGTGTAAAATTATTTAGAGACAGAAGGGGAGTGCTTTCAGCAGTCTCCCGAATGAATAGTCGATTCATCAATTTGGTTTGGAGGATATTTTCTATGATTTCTGCAGGCGATTTCCGCAACGGCGTCACTTTTGAAGAGGACGGCAATGTGCTCCAGGTCGTGGAGTTCCAGCATGTAAAGCCCGGTAAGGGTGCCGCCTTCGTGCGTACCAAAACCAAGAATGTCATCACCGGCGCGGTGTTGGAGAAGACCTACAACCCCACCGCCAAATTCCCCACTGCTTATATTGAGCGCCGCGAAATGCAGTACCTGTATGAGGATGGCGGCCTGTACTACTTCATGGATACCGAGACCTATGAGCAGATCCCTTTGAATGCTTCCGAATTGTCCGATGCGTTCAAGTTCGTGAAGGAGAATGAAATGGTAAAGGTGCTCTCCTACAAGGGCAAGGTGTTCGGCGTGGAAGCCCCCAACTTTGTTACCCTGGAGGTTACCAAGACCGAGCCGGGCGTAAAGGGCAACACCGCCACCAATACCTTGAAGCCTGCTACTTTGGAGACCGGTGCCGAAATTCGTGTTCCGCTGTTCATCAACGAAGGTGAACTGATCCGGATTGACACCCGTACCGGCGAGTATATGGAGCGCGCCTGATTGCTTTTGTTTGCTCCGCGTTTTGGCGCGGTACACCTATTAGGAAAGGTTAGGTACAAAAAATGAACCTCACGGAAAAAGCTGCTTACCTGAAGGGCCTGATGGAAGGCCTGGATCTGGACGCTTCCAAAAAAGAAGTGAAGGTCCTGAATGCCATGTATGACCTGCTGGATGACCTGGCCCTGACCGTTACGGATCTGGACTCGGACATCGACCAGGTGTACGATGAGCTGGATGCCATCGACGAAGACCTGTCCGATATTGAGGATGTGGTGTTCGACGAGGATGAGGACGAGTGTGACTGTGACTGCGATTGCTGCGACGGTGACACCTATGAGCTGACCTGCCCTGCCTGTGGCGCTACGGTAGAAGTGGACGAGGATACTCTGCTCAGTGACGATTTCCGCTGCCCTGCCTGCGGCGAAAAATTCGAGATCGACTTTGATGAGGACGACGAAGAGGTCGACATTAAAGGCGAAGAGACCGAAAAAGAGTAAAAAGGCTCCAAAAGCCCCGGCTGTCGGTTCAGCCGGGGCTTTTTGTTTTGCCGGCAAAAGCCATGCACAAAAAATTCTGCCATGGTTTTTTAGAAAGCCATATGCGGTGCAGGGGTGCTTTGTAAAAAGGCAAAGTCTGTTTGGTGGAAAAGTCTGTTTGGTGGATTTTTATAAGCCAATCTTTTATAATGGTACTAACCTATCAAGGTCTGCCGCATAGGCTGAAAGGTGTTAACATGCTGGCGGCAGTGAAGGGGTGAAAGTATGATTTTAGACAAAAAAGTGACGGCGGTTATTGTGGCAGCAGGAAGTTCCAGCCGGATGGGCTTTGATAAGCTGCTTTACCCATACCGCGGAAAACCGGTAATTTACCACACGGCCGCAGCTTTTCAAGAGCATCCGTTGGTGGACCGTATTATTTTGGTAACAGGAAAAAACGACCGGCAAATCCGGGCGGCCTTAAGCGGCATGTCAAAGGTAGAGCAATTTGTAACCGGTGGGGCCGACCGGGTAGCAAGTGTGACTGCAGGCGTAAACGCTATTTTGGAAAAGCAGGGCCTTGTAGCCATTCAGGACGGGGCGCGCCCATTTGTAAGCGCCGCAGTGATTACCCGTGCAATAGAGCAGGCGGCAAAAACGGGTGCCGCGGCGCCTGCGGTTGCGGTAAAGGACACCATTAAACAGGCACAGGACGGTAAAGTGGTTGGCACACCGCCCCGCAGCAGCCTGTTTGCGGTACAAACCCCGCAGGTTTTTGACCTGGAAAAATATCGGGCGGCTTTGGCTGCTTTACCGCAAAATGCCCAGGTGACCGATGATTGTTCGGTGTTTGAGCAATTTGGCGGCCAGGTTGTGCTGACCCAGGGAGAGTATTCCAATATAAAGCTTACTACAAAAGAGGACCTGGCTTTGATGGGACGGGAGGATGCGGATATGCGGATTGGACACGGATATGATGTACACCGGCTGACCGAAGGCCGAAAGCTTATTTTGGGAGGCCAACATATCCCTTATGAAAAAGGCCTTTTGGGACATTCTGATGCGGATGTGCTCACCCACGCTGTTATGGATGCTTTGCTGGGAGCGGCGGCTCTGGGGGATATTGGTCAGCATTTTCCCGATACCGCCCCGGATTATGCAGGTGCAGACAGCATAAAACTGCTAAGCCAGGTAGGCATGCTGCTTTTAAAAGATGGGTGGCAGCCTGTGAATATCGACGCCACAATTTTGTGTCAGGCGCCGCGCCTGGCAGGTTATATACCGGCTATGCGCCGTGCCATTGCCCATGCGCTGCGGCTGGAGGAAGGGCAGGTTTCGGTAAAGGCAACTACCGAAGAACATTTGGGATTTACCGGTGCAGGAGAGGGAATTGCAGCTCATGCAGTATGCCTGATTCAGCCGGTGGCCGGTTATGTCGGCGTATGACTTACTGCGGAAAAACGCTTTCTGTTTTATGGCAGAAAATTGTATTTACCCACATTTAAAGACGGCCGTAAACGATGAATATTGAGTAAGTATCGGTTTTGTGCTATACTATAAGTTGGCATTTTATAGAAAAACTCTCTGGTTGCTTGCTGGTATTGGGCCAGTACGCTGCTTTTTTATCAAGACCAAGATTGGGGGCAAACTATGTTGGACAGTTTTAACCTGTCAAATATCGGCAGTCTGCTGCAAAGCAGTCTTTCTACCACCCTATCCGGTATCATCAATATCATCAGCCATCCCAAGCTGTCCGATATCGTGGATATCGCCATTGTGGCATTTTTGATTTATGAGCTCATTACATTGGTGCGTCAGACCAGGGCCGCACAGCTGATGAAGGGAATCTTGGTTCTGTTCATTGCCTGGTTTGTCTCGTCCATCTTTGATCTGCGCACCATGAAATGGCTGCTCAATAATATTCTGCAGTTTGGTATGTTGGCCTTGGTGGTCATTTTCCAGCCCGAACTGCGCCGTGCGCTGGAGCAGGTGGGCCGCACAAATGTTCTGGCTCTCTCTCTGTTTCGTCCCAAAACGCTGGATGAACAAAGCCGGGAGCGGATGCAAAATGCCATTGCCACTGTTTGTGACGCGGCAGAACAGATGAGCGATTCCCGCACGGGTGCGTTGATTGTGTTTGAGAGGCGGTCCAACCTGGGAGAGATTATTAAAACCGGTACGCAGCTGAACAGCGATATCAATGTGGAGGCGCTTGGAACTATTTTTTATGAGGGAACGCCTTTGCATGATGGGGCGGTAGTTGTGCGGGACGCACGCATCAAGGCAGCCGGCTGTGTGCTGCCGTTGTCGGCGAATCTGGAAATCAGTAAGGACATGGGTACCCGCCATCGGGCGGCTCTGGGTATGAGCGAAAACTCTGATGCAGTCTGCGTGGTAGTGTCGGAGGAAACTGGCATTGTCTCGTTGGCGAAAAACGGAGTGCTTATCCGTCGTTTGGACCGGCAAAATTTGTTTAACCTGCTTAAAATTGAGCTGTTGCCCGAACCGCCCAGCGAGGAGGAAAAACGCTTTGGGCTGAAGCTGCGCAGAAAGGGGGAGAAAAAGGATGAAGAAAAAACCGTCTAAATTTTCTCACCTGTTTGAAAACAATCAGTTTAATGTTGTTATTTCCATTGTAGCGGCTGTTATTGCGTGGCTTTTGGTTTCACTGTATGTAAATACCGAGGATACCGTTACCATCAAGAATATTCCGGTAGATTTGGACTATTCTTCCAGTGTATATCAGGCGCTGGATCTGTCTATTGTGGACACACCGGAATATACGGTGTCGGTTCGGGTGTCTGGCCCGCGCAGTGTAATTAATGGCCTTTCCGCCAGCGATATTTTGGTTTATCCCCAAATGTCTGGGGTGACCGATGCGGGCAGGTACGATTTAAGCCTGACCGCAGTGAAAGCGGATAACTCTAAGGATTTTGAAATTGTGGCCGGCAGCATATCCCCGCGTACAGTAAGCGTTCGGTTTGACCATGTGGTGACCAAAAAATTTGTGGTGGAGGTAGACGCCACCGGTGTGCAGCCAGCAGAAGGATATATTCTGGATAAAGCGTTTACCACACCGGGTGAATTGACCCTTTCCGGACCGGAAAGCGAGGTCAATGCAGTTTCCCGCGTGGTGGCAGAGGTAGACCTGACCGGGCAGGTTCTTACAGAGAGCCAGCTGGTTACCGGCACCATTAAGCTGTATGACAGGGATAATAACCCGCTGAGCCAAAACCTGATTACCTTTGATGTGGATACGGTAGAGGTGACAGTGCCGATTTTGAAGAAGGCAACCTTGCCGCTTGCGGTGGAACTGACCGGCATTCCCGATGGACTGGACACCAGCATTTTTAAGTATACGCTTTCGGTGGACAGCATTAATGTGGCAGGCCCGGGCAGCCGGGTGGATGAACTGGAAAAGCTGACAGTGGGATATTTGAACATTGCGCGGGAGTTTAAGCTGGACGGCAGCTATGAGTTCGATATTACGCTGGACAGCGGGTTTGTTAACCTGGACAATATCACAAAGGTCACAATGAATTTTGACACTTCCGGGCTTGCTTCCAAAACGGTAGAAGTTACCGATATCCGGGCGGTGAATGCGCCAAGCGGATATGACATTCAGGTGGAAACCGCCGCAATACACGATGTGACCTTGATTGGTACACCGGAAGAGCTGGCTACTATTTCGGCCGAGGATGTGGTGGGGCAGATTGATGCTTCCGATATTTCGGCCGAAAGCGGCCAGCAGACGGTGAGCGTGCAGATGAAAATTCCGGGCACAACCACGGTGTTTGCTGCCGGCAGCTATACGGCGCTTATCCAGGTAAGCGCCCAGTAAAAAGGATTCACGATTTCATGTTACAGGTTTCAGGAATTTGTCTGCCGCTTTCTGCTAAAGAGCCAGACGCTGTGGCGGCGGCTTTGAAGAGATTGGGGCTAAAACCACACGAGGTGCTCAGTGCCGGGGTCAGCAAAATTTCGGTGGATGCGCGGCGTAAAAAGGTGCAGCTGGTTTACAGTGTATTGGTGCAGCTAAAAGAGCCGGCTAACTTAGCTCGGTTTGCAAATCTCAGCCAGGTATCGGTTAAGCAGCCAGAACCGCTTGTCATCCGCCACGGCAGCCGTCCGGGCGGGCGGCCGGTGGTTTGCGGTTTGGGCCCGGCAGGGCTTTTTGCAGCCCTTTTGCTGGCCAGGCAGGGCGCGAGGCCCATTGTGCTGGAACGCGGACCGGCCATAGCTCAGCGTGCATCCAGCGTTGAGCAGTTTTGGAAAACCGGGCAGCTGGATGAAAACGCCAATATCCAGTTTGGCGAGGGCGGTGCCGGTACCTTTTCGGACGGGAAGCTGACCACCCGCATTGGTGATAGCCGTTGTGACTGGGTGACCAAAACCCTTCTGGAGCATGGCGCTCCGGCCGAAATAGCTTTGCGGTCGAAACCGCATATCGGTACCGATTTATTGCGGGGTGTTATTACCTCTATTCGCAAAGAGGTGGAAGCACTGGGGGGCGAAGTGCATTTTTGCACCCCGCTTACCGGTTTAGTGGTCAAAAACGGAAAACTTGCCGGTGTGCAGACCATCCGCGGAGATTTTGCCGCAAGTGTTTTGGTTTTAGCGGTGGGACATTCTGCGCGGGATGTTTTTGGCATGCTGCCGCAGTACGGTATGACCTTGAGCTGCAAGCCGTTTTCGGTGGGGTTTCGGGCCGAACACAGCCAGCAGGCGGTGGATTTGGCCCTTTACCATGAAGCGGCCGGCCACCCGGCGCTGCCGCCGGGCGAGTACCAGCTTTCCTGCCATGTAGCGGGCAGAGGGGTGTATACCTTTTGTATGTGCCCTGGCGGCGAGGTGGTGGCTGCGGCCAGCGAAGCAGGCGGCCTTTGCACCAATGGTATGAGCCTGCATGCCCGCAGCGGCAAAAACGCCAATGCGGCGGTGGTGGTAGGGGTGGATGAACGGGATTTTGGAAATGACCCGTTTGCAGCTATTGCCTTTCAGCGCCAGCTGGAGCAGGCCGCTTTTCGGGTGCATGGGCAGTATATTGCCCCGGCCGAAAATATTGAAAGCTTTTTAAAGGGCGAAGGGCGGCTTTCCATAACAGAGGTGGAACCCACCTATTCGCGCGGGGTAGCTGCCGCCGACCTGTCGGCATTATTGCCGACAGAGCTGGCGGCAGCGCTGAGGGCGGGCCTTTCCAGGTTTGGCCAGCTGCAGCCTGGCTATTGCGCGCCGCAGGCTATTTTGACCGGCCTGGAAACCCGAACTTCCAGCCCGGTGCGGATTATGCGGGGGGAAAACCTGCAGGCGGTTGGCCTGGAAGGGGTGTATCCCTGCGGGGAAGGAGCCGGATACGCAGGCGGTATTATGAGCGCCGCCGTGGACGGCCTGCGGGTGGCCCAGCAGATGTTGGCTGACTGGAAATTTGCATAAATGGTTAAGAAAGCGGCGTTTGGCCGCAGCGGGGAGTAAGAGAGATGGTATATCGGGAATGGCAGGTCACGCGGCCTGACAAAGCGCTGATCGGCCAGCTGGCCGAAGCCACCAGCACAGGGCAGCTGGTCTGCAGTGTGCTGGCGGCCCGCGGGGTAGATACTCCCCAAAAAGCGCACGATTTTCTGGATACCGAAAAACCGCTTTCTTCCCCCGAATTATTGCTGGATGCCGCTGTTGCGGCTGATAGAATCCGTCAGGCGGTGGATCAGGGCGAGCGGATTGTGGTATTTGGCGATTATGATGTGGACGGTGTTTGTGCTACTGCTTTAATGTACAGCTACCTGCAAAGCATTGGGGCAGATGTTTATTATAAGCTGCCCAGCCGATCGGATGAAGGATATGGCCTTTCGCGCCGGGTTGTGGAGCTGATGGCGAGCAAGGGGATTGGGCTGGTCATCACGGTGGACAATGGTATTTCGGCAGTGGAGGAAATCTCCTATGCAAAAAGCCTGGGAATGGATGTGGTGGTTACCGACCACCATCTTCCGCCGCCTGCGCTGCCCGAAGATGCGGTGGCATTGGTGGACCCGCTTCGGGAAGGGGACGAAAGCCCCTGTAAAAACCTTTCCGGCACAGGCGTGGCTTTTAAAGTGATTTGTGCGGTGGAAGGCTGCCAGCCGGAAGAACTACTGGACTATTATGCAGATCTGGTGGCAATTGGCACGGTTGCGGATATTATGGCCTTAACCGGTGAAAACCGCACATTGGTGCGCTATGGGGTGCAGGCGCTGCAGCAGCCCGAACGGGTTGGCCTTGCAGCTCTGCTGGAGGTATGCGGCTTTTCGGGCCGCACGGTGACGGCAGAAAATATCAGCTTTGCCATTGCACCGCGAATTAACGCGGCGGGCCGCATGGAGGATGCCACCGCGGCGCTGCGGCTTTTATTGAGCGAGGACGAGGAAGAAGCAAGAGCGCTGGCCTGTCAGCTTGATCAATACAACCAGGCGCGCCAGAAGACCGAACAGGAGATTGTACAGGACATTGTAGCGCGTATTGCCTCGGACGATACCCTAAAAAACCGCAGGGTGATCGTAGTATGGGGCGAGGGCTATCACCCTGGGGTGATTGGCATTGTGGCCAGCCGCCTGGTGGAGCGGTTTGGCCGCCCGGCTATTGTTTTTTCGGTGGAAGGGAAGGAGGCAAAAGGTTCAGGGCGCAGTGTGGCGGGTTTTTCGCTTTACAGTGCCGTGGCCAATTGCCGGGATTTGCTTATTCGGTACGGCGGCCATGACCTGGCGGCGGGAATGTCCATCGAAACCGATCGCCTGGAAGAATTTTCCCGGGCAATCAATGTTTTTGCCGCGAAGGAGTATCCATTTATCGGGGCTTCGCCAGTGCGGGTGGACGCGCCGGTAAAACTGGAGCAGCTTTCGGTTCAGGATGTGGCAGAGCTTAGTGCGTTGGCGCCATTCGGCAGCCAGAACCCTTCCCCGATATTTTTGCTGGAAAATGCGCGGCTAGAGGCGGTTTATCCCGTTTCGGAAGGACATCACAGCCGGCTGCGGCTGCGCCAGGGAAATGGTGTGCTTTCGGCGGTGCTGTTTGGAACATCCCCGGCCGCCTTGGGCTACCAGGCCGGGGATCAGGTTGAAGTTTTGCTCTCTCTTTCCATCTACGAAGGCAGCGCCGGGGCGCAGATTTCGGGCCGGGTACGGGGCATTCGACCGGCTGGCATAGGGAATGATTATGTGAACAGTACCGAGCAGTACCGCGCATTTTTGGGCGGTGTGCCTTTTACCCAAGCGCAAAAGGCTGCACTTTTGCCTACCAGGGAAGAGGTGGCAAAGGTTTGGCGGCTGGTGCAGGCCAAAGGTGTTGCGGCAGAAGACCTTTGCTCTGCATTTATGCGGCTTAAGCCGCTGGGGGCAGGTAAAATTATGGTGGCTCTTAGGGCCTTGCGGGAGCTTGGGCTGGTTGAAAAAGCCCAGGTGGACGGGCAGAACCGGTATAAGCCAAACCAAGCGGCCGGAAGGCGTAATCTGGCAGATGCGCCAATCCTGCAAAGCCTTTCCCAATAGGGGAAAGTTAGGGGGGGATTTTGTGCAAGAAGTACAGGAATTGATGACCTATGAAAAGCTGCGCCAGCTTTTGGAAGAGTCTGGCCGCGGCTATGATATGGAGCTGATTGAAAAAGCTTACCATACGGCAGAGCAAGCCCATGCGGGGGTATGCCGCAAAAGCGGCGAACCCTATATTACCCATCCGCTTGCAGTGGCGGCGCTGTTAATTGATTTGGGACTGGACACCCAAAGCATTGCAGCGGCATTGCTGCATGATGTGGTGGAGGATACCGAGACCTCCCTGGCCCAGTTGAAGGCGGAGTTTGGTGAGGAGGTCGCGCTATTGGTGGATGGCGTGACCAAGCTGGGCAAGATTACCTTCTCCACCATGGAAGAGCAGCAGGCCGAAAACCTGCGCAAAATGCTCTTGGCCATGAGCCAGGATATCCGGGTCATGCTGATCAAGCTGTGCGACCGGCTGCACAATATGCGCACTATGGAGGCAATGCCGGAACAAAAGCGCCGGGATAAAGCGCTGGAAACAATGGAGGTTTACGCCCCCATTGCACACCGGCTGGGGCTGAATATTATTCAGGAAGAGCTGGAAGACCGGAGCCTGCGTTTTTTGGACCCGGTGGGCTACCAGGAAATTCGCTCTATGCTGGAAAAAAACGGCGGAGCCCAGCAGTTTTTGGACCGCATTGCCAAGCAGATTGATGAACGGCTGAAGGAAAATGGCATTAAAAATGCGCAGCTTTCCAGCCGGATCAAATCGGTATATGGCATCTACCGCAAAATGTTTATTCAAAACAAGGACTTTGCCGAAATTTACGATGTTTACGCATTGCGGATCATTGTGGATACGGCTGGCGAATGCTACCATGCCCTTGGTATTATTCACGACCTTTATCATCCGCTTCCCAACCGGTTTAAAGATTATATTTCCACCCCCAAACCCAACGGTTACCGGTCGCTGCACACCACAGTGCTGGGACATGAAGGGATTCCGTTCGAGGTACAGATTCGTACCTGGAATATGCACCATACCGCAGAGTATGGTGTAGCCGCGCACTGGAAGTATAAAGAGGGAATACGCGGCACCGATAAGCTGGAAGAGCGTTTGGCATGGGTGCGCCAGCTTTTGGAAAGCCAGAGAGATTCGGAAGACGCAGTCGATCTTCTGCGGAACATCAAATCAGAGCTTCTGCCCGAAGAGGTTTTTGTTTTCACTCCGCGCGGAGATGTAATCAATCTGCCCACAGGGGCTACCGTTATCGACTTTGCCTATGCCATTCACTCGGCGGTGGGCAACCGGATGGTGGGCGCCAAGGTGAATGGGCGAATTGTGCCGATCGATCACAAGGTGGCGACCGGAGAAATTATAGAAGTGCTGACCGGCCCGAAAGATAAGGGCCCTTCCCGGGATTGGCTGTCGATTGTGACCACCAGCGAAGCCAAAAACAAAATTCGTTCCTGGTTCAAAAAAGAACGCAAGGAAGAAAATATTGTGGAAGGCAAAAACCAGCTGGATAAGGAATTGCGCCGCAACCTGATTACCCTGCCGGAGGATAAATATGGCCCCTTTATGGAGGAGATTGCCCGCCGCCAGAGGCTGAACAGCGCCGAAGAGATGTTTGCTGCGCTGGGGTATGGTGGCCTGCAGTTGTCCCGCATCATGCCCAAAATCAAGGAAGAGTACGCCAAACTGGTCAAAACGGCCGGCCCGGTGGAAACCTTCCAAATGCCCCAGAAAAAGCAAAAAAGCAGCGACGGCGTTATTGTGGAAGGGCTGGATAACTGCCTGGTTAAATTTGCAAAATGCTGTAACCCGCTGCCTGGCGATGATATTGTGGGCTTTATTACCCGCGGGTATGGGGTATCTATCCACAAGCGGGATTGCCCCAATGTGCAGTTGGGCGCCCACGAAGAGGATAGCAGCCCCCGCTGGATTCGTGCCTGGTGGGCAGAGGGGGTAAAGGAAAGCTTTAAATCTACGCTGGAAATTACTGCAGTGGATAGAGACGGGCTTATTACCGATGTTTCGGCCTGCATAGCCAATATGAAGGTTCCCATCTACGCATTTGCCGCCCGACAGACTGCAGACGGGCGCAGTAACATTACTGCCACGGTTGGTATTAATAATACCGAACATCTCAACTCGGTCATTGCCAGGCTGCGCAAAATTCGGGATGTAGTGCAGGTGACCCGCGCCTGAATGACACAAAAGGAATGACGGGGCGAAAAAAGGTTAGCCCCGCCTGAGGAGAAGCAATATGAAAGCTGTGCTGCAGCGTGTGAAACACGCATCTGTCACGATAGAAGGTGACGAAGAACGCTCAATTGGCCAGGGCCTGTGTATTCTTTTAGGGGTGGCCGAGCAGGACACCGAGCAGGATGCCTGCCAGCTGGCCCGCAAATGTGCCGAGCTGCGCATTTTTGAAGATGAAGCAGGTAAGCTGAATAAAAGCGCATTGGAACTGGGATTGGCAGCGTTGGTGGTAAGCAATTTTACCCTGCAGGCCGACACCAAAAAAGGGCGCCGCCCCAGTTTTATTCGGGCGGCAAAGCAGCCTTTGTCTCAGCAGCTTTACCAATTGTTTGTGCAGGAACTTGCCAAAGCCGGTATCGCACCGGTTAAAACAGGCGAATTTGGGGCCGAAATGCAGGTGCTTTTGCAGAATGATGGCCCGGTTACATTGGTGCTGGACACCGAAGAATGGAAACGAGCAGGAGGAAAAGAGTGATGAAAGCATATCATTTCAATGCACCCGGCCCTTATTATACCAACAGCTTTTTGCTTATTAGCGAGAAGGGAACCGGTGTTATTATTGACGGCGCGGCCGATTTGCGGTTATACCAGGAAAAGCTTAGGGAAGAAAAAGCGCATTTGGCCGCTGTGCTGCAAACCCATGGCCACAACGACCACATCTATACCATCGAGGCGCTGCATAGTCAGCTGGGGGCCAAAATTTATATGGCAAAAGCAGATGCCGAGCAGTTTGGCATAAAGCCGGACGAATACCTAGCAGATGGTGAAAAGCTGCAGTTTGATGAGTTGACCTTTACCGTAATTGCCACCCCGGGCCATACGCCGGGCAGCGTGTGCCTGCGCTGCGGCGACCTGTTGTTTACCGGAGATACGCTCTTCTGCGGGGATATTGGGCGGACCGACCTGGCTGGAGGAAGCTATACTCAAATTCAGCAGTCGCTGAAAAAGCTTTGCCAGCAGGTGCAGGATGACCCTCAGGTTCTTCCTGGCCATGAAATGTTCTCCACCATGGAAGCAGAGCGGCGGCATAATCCGTATCTGCGCTGAAAAAGCGGCAGCAGGAGGGGGTGACAAGGCTGAAACTTTATATGGAGGGACTTGGTTCCATTTATGAGCCTGAGCAGCTGACCCGCATGTTTTACCGGCAGGTGGAATTGGCGCAGGGCGCGCGGCATAAAACAGATTGTGTGCTGGTGCGCGCGAACAGCCGGCAGATATTCTGCGCGGTGCGGCAGGATGGGCGTATTTTCTGTAAAAAAGCCCCCCGCCCAGACGATTTGCAGCTGGAAATGGAACTGTGCCGCATGCTGTTTCAGGTATTGAGCCAGGCAACCGGCAAGCGCCCGCCCTGGGGAATATTGACCGGGGTGCGGCCGGTGCGGCTGGTGCATCGGCTGTGGCAGGCGGGCAAAAGCGATGAAGAGGTCCGCCAGGAATTTTCAGAGCAGTATCTGGCAGTGGATGAAAAAATTGATTTGGCTCTTTCCACCGCCCGGGCACAGCGGCCGATTATTGAAGCGCTGGCTCCCCGAAGCTGCAGCTTGTACATTGGTATTCCATTCTGCCCCTCCCGCTGCAGCTACTGTTCTTTTGTATCCCGCACCTTGGCGGCCGACCGAAAGCTGGTAGCTCCTTATGTGGAAAAACTGTGCGAGGAAATTCGGGCCATAAGCCGGATTATCAGGGAACAGCAGCTTAAACTTTGTACCATTTATATTGGCGGCGGAACTCCCACAAGCCTTACAGCCGATCAGTTGCGCCAGCTGATGAGCACGGTGGCCGACTGCTTTGACCTGAACCGCTTGGAGGAGTATACGGTGGAGGCTGGCCGCCCGGATTGCACCGACTATGAAAAGCTGTGTGTTCTGAAACAATATGGGGCGGACCGCATTTCCATCAATCCCCAAACCTTTTGTGACCGTGTGCTTGCAGCCATTGGCCGCAAACATACCGCCGAAGATGTTATTCGCTGTTATGAGCAGGCGCGCCGGGCTGGTCACAACTGCATCAATATGGACCTGATTGCCGGGCTGCCGAAAGATACGGTGGATGGATTTGAAGAAAGCCTGCGCAAGGCAATTGCACTGGAACCCGAAAATATTACCGTTCATACCTTAACCTTGAAGCGGGCCTCCAATCTGGTGATCGACCATGCGCAGGACCAATATCAGGATGTGGCTGCCATGCTGCAGAAAACCGCTTTGCTGCAGCAGGCAGGGTATGGACCATATTATTTGTACCGCCAGAAGGGAACCTTGCAAAACCTGGAAAATGTGGGCTTTTCAAAGCCCGGGTTTGAAGGGCGGTATAATGTGTACATTATGGAAGAGCTGCACAGTATTCTCTCAGCGGGTGCCGGCGGCATGACTAAGCTGAAAGGGCGGGCAGAGAACCGCATTGAGCGGATTGCAAACTATAAATATCCCCAGGAATATTTGGATGGTTTTAATACGGTTTTAAAGCGCAAGGAAAGGATAGGTGCCTTTTATGCCTGCGATTTGGATTCCTAAAAGGCTGGTAGACATTGGCCTTGTGAACACTGCGGCGCAAAACCCGGAAAACTTTGTGCGCCATTGCGAAATTGAATACGAAAGCCGGGTGCGGGCTGCCGCGCGGGAGATTTTGGAGTCCGGCTGCCGAGTGGTTATGCTTACCGGGCCTTCGGCTTCCGGAAAAACCACCACAGCCCATAAATTGGCTGGCCGTATTCGGGACCTGGGTAGTTATTCTCAGGTTGTTTCGCTGGATAATTTCTACAAAAATAAAGAGGAATATCCCCGGTTGCCAGATGGAACCAAGGACTACGAAAATGTGACCGCACTGGATATTCCCATGATCCAAAAATGTTTGGGAGAGATTATTCACAAAGGATATACCAGCCTGCCGGAATTTGATTTTCAAACAGAAAGCCGCCGCAAACAGCTAAAAGAACTGGTACTGGGAGACGGCGTTGTGGTGGTGGAGGGCATTCATGCCCTAAACCCTATGCTGACCGACTCGCTTCCTAGAGAGGAAATCTATAAAGTTTATGCCGGCTTACGGGAGGAATACTCGCTGAAAGGCCAGCGTGCCATTTCTACCCGGGACCTGCGGCTTGCCCGCCGTTTGGTGCGGGACTACAAATTCCGCAGCCACAGCCCGGAAAAAACCATTACTATGTGGAAAGCTGTCTGCGAAGGGGAAGACCGTTTTATTAAGGTTTTTAAGCCGGAGGCAGACCTGCTTTTGGATACTTCTTTCAGCTATGAAATTTGCGCAATGGCACCCTTTGTACGGGAGGCCTATGAAGCACTGGACCCCAAAAGTTCGGCTTATGCCCGTATGGGAGAACTGATGCTTTCTTTTGCGTCCTGTCGCCCCATTTCGGTGGATCTGATTCCGCACAATTCTATGCTGCAGGAATTTTTGGGCAGCGGGGAACCCGTGTAAATGCAGTGTGTTTCTTTGCCGCAGCTTAAAAAACGATCTGAAGCCAAAAGAATAGATAGAATAGACCTTGATGAGAAGTTTTTTAAAAAAGTATTTTCGAAGAGGCATAAAGTGGTCGGTTTAGTCTTTCGCAAAAAGACACCATATAAATAAGGCAGCAGACCTGCCGCAACAGAAAGAGGGTATTTCATTATGGCAGATTTTGAAAAATGGGTTGAAATGGGCAAAAACCTGGCTAACCGTGCGGTGGATGCTGCCGGTGATCTGGTAGATAAAGGCAAAGAAAAATTGGACCGGGTCAGCCTGGAAAACCAGCTGGCAAAGGCACAGCGCCAGTTGGGCGCGCTGGTATATTCCCTTAAAAAATCCGGAGAAACAAACGACGAACTGGTGGAGCATTATATCAGCGTAATTGCTGATGTGGAGGCTCGGCTGAATGCACAGGAAGCAGCCAGCGCGGAAAAATATTGTGTTTCCATCTGCCCGCAGTGTGGTGCTCAGGTGGAGGAAGATGCCGGGTTTTGTTCTCGCTGCGGGGCTAAGTTGGACTGACCGGCGCGGAGCGGCCATTTTGGTTACAGGCCCCAAGAAGGCCCGGCGTTGTGGTGATGCCGATTTAGACCGGATGAAATAATATAAAGCGGCGGCAGTGCGTGTAGTTGCGGGCTGCTGCCGTTTTTTTGTTTAAAAAACAGGATGTTTGCATGCGGCAAACAAAAATGCTTTTTGGAACTTCTTTTTGTGAAAGTTGCTTTAATTTCGCACAAACAAGCCAAAATACTTGCAAGAGGGGCTTATTTGCGGTAGTATATTACCATACAGGGAGGAGGCGGCCAAATTGAATTTTGTGCAGAAAGACCAGTATGACTGGCAGGATTTGATGGAGATTGTGAGGCTGCTTCGTGATCCTGAAAATGGGTGTCCTTGGGATAAAGTGCAGACCCATGAGTCCCTTAGAATGAATTTTATTGAAGAAACCTACGAAGTAGTGGACGCTATTGACCAGAAAGATCCGGATGGGATCAAAGAAGAATTGGGCGATATTCTCTTGCAGGTCATGACACATGTGTGTATGGAAGAAGAGGCTGGCCGTTTTAATTTGCAGCAGGTTTGTGATGGCATTTGTAAAAAGCTGATTTTTCGCCACCCCCATATTTTTGGCAATGCAACCGCCAGCACACAACAGCAGGTGCTGGACAACTGGAATGAGCTGAAAAAGCAGGAAAAAGGGCAAAAGACCCTTGCGGACCAGCTGGATGCTGTTCCCAAAGCCCTGCCGGCTTTGATGCGGGCGGAAAAGATTAGTAAACGGGCCGGAAAAGCCGGGCTTGATTATGCAGATGCCGCCGCCGCTATGGCAGACCTTGTAAGCGAAGTAGAAGAGCTTGCGCAGGCGGTTGACCCGGAAAGCCAGAAAGACGAATTGGGCGATGTGCTGTTTGCTGCGGTAAATACCGCCCGCATGATGGGAATTGACGCGGAGGATGCACTGGGCCGTTCGGCGGAAAAGTTTGTGCGCCGTGCCAAATTGGCAGAGCAGTTGGCGCAAGGGCAGCCGCTTGCAGAACTGACACCCGAACGCTTGGATCGGTTGTGGAAGGACGCCAAAAAACGGAATCCCTAAAGCGCTTTGCCAAGTGCAGGTGCGCTTTATGGAATAATACAAGGCAGCTGCAGATGTTTTCGGTTTTTGCCGGCGGCAGATGCCAAAAAAGATTACAATTCTGGAGGTTATCATCATGACAAAAGCAGATCTGGTAGCAGCGGTTGCAGCCGAAGTACAGCTCACCAAGAAGGATGCAGACAAGGCCGTCAGCGCCGTTCTGGAAGAGATTACCAAGGCGCTGGCCAATGGCGAAAAGGTTGCCTTGGTAGGCTTTGGTACCTTTGAGACCAAAAAGCGTGCCGCCCGCACCGGCCGCAATCCCCGCACCAAAGAGCCCATTGAAATTCCTGCCAGCACCACCCCGGTATTTAAGGCTGGCAAAGCTCTGAAGGACGCTGTTGCTGAATAAGCGCAACTTGCGTTGCAGTTTTATTAAACCAGCAAATAAAAGGACAGGCCTTAGGGCCTGTCCTTTTTTTGCAAAAGAAAAAACCTTTTGCAAGAAACTGTCGGCAAAGGGCAGTAGGTGTTTAGCGTGGTTCTGTATGCCCATACTTTCCGCATACAATCAAAGCGTCAGGCGATGCTTTTGGCGCAAGACATAGGGAGAGGTGGACAGTTTGGAAGATATCGCACTGTTGGAAAGAACCGCACAACCAAGCTCGCTGGGGCAAAAAATTTTCGGTAAAAAAACACAAACTGCGTTTGCTGCTGCCCGCGCCGAATGGCGCCGGCAGCTGAAAGAGTGTGAGGCCGAGTTGAGGCAGAACGAGTGCTTATTTAATCTGGAAACGGACGATCTGTTGATCGACAGCCGCATTTATGAATATCAGGCACTGCTTTGCCGGCATCGCTATCTTTTGGAAAAACTGAAAGGGTGAAGGAAAATGCAAAGCCTGTTTCTGGCAGTAGGGTTATTGGGGGCATTGGTCGTAGCGATTACCGCTGTAAAAGGACATCGTCCGGTTCGTACAGCTTTGGCTTCCGGTATGCTGGGGGTGGCATCATTGGGAGCGGTTAATCTGGCTGGTGCTTATACCGGTATTTCCATTGCGCTTAGCTATGGGACGGCTTTAGTAGCGGTAACATTGGGGTTGCCTGGCGTAACCTTAATGCTGATGGTACGCTTTTTGGCCATGCTGTAAGTAGTAAAGCGTTTTTTCAGCTGCCGGCCGGCAGAATAAAAAGCTTGATTTATTAAAGTAGAAGGTTTGTTTTTCGCGAACAAAAAGAGCGGACTAAATAGGATGTGAAAGGGAAAATATCCCGGCCCTGCAATAGGGCCGGGTGGCTGTTGACAAAAAGCAATGCTTTTTATTCTTGACATTTTTGGATGAGCTTGGTAAAATATATAAGCATCCTGAGAGCAAATGGGTACTGGGTAGAATATGCGGGTTTAGCTCATCTGGTAGAGCGTCTGCTTCCCAAGCAGAAGGTGGCGAGTTCGAGCCTCGTAACCCGCTCCAGTAAAAACGGCTTAGATAAGCGCAAAACGCTGTATCTAAGCCGTTTTTGTATTTGTAAACCAAGGTGTATAGCCCCGGTTGTAAAACAAAATCGCTTATAAAAAGGGGATTGCCGTTAAAGCGGCAAGTGCAGAATATAGTAACAAAGCTTTATAAAACCGTTTTAGCTTTTCTGGTATTGGTCGGAAGAATGGAATATAAAGCAATCTGGTTTGACAGAGATTTGTAAAGCAGTTACAATGAAAAACAGGAAAAATCAGTCCATCCGGGTAAAGGAAAGGTGCTTATGGGGTATCGCATCACAAAACAATATGGCGACACAGTAGCTGTGCCGCGTCTGGTAACCGAGCGCCTTTCTGCTGCCGGGGGAGATGAAGTAAAAGTTGCACTGGAAATGCTGGCGTCAGGCTGTACGGACCCGGGTGTTTTGGCCAAAAATTTGGGGCTTTCGCAACAGATTATAGAGCGGGCGCAGGCGTTTTGGGCGGGAGCCGGGCTGCTTAAGCCGGATGGCGAGCTTTGTGCAGCTGCCTGTGTACAGCAAAAACGGCCGCCGCGGCTGACTGCGCACCAGGTGGTGGCCTATTCGCAGCAAGATGAAAATGTGTCCATGCTGATCAGTGAGAGCCAGGCTATTTTAGGTAAGCCGCTCAGCCCGTCTGAAAGTGCCGCCCTGGTAACCTTGTACCTGCAGGACCATATGCCGATTGATATGATTTTGCCTGTTATGGCCCATTATGCGGCACGGGGCAAAAGAGAGGTGCGCTATCTGGAAAAGGTACTGCTTTCCTGGCAGGAGCAGGGTATAAAAGATGGCTTGGCAGCCGAACAGCAGCTTTCCCTTCTGGAACAGCGCGAACAGCAGCAGAGCCGTGTAGCCCAACTGCTTGGGGTGGCGCACAACAGCTTTACCGCTGGCGAATGTACGCTGATTGCCCGCTGGTATGAGGAATACGGGTATGACGAGTCCATGATAGAGGCGGCTTTGCTGCGTGCTGGCTCAAAGCGTACGGTACGCTATCTTTCCGGCATTTTGAAAAAATGGCATGCGGCAGGATACCGTACGGTACGGGAACTGCCTGCTGAAGGGGCCAACCTGCAGCCAACGGGCCGGCGTTATGGTGCAACTCCCTTGCCTCCCAGAAGCAGCAGGCAAAAAGTTAACGGTATTCTGCTGCCGCAGGAAAAAGAGGAGGCTGGCGTATGACAAAAGAGGAACTGCAGAGGAAGGTTAACCAGCAGCTTTCTGACCGCCGCCAGCGGGCGCAGGCGCTGGCGCATCAGCGAAAACAGCAGGCCTATGATTGCCTGCCCCAGCTTTTGGAACTGGATAATCTGAAAATTACCACCGGAATTGAAATGGGACGCCTTGCGGCAACCGGAGCAAGCGCAGCGCAATTGGAAAAGGAAAAACAAAAACTTTCCCAATTGGCCAGCCAGCGTGCCGAGCTGCTGGCTAGCCAAGGCTGGCCAGCGGATTATCTGGAGCCGCATTATCACTGTACCATCTGCCAGGATACCGGCCGTGCCAATGGAAAGCAGTGTAGCTGTGCACGGCAGTTGGGCCAGCAATTGCGCCGGGAGGAGATCAATGCCAGGTTTCCGCTGGAATTGTGCTGTTTTGAAAATTTCAGACTGGATGTTTACCCCGAATTGCCAGACCCACAGCTGCGGGTGTCGCCCCGTGCACAGATGCAGCTGGTACTGAAACGCTGCCGCGAATATGCCGAAACCTTTACCCCTTCCTCGCCCAGCCTTTACCTGTTTGGTGAAACGGGGATTGGCAAAACCCACCTGGCCCTTTCCATTGCCGGAAACGCGCTAAAAAAAGGGTTTCATGTGGTATATACCAGCAGCCAAAACTTGTTTTTTGAACTGCAGCGGGATAAGGAACAGGCGCCCGACCTGCTGGAAACTTTGCTGGAAGCAGATTTACTGGTGCTGGACGATTTGGGAACAGAGCTGGTCAATGCGTATGTCATTTCAACTCTGTATAATTTGGTGGACACCCGCCTGGGACGCAGACGGGCTACCATTTATACAACCAATATTATAGACCCGGCTATGTTGGAAGGCCGCTACACCGAAAAGATTGCCAGCCGGCTTTTAGGGGGCTGTGAAATGCTGCGGCTTTTGGGAAATGACCTGCGGATAGAACAACCATAAAAGGCAACATTTGCTTTTAGCCGAAAAAGCCAGCTGTTTTGTTAGCGCCACATAAATAAAAAAGCCTTTGGCGGCGAGAGCCAAAGGCTTTTTTTAAGCAAAAACAGTGTGCTGAAACGGCACAAATTTGCAAAAAAACAGCCGCCAATATGGCAGCTGTTTTCGTTTGAATGCTTACTGAGCGTCCTTCATTTTGGCATAGCACTCGCTGCAGTAGACCGGGCGGTCCTCGCGGGGCTTAAAGGGAACGCGAGCTTCCGCACCGCAGCTGGCACAGGTAGCGGTGTACATTTCGCGCTGGCCACGGGTGGCATTCTTGCGGGCATCGCGGCAGGCTTTGCAGCGCTGGGGCTCGTTCTCGAAGCCGCGGCTGGCATAGAACTCCTGTTCACCGGCAGTGAACACAAATTCTTTGCCGCAATCTTTGCAAACTAAAGTTTTGTCCTGGTACATAGTGAGTCTCCTCTTAAATAATGTTGCCCGCGAAAGGATTTAAACCGATACCTTTGGTAAGACCAACGCTCTGTTTATAAGCTACAGGGGCAGGGTGAATATATATAAGCCGGAGTGGCCTATACCGAAGTTAAGGGCGGCCGCGCAGCTTGCGGCGCACGCGGACAAGAGCATTATCCACTGCTTTAGGGGTGGTGGAAAGCACACGGGCAATTTCGCCGTAGCTTTTACCCTTAAGCGAAAGCAAAAGCGCCTGTTTTTCCAGGCTGGAAAGCTTGGTGTTAATGTCGCTCACTGCTTTTTGATATTGCTCTTTTAAAATGGCAGTTTCCTCAGGGTCGTGCAGTTCCCAAGGCTCGCACAGCGGTAAAGCCCGGTTTAGCAAGGTGTTTTTTTTGCGGCCGGCGCTGCGCAAAGCAGAGACAATGGCATTTCGAATACAGGTATTGGCATAGGTGGCAAACGATGCGCCGCGGTCTGGCCGAAAGGTACGAACGGCATAAAATAACCCAATATAACCTTCCTGTACCGCATCTTCAAAATCAAGTCCCGGGCAGACAGCCCGCTTAGCCATGCTGCGAATGGCAGGCATAAACCGGGTAATCAATGCTGCAAGGGCAGCTTCATCTCCGCTTTTTGCCTGCTGCAGCAGGTCTGCATCATGGGAGTCCGACATACAAACCTCATACTGCCTTAACAAATCTATTACATTGTATAAATTTTAGGCCAATTTGTCAATAGCTTTTTTGCGGTTTCCATAAAAACCAAAAAACAAGGTGTAAAAATGTGAAAAAATGGTGATCAAATGCTGTGGCAGCTTTATAAAAAGGTTTGGCATAAACGGTTGCAAAAAAATAAAATGCCATAACCAATCCAAACTTTGGGCTATTATACGCCGGGCTTTGCGCAAAAAAAAGCAAAACCGGGCGAACAAACATCAAATAATTGCTGCCGTAAAGCTGGTACTTGCTTTTGTTTTCTTTTATTTGCTCTTGTTTTCGCAAAGAAGCTTCGTTGACAGTATGCTGGACAGCGTGTAAAATAAAGTGGTATATCTTTGTGTAAAAATGCGGCGTTTGCCGCTGGAAGGATCGGTGAAGATGGTATACAGTATGACCGGCTACGGCCGTGCCCGTGCCGTGTATCCGCAGCGGGAGATCACGGTGGAAATTAAAAGTGTCAATTCTCGCTATTTTGAATACACTTCCCGCATGCCCCGCAGCTATACCCAGTTTGACGACCAGATTAAAAAGACATTAGCTTCCCGCATTGCCCGCGGTAAGGTGGAAGTGGCCCTTACTGTGCAGGAGACTGCAGCCGGCACCGGCGTAGTGGAGGTTAACCAGCCTTTGGCGCAAAGTTATCTGTTGGCGCTGCGCAGTTTGGCCGAGCAGCTTGGGGTAAGGGATGATATAACGGTAAGCACGCTGGCGCGTTTTCCGGATGTGGTGCTGACCAGCCGGCCGGAGGAGGATGCCGGCATTTTGTGGGAGCAGCTGTCAGCACCGCTTGACCAGGCGCTGGAACATTTTTTGGCTATGCGTGCGGTGGAAGGAGAAAAACTGCAGGAGGACATTTTAAGCAGGCTTTCCTTCCTGGAACAGGCTGTGCGCCAGGTGGAGCAGGACTCCGCCGGCCGGGTGAACCGGTATACCGAGCGCCTTTACGAAAAGCTGAAAGCTCTTTTGGCTGACCGCACCGTGGATGAAGCGCGCATTTTGACCGAGGCGGCCATTTTCGGGGATAAAACGGCGGTGGACGAAGAGACGGTGCGGCTTGACAGTCACATTCGCCAGTACCGCGAAATTTTGGCCCAGGGCGGTCCGGTAGGCCGCAAGCTGGATTTCCTCACACAGGAATTGAACCGGGAAACCAACACCATTGGCAGCAAGTGTCAGGAACTGGAAATTACCCGCCTGGTGGTGGATATGAAGGCGGAAATTGAAAAGATCCGTGAACAGATTCAAAACCTGGAATAAGGAAGGAAAAGAAGATGAAACTGATCAATATTGGATTTGGCAACATGGTTTCGGCCAATCGCCTGATTGCCATTGTCAGTCCGGAGTCTGCCCCCATTAAACGGATTATTCAGGAAGCGAGGGACCGCAGTACCCTGATTGACGCTACCTATGGCCGGCGCACCCGCGCAGTTATTATCACCGATTCGGACCATGTTATCCTGTCGGCAGTTCAGCCGGAAACGGTGGCAAACCGCCTCAACGATACCGATGAAATGGAAGAAACGGAGATCGAAGATGAGTAACGGCGAACATTTGATTGTGCTGTCGGGGCCTTCCGGCAGCGGAAAAGATACGGTGGTCAGTCAGCTGCGGCGGCTGCACCCGGAAATTCAGGTCTCGGTTTCTGCAACCACCCGGGCCATGCGGCCGGGCGAGGCAGAGGGGGTTAATTATTTTTACCTTACCAAAGAAGATTTTGAAAAAAAGCTGAAGCAGGGCGAAATTTTGGAGCACACCTGCTACTGCGGCAATTATTATGGTACGCCAAAATCGGAAGTGGATGCAAGAATTGCCGCCGGTATTGATGTTGTTTTGATTATTGAGGTAGAAGGCGGAGCGAATATTCGCAGGCTTTACCCGGATGCAAAGCTGGTTTTCATAACGCCGCCCTCCTTTGAGGAGCTGGAGCGCCGGCTGCGCAGCCGCGGCACCGATTCGCCGCAGGCAATAGCCGGCCGGCTTGCCCGGGCAAAAGAAGAATTGGCTTGTGCGCCGCTTTACGATTACCGGCTGGTGAACGATTCGCTGGATGACTGTGTGGAAGAGCTTTACCGGATTATTAAAACACCCCGTGTGGCAAATTGCTGAAAAGCAAAGCAGCAGGCAAAAAGGAGGAGAGCGGTGCAGCCGACAGTTCAAGTAGCGGTAGAGAATGCAAATCTCTCCTTTGATAAATGCTATGACTACCGGGTACCCGCCCATCTGGCCGACCGTGTGGGACCGGGAAGTCTGGTGTTGGTTCCATTTGGCCGGCCGGCCTCCCGCGCCCGCATGGGTGTGGTGCTTTCCGTGGGAGAGGTGCCGGATGACATCGCGCTAAAAAGCATATACGATGCCGCCCCTGAGATTGCGAAGCTTACGCCGGAACTGGTGGAACTGGTACAGTGGCTGAAGGAGTATACCTTCTGCACCTATTACGAGGCGGTGCGTGCGGTGATTCCTTACGGTGCGCAGTACCGGGCAGTACAGGGCAGCGAAGGCCCCCGGCTGGAACGGCAGCTTGCGGTGCGCACTGTGCGCTGGTACAGTTTGCTTCAGCCTTTGCCGGAAAAGCTTTCCCAAAAGCAAAAGGCGGTGGCAAGCCTTTTGTGCAGTGGCAAAACTCTTCCCGCCTCTCAAATCTGCCAGCAGGCACAGGTGACGGAAAGCGTGCTGAAAACCATGGTGCGCCGCGGTATGCTGCAGATGCAGCAGGCAGAAAAGGACTGTGCAGTTTATGAAAATTATTGCCCGGATGCCGCTTCGCCCGAGCTTTCCTGCGACCAGAAAAACGCTTTCAGACAGCTTGCGCAATGTATGGAGCAAAAAAAGGGGACAACAGCTCTTTTATACGGTGTAACCGGCAGCGGCAAAACACTGGTTTTTGTGGAGTTGATCCGCAAAGCGGTGGCGTCCGGGCGCCAGTGCCTGGTTTTGGTTCCGGAAATCGGGCTTACGCCGCAGATGATCTACCGGCTTAAAGCGGTGTTCGGCGAGCGGGTGGCGGTTCAGCATTCGGCCCTTTCCAATACGGAGCGGCTTGGTCAGTGGCAGCAGATCCAGCAGGGGCAGGCGGACATTGTGGTGGGAACACGCAGTGCGGTATTTGCCCCGTTGGAACGGCTAGGTCTGATTATTATTGATGAGGAGCAGGAACAAACCTACGCTTCGGAGAACAGTCCCCGTTATTCGGCGCTGGAGGTGGCTAAAAACCGGGCTATGCGTCATGGCTGCCTTTTGGTGCTTTCCTCCGCTACGCCCCGTGTGGAAGACTACAAGCAGGCATTAGCTGGACAAATGAAGCTGGTAACGCTGCCAAACCGCTATAACGCTTTGCCGCTGCCGGCGGTGGAGCTTTTGGATATGCGCAAGGAACTGGCTCAGGGCAACGCCGGGTCGATTAGCAGCGCACTGGCGCAGGCCATTGGCGAAAACCTCGCGGCAAAAAAACAGACCATTTTGCTTTTAAACCGCCGCGGTTACAGAACGGTGGCGCTTTGTGCGGACTGCGGCCAGGTGGTAAAATGTCCCATGTGCAGCGTACCGATGGTGCTGCACAAAAATCCCGACAGGCTTTTGTGCCACTATTGCGCAGGCCAGCAGCTGCCGGCGCCGCAGGTTTGCCCTGCATGCGGTGGACGGCTGCGGTTTACTGGCTTTGGAACCCAGCGGGTGGAGGAGGAACTGCAAGAGCTGTTTCCATCGGCGCGCATCCTCCGGCTGGATACCGACACTACCCAGAAAAAAAACAGCCACGAAAAGCTTTTGGCAGATTTTGCGGCCGGGCGTTATGACCTGATGCTGGGCACCCAGATGGTGGCGAAAGGATTGGATTTTCCCAATGTGTCGCTGGTGGGGGTGCTGGGCATTGACCAAATGCTGTTTGCCCAAAGCTACCGAGCTTTTGAGCGGGTTTTTTCCCTGGTTTGCCAGGTGGTGGGACGCAGCGGCCGGGCACTTGCACCCGGCAGGGCTATTATTCAAACAGTGGACCCGGAACATCCCATTTTAAACCTGGCAGCCTGCCAGGACTACCCGCGCTTTTACCAGCAGGAAATCGCAATGCGCAAGCTGTCGTTATACCCGCCGTTTTGTTCGCTGTGCCTTGCCCTTTTTATTGGCGAGAGGGAGGACGCGGTAAGCAGGGCAGCTCGGCTGTTCAGCAGCCTTTTAAGCGAAAACGCGAAAAAAACACCCAATCTTCCGCTTCGGCTTTTGGGGCCGGTTCCAGCTTCGATCAGTATGCTTTCAGGAAAATATCGGTATAAGCTGACCATTAAATGCCGCAACGACCACTCTTTCCGGGAGCTTATGCGCCAGGTGCTGGCCAGTTACCGGCAGGATGCACTGGGACGCCAGGTGACAGTCACTTTGGACTTTCATTCGGACTGCGATGTTTAAAAAAGGCTGTTCATTCGTATGCATGAAAAAGAAAGTACGACGGCGTTTGCAAAAAAGCCGTTTTGAAAAAAGCCCCGTTTAGCGGGTACAAGAAAGGAAGCAATATTATGGCACTGCGTACAATTGTGTTGGATGGAGATCCTATTTTGAAGAAGGTTTGCCGTCCCGTAACCGATTTTGGAGAAAAAACGGCCCAGCTTTTGGATGATATGAAGCAAACCTTGATCAAAGCAGAAGGCCTTGGTTTGGCTGGCCCACAGGTGGGAATGCTGCGGAGAATCTGCATTGTGGTGGACCTTCCGCCCGAAGATGACGGCACCGCACCCGCAGAGGGCGAAGATTTGGAATATCAGTTTATTGAACTGGTAAATCCCCAGATCATCGAAACCGAAGGCAAGGTGGGGCTTTATGAGGGGTGCTTGTCCTTTCCGGGCCATAACGGCTGGATTGAGCGCCCGGAAACGGTTACGGTAAAGGCGCAGGACCGCAACGGCAACGAATTTACCGTTACTAGAACCGGTATGACTGCACGCGCCATCTGCCACGAATGTGATCACCTGGATGGTGTTACCATTATGGATCTGGCGGACCATTTCTATGAGGATGAGGAGAAAGACTGAGCATGCGAATCCTGTTTATGGGAACCCCTGACATTGCAGCCTGTTCCCTTGCACAAATTCTGCAGGCGGGCCATCAGGTCTGCGGTGTTTTTACCCGGCAGGATAAGCCGGTTGGGAGAAAGCAGCAGCTGACCGCGCCGCCGGTGAAACAACTGGCTGTGCAGCACGATATTCCGGTTTGGCAGCCCAAAACGCTGAAAGATGAATCGGTAATAGACATTGTGCGCCAGCTTGCCCCGGAATTGATTGTGGTGGTGGCTTACGGGCGTATTTTGCCCCCGCGGCTGATTATGCTGCCTAAAAATGGCTGCATTAACCTGCATGTTTCGCTTTTGCCCCACTACCGCGGTGCGGCCCCTATTCAGCATGCGGTGCTCAATGGAGAACGCCAGACCGGAGTGACCATTATGTATATGGACGAAGGGCTGGATACCGGCGATATTATTGCGGTAACCCCGGTTGAAATTGGCGAGGACGAAACCGCCGGTGAATTGTTTGACCGGGTGGCACAGATTGGAGCCAAAACGCTGGTGGATACCATCCGGCAGATTGAAGAGGGAACGGCAGTGCGTACCCCCCAAAATGACGCCGAAGCCAGTTGGGCACCGGCGCTTTCCCGGCAGATGGGTCAGTTTGACTTTTCGTTTCCTTGTGACCGGCTGCATCATCTTATTTGCGGGCTTTCCCCCTGGCCGACGGCCTATTTTGTACAGCAGGGCAAAAAGGTAAAGGTGACCCACTCTCATAAGGCCAGCGGAGAGGGAAAACCAGGTGAGGTGTTGGCGCTGAAACCGTTGACCATTGCCTGCGGCCAGGGTGCTTTGGAACTGCGCGAGGTGGTGCCGGAGGGCAAGCGGCCAATGCAGGGGAACGAATGGGCGGCCGGCCGGCGGTTAAAAATAGGAGATATCCTGCCGTTTGAGCCGGTGACAGAACGAGAAGATGGATGAATCATTGCTTTTTGCCCGGTTTCGACTCTACCAAAAAAAGCTTTTACAAGTTGCGGCGGAAAATTTATTGCCAAAGGAGCGTTCGCTATGTTTTGGGATTCTTACTACTTTGTGTTGGTAATGCCTGCCATATTGGTGGCACTGCTGGCGCAGATGCGGGTCAAGTCCGCCTTTGCCAACTATTCCAAGGTACCCGCCGGAATGACCGGAGCCCAGGCGGCCCGGTATATTCTGGACCGCGGTGGTTTAACCAATGTGCAGGTGCGGCGTATTCCCGGCCAGCTGACCGATAATTTCGACCCCACAACAGGGGTGGTCAGCCTTTCGGCCGAAGTATACGACAAGGCTACCGTTGCGGCAGTGGGGGTGGCTGCCCATGAGTGCGGCCATGCCCTGCAGTATGCGGAAGGGTATTTCCCAATCCGGCTGCGCATGGCTATTATTCCGGCAACACAGCTGGGCTCGCAGCTGTCCATGCCGCTTTTGCTTTTGGGAATTGTTTTGTCCATCGAGCCGCTGGTGGCGGCCGGTATTCTGCTGTTTAGCCTGGTTACTGTTTTTCAGCTGGTTACTTTGCCGGTAGAATACAATGCCAGCAGCCGGGCAGTTGCCACCTTAACCAACAGCGGCATGGTTAGTGGCGAAGAGGAGCGGGGAGTACGCCGGGTGCTTTCGGCTGCGGCGCTCACCTATGTGGCGGCGCTTTTGGTGTCGGCCATGCAGCTGCTGCGGCTTATTTTAATTGCCCGTGACCGTCGGCGCTGATGAAGATGGCGCAGAATATGACCGCCCGCATGGCGGCTTTGCAGGCGCTTTTGCGGTGCGAAAAGGACGGCTACGCCAATTTGGTGGTGCGCCGGGTGCTGGACCAAAGCGGCCTGAGCGAGCGGGATAAGGCGTTTGCGGCCCGCATTGTGTATGGAACGGTGGAACGCAGGGTTACCTTGCAGGCAAGGCTGGCGCCGTTTTTAAAAAGGCCGTTGGAGGATATGCCCCTTGCGGTCCGCTGCATTTTGCAAAGCGGGCTTTATCAGGCATTATATATGGATTCGGTACCGGTGCACGCGGCCGTGAGCGAGTCGGTGGAGCTGTGCCGGAAAGCAAAATGCGGTTCGGCGGCGGGGTTTGTAAATGCCGTTTTACGCCGTGCAGCGCAGACGCCTTTTCAGCCCGCCTTCCAAACCGAAGCGGAAAGGCTTTCGGTCTGTTATTCGGTCAGCCTGCCGGTGGCAAAGCTGCTTTTACAGGCTTACCCGCACCGTGCCGAGGCTATTTTGCAAAGTTCGTTTTCCCAGCCGCAACTGGTGGTGCGGGAAAACTGGCTGAAGACAGAGCCCGGTACACTTGGGGCGCTGCTGCAAAACGAGCAGGTGGAGGCGGAGCCCTTGGCACTGCCGGGAGCATATCGCCTGATTGGCGCAAAGGACCCGGCGGCGCTGGCCGCTTTTCAAAAAGGATATTTTTGGGTGCAGGGGCTTGCCAGCCAGCTGGCGGTGGAAGCGCTGCAGCTGGCCCCGGGCCAGCGGGTGCTGGATCTGTGCGCTGCGCCCGGCGGCAAGACGGCTGCCATTGCAGGGCATCTTGCAGGCACAGGCGAAATCATCGCCTGCGAGCTGCACGAAAACCGTTTGGGGCTCATTCGGGCTATGGCTAAAAGGCTTGGAATTTTGAACCTGACCGTCTGCCAAAATGATGCGGCACAGCCCAATTGCTCGCTGCCAAAGGCAGACAGGGTGCTGTGTGATGTGCCCTGTTCCGGCCTTGGCACCCTGGCCAAGAAACCCGATATTCGGTATAAGCAGCTGTCGCAGCTGCCCAAACTGGTACAGGTACAGAAGGCTGTTTTGGAGACATCTGCAAAGTATGTGGCACCAGGTGGAATACTGGTTTATTCCACCTGCACCATCAATCCCCAGGAAAACCAGCAGGTAGTGCAGGCATTTTTGAAAAAACACCCGGATTTTGTGGCCGACACCCCTGCTTTTGAGCAATTTGGGGGAGAAGCGGTGGATAAAATGACCTTGTTTTTGCCGGATAAAGCCTGTACCGACGGTTTCTTTATCGCCTGCTTAAAGAAGGTGTGAAAAGACCGTTTTTCCTTGGTTTTTCGCAGAATGTTATGGTTTTCACCGCCTAATCGTTCTGGCGGGATAGCATGTTTGGAAAGTTTGTGATAGAATGGAAAAAGTCAAGCTTACCTCTTTGACCGAGCCAGCGCTGGCAGAATACATAACCGGGCTGGGACAGCCTGCTTTTCGGGCAAAGCAATTGTTTAAATGGCTGCACGCCCGTATGGAGACCGATTTCTCCAAAATGAGCGATCTGCCGAAGGCATTGCAGGAAAAGCTGACGCAGGAAACTGTCATAGAAACGCTCTCGATTGCCCGCAAACAGGTTTCAAAGGATGGAACGGTTAAATATTTGTTCCGCCTGCCGGATGGCAATTGTATTGAGAGCGTGGTTATGCGCTACCATTACGGCAATACCATTTGTGTTTCCACCGAGGTGGGCTGCGCAATGGGCTGCCGGTTTTGTGCTTCTACCCAGGGCGGGCTGGTGCGCCGGCTTTTTGCCGGCGAAATTGCAGCCGAGGTATATACTGCCCAGCAGGATATTGGTGAGCGAATTTCAAACATTGTTTTAATGGGAATTGGCGAACCGCTGGATAATTACGAAAATGTGCTGGATTTTTTGCAGATTATCTCTTCCCCCAATGGGCTGAATATCAGCATGCGGTCCATCAGCCTTTCCACCTGCGGGCTGGTGCCTAAAATTGACCGCCTGGCACAGGAAAAGCTGGGGCTTACCCTTTCCGTTTCACTGCATGCGCCAAACGACCGTCTGCGTTCTTCTATGATGCCGGTGAACGATGTGTATCCGGTTGCCCAGCTGATAAAGGCCTGCCGGCAGTACCAGAAAACCACTGGCCGGCGGATTAGTTTTGAATATGCAATGGTAAAAGGTGTAAACGATACGCCGGAATGCGCCCGGCAGCTTGCACATCTTCTGCAGGGGATGGGGGCGCATATCAATCTCATTCCCATCAATCCGGTGGATGGTTCGGCCTATTCGGCTACCGATGCGGCCAATGTGGAACGGTTCAAGCAGCAGCTGATTGGGCTTGGCATGAATGCCACAGTGCGGCGCAGGCTTGGCACGGATATCAGTGCAGCCTGTGGTCAGCTTAGACAGGAAGCGAAGGGGGACAGCGAAGGGTGAAGATCGTTGCAAGGACGGACATCGGCAAAGGCCGTGCTGAAAACCAGGACAACTACCGCGCCGGCCGACAGTCCGACGACACTGTGTGGGCGGTGGTTTGCGACGGTATGGGTGGCGCGGCCGGCGGTGCGCTGGCAAGCCGTCTGGCGGTGGAACAGATGGAAGAGGTGTTCTGTAAAGGCCTTAGAAGTGACCTTTCTGCTGAGCAGGTGCGCAGCCTGATGGAACAGGCTGCTGCTCAAGCAAATGATACCGTTTATCGCCGGGCGCAGGATGAATGGGAAGTGCAGGGAATGGGCACAACCCTGGTGGCGCTGGTGTTAAAAAACGGAAAAGCACATTTGCTGCACGCTGGCGATTCACGCGCTTATCTGTACCATGGCGGGGTTTTGGAACAGCTTACAAAGGACCATTCGGTCGTGCAGCATTTGGTGGAAACCGGTGCTTTGACCGAGCGGGAAGCGGCCATCCACCCCAAGAAAAACCTGATTACCCGCGCATTGGGGGTAGCACCTGTGCTGCAATGCGATTACAGTATCTATTCGGTGAGCGCGGGAGATATTCTGCTTTTGTGCAGCGATGGGCTGACCAACAGTGCCAGCGAAGCAGAACTAGCTGCAGTACTGGCCGGTACTGATTTTTTCAGTGCGGCGGATGAAATGATTCGTCTGGCGCTTAGCCAAGACGGGCAGGATAATATTACAGCCCTGCTGGTAAAGGCAGAACAGGCGGAGGATTGAAGATGGATATGTATATCGGCAAGCGCCTGGATGGACGCTACGAGATCGAAAAGCTGATTGGCGTGGGCGGCATGGCAAATGTTTATAAAGCCCAGGACTTATTGGAAAAACGAACAGTGGCGGTCAAAATTTTGCGGGAAGAATTTTTGCAAAATGAGGATTTGGTCCGCCGCTTTAAAAACGAGTCAAAGGCTATCAGTCAGCTCAACCATCCGCATATCATCAAGGTGTTTGATGTAAGCGTTTCGGACAAGGTCCAGTATATTGCCATGGAATATCTGGACGGTGTGACCCTGAAGGATTATATCAGCCAGCGGGGAATACTAACCTGGAAAGAGACCTTGTTTTTTATAGAACAGGTGCTGGGTGCTTTGCAGCATGCTCATTCCAAGGGAATTGTCCATCGGGACATTAAGCCGCAGAATATTATGGTTTTGCCGGATGGCAATGTAAAGGTCATGGATTTCGGGATTGCCCGTTTTTCCAGGTCAGAATCTCATACTGTCACCGATAAGGCTATCGGTTCGGTGCATTACATTAGCCCTGAACAGGCCAAGGGCGATGTTATTGACGCACGGGCGGATGTGTACTCCACCGGTGTTATGATGTACGAAATGCTGACCGGGAAACTTCCGTTTGAAAGCGAAAGTGCGGTGCAGGTGGCTATTAAGCAGATTGCCGATACCCCTGTGCTGCCGCGTGAAATCAATCCGGATATTCCAAAGCCTTTGGAAGCCATTACCATGAAAGCGATGGCTAAAGAGGTGCGCAAGCGCTATCAGTCAGCAGCCGAGATGGAAGCGGCCATTCAAGAGTTCAAGAAAAACCCCAGTATCCAGTTTGAATATGATTATCTGGATGACAATTCCCCCACGAGGTATATAGATAAAGTGGTTAACAAAGCGAAAAAAACGGCAAAGCCTGCCGCAGAACAGAAAAAAGGCACGCGTCGGCGTGTGCGCAAAAATCTCACATTGCCCATTTTGGCAGGGCTGGCTTTGGCCTTTGCAATAGGTTCGGCCATTTTGTGTGTTCTCATCTTTAATACCAGCGGCATTTTTTCTAAAACAGAGGATGTAGAACTGGTAAATTTTGTGGGGATGGATTACAGCACGGTTAAAGCGGATGACAATTATTCTTCCTTTAAGTTTGATGTGAAAGAAATTTACAGCGCAGATCGCCCGGCAGGGGAAATTTTGTCCCAGACGCCCAACCCGCCCAAAAAGGTAAAAGAGGGTTCTACCATTAAAATTTGGGTTAGTAAAGGTACCGAGATTGTGACAGTTCCTTCCCTTAGCGGCAAAAGCCGCGGCGAAGCGCAGAACACCTTATCGGAAATGGGCCTTTCGGTGCTGGTTATTTCGGAAGAAAATGAAAGCATGGAAGCTGGTAAGGTGATTCGAACCGACCCGGCCGAGGGGACCCAGTTGGAGACCGGCAGCGAGATTACCCTGTATGTAAGCCGTGCGGCCAGTTCTACTACTACCGTTCCGTCGCTGGTAGGGGTTGCTTCTATAGAAGAGGCGCGCAAGCTGCTGGATGCGGCTGGGCTTACTATGGCAAATCCGGTAGAGGTGGAAAATACTGCGCCGGCAGGCACTATTTTGACCCAGTCGCCGGATGCCGGTACCGAAGTGCAGGTAGGCAGCCATGTGACCGTTACGGTCAGTTTGGGTTATGTCACACCGCAGCCGGTTACCGTGGCGGTTACAGTAAACTTTAATAAATATGTAACGGCTTCTCACTGGACCGCTACAGTGGATGGCACTGTGGTCAGCGAGTTTGATTCCAATGGTGAAGGTGTGTGGAGCTTTGCTATCACCGGCCTGACTCCGCAAACTCTGACCATTTCGAATGGTTCTACCACACAAAGTACGCTGGTGGACTTCCTTACTTCTCCCGGCATCAATTTCCAGATTTCGGGCGCTGAACCCACGCCTACACCTTCTCCCACACCTGCGCCCACTCCCACCCCAACTCCTGAACCCACGCCGCCGGAGGTTCCGCAAAGCACACCGGGGCAGTCAACAGGTGTTTCCGCTTCTTCTCCTGCGGCAAATGTTCAGCGGCTGAATTATTCGGAGAAGGAAGAGAAAAGCGACAAAGAGCATCCAAACCGTTCATCTGATGAAGACTAAATGGAAGGTGTGATAATGGGGGAGAACACGCTTTCCGGGCGCATTTTAAAGGGAATTGGCGGGTTTTACTATGTAGAGACCAGCGAGGGCCTGGTTGAGTGCAAGGCAAAGGGGATTTTTCGCAAACGGGGCATCTCTCCATTGCCTGGGGATTTTGTCAGCCTTCAGACAGATGGTGCAAGCCCAGTAATTGCAGAAATTTCACAGCGTAAAAATTGCTTGGTACGCCCGCCGGTTGCCAATTTGGATGTATTATTTGTGGTTGCGGCCACCTGTGAGCCGGCGCCTAATTTTTTGGTATTGGATAAGATGTGCGCCATTGCGCAGGATAACGGCATTACACCGGTCCTGGTTATCACCAAAACCGATCTTGCTCCGGCCACGCCTTTGCTACAAGCGTATGCCCAATCCGGTATTCCGGTAATCGAGACCGGGCAACAGAGCGATGGTGCGCAGCAGCTGAAACAGTTAATAGCAGGGCATATATCGGCGTTTACCGGAAATTCGGGGGTAGGCAAATCTACCTTGCTGGGAAAGCTATTGCCAGATATCCGGTTTGAAACCGGGGATATCAGCAAAAAACTGGGCCGCGGGCGGCATACTACCCGTCAGGTGGAACTGTACCATGCTTATGGAGGTTTGGTGGCGGATACGCCGGGATTTTCCTCTTTGGATCTGGAGCGGGCAAACCGAATTGCAAAGGAAAATTTGCAGTATGCCTTTGCAGAGTTTAAGCCGTATATTTCCCAATGCCGTTTCACTGGCTGTTCACACCGGGTAGAGAAAGGGTGTGCGGTCCGCCAGGCAGTGGAGGAAGGTAAGATTGGCCGGCGCCGGTACGAAAGTTACCTTGCCATGTACGAGGATGTTAAGGATCTGAAAGAATGGGACAGATAAGCGAAACCACTCGCCAGCAAGGGCGCTGTGTTATTTTGGGTGGCGCACCCACCAATGACAGCATGCTCAAACTGCTGCACCCGGATGATTTTATTGTGGCAGCAGATGCCGGATGGCAAACCGCCCGCCGCTGGAAACGGCCGGTTCAACTGGCAGTTGGAGATTGGGATTCTGCCCCAAGACCCCAGATGAATTGCCAGGTGATTGACCTTCCGGTGGAAAAGGATGACACCGATACTCATTTTGCAGCCCAGCTGGCCCAGGAGCACGGCTTTGCTGAAGTTTTAATATTGGGAGGAAGCGGCGGCAGGTTAGACCATACCCTGGCCAATTTTTCCACCTTATTGTATCTGGCACAGGCAGGCATCAAAGCATGGATGGCAGACCAGGATTTTTGTGCCTGGGCGCTTTGGCAGAACCAGCTGGAAATAAAGCGGACAGAAAACAGTTATTTGTCGGTTTTTCCCTGGGGAGGGCCTGCTTTCGGGGTTACCCTTTCCGGTGTGAAATATCCGTTGCAGAAAGCACAGCTTTCCCAGTCGTTTCCTTTGGGGGTCAGTAATGAAATCCTCTCAGATCATGCGGAAATTGAGGTTTTGCGGGGAGGCCTTTTGATACTGTGTACGCACAAAACCTGACAAAAAGTTTTTTATGATTTTGTATGCAGGGCTTTGGACCTTTCGGGTTCAAAGCCCTGTTTTTGTCAGAGAAGGAAAAGCAGAGATGAATGGTATTAGAGTTGGAGGAATGTTTGAAAAAAGAGAAAACACCGGTTAAAAAATAGAAAAGGAACCTGCAAAGCGGTAAGAAAAATAAAATGTGATAAAAAATTGCACGAGCGCTGCACATTACATCTGTCCTGCGTATAGAATGGAACAAGGCGCGAATGGATGCGCCAGCCAGAGGAAAGAAGGGGTGTTTGTGCAGATTATTGTGGTGAAAAGTCCCAAATGCCTGCGTGGTGTACTGAAACTGATATTTGGAGTGCATAGCAGTAGGTAAAAAACGAAGCCGGCGAATTTGTCGTTCGTCGGCTTCGTTTTATGGAACTTTTTAATGATAAAAGCGTTGCACACGAAACCAATGCAGCGTTTGGATTTTTACATGAATTTTACTTCGCAGGCGTTTTGGATTTTACAGTCTTCCAGTAGAATAAATCTTGCACAACGGATTTGAGAAAGGCTCAAAGCGTTGCAGACCCAGAATATTTGAAAGAAAAGAAGGAGCAAAAAACGCTATGAAAAAAATGGGTTCCATTCTGCTGGCACTCAGCCTGTGTGCCGCACTGTTTACTGGCTGCGGCAGTGATAGTTCTTCTGCTGCCAACGACTCTACTGCTTCCACTGGTACTTCCACTGCTTCTGAGGCGGCGAGCACTGCTTCGGAAGGCGGCATGAGCGGCGAAATTACCATTGTGAGCCGCGAGCCGGGCAGCGGCACCCGCGGTGCATTTATTGAGCTGTTTGGCATTGAACAGGAGAACGCCGAAGGTGAAAAAGAGGATATGACCACCGAGGCGGCCAATGTTACCAACAGCACCGCTGTTATGATGACCACGGTGTCGGGCGATCCTTCTGCAATTGGCTACATTTCTCTGGGCAGCCTGAACGATACCGTAAAAGCGGTGAAGATTGATGGGGTTGAAGCCACTGTGGAGAATATCAAGAGCGGCGATTATAAAATTTCCCGTCCGTTCAATATTGCCACCAATGGCGATGTGAGCGAAGTGGCTCAGGACTTCATTAACTTTATCCTCAGCAGCGATGGCCAGGCAGTTATCGAGGAGAATGGCTACATTCCCCTGGATGATGTAACCGCTTTTGAAAGCACTCAGCCTTCCGGCAATGTGGTGGTTGCGGGCTCTTCCAGCGTTACCCCGGTTATGGAAAAGCTGAAGGAAGCCTACCTGGCCTTGAACCCCAATGCCACCATTGAAGTACAGCAGAGCGATTCCACCACCGGCATGCAGAGCGCCATTGATGGTGTGTGTGACATTGGCATGGCTTCCCGTGAACTGAAGGACAGCGAAGTGGAAGCGGGCCTGACCGGTACCACCATCGCCATGGACGGTATTGCGGTGATTGTCAACAACGAAGCCACTGTGGATGATTTGACCAGCGCTCAGGTGCTGTCCATTTACACGGGCGAGACCACTACCTGGGAAGAGGTTCTCGACTAATTAACCGATTCGCTTAAAAATGCACCTCGCAGTTTGCGTTTTTCCCCTAAAAAAGGCCGCCGGCATTGCCGGCGGCCTTTTGCATTTGTGCAGATTTTACATAAATTTTACAAAACAGGGATAATGGATTTGCCCTGCCTTTTTTTATACTGATGGAGGCGAAAAAATTTTGTCCTGTTTAGAAAGGAAAGGAACAAAGAGGATGAACGAAAAGATCGCACTGAGAAAAATCTGGGAGCTGGTTATGCATGGGGTATTCCTGCTGGCAGCCTGTACCAGTATCCTGGCAGTTGTATTGATCTGCCTGTTCTTGTTTGCGAACGGCTTGCCTGCTATTGCCGAGATAGGCCCGCTTAAATTTTTGCTTGGCCGTACCTGGAAGCCTGGCAATAATCTGTTCGGCATTCTGCCCATGATATTGGGCAGCATTTATGTCACCGCGGGTGCTTTGGTGGTAGGCGTGCCGGTTGGGCTGTTATGCGCGGTGTACCTGGCGCGGTTTTGCCCCAAAAAACTGGCAAGTAAAATCAACCCGGCTGTGGATCTGCTGGCAGGCATTCCTTCAGTGGTGTACGGTTTTTTTGGAATTGTAGTACTGGTGCCGGCCGTACGATTGGTTTTCGGCGTTAAAAACGGAAGTACCATGCTGACAGCAAGCCTGCTTTTAGGCATGATGATCTTACCCACTATTATCAGCGTGGCGCAGGCGTCTATTTTGGCGGTACCGGAAAGCTATTACGAAGGGGCACTGGCGCTGGGTGCTACCGAAGAGCGCAGTGTTTTTGGCGCGGTGCTGCCAGCGGCCAAAAGCGGTATTTTAGCTGCAGTAGTGCTGGGCGTAGGCCGTGCGGTGGGCGAGACAATGGCGGTTATTATGGTGGCAGGTAATCAGACCTGGATGCCGCAAGGACTGCTGAAAGGGGTCCGTACACTGACCACCAACATTGTTATGGAAATGGGCTATGCCGCCGATCTGCACCGGGAAGCCTTAATTGCTACGGCAGTGGTCCTGTTTGTGCTGGTCTTGATGATTAACCTGTGCTTTTCGGCTTTGAAACGGAGGGGTGAACGGTGAATCATGACAAAAAATTGCGCCGCGCTCAGCGGTGGGCTATTTATAAGCGTTCGCCGGCTTCTCTTGCTTTGCGTCTGGTGTGTCTTCTGGCTTGTATCATCACTCTTAGTGTGCTGGCTTTTCTCATCGGCTATATTTTAATAAAAGGTGTGCCCAACCTGCAACCTTCTCTGTTTGCCTGGGAATATACTTCCGAGAATGTTTCTCTGATGCCTGCTATGGTCAATACATTGATTATGACGGCATTGGCCCTTGTTATTGCTGTGCCGCTTGGGGTTGGCGCGGCCATTTGGTTGGTGGAATATGCTCGCAGGGGCAGCCGCCTAGTCAAGGTGGTTCGGCTGATGGCTGAAACCTTGTCCGGTATTCCAAGTATTGTTTACGGCCTGTTTGGCATGTTGTTTTTTGTCACGGCACTCAAATGGAAATACAGTATGATGGCGGGCGGTTTTACCGTTGCTATCATGATTCTGCCGCTGATTATCCGAACAACGGAAGAGGCGCTTCGCTCGGTGCCAGACAGTTACCGGGAAGGCAGCTTTGGTTTGGGTGCAGGCCGTCTGCGCACCGTCTGGCGCATTGTATTGCCCGCAGCTATGCCGGGAATTTTAAGTGGTGTCATTTTGGCAATTGGCCGCGTAGTGGGCGAAACTGCCGCGCTTATCTATACAGCCGGTACGGTGGCGGAGATTCCCAAAAGCCTGATGCGTTCGGGCCGCACATTGGCGGTACATATGTATGTACTGTCCAGTGAGGGACTGCATATCAACGAAGCTTACGGTACCGCAGTGGTGCTTTTGGTGGTGGTTGCCGGTATCAATGCACTCAGCGCTTTTGTAGCCAAAAAACTTGCGAAAGGAACAGAGTAATGGATAAGTTTACCATTGAAAATTTGGATTTATGGTACAGTGACTTCCATGCATTGAAGTCGGTGAACCTGAAGATTCCCGCCGGCGGCATTACGGCTTTTATTGGCCCTTCGGGCTGCGGCAAATCAACCTTATTAAAAACCCTTAACCGCATGAACGACCTGGTGGAAGGCTGCCGGATCGAAGGCAAGGTCCTATTGGACGACCTGGATATTTACCGCAAAATGGACCCTGGGCTTTTGCGCCGCCGGGTAGGTATGGTGTTCCAAAAACCCAACCCCTTCCCGATGAGTGTTTACGATAACATTGCGTTTGGACCGCGCACCCACGGTATTAAAAAGCGCATTCAGCTGGATGAAATTGTGGAAAAAAGCCTGCGGGATGCGGCCATTTGGGACGAAGTTAAGGACCGCTTGCACAAAAGTGCACTGGGCCTCTCCGGCGGCCAGCAGCAGCGGCTGTGTATTGCCCGGGCACTGGCGGTTAAACCGGAAGTTTTGCTGATGGATGAGCCCACCAGTGCGCTGGACCCCATCTCTACCTCGAAGATTGAAGACCTTGCTGCACAGCTGAAGAAAGATTATACTATTATCATGGTAACCCACAATATGCAGCAGGCTGTACGCATATCTGATCAAACGGTCTTTTTTCTGCTGGGCGAGGTGGTGGAGTCCGGTGTGACCGAACAGCTGTTCAGCATGCCCAAGGATAAACGCACCGAAGATTATATCACCGGGAGGTTTGGCTAATGCGTAATAGATTTGATGAACAGCTTGCAATGCTGAATACGGAATTGATTGCCATGGGAGCCTTGTGCGAAACGGCAATTGCCACGGCGGCGAAAGCTTTGCTGGAAGGCGACATTTCCCTGGTAAATCAGGTTCATGCGGCCGATGCCGAGATTGACCAGAAGGAACGGGATATTGAAAGCCTGTGCCTGAAATTGCTTTTGCAGCAGCAGCCGGTAGCGCGGGACCTGCGCCAGATTTCCGCAGCTTTGAAGATGATTACCGATATGGAAAGAATAGGGGACCAGGCAGCGGATATTGCTGATATTATCAGCGCGGCGAATCTTACAAAAGGGGCCCAGGCCGTACATATCGGCACCATGGCCCGGGCTACCATCAAAATGGTTACGGAAAGTATCGATGCTTTCGTAAAAAAAGATCTGGATTTGGCCTGCCAGGTGGTGCGCAGCGATGACCAGGTGGACCAAATGTTCTGTGAGCTGAAGGCTGGCCTGCCGGACTTGATTATGCAGGATGCGGCGCAGGCACAGGAGGCCATTGACCTTTTAATGATTGCAAAATACTTTGAGAGGATAGGCGACCACGCTACCAATATTGCCCAGTGGGTGCAGTTTGGGCTGACCGGGCAGCACCAGTCGGAAAAATGAGTGCGCTGCGGACAGAAAGGAGCCGATTGATTTGATTTTTTGTGTAGAGGACGATAATGCCATCCGGGAGCTGGAGGTTTACACTTTAAAAACTGCCGGATACGAAGCGCAGGGCTTTTCGGACGGGGCGTCTTTTTTTGAAGCCTTGGCCAGCCAAACACCTCAGCTGGTGCTGTTGGATGTTATGCTGCCGGGAGAAGATGGAATTGAAATTCTGCGCAAATTGCGGGCCGAAACAGCAACCTGCAGCCTGCCGGTTATATTGGCTACTGCAAAAGGGACAGAGTACGACAAGGTGAATGGCCTGGACCAGGGGGCAGATGATTACATTGTAAAGCCTTTTGGCATGATGGAGCTGATTAGCCGGGTGCGGGCGCTTTTACGCCGCGCTGCACCGCCGCAGGATGTGCTGCGCAGCGGCGACCTTGTAATTGATACCGGCCGCCACCAGATATTTGCTGATGGACGAGAGGTCACCTTGACCCGAAAAGAGTTTGAGCTGCTTCGCCTTTTGGCAAGTCACCCCGGCCGGGTGTTCACAAGAGATGCTTTGCTTTCCGAAGTTTGGGGCTATGACTTTGACGGCGAAACCAGAACCATTGATGTGCATCTGCGTACTTTGCGCCAAAAACTTGGGGCTACTGGTGCCCGTGTGGAAACGGTCAGAGGCGTAGGTTATCGGCTGAAGGAATGAGTGCAGAAGGAGCAGAGCCATGAAAAAACGCATCAACCGCGCGCTTTGCCTGTTGGGGGCCGCAAGCGCTTTGGTGGGAAGTTTGCTCATTTTCTGGGTACTGCAGCTGAACGCCACCAGCCAGCTGCACCGCACTGTTAGAGAAACGGCCACGATGCTGGCAGGGGTAATAAATGCGGGCAGTGTTGACCCAAAAGCATTTGAGGAAAACAAATCCAATGGGCTTCGGCTGACCTGGATTGGGCAGGATGGAACGGTACTATACGACAGCGCGGGCGCAACAGAAAACCATGCCGGCAGGCCAGAGGTGAAAGCAGCGCTCACTTCGGGGGCCGGTGAGACTACCCGTCTTTCGGATACCCTAAGCCAAGAAACCTATTATTATGCACTGCGCCTGTCTGACGGCAGTGTGCTGCGCATTTCGCAAACAACTGGCAGCGTTTACGGGCAGCTTTTGAATTGTGTGCCCTATGTATTGGGGATTTTTGTGGTGGTGGTTGCTTTGGCTGCTTTGTTGGCGGGTCCTTTAACCAGAAAACTGATGGAACCGGTGCAGACGCTGGATGTGGAAAAGCCGATGGAGAATGAAACCTATGACGAATTGACTCCTTTGCTTTTGCGCATCGACCACCAAAACCGCCAGCTGGAAAACCAGATGCAGACCATGCAGCAGATGCGGGATGAGCTGGCCAATATTATGGAGAATATGACCGAAGGTTTGATCGTCCTTTCCAAAACGGGGAACATTTTAAGCATGAACCACAGTGCGGCATCTATGCTGGACTGCAAAACAGAGGAATGCTTGGGTGAACCTCTTTTGGCGGCCTGCCGCAATGAAAGCTTCCTGAAATTGGCCGGTGCAATGCGCCGCAAGGAAACCTGTCGTGTGCAGATGAATAAAGATGGCAGAGTCATTGAAATATCTCTTTCCCCGGCGCTGCATGGGGGAAATATTCTGCTGCTTGTGGATGTGACCGAAGAGTGCGTGGCCGAGCAGATGCGGCGTGAATTTTCCGCAAATGTTTCCCATGAATTGAAAACGCCCTTGCAGACCATCAGCGGGTCAGCCGAGCTTTTGGCAAATGGTATGGTGCAAGAGCAGGACAAGCCCCGCTTTTATGAGAATATTTTAGCGGAAAGCAGCCGCATGAATGCACTGATTGGGGATATTATTGAACTTTCCAAGCTGGATGAAGCTGCCGGCCAGCAGTTGCCCAAAGAACGGGTGGACCTTGCCGAGGTGGCGAAGGATGTAGTGGAAAGTTTGCAGCAGAAGGCACAGGAACACAAGGTAACAATAGAACAGAAGCTGACCTGTGCACCGGTAGAAGGAACGCTTACTTTATTGCGGGAACTGGCAGCAAACCTGTGCGACAACGCCATTATTTACAATCAGTCCGGCGGTAAAGTGGAGGTTTCCACCTGGAAGAAAAAGGATACTAGCGTTTTGCAGGTGAAGGATACGGGGATTGGCATTCCGGCTCAGCACCAAAGCCGTGTATTTGAACGGTTTTATCGGGTGGATAAAAGTCACTCCCGTGCTTCGGGCGGGACCGGATTGGGACTGTCCATTGTAAAACATGCAGCTCGGTTGCACAATGCCGATATCCGTCTGGAAAGTGTGCCGGGTAAAGGAACAACCATTACGGTTTTGTTTCCGGCAATCCAATAAAAGCTTAAAAAAGGGCACCGCAGTTGCGGTGCCCTTTTTGGCAGTAATTATTCGCCTGTGCGGCCAGTTTTCATCCGAATCAAAAGCAGCACTGCCAGCATCAGCGCCAATGCAATGGGCAGACAGACCCAGGCAGATTGTACAAAACCAGCAATCAGATAGCTTACAAAGCTAACGGACGCAACCAATATGGCGTAGGGAAGCTGAGTGGAAACATGGTTTACATGGTCGCACTGTGCGCCTGCCGAAGCCATAATGGTAGTGTCGGAGATGGGGGAGCAGTGGTCGCCGCAGACAGCGCCAGCCATACAAGCTGCAATGCAGATGATGGAAAGCGGGTTGTCCATGGGGAATACGCCCTGTACAATGGGGATTAAAATGCCGAAAGTACCCCAGCTGGTGCCGGTGGCAAAGGCCAGCAGGCAGCCAATTAAAAATACAATAGCAGGCAGGAAGAACTGTAGGCTTTTAGCGTTGGCATAAACAAAATCCGCCACAAAATATTTCGCGCCCAGCGAGTCGGTCATGGCCTTAAGGCTCCAGGCAAAGGTCAAAATCAAAATGGCAGGTACCATCGCTTTGAAGCCTTCCGGGATACAGCTCATCATGTCCGAAAATTTAACGGTGCGCCGAACGGCAAAATATACAAAGCTGAACAGCAACGCAAAAGCGGAACCCAGCATCAAACCTACCGAAGCGTCCGAATTGGAAAAGGCGGAAATGAAGTCGGTGCCAGAGAAAAAGCCGCCGGAATAAATCATGCCGACCACACAGCAAACAATCAAAACAGCCACAGGCGCTACCAGGTCCAGTACGCGGCCTCGACTATCGTCGGTTTCCCGGGTTTCCGCGTAGGGGTTTTTGCCCGAAAATACATCGCCGGACTGAATAGCATTGTACTCAAACTGGCGCATGGGGCCAAAATCCAGCTGGCTTACCGAAAGTACCACCATGGTAAGAATGGTCAAAAGCGCATAAAAGTTATAAGGAATGGCGCGAATAAACAGGTTTAACCCTTGGCCATCCTCGGCAAAGCCGGCAACTGCAGCAGCCCAGGAAGAAATGGGGGCAATAATGCAGATCGGTGCAGCAGTGGAGTCGATTAAGTAAGCAAGTTTTGCCCGGGAAATATGGTGTTTGTCCGTAATGGGGCGCATAACCGAACCCACTGCCAGGCAGTTAAAATAGTCATCAATAAAAATTAAACAACCTAAGAGTACAGTGGCAAGCTGTGCACCTACTCGGCTTTTAATATGTACCTGTGCCCAGCGCCCAAATGCGGCCGAGCCGCCGGCCTTGTTCATAAGGCAGACCAGTGCACCCAGAATGACCAAAAAGACCAGAATGCCCAAATTATAGCTGTCAGAAAGAACCGAAACGATACCGTCACTGAATACATGCAGAACGGTGGTTTCAAAATTAAAGTTGGCGTAAAGAAGCCCGCCGGCCAAAATACCAATAAACAGGGAAGAGTAGACCTCTTTCGTGATCAAAGCCAGTGCAATGGCAATAACAGGGGGCAGCAAAGCCCAACCGGTATTGAAAAACCGACTGGGAGATTCTACCTGTCCTGTGCCGGAACAAACTGCGCAGATATTCAATCCTCCGCAGCTTTCACATGTTTCGTCTAATCCATAGCAGACCATGCAGGCACCGGAACCTGCACAGTCCGGGCAATCAATCAACTTAGAGCCGGGTGTTTGTCCTTCTGCCAGAACAGTGGGACAGAGCAATACGGCCATCAATAGAATGGTTGCCAGCAAAAAAATCGTTCGCCGCAAGTGTTGTTTCATCATGGTTTCTCCTTTTCCTGTTGCACGGTTTTTTACCGCGCCTTGAGATAGCGCGGCAAAATAGACCGGCAGGTAAAAAAATCACCATACCGGCGCAAAGCGTCGGTATGGTGCAAACCAAAACCATTTCGACAGCACTCCGCATCCGCGACAGTCATACGGATCTTATCCGTATGCCCGGCAACGACTTGTTAAGACAAACAAAACCGTCCCTCGGCGACCTCCCCTTTCTGCCCCGCCGTTGTCTTCCGGTGGATTAGGGCATACTTTTGTCGGCCGCGCCTCTATCTGAATATTCAATTGCCTTTTATTATAACGGAGAAAGCTGAAATGTCAAGGTTAGGCGGCAAATATAATGGTATTTTTTACAGTACATCCTAAAAATCAGCCAATTGGCTCAAAGTCGGCTGCACCATGCTTGCAAATCGGGCAGATGAAATCTGCAGGCAGTTCTTCTCCTTCATAAATATATCCGCAAATTTTGCATCGCCAGCCTTTTTTCGGCTCAGCAGCAGGCTGGGGCTTGGGTTTTACATGGGCGTGGTAATAGGCATAAGTGAGCGGCTGACCACCAGTAACCAAAAAGCCGTCTTCCACATCGGCTAAAAACAGGGTGTGTGTGCCAAGGTCCACAGTCTGTACAACTTTACCGCACAAAACAGCGCTTACATGCTCTGCCGGGTAAGCAAGGCCATTTTCACTGCGGGCAATCTGTAACCCAGCAAATTTGTCAGCAGTTCGGCCACTTTGGAACCCAAACCGCTGGAATAGTTCAAACGGGGCACTCTGGTCCAGAATGGAAACATTAAACTTTCCGGTACGCATAATCATGTCGTGGGTGTAGTTTTGCTTGTTTACCGCAATGGTAATGCGGTTAGGGGTAGTAGTGACCTGAATGGCAGTATTAATAATACAGCCATTATCCTTATCGTTTTCTTTTGCGGTCAAAACAAAAAGGCCATAGGTGAGCTGAAACATCGCTTTCTGGTCCATGAAAATACCTCCTGCAAATATATGAATAAGTGCACAAAGCAAAAATAAAAACCAAATAATAATTATTATCAATTACATTATATCGGTACAGGCAAATTCTGTCAAGAATTTTCATCAAAAATGCCAGCAAGTATCCAAACGCATATTTTGCAGCTGAAGTGCTAAAAAATAAAGGGGCTGCGTAGCCCCGAAAGAATAGCAGCTTCCTATACTTCTGTTGGATGTATGGTTATACGAGCAAAGACAGATGGTAAAGATAAATTCCCAATAGGACCGTACAGTATAAACAGCATAAGCCCCAGTAAAGCGAACGATTTTTACGGACTTTAATGCGCCGGGAAAATAAAGTAAGCAAAATGACAAATAAAATAAATCCCCCCACCGTAATAACGGTGCGAACAAAGGCAGGGGAAATATTATCGGCCGCAAAAAGCCAATCTGCAAAGGGAATGGCAATTAAGTAAGACGCTGGTACCAGAAGGATGGGCAAAACCGAAAGTGCGTAGTCGGCATGGCCGCTGCGCAAAAATACAATAACCAGGCAACACAAAATGCCCAGAATGGAAATCGTAGCGCCAGTCATAAAAAACCCTCCTTCCTGATAAAATGGTCAAATAAAATAAATTGGGAAGAAAAAACCAAACAAAAGGGTTTTTCTTATCATAACGGAAAACTTTTGGCTCGTAAAGTGCTTTTTGCTTGACTTGTTCGTGATTTTCGATATAATAATAGATGCAGTTTTGCTGCAAAATACCAAATAAGCTTGTGTGGCTCAGCTGGCAGAGCAGCTCACTCGTAATGAGCAGGTCGTCCGTTCGAATCGGATCACAAGCTCCAAAGGTCTAAAAAATTGCTTTTATAAGCGGTTTTTTGGACCTTTTTGTTTTGCGGTGACGAATGTCAGGACTAAAATAAGGAAAATAAATTTTAAAATGTACGGCAAAATGTACTACCTAATATAAGACATGCAAAACAAATAGAATGTTAAAATATTAGCATGTGCTTAGCGGCCAAACAGCAGGAATTTTGTCGTGGATGTAAAAACTTTTTAAAAAGGCACTTTTTATTTTTAAAGTATCCTCTGCAAGCAAATTACCATATAGTAAAAGAAAATTAAAACAAAAATAGCTGCTCATATGAGCAGCTATTTTTGCAGGCAGCTTTAAAACAGACCGAAGGGAAAAAGAGGAAAAATGGATGACATGCGCAACCTTTGAGCAATCAGGAAAAGAATGCGCAGAAGGCCATGGGCTTTTTAGTCTTCACTGCAAAACACCGTAACAGGAAAATTTTTCGGATATAAGCCATATCTATTTGCTGCGGCGTCAGCAAATAGAAAATACAAATGTTTGCTGCGCTAACCGGGCCTTCTATTTCATAATACGAGCTTATAGTTATGGTAACTACAAACAGATAAAATAATTATTGGTTTATGGGGCCTTCCATAAAATTTTACGCTTTTTCTTCTTTGGAAAGGTCTTGCAAAAGGCGAGAAGTCAATTGGTCAATTGCTGCAAAATCCGCGGCTGTTTTATAGTAAACTTCCAACTGATCATGCAGCTGTTTGGCCTGCCGCTGCAGGTCACTGGCTTGTTCCAATAGGCAGTTGGCTGTTTTTCGGTTAAAACTCAGCCGATGACGGTAATTGGCCAAAAGTTCTTTCTGGCAAAAGCGGCGGCAATGAATGACGCGGCTGTTCTTGGCGGCAAAGGGGTGCCAACTATTGCTGGTTACGATGGCCAGAGACAGATTCGGGAAAAGAAGGTGGTCGATTTTATCACAGGGAGCCAAGGGACAATAGCAGGTATAAAAGCGCTGACCACGCGCCAAGGCGGCTTGTCGTAAAGTCTGCATCATGGCCTTACTTACGGCCCCTTCTTCATCTTCCAGTACCAACACTGTATCAGCAAGCAGGTCCACCGTGCTGCGGTAGATAGTTCGTCCGTTGGGGGTGTTTGCAGAAAGCAGCCGGATTTGCTCCTGCGGGGGTCTGCTGGTGGCTGGCAGACGCCGGCTGGCCAGTTTTTGAGCAAAAGTTTGAGCAGCGGGAAGATTTGCAGAAGCAAGACCAATGCGTGCACTATCTGTTATCAGGCCAGCTGCAGCAGTTACATAGCGCGCGGCGCGCTCCTGCAGAAGGCTGCAGCGGTCAAACAACAAGCTAATTTCATCCCGGCTGGACTGCAGGCTGTCGCGGTCCAGGTAGTCGTATAGGCTTACGACCTCCTGTGCAGCTACCGGCACACGGGGTTCCAATACATGGGGGGCGGTCGCATCCACAATGGCAAACCGCTGTTTGGGACAAATTACCCCATCCAGAGAATCTGGGTCCGAGGAACAGTGAATGCGTTCTACCTGTTCCCCTTTTAGGAAAAAGGCTTGTGCTATCCGCCGCATTAAGGTGGACTTTCCGCAGCCGGGCCCTCCCTTAATTAGTAAAACCCGCCAGCTGGGTTCCAGGCGAAGCAGCTGATCGAAGTATCCGGCGAAGCCTGCGGGGGAAACGGCACCTAAAAAGAAATCAAGCATTTGTCGCTGCATCAAAACAGTTCACTCCTTTTTTCTGCTCAAAAGACAGAATCGTTTTTGATGGGCCATCCTATTCCAAAAAGGCAAAACTGGTGCGAAGTAAACTTTGTTTTAGCCTTTTTAAAGCACAAAACGGCGGCGCAGCTTAAATTTTGAGCAAACAGGAAAAGAGAAAAAAACAAAAAAATATTTTCTGAAAAATATTGACAATTCGTCCTGCAATGTGCTATTATAACTAAGCACTCGATTTTTGGAAAGGTGTCCGAGTGGTCGAAGGAGGCGGTCTTGAAAACCGTTGGGCGGCAACGCTCCGTGGGTTCGAATCCTACCCTTTCCGCCACTGCCCTGCAAAATCAGGGTGCACAATAGAATAGGTGTTATCCCTTTGATAGCAGGCATGGAGAAGTACTCAAGCTTGGTCGAAGAGGCGCCCCTGCTAAGGGCGTAGGCCAGGAAACTGGCGCGAGAGTTCGAATCTCTCCTTCTCCGCCAGATAAACCATCGCGAAAAGCGATGGTTTATTTTTTTATTAGCAAAACAGCCAAAATGTCTGTGTGTCGGAATTAAACAAGTTCCACGCAAAAGGTTAGGGCGTAAATGGGCCCTTTTAGCGAGCGAACCCTTTTTGGCCATTATGCACGCCCTATCGCTTTATAAGCGATAGGGCTTATTTTTACTAAGATGCGCATTTTGATTATCAAAAAATGCTCTATTCCAGCTTTTAAGATAAGAAGGCGAGAGAACAAAAAGATTTTCTATGCAACAGTTTTATTCCATGAATTTTTTCCAGTAGTGAAATTTTGGATCGATATATAACAAAATTTTGCAGATTTCTCTTGACGGAAATTGGAAAATTAATATAATAAATTTAGAATTATTCTAAAAATTAATGGGCGTTGAGCATTGTGACTAAGTATGGAAAGAAAATTTTAGAGATTATAAATTTTCCCCGCAATCATATGACGGCTGAGGAAATTTTTGAGACTCTCCGGCAGACCTATTCTACCGTAGTGCTGGCTACAGTATACAACAACCTCAACTGCTTATGGCAGGAAGGTTTGATTCGCAAAGTATCGGTGGAGGGAATGCCCGACCGCTATGATCGCATTCAGCGCCATGATCATATGGTATGTAAGAGATGTGGCAAATTATTGGATATTGATCTGGGAGATCTCACCGCGCAGCTGGAAAAGAAGGCTGGAATTTCTATTTTGTCGTATGATCTGAAATTGCACTATTTATGTGAGGACTGCCAGAAAAATAAATAGGAAAGGAATGTGAGTAAACTGAAACATCTACCTTTATCGGTTCGTGTCCCCATTGAGGAGGAAAACCCAAGCATTGTGCGCTTGGAAGAAAAATGCATTCGTTGTGGTATGTGCAAAGAAGCCTGTACTAATCTGATGGGCGTACATGGAACCTATACATTTGAGCAAACAGGAGGAAAGGCCGTCTGTATTTACTGCGGCCAATGTGCCAATGTCTGTCCGGTGGACAGTATCATTGAGAGGGATGAGGCATCCCAGGTACAAAAGGCAATTGCTGATCCCGAAAAGATAGTAATAGTCAGCACTTCTCCCGCTGTTCGTGCTTCCCTTGGGGAAGAGTTCGGCATGGAACCGGGCACCTTTGTAGAGGGAAAAATGGTGGCGCTGCTGCGTGCTTTGGGGGTCGACTATGTGTTGGACACCAATTTTGCTGCCGATCTGACCATCATGGAAGAGGCCAGTGAACTGATTCGCCGCGTGACAGAGAAGAACCAGCCTTTGCCTCAGTTCACTAGCTGCTGTCCGGGATGGGTACACTTTGCAGAGATTTACGCACCGGAACTGTTGCCGCATTTATCTACTGCAAAAAGTCCAATTGGGATGCAGGGCCCCACAGTGAAAACCTATTTTGCTCAAAAGATGGGGCTTGATCCAAAGAGAATTGTTCATGTAGCTCTGACCCCCTGCACCGCCAAAAAATTCGAGATACGGCGTGAAGAGATGCATGCTGCCGCTGATTATTACGGTGCGGAAGGAATGCGGGACACCGATCAGGTGATTACTACAAGAGAATTGGCCCGGTGGGCCAAGACGGCTGGAATTGACTGGAATATCTTGGAAGATTCTGCCTACGATTCTTTGATGGGCAAGGCTTCTGGTGCCGGTGTTATTTTTGGCAACACCGGTGGGGTTATGGAGGCTGCACTGCGTACTGCTTATGAATATCTAACTGGTAAGAGTGCACCTGAGACCTTGTTTCAGCTTAATCCGGTTCGTGGGTACGAAGGTGTACGGGAGGCCCAGGTGAAGATCGGTGACCGGACGCTATGGGTGGCAGTCATTTACGGTACTGCCAACGCCCGAGCTTTCCTTCAACGAATGAAGGAGGGTGGAAAACAGTATCACTTTGTAGAGGTTATGGCTTGCCCCGGCGGCTGTATCGGCGGCGGTGGACAGCCTAAGAATCTGGTAAAAAATGCAGATGAAATTCGCAAGAGCCGCATCGCCGCTCTCTATCGCCGGGATGGATCTATGACCCTTCGTACCAGCCACGAAAACCCGGAAATCAAGGAGGTCTACGAGGCTTTCTACGGGCAGCCCCTCAGCCAGCTGGCGGAACAGATGCTTCATACCACTTATAAGGACCGAAGTGGGCTACTGCAGCAGAAACAGGAAGACACGGATTTTCTTGTGCAGGCGGAGGAGAAATTATCGGAATGCACCCCTCATAATGAGGTAGTATCAGAAAGAGAGAGAAAAGCAGTGAAAAAGTGGAAGTGTAAAGTTTGCGGATATATTCATGAGGGGGACAGCGCCCCGGAGTTCTGTCCCCTCTGCAAGCAGCCCGCCTCTGTCTTCGAACTGATAGAAGAGGACTTAGTCAAGAGTATAAGCAAATATGCTGGTACCCAGACCGAGAAGAACCTGGAAGCTGCCTTTGCCGGGGAGTCTCAGGCGCGAAATAAATATACCTATTTCTCTTCTGTAGCACAGAATGAGGGATATGAACAGATTGCCGCACTTTTCCTCCAGACTGCAGAGAACGAGAAGGCCCACGCCAGGATGTGGTATGAGGAGCTGCATGGTGTGGGAAACACCGCGCAGAATCTGCTGCACGCTGCGGAGGGTGAAAATTACGAGTGGACCGATATGTATGAGGGATTTGCTAAAACTGCGGAAGAAGAGGGCTTCCCGGAACTGGCGGCTAAGTTCCGCCTGGTGGCTGCTATTGAGAAGCGCCATGAAGAGCGGTACCGTGCTCTGCTGCACAATGTGGAGACTGCCCAGGTGTTTGAAAAGAGCGGGGTGAAGGTATGGGAGTGCCGCAACTGTGGGCATATCGTGGTGGGAACTGCCGCCCCGGAAGTTTGTCCCACTTGCTCATACCCCAAGAGCTTTTTTGAAATTCATGTCGATAACTATTGATCTTATAAGAATGAGGGACGCTGCAGACTGGACTTTGCAGCGTCCCTCTTATAATCCATATATCTTAGAGATTTTCTCTTAAATTCTTTTTTGGACCCCGTAAGAGTTTCAATATAGTTCTTTCTGTTTTGTTAAGACAGTAAAAAAGAGACAGGCGTTTCCGAAACAGGGTCTGTCTCTTTTTGTGTTCTAAGTTATTTTACAGGTTCTTCAGCTCTTCTATGGCGTGTTTTTCGCTTTGTTCAGCCGCTTTTTTGCAGCCACATTTTGCCTTTTTCAAATTCTTTTCTTCTTCCATTAGATATAACTTTCCGCCAGAGAAAGATAAGAGAAAACCTGTACCATGTTTTTCAGGCCACACATATAGTGGAGAACAGCAGCCTGATAACTTTTTGCTCCTGATTGGCATACTGCTGTTTTTATATTGTGGCAAAGAAAGGTGATATCATGGAAAACCATGGTGCGATGCAAAATAGTGCTGCAGACGATAACTTTGAGCATGTTGCAGATGTAATGGAACATAAAAAAGGAAAATGCGGTGTATATAACCGATTACCTGGGTGTAAACCAGAAAGATGTCATCGTTGTTGTAACAGTTGTCTATGCAGAGGTCCGCAGGGTCCAGAAGGCCCACAGGGGCCAGTAGGTCCGCAAGGCCCAGCAGGTCCACAAGGTCCAGAAGACCCACAGGGTCCAGAGGGCCCACAGGGGCCAGTGGGTCCACAAGGTCCAGAAGGTCCGCAGGGGCCAGAGGGCCCACAGAGGCCAGTGGGGCCGCAAGGTCCAGAGGGCCCGCAAGGTCGGGAAGTCCCACAGGGGCCAGTAGGTCCGCAAGGTCCAGAAGGGCCGGAAGGTCCAGAAGGACCTCGGGGTCCGCAGGGGATTCAGGGAGTACAGGGGGAGGCGGCCACAATACAGGTCGGTACAGTGGTAACAGGCGCTCCCGGTACAAAGGCGCAGGTAACCAACAGCGGAACATCCCAGCATGCAGTATTTAATTTTGTTATTCCGCAGGGAGAACCTGGCAGTAATGGAATACCGAATCTTCTCGTGGCTTATTCTGTGCCGCCACAGCCGGCCACACAGGGGCAAGCCCTCGTCTTTGACCGAAATGCCTCACAAAGTGGAGATTCTATCTCGCATACCAATAATTCTTCGTCCATACAAATAAAGCGCCCGGGTTATTATTCTATATCGTTTCACGCTGTTGTTTCCGTAGCGGGCGGTGCCGCCTTGCCTATGTCCGTATTACTTTATTTCAGCAAAAATGGCACAGCTGTTACAGCAGCTGGTGCAAGGCATCTGTTTTTGTCGGCGCAAGAGGTTGTGACCCTCTCTTTTAGCCAGATCATTTCCGTTTCCGAACCGGCCGTTTTTCAAATGGTTTGTGATGGCGGTACCATTCTTTATGCGGATACGGTATTAACGGTTTATCGCATAGGAGATCTTTCATAAAAAATGGGGCCTTTTAAAAAGCCCCATTTTTTATGAAAGCATTTGATGAGTACCATTTCAGAAAATTTTTTCAAAAGGGTTGGTACTTAAAATCTTCCGCGGGAATTCGGGTTCACAAATGAAAAGGGTATGGTATAATATTTTCTAAAGTTCAACAAAATGTTTGGGCGCAGTTTGCCTAGTACTGCAGCCGCAAAAATTTTTATTATCATTTGCGGGCGCTTTGTTTGCCCGGCATTTGTGCATATTTGCTTTTAAAGAAAGGATTTTGTATTTTATGGCATCTGCTTTGACTGCGCAGTTTCTGCAGCTGCGCAAACAAGTTATTCGCCAAAGTTTTGGCCGGCTTAATCCGGTTCAGCAGGATGCAGCGTTTACCACGGATGGGCCGCTGCTTATTTTGGCTGGGGCCGGCAGTGGAAAAACTACAGTACTGGTTAACCGCATTGCAAATTTAGTGCGGTTTGGAAAGGCATATCAGAGCGATGTGATTTATGGAACGCCTACCGAGGAAGATGTGACAGAGCTTGAAAACCTGGCTCGCCATGGCGGTGTGCCTTCTTCCCGCCTTGCTGGAATGCTGCGGGTGGATGCCGTGCGCCCGTGGAATATTTTGGCGATTACTTTTACCAATAAGGCGGCAGGAGAACTGAAAAGTCGTTTGGCAGATATGCTGGGGGCCGATGCCGAAGAAATTACTGCATCTACTTTCCATTCGGCTTGTGTGCGCATTCTGCGCCGCGAGGCAGAGCGGCTGGGCTGGCCGCGCAGCTTTACCATTTATGATTCGGACGATTCGCTGCGTGCGATGAAGGAGGTTTATAAAAAGCTTTCCATTGACGAGAAGTTTTTGCCGCCAAGGGCCTGCCTTTCGGCGATTAGCCACTTTAAAGACAAACTGCAAAGCCCTGAGCAGGTGACACAGGCGGCTTCAGACCTGCGCGCAAGGCTTGTGGCAAGTGCCTATGAAGCTTATGCCAAGCAGCTGCAGGCCGCCGGTGCGTTTGATTTTGATGATTTAATCTATCAAACCGTTCGTCTGTTTGAACAGTTCCCGGAAGCACTGGAGTACTGCCAAAACCGGTACCGTTATATTTTGGTGGATGAATACCAGGATACCAGTGTGGCACAGTTTAGGTTGGTTAGTTTATTGGCAGCTGGCAGCGGAAACATTTGCGTGGTGGGGGACGATGACCAGAGCATTTACCGGTTCCGAGGCGCTACCATTGAAAATATCCTTAGCTTTGAAAAAAGTTTTCCCGGTGCAAAGGTTGTGCGGTTGGAGCAAAATTACCGCTCTACCGGAAATATTTTGGACGCTGCTAACTGTGTGATTCAAAACAACCGTAGCCGTAAAGGTAAAACCTTGTGGACGGAGAATGACCGCGGACAGAAGATTAGCTATTATACGGCACAAGATGAACAGGATGAAGCGGCCCACCTGACGGAAGTGATTGGCCAGAATCTGAAAAAAGGTGCGCATTTGCGGGACCATGCGGTGCTTTATCGCATGAATGCTCAGTCCAACCCGGTGGAAACTTATTTTGCCCGTGCCGGGATTCCCTATAAGGTGGTGGGTGGCCAACGCTTTTTTGACCGCAAAGAGGTAAAGGATATTCTGGCATATTTGGCTGTTTTGGCAAATCCGCAGGATGATTTGCGCCTGCGGCGGATTATCAATGAGCCGGCCCGCAAAATTGGCCTCTCTACGGTCGACCATATTGCATCCATAGCAGGCGGGCTTGGGGTATGTATGCTGGAAGTGGTGGCGCAATGCCGCAATTATCCTGCGCTTTCCCGTGCATCGGCTGCGTTGGAACGGTTTTACTGCTTGTATGAAGAATTACTCAAGGCGGTGGAAGGCCCCTTGGAAGATTTGGTTCAGCTGGTTATAGAAAAAACAGGTTACAAGGCCATGCTGGAAGCAATGGGGGAAGAAGGCCAGACGCGGCTGGAAAACTTAGGTCAATTGGTTTCCAGCATGAAGACCTATTCGGACGAAAAAGGGGAAGATGCCAGCTTGTTTGGCTACCTGGAAGAGGTGGCCCTTATCTCGGATATCGACAGCTACGACGAGTCCAGCGATGCGGTGGTTATGATGACCATTCATGCCGCAAAGGGGCTGGAATTTCCGTATGTGTTTTTGATTGGCATGGAGGAAGGAATTTTTCCCGGCGAGCGCAGCCGTTATAATGAGGAAGACCTGGAAGAGGAGCGTCGGCTGTGCTATGTGGGGATTACCCGTGCCAAAAAGGAACTTTATCTGTCCAGTGCAAATTTCCGTATGATGTACGGTAAAACCAACCGCAATCTGCCTTCCCGTTTTGTGCAGGAGATTGACCCTGAGCTTTTGGAAGAGACTGGGGACAGCGGCTGGGGCGGTTACCAAATTCCCGGTGCGCAGCAGGATGCCTTTGAAACGCCTGGCTGGCAGCAAAGTGCTGCCGGAAAAAGTGGCGGATGGAAGCAGAATGGTTTTGCAGGCAAAAAAACAGGCGCTACCCCATCGGGGTGGAATGCTGCCGGCAGCGGATATGCAGCCTTTAGTCCCTCCAGCCCCAAGCAAAAGCCTGCTCCTTTTGAGACCAGTGCACTGGCAGGTATGGCTGTGCCCCAAAAAACAGCCCAGGAAAAGCCTGCTTTTCAGCCTGGAGACCTGGTTCAACACAAAGTGTTCGGTCGGGGAAAGGTACTAAGCGTGACCCCGGTAGCCGGCGACTGCATTGTAAAAATTCTGTTTGATAAGGTGGGCGAAAAAAAGACAATGGCTAATTATGCCCCGCTTACACGGATAGAGAAATAAGAAATAACGATTGCAAAACAGGAGAGAACCGATATGAAAGTACAGCTGATTGCTCATACCCCAAACCCGGAGCGGGTGGTTGCCGCTGCCGCAAAGCTTTGCTATTCTCCCGTTGGGGTGGACGAGCTGATGGAGGGGCTGACCGATGAAAAGGCAGCGGATTTTGTTCGGATGTTGGCTGGTATGGGGCACGAAAGTCCCACCGAGCATGCGAGTTTTACTTTTGCAATAGAGGGCGTGTCTCGCAGCCTGTTGGCTCAGATTACCCGCCACCGTATTGCCAGCTACAGTGTGCAGAGCCAACGCTATGTAAAGCTGGAGCAGTTTGAGTATGTGACCCCGCCGGAAATTGCCGCAGACCCGCAGGCGGTGGCCGCTTATGAAGAGATGATGGAAAGCCAGGCAAAAGCCTATGAAAAATTGACCGAGATTTTGAAGGAAAAACATTATAAGAATCTTGTACAGGCTGGCGAGAGTGAAAAGGCTGCTGCCCGCAAGGCAGAAAAAATGGCAATTGAAGATGCACGCTTTGTGCTGCCGAATGCTTGCGATACCAAAATGGTAGTAACGATGAATGCGCGCAGTTTACACAATTTTTTTGCGCATCGGTGCTGCAACAGGGCCCAGTGGGAGATTCGTGCTTTGGCCGAAGAGATGTTCCGGTTGGTTTACAGGGTAAGCCCCGCTCTGTTTGAAACAGCGGGCCCTGCCTGCTGCCATGGTCCCTGCCCGGAAGGGCGTATGAGCTGCGGCCAGGCGGCCCAAATGCGGGAAAAATATGCAAAACTGAAGGGGCAGGAAGGATAAAATGGGAAGACTGATTGTAATAGAAGGTTTGGACGGTGCAGGAAAGGCCACACAGGCAGCGCTTTTGACAAAAGCGCTGGCGAAAGAAGGGCGCCAAGTGCTTTCTGTCAGCTTTCCCAATTATGATTCGGAATCTTCGGCGCTGGTAAAGATGTATTTGGCCGGGGCTTTTGGGCAGCGCCCGGATGATGTGAATGCCTATGCCGCTTCTACCTTCTATGCGGTGGACCGGTATGCCAGTTATAAACAGCAGTGGCAGAATTTTTACCAAAACGGCGGTACCGTGGTGGCTGACCGATATACAACTTCCAATGCGGTACATCAATGCTCTAAATTGCCCAAAGAGCAATGGGACGAATACCTGGATTGGCTGTTTGACCTGGAATACCGCCGCATTGGAATTCCTGCTCCGGATCGGGTTGTATTTCTGGAATTACCGCTCAAGGTAAGTCAGCGGCTTTTGGCCGAACGGTATCATGGCGACGAGAACAAAAAGGACATTCATGAAAGGGATTTATCCTACCTGGAGCACAGCCACCAGGCTGCCTGCTACTGTGCTGAAAAATTAGGCTGGGTTCGTTTGGACTGTACCAGGCAAGGCGATTTACTGCCGGTGGAACAGATTGCCCAAATGGTTTTCAAGGCAGTGGAATAAAAAGAAAAAAGCCCCTGTTTTGCCATAAAATAAAAATGGCAAAGCGTATGCAAAAAGATGTGGGGCAAAGCTGCCGCGTCTTATACATGTTCTAATAGGAAGAGAGATGAGTGATTTGTTGGAATGTGCCACAGCAACGCCTGCCGATAAGCAGGCGCTTGTCCAAAACTGGCAGGACGCCTTCGGGGACGATTCTGCTTTTACCAATTTTGTGTTTGACCAGTTTGCCGGGTTGGAACATACTGTTTTGGCTCGGGAGAATGGCCAGGCTATTGCTTCCATTTGTGCCATTCCGGTCACTTTGGGGCGGTATAAAGGGGTATACCTTTATGGGGTAAATACCCGCAAGGACTTTCGCGGCCGAAAGGTAATGGATACTCTGCTGCGCTATCTGCACCAGAAAGAGGCCCAGGCAGGAATGGATTTTGCGGTACTGGTTCCGGCCGAACGCAGTTTATTTGATTATTATGCCCGTTACGGTTATAAAACCCTGTTTTATCACCGCCAGCTGGACAAGCCCATTGCATTGAACCTGTGGGCGCAGGCGGAATTTGATTCCGTTACCGCGCTGCGTCTGCGCCAGCTGCGTGCGAGATTTTTGGGCGAAGAGGTGGTTTGCTTTGCCGAAAAAAACCACGCAGCCATGTTGCAAAGCCTGTATACTGCAGGGGCAACTACAGTGGAAACCGAAGATGGCTATGGGGTGTTTTTCCAAAAAGGGGACCTTTTGACCTTTGCAGAACTAGCTGCTCGTGATGACCGGGCAGCAAACCGCATATTAGAAGCATGCCGCCAGCACACCGGAGCACGGCAGGCAAAAATTTATTTGCCCCGCTATGGTTCTGTTTTTTTGGGCGAAGGTGCGGAACAGCCCTATGGCCAGCTTTGCTGGCTGTGCGGTGAGCACACTCTTCAGGACCCTTATATGGGCCTGATGGGAGACTGATAAAGCTTGCTTTTCATGCTTGCGATAACTGTAGAAAAGCAAGCGCTTTACTCGTTTTGAGTGGAAAGAAATAGAAGCAATCTGCACAACTGGCAGGGAGGAGATATTATGGTCTATCTGTTTTTGGCTGACGGGTTTGAAATCGTGGAAGCGATGGCCCCTTATGACATGCTTACCAGAGCCGGTATTCCGGTTACTACGGTGGGTGTTGGAACAAAAATGCCGGCAAGCAGCAGCGGTGTTAAGGTACAGGCAGACTGCACCGATGAAAATTTTGTACTGCCAGAAGACGCGCAGATGGTAGTACTGCCCGGCGGTATGCCGGGCACCAACCACCTGCGCCGGTCGCCGGTTGTAAAAGCGGCCTTGGAACAGGTGTGCCAGCGGGAATTGTATGCTGCGGCTATCTGCGCTGCTCCCTGGGTGTTGGATGAAGCCGGCTTGCTGGATGGCAAGAAGGCCACCATGTACCCCACTATGCATCAGCACATGGAGCATGGAACCTATACTGGGCAGCCGGTAGAGGTGGACGGAAAAATTATTACGGGCAGGGCAGCGGGCTGTGCTGTACTGTTTGGTTTGGAGCTGGTGCGTCAGTTAGCCGGAGCCGAGGCAGCTGACAAAGTTAAAGAGATGATCTACCCCAACTGGTAAACCGGGGCATAATATCCCCCAGGACAGGAAAGGAAAACAAAATGAAAAAATTTTTAGTTGCGTTGGGCTGCCTGGTTGCGGTTTGTGTAATTGCAGTGGCAGGGTTCGGTTTTTATTACTCCTCCCAGGTGGAAGGAAAAGCGACGCCGGGCCAGGCGGTAACCTTTACGGTAGAGCAGGGGCAAACCCCTAATGCCATTGCCGAAAAGCTGCAGCAGGAAGGAATTATTGATTCAGCACTTTGCTTTAAGTTGTACCTGCGCCAGACCGGTGCAGGCCCCAGCTTGCAGTATGGAGAGTTTGAGCTGGCCGAAGGAATGAGCTTTGCGCAGATTGTACAGCTGCTGCAAACACCTTCTCAGCGTACCGATGTGGTGCGGTTGACCTTCCCGGAAGGAACGACGGCGCTTGGAATTGCACAGAAGATGGAGGAAGCCGGACTTTGTACGGCACAGGAATTTTTGGACTGCGCCAACGGTGTGGATGGCAGCGATTTCTCGCAGTATAGTTTCTGGAGCGAGATTCCGGAAAACAGCGACCGATTTATGAAATGCGAAGGGTATCTTTTCCCGGATACTTACGAATTTTTCCAGGATGATGATGTTTACAATCTGGTTTGTACCTTCTATTCGGAATTTGAAAACAAGGTAGACCAAACCCTTCGTCAGCAGCTGGAAGAAAAGGGGCTTTCGTTGAACGACGCCATCATTCTGGCTTCCTTTGTACAGGAAGAAGCCGGAAACGCCGAAGATGCCAATGTAGCGCAGGTGTTTTTGAACCGTCTGGCCGAAGGCTCTCCCTACCCGCGACTGGAAAGCAACGCCAGCAGCCATGTGCAAAACCCGGAAGATAACAATTACCTGTATAACTGGGTAGCTCCTTATTATGGCGGCTGGGATAAAATTCCGGCAAATATTTATGCGGCCTATGATACCTATCAGGTAGAAGGCCTTCCTGCTGGCCCTATTTCAAATCCGGGTCTTGCGGCAATCCAGGCACTGGCCCAGCCCAACCAGGATTTGGTCAGCGAAAACGGCTCTTCCCCCTGCTATTTCTTTGTGACTGACCTGACCGGCAAGTATTATTATGGCGCTACCATAGAGGAACACAACGCCAATGTGGATACAGCATGGAAGGTAAATGCTTCTCTGTAAAGAAAAAATGTAAAGCGCTTTTATTTACCACAAAGCCTGCTGTGCCCATAAACGGCGCAGCAGGCTTTATAGGTACAAGGGTTGAAGATTACTAACAGGAGAAACCCGTCTTTTTGCAAAATTGCAGCGGTTCCTGTTACACTAAAAATATTGGTATAAAAAACGCATATAGCATTTGGCATTTGAAAGCATGTTTGCGTTTGCAGAGAGGACAAGAAAAATGGAACAATTACCCGAACTTTTAATGCCGGCAGGGGACGCCGAACGCCTGGCTTTTGCGCTGGCATATGGTGCGGATGCCGTTTACCTGGGGGCAGATCGCTTTGGTATGCGCAGTGCCCCCAAAAATTTTACACCCGATGCCTTAGCCGAAGCAGCGGCGCTGGTGCACAGCCAGGGAAAACGAATTTATCTGACCTTGAATACCGTTCCTACCAACGATGAAATTGCACAGCTTCCGGATTTTTTGCGCGCTGTGCGGCAGGCTGGTCTGGATGCCTTTATTGTGACCGACCTGGGAGTTATGACGCTGTGCAAAAAACTGTGTCCGGAAGTGGCAATTCACCTGTCCACCCAGGTGGGAATTATGAACTATGCGGCGGCTACTGCCGCGTGGGAAATGGGGGCAAGCCGCGTAGTACTGGCAAGGGAACTTTCTCTGGAACAGATTGCGCAGATTCGGCAGAATACCCCCAAACAGCTGGAATTGGAAGCATTTGTTCATGGGGCAATGTGTGTCAGCATTTCCGGCCGGTGCTTGCTTTCCCAGTATTTGACGAGCAGGGATGGCAATAGAGGGGAATGTGCCCAGCCCTGCCGGTGGAAGTATGCCCTGCTGGAAGAAAAGCACCCCGGAGAATATTATTCTATTGCCGAGGAGGAAGGGGGTACCTATATTTTAAATGCAAATGACCTTTGCACAGCCCCATTTTTGGATTTGATTTTGGCGGCCGGGGTCACCAGCCTGAAGGTAGAAGGGCGGGCTAAAAGCTTTTATTATGTGGCCAGCCTGGCGGCGGCATACCGGCGGGCGCTGGACGCTGTGCTTTCAGACCCGACCCATTATAACTGCCCGGAGCAAACCTTGGACGAATTGCAAAAATCCAGCCATCGGCCCTATTCGCCGGGGTTTTATTTTGGCCCCGAGCATGCGCGGCAAAACACTCGTTCAGGAGGGTATATCCGCGAATGGGAGGTTGTGGCAGTGGTGGAAGAATGTAAAGAACAGGTGGCATATTGCACCCAGCGCGGACGCTTTTTTGTAGGTCAAGAGCTGGAAGCACTGCTGCCAAATGGCGACACCTTTTTATTTGTGCCGGATTGGATTGAGAACGCACAGGGAGAAAAAATTGAAGCGACATCCCACCCAATGATGCCGTTTTATCTGCCAGTTCCGCGGCCGCTGCCCCCCATGTCCATTCTGCGCCGAAAATTGTAAAAGCAGGCATGTTTATTCCAAATAGAGAATAAGGCATAAGGAGGGACCTTTTTGAAGATTCAGGATATGCTTCAAATGCAGGTTATTATGTTCTTTTTGATTGCATTGGGGGCCGTACTGAAAAAGCGGGGTCTGATTACTGTGCAGGCCAAAAAATTTCTCAGCGATTTAATTATACAAATTGTGCTGCCATGTAATATTATCTATGCCTTTTGCTCTTTGAAAGATCCCAGTGTGGCTCAGGCATTTGGAGCGGTATTGTTGGTTGGTTTTGTAACAGAGGTGGCTTCGGTATTTTTGTCTGCAATCCTTTACCGAAGGCTTCCTCATGACGAACGACGGGTTTTACAGTTCAGTACCGTAGTTTCGAATGCTGGCTTTATGGGCAATGTAATTGCAGAAGGGATTTTTGGGCCGATTGGCATGATCTATGCGGCCATTTACATTATTCCGCAGCGGCTGTTTATGTGGTCGGTGGGGGTTGGGTATTTTCAAACGGAAAAAGGCAAAAAGAGAAATTGGAAAAAAGCGTTGAGCCATCCGTGTATGATTGCAGTGTACATTGGCATTCTTTTAATGGCCTTTCGCCCGCCGCTCCCCGTGGTGTTGGAACAAAGCCTCAAGCGGGTCAGTGACTGTACTACAGCGCTATCCATGTTTGTTGTAGGGGCTATTTTAACAGAAGTGCCGTTTCGGCAGCTTTTTTCCAAAACAACAGTGTGGTTTTCGGCTTTGCGGTTGGGCGGTATTCCGGTCGTTACATTAGCAGTGTGTGTGCTGGCGCATATGCCGCCTGTTGTTACCGGTGTTTCGGTTGTTTTGGCTGGAATGCCTGCCGGTGCAACCACCTCTATTCTTGCTACGCAATATAATATGGGCGAGCATTTCGCCGCAAAAATAGTGGTGTTAACCACAGCACTTTCCATGTTAACTATTCCGCTTTGGGGCCTTTTGCTAATACAGCTGGGCTTGGTATAAAATAAAAAAGGGAAAATGAGCGGGTGACAAGTTACTGTGTAAAAATGAGCCCCAAATGATAGATTAACCTGTTTTCTTAGAAGCTTTTTTTGTTATGCAAACTATAAAATGTGAACCGCTGCTTTGCAGTAAACTGCCAGAAGAAAAGCGGATGTGGGTTGAAAAGTAAGCAATCAGCTGATTAAAATTTTGGAAGAATACGCAAAACGCATATCATACCGTGCAGAAAATGCCAGGGGAGAACATTATGGAATATATTACCGTATACCAGGCAGCACAGCAGTGGAAAATTTCCCGACGCCTTGTCCAAAAATACTGTACAGAAGGGCGGATTGCAGGGGCAAGAAAGTTTGGTGGCGCCTGGGCAATTCCGGCCGGTGCGCAAAAGCCGCAAGATTTGCGGAAAAGTGCGCAGCAAAAAGAAAAGCAAAACATACAAACCAGTGAAAATGTGGCGGACATGGACCTAATGCTTATGCCGCTGATGAATACCCCTTTTAAACCGGGGCATTGCCTGGAATATTTGGACACAATTTTAGATTCCAGACAGAGAGATATAGCCCGCGCAGAGTATTATTATTTCAGCGGTCATGCACAAGAAGCTGCAAAACAGGCAGAACTGTACCTTTCACATCCGGTACTGGCACTGCGGTTGTCGGCCTGTTTAATCTATGCGTATTCAAACCTTTCCCTCGGGCAAAGCCAGCGGACGCGCTACACCTTGATACAGGTGCGCAATATGCTGTCCAATACGGAAGAAGAGTTGCCGCCCCAGTTGCACGCTTCTGCAGTTTTTACCATGACAACTGCTGCTGTTTTGCTGCATTTGCCGCTGCAGGAAGGAATTGGAGCCCTGCAGGAACAAATTCGCCTTTTGCCGCCAGGACTGCGCATGTTTGCTTTGTATGTGCAGGCCCATTATACCTATTTGCAAGGAGATTACAGCAAAAGTATTGGAATTGTGGAAACAGCCTTTGCCATGCAAACCGAACAGTATCCCATTCCTTCCATTTATCTGCATTTGGTGGCAGTTATGGATTATATGAGCCTAAAGCAGCCGGACAAGGCGCAAAAGCATCTTTTAACCGCCTGGGACTTGGCTCGCCCGGATGATTTGATTGAAGGATTTGGCGAACACCATGGCCTGTTGGGCGGCATGTTGGAAGCTGTTTTAAAGCGGGACTGGCCGGATGATTTTAAACGCATTATTGCTATTACATATCGCTTTTCCGACGGTTGGCGAAAGGTTCACAATCCGGTTACCGGAGATGATGTGGCTGGTAATTTGACCACGACAGAATTTGCCACAGCTATGCTGGCTGCACGGGGATGGACCAATCAAGAAATTGCCAACCATATGGGAATATCGCTCAATACGGTTAAACAGTATGTTTCTACTGTTTTGCAAAAATTGCATATAAAGCAGCGTAAAGACCTGAAACGATATATGCTGCGTTGAGAGACTATGCCTGCAGAGTATGCAGGCATAGTTCTTTTTTGCAAAAAAACGGGTGATTGCAAGAAAGCGGTTTCGTGTTACAGTTAAGGTGCTGCAAAAGCACTTGGAATTCGCTGGGTGTACAGGTGAAAATTCAGGTGCTGCAGCACCAGGCTTGAGAGAAATTTGTGTTATTGAGAGAGGATGATGAGCCGTGCAGAAACAAGCAGTGTGTGAAATTACCGTAACCGGAACTGCAGAGCAGGAGTGGCAGGGCTCTGTGTATTTTCCGTCTTCCGGCGAACGGCGTTCGTTCAAAACCTTATTGGAGATGATTAAAACCGTAGAGTACCAGGAGACGAAACAAGGTTCTTTATGGAAAATAGGCAATCAGTAAAAAAACATTTTAGCGTGCTATTATTGGGACAGGTGAGTTTTCCGGCGAAATTTAAAGAGCAGGATGTTGGAAAAAAGTAAATTTTTCTGTTTTGCCAGCAGCATGCAAATGCCTTGCACACAACAAATAGAAAATTAAGGGGAAAGACGCAGAAAGGCGGTTCGCAAAACTTTTTAGGCAATGCAGTAGCCTTTTTGTAATAGATCAGGATAAAAGACGCTGTGCTGAAAAGTGCGGCGCTTTTTATTGTAAAAAAATATATTTTGCAAAGCATTCAAAACGCACTGCACTTTAAAGAAAAGTTTTTTGTTGGTTCGTTTCAGCGAAATTTTGCAAATTGGTGCACCTGTGCAGCCCGATATTTGCTTTTGGTGATTTTATCACGGTAATTTTTTAAAACACCTGCTACAATAAAACCACTAAATGTGGGAGACGCTCTATGAACCCAATAAAAAAGCGGCGTAAAGCTATTATAGACCAATCAAACTGTGTGGCCTGCGGCTGTTGCGAGAAAATTTGTCCACTGCAGGCCATAGTAGTTGTGGGAGGTATTATGGCAAAGGTTAACCCGGAAAAATGCGTGGGCTGCGGAAAATGCGCGAAAAAATGCCCGGCCAGCATTATCCATATTCAGGAGGTTGAAGCGTGAAAAAACATTGGTATGATTATCTTTGAATCGCATCGACCCTGTACCTTCTGCTAGGGTTTGTCAATATTTTGTTTGCATGGCTGGGTTTATTGTGCTTTTTTATTCCGCTGATCATTTCTATAACAAAGGGCACCAAAGGCTACTGCAACCGTTACTGCGGGCGTGGGCAATTGTTTGGCCTTTTGGGAGGACGGTTTGGTCTGTCCAGAAAAAAGGATATTCCCAATTGGATGAAAAGCAAGGCGTTCCGGTATGGTTTTTTGACCTTTTTTTCGCAATGTTTTTTGTTATGCTGTGGAACACCTATTTGGTTTTTGCCGGCGCACAGAATGTAAAACAGGTTGTAACCCTTTTGTGGACCTTTAAACTGCCCTGGAACTGGGCTTATCATGGAACAATTTTTAACCCTGGAGTTGCCCAGTTTGCTTTCGGCTTTTACAGTGTTATGCTTACTTCCACTGTGCTGGGGCTTATTACAATGGTACTGTTTAAGCCGCGCAGTTGGTGTGTTTATTGCCCAATGGGAACCATGACTCAACTGATCTGTAAAGCCCAAAATAAAAGTAAAGTTTAGGTCTTAAAAAATGTGCAGCGCCTGAAAAGGCATAGTTATCTGCTTTATTTTTTAGCACATACAAAAAGGTTGCTGCTATATAGCGCTAAAAAGGGACTGCCTATGGCAGTCCCTTTTCATTGGAATAATGTTTAAGGCTGGTGCTTAATCAGCCCCAAGGCTTTCGAAAACTCCATCACAACAACGGGAATCAGCGCAAGACCAAATCCTATCAAGTAGGTCGGCAAAGAAAGAGTAACCAAGCCAAAAGCTGTTCGTAATGGGGTAAACAACACTAAGGCAACAAGCACAACAGATGCCAGGCAGGCCCAATTTAACTTGTGGTTGGAGAAAGGCCCAATTTTGAAAAGCGAATGGTCAGAACGCATGTTATAGGCCTGTATTACCTGAGACAGCGCCAAAACCATAAAAGTCAGGGCTTGCCCGCCGGCCAAAACACCGGCTGCGTTTTCGCCAATAACGAAGGCGGTCAAAGACAGTGCAGCAAACATGGCTCCCTGCAGGATAACTCGAATCCCCAAACCGTGGGCAAAAATTCCCTCATCTTTGGGTCTGGGCTTGTGGTCCATAATGTCGCTTTCTACAGCCTCCATACCAAGGGCGATGGCAGGCATACTGTCGGTCACTAGGTTAATCCACAAAAGCTGCATGGATAACAGCGGGGTTTTGTGCCAAAGCAGCATGGCAGTAAATACGGTAATCACTTCGCCTATATTGGTGCCCAGCAAAAAGCCTACAACTTTGCGAATATTGGCGTAAATGCCTCGGCCTTCGCGAATGGCATCTACAATGGTAGAAAAATTGTCATCGGTCAAGGTCATATCAGCTGCACCTTTGGCCACATCTGTTCCGGTAATACCCATAGCACAGCCAATATCAGCAGCTTTTAAGGCCGGGGCGTCGTTCACACCGTCTCCCGTCATGGATACTACCTGGCCTTTGCGCTGCCAGGCTTTTACAATACGAATTTTGTTTTCCGGAGAGACACGGGCATAGACCGAGATATGCTCTATTTTTTCATCAAGCTGCGCATCTGACAGAGAATCCAACTGTGCGCCTGTAATGGCCTCGTCTTTTGGCTGCAATATTCCCAACTCCTTGGCAATAGCAGCAGCAGTAACCACATGGTCGCCGGTAATCATAATGGGTTTAATACCCGCTTTGCGGCAAATGTTTACAGCATCCTTTACTTCCGGTCTGGGAGGATCGATCATACCGACTACTCCCATGAAGGTCAGGCCGCTTTCCAAATTTTCAGAACTGGGCTGTGGGGGCAGGGCGTTTATCTCTTTATAGGCAATAGCCAAAACCCGCAGTGCGTCAGCACTCATCTTGTCTACCATGTTTTTGGCAGTTTCCAAATTTCCTGCAATACACCTGGAAGCCATCATGTCGAAGGCCCCCTTGACGATAACCACATATTTTCCGTCCATCTGGTGTACGGTTGTCATCAGTTTGCGGTCCGAGTCGAAGGGCAGCTCAGCTAAGCGCGGATACTGTTTATCTAAAAGTTCTTTGCTGATATTGTTTTTATGTGCGGCAAAAACAATGGCGGTTTCGGTAGGATCCCCTATATGCTGTTCCTGCCCTGCATGAAAAACAACGGTACCGTCGCAGCATAAGCTGGCGTATTGCAGCAATTTGCAAACAGGGGCAGAATTTTGAGAATGGATGGTTTCAGCATCGGCTGCACCATCCACATAGGCCTTTACCAAAGTCATTCGGTTTTGGGTAAGGGTGCCGGTTTTGTCAGAACAGATAACCGAAGCGCTTCCCAGTGTTTCCACCGCAGGAAGACGGCGGATCAGTGCGTTTTTCTTTACCATTCGCTGTACGCCAATGGATAATACAACCGTAACAATGGCCGGTAATCCTTCCGGAATGGCTGAAACGGCCAAAGAAACGGCAGTCATAAAAATCTCCAGGGCGGGAATGCCGTTGGCAAGGCCAACTGCAAAAATAATACCGCAGGCAGCCAAAGCCAAAACGCCAAGGTATTTACCCAGCTGAGCCAGTTTTTTTTGCAGAGGGGTTTGGGTGTCGGTCTCGTTATCCAGCAGGTTAGCAATCCGGCCCATTTCGGTATTCATGCCGGTAGCAGTTACTACTGCTGTAGCCGTTCCGTAGGTGACCGAACAGCCTGAAAAAACCATATTATTTCGGTCTCCCAGAGGAGCATTTTCCAAAACAGCAGTTTGTGCATCTTTTTCAGATGGGACGGACTCACCGGTCAGGGCAGATTCTTCACATTTTAGACTAACACTTCGCAGAAGCCGACTATCCGCAGGAATAAAATCGCCAGCTTCTAAGCGAATAATATCTCCAGGGACAAGCTGAGAAGCATCGATTACATCTTCCTTACCATTGCGGATGACACGCGCATGCGGAGCAGACAGATTTTTTAGAGCTTGTAAAGCTTTTTCTGCTTTGCTTTCCTGTAGAACACCTATAATGGCGTTAAGCACAACAATCAATAAAATGAGTATGGGTTCAAAAAATTCTTTAGGCTGCTTTTCGATGCAGGCGATGACAAAGGAAACAGCTGCAGCTGCCAGAAGAATTAAAATCATGACATCTCTAAATTGAGCGAAAAATCGTTGCAGAAAGGATGCTTGCTTTTTTTCCTGCAATTTATTTTCTCCAAATTGGGCCAGCCTTTCCTGCACCTGATGAGAATTCAGACCATGGTTAAGATCGGTCCCTAGTGCCTGTATGGTCTCGGTAAGTGAAGTTTGGTGAAATGTCAAGTGATAACCTCCTTGCGTGTGGGATATAAGAAGAATTGTGACTTTGGTAATTAGAAAGAATAAATGGGTTTATGAAAAAATTTTACTAACTGTTTTTGCTTTTTAACAAGGGGCGCAGTGTTAGTTTGGGTAATATATTGCGCTATCATGCCATAAAAGGCAACAGATGAGAAAAGTTTACCCTTGTGGTGCACTGATTCCCAATAACAAAGCATAAAAAATGCTATATTACATCGCCCATTCTATGATAGATATGGGGATAGATTTTTTGCAGAATGGACATGTAGTGCGTAAGATAAATACACGAAAAGTGGGTGAAAATAAGGAAAGAGAATGGCAGATTCCAGCATAACAAAGAATGCTATGGAAGTAGCTTTGCGGGATTTGAGGGAGGAAATGCCCTTTGAAAATACTAATGTAGCCTAGAGTCGTGAGCTTTGCAATATGAACCGAAAAAATTTTAATCCTTTTTGGGAGAGCAGTGTTTTACTGTATTTTTCAAAAAATATTTCGTTCTCATATTTATTTTCTTTCACATCCAAATCCTCTCATGTAAATATCTAAAAATGGTTTTAGGCTATTTACAAGGGGGCATGTAATCTTTTGTGAAATAATCCCACTATGCATATTAATGTACTCCTTACGGACTTACTTGTTTAAAGTCTTTTGATCAGATCAGTTGTTCATTTGTGCCTCTATAATACGCAGTAGTTTTAAAGCTGTACATTCGAATTCCTCGCAGGTTGTGTATGCGTAGGAAAGCCGCAGTGAATTATTGCGTTGAAAGTCATATAGGTCTCCCGGATTCAAAAGAATATGTTCTTTGACAGCCTTTTGAAAAAGATGGTCCGTAACGCCTGGTTTTTAAAGGTGAGCCAAATATAAAATCCACCTTTTGGCACATTCCAGGTTGCAATGTTTTGATAATGCCTTTTTAAAACAGCAAGTGCATGGTCTCTGCGAAGCCGAAGTTCTTCCTTTAGTTCGCTCAAATATTCTCTGTATGCTCCGCTTAGCAAAAACTCAGTAAAAATCCATTGCGAAATCGAGCTGGCACCGTAATCCATCTGCATTTTTACATCTCCCAGGCGCTGCACAATAGGCTCAGGCGCAATTACCCAGCCAATACGCAAGCCGGGCGCTAATGTTTTGGACACACTGCCCAAATACAACACGCTTCCCGTTTTGTCCAGTGCCTTTAAGGGTAATGGTGCTTCTCCCTCAAAGCATAGTTCGTGATATGTGCCGTCTTCAATAATCGGCAGCTTGCTATCTGCACAAAAGCGTATGAGTTCTGCACGGTGTCGGGCAGGCATAGTGATTCCGGTTGGATTCTGGTTTGTTGGTATTGTGTACAGAATAGAAGTGCCGGATGTTTTGTTTGAGTTTAAAAGCGGCTTTCGTTTTTGGTACTGCAGTCCGCATGTATCCATAGGAATGCCGGAAAGGTGTATTCCTGCCGATTGGAAAACTTGCAGGGATTTTAAGTAGGACGGTGCCTCCGTAAAAACGGTGGAACCTTTCTGAAGCAGGCAAACAGATATGAGATGCAGCGCCTGAAGAACCCCGGAGGTAACTAAAATACAAGAGGGAGGCGCATTGATGCCAAAATGCTGCATATGCTGCGAAAGTGCCTGGCGAAGTTCCGGTAATCCCAGCGGCTCCAGATAACCAAGCCCAGATATCCGCCTGCTCACATGCTGTAAGGCGGCTTTGAATTTATCGGAAGGGAACAAACGGGGGTCCAGCTCGCCTGTTCCAAGCCGAATCATATGAGGAACAAATTCCAGCCGATTAATAGCTTGTATGGTATGGATATTTTCATGGAAAGAACCGGCGGATATAAGCGTTTCCCAATCCGGTGCGGATGGAAGCATTAAAGACCAGGTATTGTTGATAATCTTTGTTCCCGCACCTCGAAGGCCAGCTGTAATGCCGTAAGAAGTCAATTCATCAATTGCAGTAGTCACGGTACTTCTATTAACCCCAAAATTTTCCGCAAGAATACGCTGTGCGGGCAGTCGGGTACCGATGGGCCATTCTCCGCTTGCTACTTTTTTGCAAACAAACTGCACAATCTACAGATAGACTGGCACAGTGCTTGTTTTATCAGGTGTCCAATCAATTTGGATTGGTGTTCTCCTGTTCAAGGTTCTATTCTCCTTTGGCTGGTTTTATTTTTAAATATTTGGCCGGTTACAAATCCATAGCATTCAGTATAATGAAACTTAACACCACATGCAGGTTGCTGTTTGGCCAGATAGTTCATTGATTACATTGGAATTCAGGTTATCACAAAAATCATAATCCGGCAAGGCAGAATGAAATGGTCGGGGATAAAGGGACTGTTTTATCTGCAGCGCCATGAAAGCGGTGGTTTAGGCTGTTTTGTTAACCGATATAAAAAGGTTTATTAACAGAAAGGGACTGATGGTTATGAAAATTAGAGATTTCAAACTAGAGTGTCATTTTGGCTTGCATGAATTTACGGCTCCGTATCTGTTAACGCAGTCGGACTGCGAGTCTATGCGCACAGAGGAGCTCCTGGCTATGGAACCCGGTGCAAAGGAAGGA
>JALFTI010000015.1 GCA_022778585.1 Pygmaiobacter massiliensis | reverse complement strand
GAATACGTTGCAGTAGTTCACTCCGTAGGGCAATGGCAATGACCCTGTTAGAAAGCTTCTCCGGCGCTGTGATCTCTCTTTTTTCATGAAAGAAAAGACTACTCTGCAATCATACAAAAAATGAAGAGTATGACCGATTTGTTCCCCCGTACACCGGCATATGATTTATTCCCATGCACTGCGGACATTCAAGCCATTGTCTCGCCCCATGTGGAAGCCGTCGTATTGTTATCAAAAGTAAATAAAGGCTGAAAAGCCAAAAGCTAAGCGATTTGTGCTATCCGGCCCCAAAAGCGCTAAATGGATGAAATAGCCGATGAATATATGATTTCACAGTTTTAGAAGTGACCTTCCCATGAAGGTCACTTTTTTCTTTAAAAAATGCAACTAAGGTTTCGCACAAATTATAGCAGGGTGCTTTTGGAATATTTTTTAAAGTGCTTAAATGTGAATCTCGTAAATTTTTTGCCGCCGTCTTTTACTGCCGATAAAAATTTGCAGAAAATTAGCCATAATGCTATGATATTATTCGGTATTGAACCAAACAAACTGAAAGTGCATAATAAATACGGGCTTACCTCTCTCGCCTTTTTATGCCGCTTTCCTGAGGTGATATCATTTGGACGAAAAAAGCTTCGCCGTAGGCTTTCCAGGCTAACCGCCGTGGTTGTAATTCTTGCGGTCGTCTTACTGGCGGTCGGCAACTGGGTGGTAGTATACCTGCGCCAATCGTTGGAAAAAACTGTGCACGAACAAATGGTGGTTGAAACACCGGAATACCAAAATCGCATTAATAAGCAGATTGATAAAGATTTTCAGACGCTGCACACGCTGGCTTCTGTTTTTTCTTTGGACCACATTTTTGATTCGGACAATTTGTCCGGCTGGATTGCCGACGCAAACGGGGAATACAACGCATTTATCACCATGACATACTGTACGCCGGATGGAGTGGGGGGTTCCAACACCAATGGTTCAACCGAAACGCCGACCATTCTTTTAACCGACTGCAACGAATATGTTCAGGACGCTGTATCCCGCTCGTTTTTAGGAGAATCGTGCATTTCGTACTTTTTTGAAAGTGGATTGTCGGACGGTAAGGTATATGTATATACCGTGCCGGTATTGGAAAATGGACAGGTTGTGGGGGTATTGGCAGCCAGCGCCCAGCTTGAAATTTTTGAAGACATTGTAAATGGCCACGCGGTCATGGGCGGCAGCGGTTATTTGCATATTATTAATACCCAGGGAGATTTTTTGGTCCGGTCCATCCATTCCATTGTACCCGATGTAGGGCAAAGCAGTATTTTTGATGGCCCTTATATTGCAAAACAGGAACAGGATGACATTTTACAGGTACTTGCTTCGGGCGAAAGCACATTCAGCGAGTTTACTTTTGAAGGTAAACAATACCACTTTTACCTATGCCCAGTGGGGATTAACAACCGGTACATGATGTGTGTAAACACCATGTGGGGCACAGCCGAATACCTGCAGCAAATTTTGTATGTGGCGGGCGGAGCATTTGTTTTGGTATTGCTTTTGGCCATTGCGCTTTTGCTTTTCGGTTATTCCATGATGCGCAAAAGCAACCGAGAACTTTTGCATTTGGCTTATTTTGACCCGGTAACCGGGGCCGAAAACCTGACCTGATTGGAACAGCGCTTTGCCGAATGCCGCCAGCAGCACACCGGTTACACGGTTGTTGTGCTGAATGTGCGCAATTTTAAATTTATCAATGAGCTGTTCGGCCGGGCAAATGGAGACAAGCTGCTGTGCTGCCTGAAAAACCTGATTGGAGCCCGGCTTACAGAGGAAGAATTTTTCTGCCGTGACACCGCAGACCAGTTCTACCTGTTTTTGCGCGACACTGATACCGAGCGGGTACACCGCCGGCTGTCCAGCATGGTGAGGCATGCAAGCGACGCTTCCCGCAGCGATGCCTATGGATACGAAGTTCTTTTGTACTGCGCAGCCGCAGTGGAGGGAGAACTGTTCCAGACGCTTTTGGCCCTGCGCAGCATTTGCCAGCGGGTAAACGACACCATTGCCTTTTACAGCGCCGAAATCCACAAACAGGAACTTTGGGACAATTACATTGAAAGCCATATGCAGCTTGCTTTGGAAAACAGCGAATTTAAATGATACCTGCAGCCCAAGGTTCGGCTTTCGGATGGCCGCTTGCCGGCGCCGAAGCGCTGGTGCGCTGGCAAACTGCTGAAGGAAAATGACTGTACCCGGGAGATTTTAATCCGCTTTTTGAATCCAATGGGTTCTGCCGCAAGCTGGACATTTACATGGTAAAGGCAGTTTGTCACCAGCTGCGCACATGGATGGACCAGGGACTTTCCCCCATTCCTATTTCCATCAATCAATCCCGGCTTTTATTCTGCGAAGCGGGCTATGCTGACACCTTGAAAGAACTGATTACCCGTTACCAGGTTCCTGCCAGGCTGCTGGTTTTGGAAATTTTGGAAGGGCTTGCCATGGAAAACCCCGACGACTTTAACACCCGAATTGACCAACTGCACGCAGCGGGTTTTAAAGTCTCTATGGACGATTTTGGCAGCGGGTATTCGTCACAGAATACCCTGTGTCAGATTCGGATTGACGAACTAAAGATTGACCAGGGATTTTTGCGCCAGGCTTCGGACCGGAAAGATGACCGCCACTGGGTGATTTTGGAACAGACTGTTCTTTTGGCCCAGCGCCTTAAAATTCCCACCGTAGTAGAGGGGGTTGAAACCCAGCAGAACGAAGAGCGTATTCGCAAACTGGGCTGTGACCTGGGGCAGGGGTATTATTACAGCAAACCGATAAGCGCAGCAGAATTTACCGAAAAATACCTGAAAGCCAGCGCCAGGGAAAACACTTTGGGCAGTTTGCCGCAAGCTTAGCTGCCCTGCCCTTTTTCCAAATAAAAAACGCCGCAGCTGTATGTTTACAAACACAGCCGCGGCGTTTTTTATAAGCTGTACCGGGCATCTTTGTGTGGCTATTTTATCCATAGTAAAGGCCTTGTTCCTGTTTAATAAAACCGCATAGGCCCTATAAAACAGCAAAGCGGACCTTTTGGGTCCGCTTTAGTTTTTATATCATTTTCAGCCTAAATAATGCCGGTGCAAGGTTTGGTTTTGCGCAAAAGACTGCAAGCTTTGCAAACTGTTTTGTGGGGCTTTCTTTCCAAAAGCAATCCTTTCGCCATCTTTAGGGGTGGTTTTTGCTATACACAAAAAGCCAGCCTCTTTTTCAACAAGCTTCCTTTTACCGATGGCCGGGACGCGGGGTTACATCGGTAAAGCCGGTTTCCAGCTTATCCTGCAGATCGATGCTTTTACCGGTTCCAATTGCCACGCAGTTAATCGGTTCATCCGAAATGCGCACCTTAATCTTCAGTTGGCGGCTCATATAACTATCCAGCCCGCGCAAAAGCGCCCCGCCGCCGGTTAAAAGCAGGCCATGCTCGTAAATATCGCCGGAAAGCTCGGGCGGGGTGCGCTCCAGCACCCGGTGCACCGCATTTGTCAGTTCCTCGATACAGGCACAAACCGGCTCGTACAGGTCCTGTGTGGTAACCTTTTGGCGCACCGGCAAACCAGTGTCCAGGCTGCGCCCTTTTACTTCGGTCTGTGCGCAAAAGTCCAGCTCTTTATCCGCACAGGCCACCTGCCGCTTCAATAATTCGGCAGATTTTTCCCCCACCAACAGATGGTATTGGGTGCGCAGGTGCCGCACAATCTCTCTATCCAGCGTATTGCCGGCTATTTTTACCGAGGCAGACTGTACCTTCCCCCCTAAGCTGATAACCGCAATATCGCTGGTGCCGCCGCCAATATCCAACACAATAATGCCGGATGGCTGCATAATATCCAACCCCGAGCCAATCGCTGCAGCAATGGGCTCATCGATCAGGTAGACTTTGCGGGCCCCCGCCGCCACAACGGCCTCTTTGGCTGCATCGCTTTCAATACCGGTAATGGAAGCCGGTACACAAACCGCCACCCGCGGTTTTATCATTTGGGTTGCACTTACCTTTGTAACAAACCGCTTAACCATTTCCCGGGTAAGCTTATAATCCGAGATGACCCCATCTTTCAGCGGGCGCACAGCCGTAATGCGGGCCGGTGTGCGGCCAATCATCTGGTATGCCTTTTCTCCCACCTCCAGCACATCGCCGGTATGGGTATCCACCGCCACCACGGTGGGCTCGTTCAGCACAATTCCCTTACCTTCCATATAAATAATTACACTGGTGGTTCCAAGGTCAATGCCAATGTCGTTCTGGGCCAACTTCTTCTCTCCTATTCTTTTGGCTGATTTTGCTGTTTTAAAAAGGGCGGCTGGGCCGCTGCGAAAGCCAGGCCATACACCTGTGTTGCCCCTGCCGCAACCAACGCCCGAGCGCACGCTTCCATGGTAGCGCCGGTCGTTACAATATCATCCACCAATAATACGCTTTTACCCGGCAGTTTCTTCACCGCCGCGTAAGCCTTTAGCACATTTTCCTTGCGCTTTGCACGGGGCAGCCTGTGCTGGGTATCGGTTTCCCGCTCTTTTACCAGTATATCATCCTGCCATGGGATTTCAAGCGTTTGCGCAAGCTGCTTTCTCAGAAGGCTTGGCACATTATAGCCGCGCCGTGCCAGCGAACGGCGCGAAGCCGGCACCTCTACCACACAATCGGGCATCCGGTCACCAAAAACCGTGCGCACAAGCTCGGCCATCTGTGTGCCATACTCCTTTGCTAGCTGCGGCTTTTGGCCAAACTTTAACCGCCAAATTCCCTGGCGCACCGGCCCTTTATACCACCAACATGTCCAAAGGCCCGAAAGTGCCGGGCAGTCCACCAGTTCCAAAAGCCGGCTGGAAAATGCAGCACTTATCTGGGCCTGCTTAAGCTGCCGGGCACAATGTTCACACCCTTCGCAAAACCCCAGCACACGGCCGCAATAGAGGCACCTGCGTGGAAACAACAAATTTTTCGCAAAAACTGCCGCTTTTTCTGCCAGCATTTTCCACTTCATCTTTTTTCCTTTCAGCAAATGCTGTCGTCCTGCATTAGTTCCACCAGGCAGGAATAGCGCAGCACCCTGCGATTATTTTCTACCATGGCCGCAAAGGTTCTAAAGCTGCCCACCATACATAAAAGCTTTTTGGCCCGGGTTACCCCTGTATACAAAAGGTTGCGGTAGCACAGCTTTAACGGGGTGTCCTGCGCACAGGGCAGCACCACGCAAGGAAATTCGCTGCCCTGGGCTTTGTGTATGGTAATGGCATAGGCAATTTCCAGCTGGCGCAGGTTTTCTCCTTTATACAAATAACTGCGGTCATCCATTTGAACGGTCAGGCTTTGGGTGCGCGGGTCCACCTTGGTAATAACCCCCAAATCGCCGTTAAAAGCACCTGTGCCATGCTCTGCGTCCGGTTTTGTATATTCAATATCATAATTATTGCGCACCTGCATAACCTTGTCGCCCAGCCGGTAAACATTGCCCATAAACACCAATTGGGGTTTATCCGGGCTGGGAGGGTTTAAAAGCTGCTGCAGCCGCTCGTTCAACAGCTGGGTACCGCACTGGCCCAGCTTACTGGGGCACAGCACCTGTATATCCCGCACCGGGTCAAACCCGTAAGCCGCCGGCAGGCGTTCACCCACCAGCTCCCCCACCAGGCTGGACGCTGCCGCTGCCGGCCGCTCCAAAAAGAAAAAGTCGCCCTGCCGCTCGTTCGCACCGGGCAGTTGCCCTTCCACAATCTGGTGCGCCACCCGGATTATGCGGCTTTGGGCTGCCTGGCGGAAAATATCCTTTAAGCTTACGGTGGGTATTTTGCCGCAATCGATCATATCCCGCAGAAGATTGCCCGCCCCCACGCTGGGCAGCTGGTCGCAGTCTCCCACCAGGATAATCCGGCAAGTAGGCGAAAGGGCCCGCAGCAAGTTTTCAAACAAAAGCAGATCCACCATGCTCACTTCATCCAGTATGACCACCTGGCAGCGCAGCGGATTTTTTTCGTTATGCACAAACCGAAGCTGCGAGTTTCGGCTGCCATACGACACTTCCAAAAGCCGGTGAATGGTTTTTGCCTCTCGCCCGCACACCTCGCTCATCCGTTTGGCGGCACGGCCGGTAGGTGCGGCAAGTGCAACCTTAAGGCCCTGCTCTTCAAACAGCTCAATCATGGCGTTAATGGTGGTGGTTTTGCCGGTGCCGGGGCCACCGGTCAGCACCATACAGCTGTGCGAAAGGGCGGTTTCAATGGCCTGGCGCTGGGCCGGTGCGTACCGAATTCCCCACTTTTGCTCCAAAAGACCAATCAGCTTGTCCGGGTTGACCGGCTCGGGCCGGCATAAAGCCTGCAGCGTTTTCAGATGCCCGGCTACATACATTTCTGCCCGGAAATATTCCGGCAAAAACAAAAATTCTTCCTGTTCCGGCGGCTGCCAGGCAGCCAGGTTTCCGTCGGCCAGCGCCCGGTCAATAACCTCCTGCACCCGCTCGGCGGGCACATCCAGATACCGGCTGGCCGTGGGCAGAAGTTTTGCTTTGGGCAGGCAGCAATGCCCATTTAAGGTATTGTGGTCCAACACATACCGAACCCCCGCCAGCACCCGGCATTCACAGTCCTTTTCAAACTGCAGCAACTGTGCCACATCGTCGGCCTGGCCAAACGCAAATTCGGCCGGCGGCAGGCACAAAAGATAGGGGTTATTTTGCACCCGCTCCACCGTTTCGGTACCATATTCCTTATAAAGCTGCAGAGCGGTTTGGGCGTCAAGCCCCAGCTGTGCCAGGGCTGCAATGGCCTCCTTTGCGCCAAACTGGCGGCAAAATTCCTGCTGGGCGCGCACGGCCTTTTCCAGCGTCATTCCCTTCACCCGGGCTAACCGCTCGGGCTGTTTTTCAATAACGGTCAAGGTTTCGCTGCCAAAGGCCTCTACAATGCGCCGGGCCAGCACGGGGCCAATGCCCGGCAGTGTTTTGCTGGACAGGTACTTTAATACCGCCGCCTCGCCCTGCGGCATGCGGCACACATAACTTTCTGCCTTAAACTGCAGCCCATAGGTAGGATGTGTAACATATTCGCCCAAAAGCTCCACTTCCTGACCTTCTGCTACGCCGGGCATATTCCCCACTGCGGTGACCAGTTCTCCCCCGTCCTCTACCTCGATCACTGCATAGCCGGTATCCGAGCTTGAAAAGGTCACCCGCTCCACAATTCCGCAAATCTGTTCCGTTTTGTTCACTTCCTGCCCTGTTTTGTTCTTCGGCCAAATGCCGGGTTTTCCTCGAACTTTCATTATAAAAGATTTTAGAGGGATTGTAAATTGTTCTGGCCGCACCTCTGGGCCAACAGGTCTGCCAGGCGGTCGGCCGGCAGATAGGTGACCTGCCGGCTGTCAGAAGGCAGGCGCTGAGATTCATCCATTGGAATACAGAACAATTCGCACCCCGGCCAGGTTTGCTGCAGCCAGTCGGAAAGCTCCACTGCGGTTTGAGCGGTAACCGGCCGGCGCACCAAAAGCACGGCCGGCCCGCGCACAGGCCGCCGGTTTATGCCGCCTGCCAGCAAACTGGCCAAAAAATACGCCCCCAATACCGCAAATGCGGAAAGCACCACAAGCAAAATAGAATCCATGTGTACACCTCCTTTTGCTTTATGGTATGCTGTACCGCACCGACCAGTTCCAGCTTTTGGGGCGTTTGGGCTATAAAAATTGCGTTTTAGGTGGTATAATGACCAAAAGGCTGCCGTTTGGCCATTGGGGCGCGCTTTGCCCCCTGGGCTTACCGGGCGGCCCAAACTTTTCCCAAAAGAAGGAAACAGATATGCCAAACTATGCATTGGAACTTACAAAATTAATTGACGCGCTGCCCCAGGGCCATACCCCGCGCCTTCTCTTGCACAGCTGCTGCGCCCCTTGCTCCAGCGCGGTGCTGGAATATTTAAGCCAATATTTTTCCATTACTGTGGATTATTATAACCCCAATATTTCCCCGCGTGCAGAATACGAAAAGCGGGTGGCGGAACAAAAGCGGCTGATTGAGCTTTTGCCCACCCGCCATCCTATTACCTTTTTGGAAGGTGAATATGATCCGCAGCGATTTTTGGACCTGGCCCGCGGCCTGGAAAACTGCCCCGAAGGCGGTGAGCGCTGTTTTCGCTGTTACCGGCTGCGGCTAAGCCAGGCTGCGCGCACAGCGCAGCAGGGCGGGTACGATTATTTTACCACCACCCTCACCATTAGCCCACTGAAAAACGCCGAAAAGCTGAACCAAATTGGCCGCGAGCTGGCCGAAGAGTACCAGGTTGCTTTTTTGCCCAGTGATTTTAAGAAAAAAAACGGATATAAGCGCAGCATAGAACTTTCCCGAGAATATGACCTGTACCGGCAGGACTTTTGCGGCTGTGTATACAGCCGCGCTGAGCGGGAACGCCAAAAAGCCCAGCAGGAACAAGCAAAGCGCTAATAAAACTGCCTGTGCGCTTTCGCCGGGTGTCCGTAAAACAGTTAAACCGATCTGTGAATGTTCACAGGTCGGTTTTTATATGTTGCACTGGTGCGGCAGCGCCCAAGGCTCCCTTTACACAAGGGATGCTTTAGTGCGTCGCAATATTTTACACCGCACAATACATCCAGCCGGGATGTACAGAAGTGCGCCCTTTCGTTCCCTCTGGTTAACTCCCCGACAAACTGAAATTTGTTTGTACAATGTTCAAGATATAACTGTTATTATGTCTTGATTAGAGTACAAACTCATATAAGAGGAACTTCCTCGGTACTCCAATATCAACATATGTGATTTCAACCTTATCCACATACTTAAATCCAAACGACATATACATTTTCTGTGGAATATCATTTCCCTCTATG
>JALFTI010000006.1 GCA_022778585.1 Pygmaiobacter massiliensis | reverse complement strand
ACGGCATGGTGGAAAAGCTGATTGCCATGCGGGCCGCAGATCGGATCACGCTGGAGCAGTTCCTCAGCCAGAGCAGCGAGGTCTCCCTGCAGCTGCAGCGGGCGAAAAACGAACGGGCTGCGCTGAAAAGCAAGGCCGAGAGCAGCCAAGGGCTGGATATGGACGCCATCGAGGCATCCCTCTGTGAGGCGGTGCGGCTGGAGGACGGCAAGGTGAACGAGTGGTTCATCGAGACTTTTGTCAGGCAGATTACCCCGCTGCCCGGCGACCGGTTTGCGTGGGTGCTGGATCTTGCCCCCACCCGGCAGACGGTGATCTGCACGGTGGACGGGAAGAAGAAATACCCAAGAGTTTCTCTGGAAAGCAATCTTTTCAAGGGCGTGTGGAGCGCGCCCGATCTTCCCCGGGGCTTTCTGCTGGACGAAGCGGGAGTGGTGAACGGGGACATTTCAGCAGAGATGTTTGGACATGACAGGCTGCTATTAAGAATCCCCGGAAATAAAACCGGCACAGGTAACACCTGTTCGCTTTTCCAGTAAAAGATAAAAAATCCCCCTGCGCATTTTCTATTGCGCAGGGGGATTTTTTCTTTTACGGTACCTTGGCCTGCTATTTTTACAGCAGTATACAAGGCACGCATTTTTGTCCTACCGGCAACGCAGTTTACCCACCTTTTCACCGGCAAAGCAACCGTTTCGCCGCTAAGCAAATGAACGGTTTGCTGTTTTGTCCACACCCTCCAGCTGGAGGGTAGCCTTGGGGAAGGTTACGGGTTCGAAAACCCGGGCGCATTTCTACCCACACCCCTTATACCGAAAACCTCTTTTTGTGTTCCTGCTAAAAATTACCAAAAAAGGGCGTCAGCACAGGCGTGACCAGCACACAGCTTGCTTTTTTGCCAAAATCCAAAACTGTTTTCGGCTTCAAAAGGGCCTGTTCGCTGTGTAACATTTCATCGGCTACATGGTTTCTACCCACACCCTTCCCGCAAAGGGCGGCATATTATGGATATAAACTTCGTTTAACCGGCAACTTTTGCAGGCCATGCCGCAAAATGGCACTGCCCTTGACAGGAGCAGTTTTACGGCTAACAGATACTGCAAGGCCGCCAACGGAAAACCGCCGATTCCGTTGTTTCTACCCGCGCCCATTTCAGAATGGGTGACATAAATTTTTAGTAATGTTATTGCGATAGACTTTCCTTTGCCTTTTTACATACAGGGCTGTTTTTTTATAACGCCATTTTTATACCGCCTTTAGCCCCATTTTGCCCATAGCAAATAGCTGCAAATGCATTTTTTGCCTTTTCCCGCAAAAGATTCTTTCTACCCGCCCCTGATAAACAGGAGCAATGCGCCTATTTTCGGTGCTCTATCACCGTACCCTGTTTCTACCCGCGCCATATTTAAAAAGCGACTATTTTTCATTATTTCCATGCCCAGAGCAAGGGGATCTCTACCCGCACCCTCTCTGCAAAGGGAAACAAATACCGAATTGCTGGCTTGAGCCATATTGTTTTCTATTTCTACCCACACTCTTGGCATAAAGGGCGACTTGACGGTGACGACCGGAAAAATCACGAGCGTACAATTTCTACCCACACCCTATGTACAGAAGGCGACAGGAAAATATTAAAATTGTATTTTCTTCATTTTCATATTGGATATCAATTGAAAAAACGGATGGAATGTTCGGCCAACCGATTATTACAAATAGTATTTTTAATTTATTTGTATACAAATTCACCCACCTTTTTGTGTAAAGTTTTCTGTTTTTTGTGTGCTGATTCTTCGCGCTGTATTACCAAGACTGCAACAGCAAAAACCATACTGTGCCCATTGACGGCGGCAAAAGTAAAAATGCTAAATTCGGGATCCCGACAGGTATTGATTTTCCGTCAACCCATGCGTTCACAGGTTACTCCATCTGGAAGGCTTTCGTCCACCGTAACGGTATAATCGCGGTAACTGCGTGCAACTGCAACACCCGCTTTGCGCCATACAGTATCATCGGGCGTAAGAGACCAACCGGCCAGATGATAATGTTCGCGGTTAAACGAAGCGTTCAATACCAGGGCTTCGCCATAGGTTCCCGTCAGCTGCTGCGTGTCCTGCTGGCCATTTTTCAGCCACACGGTATATTCCTGGCCAAAAAAATCGTTCGCTTTCCATTGCGCTACCGCGGTCAGGCGCGCACCATGCTGACTTGTCAGGTTTTTAACCGATTCTACCTGCTGGTAAAGCTTGCCCGAAATGTTCCAGCCCGCAAATTTCCATTCGTCATCGGTCGGTATAAAACCGCAGGCAGGCAGGTTAAAGGCTTTGTCGTATACCATATCCATCGAATCGGTCTGACCGGTGACATTCTGGTTTCCCGGCAAAAATTCAAGAGTATACTGCACTGGTTCTACAGCGGCATACAAAGTTTGGCCCTGGCAAATTATTCCGCCGGCACTGGTTTCAAGCGGGCTGCTGTGGTCCGGGTCGGTATACCACACCACCTGGTAGCCAATCGTTTTGTCCTGCGGCAAGCGCTGTTCTGCCAAATTGGTAGTAAATTCATAGGCCAAATCTCCGCCAGGCAAGGTTACAGAAGTGATATAATTATCGTTTGCCGAAAAGCCATACCCTTCATCGAGCGGACAGTCCCGCAGATCCAATGTGGTCAATTTGTTGTCATCCACAGCCAGCATTCGCAACCCGCTCATTCCGTCTGGATTCAGCTCGGTCAACTGATTGCCAATCCGGTCTACCTTCCGCAGAATGCTGTTGGAGCCAGCCTGCGGCAAAACCACCTGGCTAAGCAGGTTATTGGCCGCAATTAAAACCTCTAGCTGAGTATTCAGCGAGAGATCCAGCGATGTGAGCTGATTCATTTCTACATTAAGATAGGTTAGAGCGGTAAAATGCTCAATTCCCTTCAGATTGGAAATCTGTTTTGCTCTTAAACTAATAGCGGTCACCGCCAACAGTTCCTGTTGGGAAAACATTCCATCCGAATCCACATCAAACTGTGCAAGGTATTCTCGAAACCCGGCATCCGGAAAATTACTTTCGTCTAAGGCAACTTTGTCTTCCGAAAACTGCTGCGCCCCGGCTTGTATATTCTGCTCTTCGGCCTTGTTTTGTTCTTGTGTTTGTACTGTTTCGCTGTCGACAAAATCCACCTGTGATACCTGCTGTGGCTCAGTTTCTAACAGCTTTGGTTCTTCTGCCTGCTCTGCTGGCTCTTCAAACTGTTCAGAAAAAGAAGAACTGTCCGCCGGCATTTCGCTTTCATCCAAACCAGAATCATCCTGCTGCTGTGCAGGTTCTTCGTTTTCCGGTATACTATCAGGCTGCACAGGTTCTTGTTCCTACTGCTGAGTAAGCGCGCTGGCTTCAGCCTGACTGTCCAGCGACTGCACCAAGCACGACGCGGCAAATGTCGGCGGCTGAAGGGCCAAGCTAATGGAAAGCGCCAAGGCAATTAGCGCCAGCGTAAAACGATGCGATCTCATGATATATCCTTTCGTACGGTATTTTTATATTCGTTTAAAACGATTGTATCTTGCCTGCCCCAGTACGCCCCACCACTAGATGCGCCATACCAAAGCATCGGGTTAAAGTACGCAAAGTAAATCAGTATGAATCAAGCGTTTTTAACCTATTTGCAAAATGGTTAGAAATAACAAATTCTCCCTCTTCATACTATTAAAAAAGGTTATATCCCCCAAAACAGCTATACAAGCGAACATCAAGTAGGATTCTTTTTTATGCCAGCATGCAAAAAACCACTCTAAAACAAAAAGCCCGCAAGGCATATAGCCTTGCGGGCTTTTGATTGCTACTATAAAAAAATGCGGTTTTATCTAGGCCAATGGTTATTCCGCCTTGGAAGCAGCCACCGCGCAGGCAACCGTCATACCCACCATGGGGTTATTGCCGGCGCCAATCAGGCCCATCATTTCCACATGGGCAGGCACACTGGAAGAGCCAGCAAACTGAGCATCGCCATGCATACGGCCCATCGAGTCGGTCAAGCCATAGCTGGCCGGGCCGGCTGCCACATTGTCCGGGTGCAGGGTACGGCCGGTACCGCCGCCCGAAGCCACCGAGAAGTATTTTTTGCCATTCTCCAGTGCCCACTTTTTATAGGTGCCGGCAACCAGGTGCTGGAACCGGGTGGGGTTTGTGGAGTTGCCGGTGATCGAAATTTCGACCCCTTCCTTCTTCATAATGGCCACGCCTTCCAGCACATCGTTGGCGCCGTAGCACTTTACCGCTGCGCGCTCGCCGGTGGAGAAAGCCTTCTCCCGCACAACCTTCAGTTCGCCGGTGGCAAAGTCATAATCGGTCTCTACATAGGTGAAGCCGTTGATACGGCTGATGATATAAGCAGCGTCCTTGCCCAGGCCATTCAGGATAACCCGCAGAGGCACTTTGCGCGCCTTGTTGGCGGTGCGGGCAATGCCCAACGCACCTTCCGCCGCGGCAAAGCTTTCGTGGCCGGCCAAAAAGGCAAAGCAGGTATTTTCGTCGTTCAGCAGCATAGCGCCCAGGTTGCCGTGGCCCAGCCCCACATGGCGCTGTTCCGCAACGGAACCGGGAATGGTAAAGGCTTCCAGACCTTCGCCAATGGCAGCGGCGCAGGCGCTGGCGTCCTTCAGGCCGCGCTTTACCGCAATGGCAGTGCCCAGGGTATAGGCCCACACGGCATTTTCAAAACAAATGTTCTGTACGCCCTTAACAATGGCCTCGCAGTCAATGCCCTTGGAAAGGAGCATTTCACGGCAGGCGTCCAGCGATTCGAGCCCATTTGCCGCAAGGCACTCGTTAATTTTGGGCATGCGGCGTTCCTGACTTTCAAAAGTAGCCATGTTCTGTTCCTCCCTTCTTATTCTTCACGCGGGTCGATATATTTGACCGCTTCGTCATACCGACCATAGGTGGCAATATTCTTTTCGTACGCTTCCTTCGGGTCTGCACCATGGCGGATTGCCTCCAGCATTTTGCCAACCCGGACGAACTTGTAGCCGATAACCTCGTTATCAGCGTCCAGACCCAGGCTGAGGATATAACCTTCGGTCAGCTCCAGATAGCGTACCCCTTTGGCCTTGGTGGAAAAAATGGTGCCGGTCATGCTGCGCAAGCCCTTGCCCAGGTCTTCCAGGCTGGCGCCCACGGGAAGACCATCGTCCGAAAATGCGGTTTGGCTGCGGCCATAAACAATCTGCAAAAACAGCTCCCGCATGGCCACATTGATGGCGTCGCACACCAGGTCGGTGTTCAGCGCCTCCAAAATGGTTTTGCCGGGCAGAATTTCGCCGGCCATAGCAGCCGAATGGGTCATGCCGGAGCAGCCGATGGTCTCCACCAGTGCCTCCTCAATTACGCCATTCTTCACATTCAGGGTCAGTTTGCAGGTACCCTGCTGCGGGGCGCACCAGCCCACACCATGGGTCAGGCCGGAAATGTCCCGAATTTCATACGCTTTAACCCACTTGCCCTCCTCAGGGATGGGGGCCGGACCGTGGTCGCACCCTTTTTTGAGCGGGCACATCTGTTCTACTTCATGCGAATAGTTCATACCAGCACTCCTTATCTTTTTTTTCCGGAAAAAGCCCCGCCTTATGCCGCGGGGCTGTGACCTTCCTTTCCCTATTATAAAAAAGGAAGATTGGCGGCGCAAGTACTTTTGTTCCATTATTTGTTAAAAATTTACCAAATATACAATTTTTATTAGTCACCGCTCTATATTTTTGCACACAGCGCAGCCTGTTTGCAAGCCAGGCGCCGCAACTGTACAAAAAGCAAGAAAGCGGCAAATAAAATTTATATGCCGCTGTGTCTGCAATGTTTTAAAAAGCACTGCCAGGACTGCAAAAGCTTGGCTATAAACAGGCGTTTGTTGTTCAAAAACGCAAATTTATGGTATTGTGGTTTATAATTATCAAAAATTTATACCCGCCTAAACAGGCGTACAAAAAGGAACGAATGACATGAGCTACCTGAATTCCTCTACCCGCAGAATATTGCTGCGCACCCTCATCTTAATAGCAGTGCTGTTGGGCTTTTCCTTCATGGGGGTATACCTTTCCGGCAGCTCTGCCTATGACAGTGCCCGGCAGCTTGGTTCTATGACCACCGACTATCTGCGCATACAGGTTGATAATTTTTTGGATGAGTATTCCGGCATTTTAAGGCAAGGGGCCAATTATGCAGAAGATATGCTGAGCTCGGACTACCCTTCCGACGCAATTGAGCGGTGGATGACCAATTTTTCCAGCGAATATCAGGCACCTTCATCTACGACGAAAGCGGTCTGTACGGTGTGATTGGCGGGGAAAGTTTGTTCAGCAGCGGTTGGGTTCCGCCGGCAGATTATAACCCTTATACCCGCATCTGGTACACCCAGGCAGTTGAAGCAGGGGTGGGGCAGGTTGCCCGGTCGGATGTATACACCGATGCGAAAGACCAAGTGCGAATGATTACCCTTTCCATTCTGCTGCCCGACGGAAAAAGCGTGCTGGCATTGGATATTCGGGTAGGAGATATCCAGATCGATTGGCAGGAAGGCAGTGATGTATTTCCGGGTACTGCAACGGTTATTGACCGGCACGGTGAAATGGTGCTTCACCAGCAGATCGGTCAGGAACATATTTTATGCGAACTGGAGGACTTTACCAGCCAGGACTACCTAAAGCTTATTGGTGAATTTGAAGGAAAAAGGGGCGTTTTTCAGCGCCAGGGGCAAAAAGATACCTACCAGGACTACTACGCAGTGGACGACGACGGGACCTTTATTGTCACCATTCCCCAGACCGTTATCACCAAAGACGCCACCTTTCTTTTTTATACTCAAATTGGGTTAATCGCCATCTTTTTAGTGGTGGTGCTGATTTTGAGCGTGCAAAACTATCGCCGTTCGCTGCATGGGCAAAAAAGCCTAAACTGCTTTGAAGCGCTGGGGCAAACCTATTACTGTGTTGTGCTGGCAAATCCTGCGCAAAACAGCTGTGAAATAGTAAAGCTGGACCTGAAGGAGGCCGCCCCCTGGCGGCATCTAAAAGTTTATACCCAGCTTGTAGACCGTATGGCCGCCACCGCCCACCACTCCGATGCCGCCGACCGGCTGCGGCAGGAATTTGCCGCCAGTGAACTTTCGCGGCTTTGCCGGTGTGAACGGGACCGCTGTTACCTGGAATACCAGCGCGATTTTGCCGATGGCGAACGCTGAGTCAGCGCAGAGGCATTTGCTGTGCCTCATGACCAAAACGGCCAGGTCATATTAGCTTTCCGGCTGATCGATGCCGCAAAAACCGCCCAACTGGGACATAACCGCGCATTGCAGGAATCTTTGACCAGTGCCCGCAATGCTGCATTGGCTAAAAACGACTTTCTATCCCGCATGAGCCATGACATGCGCACCCCCATGAACGCGGTGCTTGGCTTTACCGATATGGCCCGGCGCAGCCTAAATGATCCGGAAAAATGCGCCAGTGCTTGGACAAGGTGGCCACCTCTTCCCAGCAGCTTTTGCACCTGATTAATGAAGTGCTGGATACCGCAAAAATTGAACAGGGCAAAATGGAACTGCAGCTGGCCGAAACCGACCTGATTTTCCAGCTAAAAAATACCGTCGATTTATTTTCTGTACAGGCACAAGCAACCAGCAAAGCCTTGTGCTACAGCCGCCCTGTTTGGTACACCCCTGTGTTCTGACCGATGCCAGGCGCTTGGACCAAATTTTGAACAATCTAGTTTCAAACGCCGTCAAATATACCCCTGCTGGCGGAACCACCCGCCTGGCAGTGGAAGAACTTGCCGGCGAACGAGAGGGCTTTGGGCTGTACCGGTTTACGGTATCCGATACCGGAATTGGGATGTCGCAAGAGTTTTTGCAGCGCATTTTCCTGCCGTTTGAGCGGGAGGACACCACCATGACCAGCCAGGTTGTCGGGGTGGGGCTGGGCATGGCAATTACCCACAACATTGTAGATCTTATGGGAGGCCGTATTGATGCGCAGAGCACCCAGGGCAAAGGCTCTACCTTTACGGTGGTGCTGCCCTTCCAGTTTGTGCAAAGCTTTCCTTTTGCCGACCAGCCGAAAACCGATACCTTTACATTACAGGGGCTGAAACTTCTTTTGGCTGAAGACAATTTGCTGAATATGGAAATTGCCACCGAGCTTTTGCAGCTGGACGGTGCACAGGTAACCGGAGTAGAAAACGGCCAGCTTGCGGTGGAGCGTTTTGCCCAAAGCCCTGTGGGCAGTTTTGATGCTGTCTTGCTGGATATTCAGATGCCGGTGCTGGATGGCTACGGCGCAGCGCGGGCGATACGGGCACTGGACCACCCGCAGGCTGCTTCGATCCCGATTGTAGCCATGACCGCTAACGCTTTTGCCGACGATGTGATAGCTGCGCGGGAGGCCGGTATGGATGGGCATATTGCAAAGCCGGTAGATCTTGTCCGTATCCGCCAAGGTTTGGCCGCCGCATTCGCCCAAAAGCCTGCTGACAGCCACCCAGCACAGATTCAGAGTAAAGGGGTGTGAAACAGATGGATCATTTAGAGCTTTCGCCCGGGCCCGATACACTGCTGATTGTGGACGATGACGAGATGAACCGCGAAATTTTAGCGGGAATTTTTGCACAGCAGTACCGAATTTTAACGGCGGAAAACGGGGCCGCAGGCCTGCGCACCGTTCTGAAGCACCAAAACGAGCTGTGCGCCATTTTGTTGGATGTTATGGTGCCGGTGATGGATGGCATCGAACTGCTGCGGGCTTTGAGCCGTTTGGGGCTGCCGCAGAGGGTCCCGTTTTTTCTCATCACTGCCGAAGCCAGCAATGCCGTTATGAAGGAAGCCTACCAGCTGGGCGTCATGGATGTGATCAACAAACCGGTCATTCCGTACATGGTGCTGCGGCGGGTACAGTCGGTGGTAGAGTTATACCAGGCCCGCCAGCAATTAAAAAGCAAGGTGGAAGCCCAGCAGGCCGACCTGTTGGCCCAGGCAGAAAAAATTATTGAACTGAACCAGGGCATGATCGAATCGCTCTCCACCGCCATTGAATTTCGCAGGGAAGAGTCGGGTGCGCATGTACGGCGCATTCACGATATCACCCGTTATCTGCTGGCCACCACCAGTTTCGGCGCCAGCCTGACCGATATGCAGATTGAACAGATTGCGCTGGCTGCCATTATGCACGATGTTGGAAAGATTGCCGTGCCTGACCATAAAAGATTGCCGTGCCTGACCATATTTTAAATAAGCCCGGCCGGTTAACCAGCGAAGAATTTGAAATTATGAAAACCCATACCACTACCACCCAGGGCGCCCGCCTGCTGGACCGCATTCCCCAGCTGCGGGAAAACGGGGCTTATCAGTACGCCCGCGACATTGCCCTGCACCATCACGAACGGTGGGATGGCGGCGGTTACCCCGAAGGGTTGAAGGGCGAGGAGATTACCCCCTGGTCCCAGGTAGTGGCCTTGGCCGATGGATACGACGCGCTGAGCTGCAAACGGGTTTATAAAGATGCTTTTCCCCGTGAACGGGTACTGGAAATGATCCGCACAGGGGCTTGCGGGCAGTTCAATCCTCATCTGCTGGAATGCTTTTTGCGGTGGAAGACGAACTGCGCAAACTGTATGAATAAAGGAGGATGCCATTTTGGAACAGCATAAACGCGATACGCTTACCCTGGCAGGGGTTCATGTGGAGGACGCGCTGGAGCGGCCGATGGGCAGCGAAGCCTTATTCGAACGCTTTTGAAGCGCTTTTTGGAGGACACTACCTACTCTTCCCTTACCGAGGCTTTTGCACAGGCCGATGCCGAGCGGGCACTGGCTGCTTCCCACACCCTGAAAGGCATGTGCGGCAATCTTTCTTTTACCGAATTGAGTGATTTATTTACCCGGCAGGTTGCACTGCTGCACGCAGGTCAGTTTGACCAGGCAGCCAGTCTGCTGCCCCAGATTGAAAAAAGTATGCAAACCGTGACAAACGCAATCAGGGAGTGCTTTGTATGAAGAAAAAAAGCTCCCCCGTGCTTCGCTTTCTGTTTCGAACCAGAGCCTATCTTGCCGGCTTTTTGGTAATTGGCCTTTTATTTTCTCTTTTCTACCTGTTCATGCGCCGGACCATCCTGCAATCTTATCAGTCCCAGTGCAATGCGCTGGCTTTGCAGGTTGGCACAGGGGTAGCGGGAGAATTGGATCTGTTCTGCACGATGCTGTCCTATGGCTGCCAAAGGGTGGATCTGGAAATAAATACCGGTGCTGATGCCGCCATGCTGGACGAGTGGTTTTCCGACTATTATGCTGCGCTGGAAGGCAGCATTGGCCAAGGAATTATCGACCCCTATATGGTGTTCGGCGGCCAGATTATTGCCGCAAACCCCTGGGAGGGTGATAACAGCTACGATTACGCTTCCACCGCTTGGTACCAGCAGGCCATTGCCGCCGAAGGTTAGGTTATTTTTACCGACCCTTATCAGGACGCCATTACCGGCCGGACCATTGTTACCATTGCTCAAAAATGTCCTTCCAATGATACGGTTCTGGCCTTTGATATTTTCCCGGAAAATTTGGCCCGGTTTATTGACCGGGTTCAGGCTCCGGACGGCTCTTCGGTATACCTGTGCGATGAAAATGGCAGCTTGATCTGCGCTTCCACCGACCTTGAAATTGATTCCAATGAATTAGCAGAGTATGTGAACCGGCTGGTAAAAGGCATTCAGGAGGGGGCGCCGGCGGATTACGATGTTTCCATACGGGACCTGGATGGCCAGGCCCGCGGCGTATATGCCGCCCCAGTGGAAATTGGCAAAATCGATACCGGCTGGATGGTCTACCTGACCACACCGTTCGACACCATTTTACATCCGCTGAACCGTTTTTCCACACTGTTTGCCCTTTTGGTGGCGCCCTGTGCTTTGGCTTTGCTGGCACTGGCGTGGCGCAGCTGGACAGCCGGCGAACAGGCGCGCCGTTCGGATGATATTGCCCGTGCACTGAGCAACCGCTATTATGCCGTTTACCGGGTAAATTTTATAACCGACACCTATGAAATGGCAAAAGGGTCCGAGTATGTATCCCAGCGGCTGCCGCCCAAAGGGCCTTACCCGGAGCTTTTGCGGGTAATTGGCGAAGTAATTGAACCGGAGGCCTTTCGCGAATTTGCAGACAGTTTTTCTTCTGCAAAAATCCGCAAACTGGCGGATAAGCGCCTGCAGGAATTTGGCGAAGATTTTCTGCGCCGGTTCGGTGAAGAATACCGCTGGGTCAGCGCTCGGGTGTTATTTGACGAAACGCTTCGTTCGGACGAGGTGGTGCTGATCTTCCGTGAAATTGACGCAGAAAAGCACCAACAATTCCAGGAGCGCAAACTGCTGCAGGAAGCCCTGGCCAGCGCAAAGCGCAGCGAAAAGGCCAAGCAAACCTTCTTCAGCAATATGTCCCACGACATGCGCACCCCGCTCAACGCCATTCAAAACCTTTCTGCCCTGGCGCTGGAACATGTGGACCAGGCGGAAAAGTGCCAAAGCTACTTAGAGAAGATTGCCTATTCCAGCCGTCAGCTGTTGGGATTGGTAAACGATATTCTGGATATTTCGCGCATGGAACAGCGCAAGGTTGTGCTGGATAACCAGCGGCTGGACCTGGCCCGCTGTGTGCAGAACTGCGCCAGCCCGTTTCAGCTGCAGGCCGAAGCCGAACAAAAACAATTTGTTGTGGAATGCGACCTGAAAGACCGGTATGTATTGGGTAATGCCGCCCGCATTGACCAAATTTTAAATAACCTTTTATCCAACGCATTCAAGTTTACCGAACCCGGAGACCGCATTTTCCTGGGTGTGCACCAGGTAAATGGAATGGAGCGTTCCCAGTATCAGTTTGTAATACAGGACAGCGGCATTGGCATGTCGGAAGACTTTTTGCCCAAGCTATTTGAACCTTATGCGCGCGAAACCCGTTTTTCACAGCGCAAAACCCCCGGTACCGGCTTGGGAATGCCCCTTGTAAAAAACCTGGTCACCGAAATGAGCGGCCAGATTCGGGTGGAAAGTCATCCCGGCGAAGGCTCGGTTTTTACCATTACCATTCCGTTTTTTATATTGGACCCCGAACCCGGTTCAGAACCTGTGCAGCATGACCAGCCGCAGCCCTCTCCTGGCGCCCTTGCGGGAAAGAAGCTTTTGGTGGCCGAGGACAATATGCTGAATATGGAGATTGCCACCGAGGTGCTTTCCATGGAGGGGATTGAAACGGTACAGGCCTGGAATGGCCGCGAAGCAGTGGAGCATTTTTCCGCTTCGGCCCCATACGAGATTGATGCTATTTTAATGGATATGCAGATGCCGGAAATGGACGGATGCGAGGCGGCCCGCGCTATCCGGGCACTTGCCAGACCCGACGCCAAAACCGTGCCCATTATTGCCGTAACCGCCAATGCCTTTGCAGAGGATATTGCCGCCACCACAGCGGCAGGCATGAACGCGCATGTTTCCAAACCAATTGATTTTAAGCTTTTGTGCCACACCCTAAGCCAGCTGACAGGGGCCGAAGGCAAATTGCATTGAAAAGCGCATTTTCTATTTTTTCACCCTTTCTTCCCTGTTCGACCGTATTTTTCTTACCGCCCCGTTTCGTTTGGAACGGGGCGGTATTTTTTTGGCTTTGCGCCTTGTTTCGCCGTTTGACAGGCCCCGGATGGTGTAGTATGATAAATGTTGTGTATGTGTCCGGCACCGCCGGCTGTACATGTGTGCGGCGCCGTAAATTTTTTGTGTTGCGGCCTGCCGCTTTCGTTGTTTTTGGGGCCGCCTTTGCGGCCATAACTTTAATGATTGGCGGTAACAACATGGCTTTGTTTGAAAAACTGTTCGGAACCTTTTCCGACAAGGAACTGAAAAAGATCCGGCCCATCGCCGACCAGGTGCTTGCGCTGGAGGATACCTATGCCGCAATGACCGACCAGCAGCTGCGCCAGGTAACGCCTGCCTTAAAAGGCCGGCTTGCCGCCGGTGAAACGCTGGACGACATTCTGCCCGACGCCTTTGCCGCCTGCCGGGAAGCCGGCTGGCGGGTACTGGGCATGAAGCATTTCCCTGTTCAAATTATTGGCGGCATTGTGCTGCACCGGGGCTGCATTGCCGAAATGAAAACCGGTGAAGGTAAAACCCTGGTTGCCACGCTGCCCGTTTACCTAAACGCGCTGACCGGAAAAGGCGTACATGTGGTAACGGTAAACGACTACCTGGCCAAGCGTGACTCGGAATGGATGGGCAAGCTTTACCGGTACCTGGGGCTTTCGGTTGGGCTTGTAGTGCACGATATTACCATGGCACAGCGCAAGGCAGCCTACCAGGCAGATATTACCTACGGCACCAACAACGAATTTGGCTTTGACTACCTGCGGGACAACATGGTGACCTATAAGGAGCAGATGGTCCAGCGGGGCCATGCCTACGCCATTGTGGACGAGGTCGACTCGATTTTGATCGATGAAGCCCGTACCCCGCTTATTATCTCTGGCCAAGGCGACGCTTCCACCGACTTGTACGAACGTGCCGATGCCTTTGTGCGCCAGTTGACCTGCACCCGTTTTGCGGATGTGGACGACAAGGAAGAGCACGATGACGAGGTCGACACCGACTACATTGTGGTGGAAAAGCAAAAAACCTGCAACCTCACCGAAAAAGGCATTAAAAAGGCCGAAGCATACTTCCATGTGGAAAACCTGGCAGATGCCGAAAACATGACCTTGGCCCACCACATTAACCAGGCCATTCGGGCGCATGGCATTATGAAGCGAGATGTGGACTATGTCGTCAAAGACGGCGAAGTTATTATTGTGGACGAGTTCACCGGGCGTTTGATGATTGGCCGGCGGTATAACGAAGGGCTGCACCAGGCCATTGAGGCAAAGGAAGGCGTAAAGGTAGAAAAGGAAAGCAAAACCCTTGCCACCGTCACTTTCCAGAATTATTTCCGCATGTACGATAAGCTGGCCGGCATGACCGGTACTGCCAAAACCGAAGCAGAGGAATTTACCGAAATTTATGGTCTTTCGGTGGTAGAAATCCCCACCAACCGCCCCATGATCCGCAAAGACCTGGACGATGTGGTCTTCACCACCGAGCGGGGCAAATTTAATGCGGTCATCGACCAGGTAGCCGAATGCCACGAAAAGGGCCAGCCGGTACTGGTTGGCACCATCAGCATTGAAAAAAGCGAACTGCTCAGCCAAATGCTCAAACGCCGCGGCATCCGCCACGAGGTGCTGAACGCCAAGTTCCATGAAAAGGAAGCCGAAATTGTGGCCCAGGCCGGCAAGTTTGGCGCTGTAACCATTGCCACAAACATGGCCGGCCGTGGTACCGACATTATGCTGGGCGGCAACGCCGAATATATGGCCAAGGCCGATTTGCGCCGGCAGGGCTTTTCCGATGAGCTGATTGCGGAATGCGACGGCCACGCCGATACCGACAATGAGGAAATTTTGGCCGCGCGGGCCGCTTTTGCTGCCGCACTGGAAAAGCACAAGCCCACCGTGCACACCGAAGCGGAAAAGGTGCGCCAGGCGGGCGGGCTTTATATCATCGGCACCGAGCGCCACGAGTCCCGCCGTATTGACAACCAGCTGCGCGGCCGTGCCGGCCGTCAGGGCGATCCGGGCGTTTCTCGCTTTTACCTGTCGCTGGAAGACGACCTGATGCGGTTGTTTGGCGGCGAGCGGGCTCAAAGCCTGATGAATACCCTGAAGGTTGAAGAAAACATGCCCATTGAAAGCCGGGCTATCACCGGGCTAATCGAAAACGCCCAGAAAAAGATTGAAGGGCAGAACTTTGCCACCCGCAAAAATGTGCTCTCCTTTGACGATGTGATGAACCAGCAGCGCGAGATCATCTATGGCCAGCGCAGCAAGGTACTGGAAGGGGAAGATGTTTCGGAAAGCGTGCACGCAATGGTGCGCGAATCAATCGAGTCGAATGTGGCGCTGTTTGCCGCAGGCGACAAACCGGAAGATTGGGACCTTTCTGGCTTGCGGGACCATTATATGGGCTGGCTTTTGGGCGAAGAGGACCTTCGTTTTACCGACGAACAGATTTCTGGGCTGACCGTACAGGCTTTGGCCGATCAGCTGTATGAAAAGGCTATGGCCATCTGCGACGAAAAGGAAAAGCTGATTGGTTCCAAAGCCATGCGGGAGCTGGAGCGGGTTGTCCTTTTAAGAAATGTGGACACCAAGTGGATGGACCATATCGACAATATGGACCAGCTGCGCAAGGGTATTTATCTGCGCAGCTACGGCCAGCGGGACCCGGTGGTGGAATACCGCATTGAAGGCTTTGATATGTTTGACGCCATGATCGAAGCCATTAAGGAGGACACCACCAGGCTTTTGCTCTCCATTAAAATCCGCACCGCGGAAGAGCCCAAGCGGGAACAGGTTGCCATTCCCATGGGTGAAAAGGCCGGCGGGGATAAAATTCGCACCAGCCAGCCGGTGAAGGTGAAAAAGATCGGCCGCAACGACCCCTGCCCCTGCGGCAGCGGGCTGAAGTGGAAAAAGTGCACCTGCAAAGAGTACCACCCCGACCTGTAACCAGGGTATTTGTGCCTAAAGCGGCTGTAAGTGCCGCAGCCCTTTTTCATGTAAAACGAAACGAAAAGCCGTCCTTTTAGGGCGGCTTTTCGTTTTACTTTTCCAACTCTTCTGCGCTTTGGGCGCTATTTGCCAAAAGGCGCTCTGCCTGTATCTGCTGCGGCAAAAATTTGGGGTAAAGCGCACGGTAGCGTTCCGCGAACTGGCTGCCTTTGCGCCACAAAAAGGTAATATTATAACTTTCCTTAAAATCTTCCAGCGCAATGACCCGGAGCTTTTTTTGCAAAAGCTCCGGCCGGGCCGCTGCCTGGTACAAAAAACCTACCCCACACCCCAAAAGCAATAGCTCTTTTAGTACATTCATATCATTTACTTCAATCAGGCTGTGAAAATCTTCCACCGCCAGGTTTTCCCGGCTTAACGCGCGGCGAATAATCTCCCGGTTGCCGGAACCAATCTCCCGCACAATCAGGGTTTGCCCCAACAGGTCCGAAAGCTTTTTAGGCTGCTTAGCAAAAGTATACCCGCTGGCACAAACCGCCAGATATGGATCGGTCAGATAAGGCAACGCTTCATACCGGGTGCGGTCATAATACCCTTCCACAATGGCAAAGTCCAGTTCGCCTTCGTCCAGTGCAGCACAAAGGGTTCGGGTATTCGCCACCTTAACCGTTATGGGAGATTGGGGCCACCGCGCGTGGTAGCGGGCCAATTGCTTGGGCACAAGGTACATGCCCACTGTTGGGGTTACCCCCATAACCAATTTGTGAGCCAGCGGCCCGGGCTGGTGAAAGCCGTTCTTTAAAGTCTGTGTATCCTGCTTCATGGTTAAAGCCATATTGCGCAGCTGTTCCCCTTCCGGGGTGAGGGCCAGGCGCTTGTTGGCATAGGTAAAAAGCTGTACCTGGTACTGCTCTTCCAGCCAGCGGATATGCTGTGACACCGCCGGCTGGGTTAGTGCCAACACCTGCGCCGCTTTTGTATAGTTCATCTGCCTGCAAACTTCCAAAAAGGTATCCACCCGAAAATCCAGCATTTTGCTCCCTCCTGCATTTATAATAACATATATTTATTGATAAATAAATATAAATAATTTTTATTTATGTAAATTTCGTGATATGATAAGGCTGCCCAAGAAAGGGAGAACGAAAGGGGAGTCATCATGAAAACCGAACAGAACAAATTAAAAACGCTGTGGCAGCTATTTGTGGCTACATTTTTGCTCAGCGCTTTCACCTTCGGCGGCGGGTTTGTCATTGTATCGCTGATGAAAAAGAAATTTGTGGAAGAGCTTGGCTGGTTGGAAGAGGACGAAATGCTGGACATTACCGCCATTGCGCAGTCCTCCCCCGGGCCCATCCCCATTAACGCTTCGGTTATTTTAGGCTACCGCATGTGTGGAATTGTTGGGTCGCTGGTGGCCATTTTGGGTACCGCGCTGCCTCCCATGATTATCATCTCGGTCATTTCGGTTTTTTATACCCAGTTCCGTACCAACCGCATTATTGCAACTGCCCTGCAGGTTATGCGGGCGGGCGTGGCCGCTGTCATTTGTGATGTCGTAATCAACCTGGCCCAGAAGGTGGTGCAAACCCGGCGCGCTTTGTATATTCTTCTCATGGCCGCCGCTTTTGTGGGCAAGGTTATTTTGGGTCTGGACGCCATGGTGGTCATTCTGTGCTGCCTGGTTGTTGGTCTTATAGACCTTGCCTATGAGCAGAAATGCAAAACCAGAAAGGAGCTGTCCTAACCCATGCGTATTCTGTTACAGCTTTTCTTCGCTTTTATCCAGGTTGGCCTGTTCAGCGTGGGGGGCGGTTACGCCGCCATTCCGCTTATTCAAAACCAGATTGTGGATATTCATGGGCTGATGACCCTACCCGAATTTACCGACCTGATTACCATTGCCGAGATGACCCCCGGGCCCATCTCCATCAACTCTGCCACCTTTGTGGGCATGCGGCTGGCCGGCATTCCCGGTGTGCTGCTGTGCACGCTGGGCTGCATTCTTCCCTCCTTCTGCATCTGCCTGGCACTGGCCCACTTTTACTACAAATATCGCAGCTTCAGCGGTGTGCAGACTGTTCTCAGTGCTTTACGGCCAGCCGTTGTTGCGCTAATTGCTTCGGCCGGGCTTTCCATTCTGCTTTTAGCCATTGCCCCCAGCGGCCTGGCTCAGTCTGCCCTTGCCGACATTCACTGGGTGGAAGTGCTAGTCTTTTTGGGTGCCCTTTATCTGCTGCGCAAACGCCACCCCAGTGCCATTGCCGTCATCTTCGGTTCCGGTGTGGTAGGCACTGCCGCCTATGCTCTTTTGGGAGTTTTATAAATAAATAATCTTTTCAGGTTTTAAAAAAGCGGAGCTTTCTAAAAGAAAGCTCCGCTTTTGGCTTAAAAGCAAACTGCCCGATTGTCATTTTGAAAACAGCTGCCACACCAGGCGCTGGCTTTTGGCCAACACTTTTCAGCGCCCGCCTTTGCGCCTTTTTATAATTCTAAAAACGCTCTGCAGCAGTGGCACCGCGTTCAGCAGCACTACTATGCCGCCTACCAGCGCGCACCAGACCACCCAGTATTTTACCTCTTGCATCATCAGCCAGGCTTCCAGCCCCAAAAGCCCTACGCTAACCGTCATACGCCCCAGGTGCAGACGGATAGGGATATACTGGTGGGTATTGACCGCCCGCAGTAAAAACACCAGCAGATAGCTGACAAAGGTTGCAAAAGCTGCGCCGTTGGGCCCATAGGAAGGAATTAAAAACCAGTTTAAAATCAAATTCAGTATGGCGCCAGCCATCATGGTAAACAGGTTTTGCCCCGAACGCATTTCCACCATATACACACTGCCTAAAAAGCTAACAAAGCAGGAAAAAATGGTGGCAATGACCAAAATGGGAACATACTGCCAGGCCGGATAGTAAGGCGAGTCTACACTGGCGGTCAGGCAGATGACCTCTACCTTGGCCAGGTAGATAAGCCCCGCCCCGCAGATATATAAAAGGGCCTGATAGCTTAAAAACACCTTGCTGAAAAAACGCGCCCTGCCAGGGGAACGCCGGTCGCCGTCGGTAACAGCCGACAGCTGCCAGGCTTCGGTAAACAAGGTTGCAAACAGGTTGATGATATTGGGGATTCGATAGGCAGTCTCGTACAGGCCGTTCATCTCATCCCCCAGCATATAGGTCACAAACACATGGTCAGAAGTATTGGTAATCCACCAAAACATGCTGGCCGGAATGAGCGGTACAGCATACCGCACCATTTTTTTGAAAACCTTAGGGTCAAACCGGGAAAATTTTACATACCGGCCAAGGTCGGCCATTAAAAACAAAAACACCGCGCTGCCCGCATCGGCCGCAGCAGTTGCCAGTACATAGCCGGTAATGCCCCAATGGAATACCCCCATAAACAGTACCACAAAAAACAGGTACAGCACCGTATCCAGCAGGCCATCCACTGCATAAAGCCGAGTATATTGTTTGGAACGCACAAACTGACTGCACAGGTTGCGCAGCACACTCATCAGCACATAAGCATATAATAACCAAGTATGGTTTTGCAGGTCCAAAAGCGGGTACAAAACCGGCCAAAGGGCAAAAAGCAGCACCGTACCAATTCCAATTGCGGTAAGGCCACTGGTAAAAACAGCCGCTTTGTCATAGCTTTTATCCAACCCAAAGCGAATAACCGCATTGGCAATTCCTACCGAAACCAAAGGGATAAGCAACTGGGCATACTTGGTAATCAGGTTGGCGTCGCCAAATTCACCCAGGTCCAGCACCCGGGTAAAAAAGGGCATCAGTACAAAAACCAGTACCTTACTGGAAAAGGAACTGATGGCAAAAAGTACCGTATTGGAAAGCAGGCGTTTGTATTTGTCCAAGCCAAAACCTCCCTGCCAGCGCAGCCAGTGTGCGCAAAAAACAGTTTGTATAGTATACCACATTTGGCGCAAAATGGCAAAAAATGCTTTCTATTTGTATGCCTTTTGCCGCTAAACAGTGTTTTTTGTGGCTGTTTTCGCGGCGCGTTGCACAAAAGTTTAGTTTTCCATTATCTGGGGCTGCTTTATATTACAAATAACCTCCCTTTGTCAAAACGACACCGAGGAGGTCCCCTATATGCAAACAGCCCGGCAAAATAGAAAGTTTTAGCATAAAAACAGCATTCTTTACAACAACATCTCTATTTATACCATTAGAACCCGTTATCAACATGAGACCATTCTCCGCCATCTTTGCGTATTAAAATCCATTTATAATTGTCGTAAGTTTCGTTTTTTTCAAGCGGCTCTTCCGGATTATTGTTTGTACTAAAAGAGGAAACCAACACCAGTGCCTGGTCAAAATGATATCGCGTGGCCCAGTCTATATGTGCTATTGACACATCGTCACCTGCATAGGTAATGGTATCAAGTTTGCATCCTTTCCAGTGACGAAAGTCTGAACATACAACATCTATTGCAGAATGAATTTCTTCATCGGTATAAATTTCTGATGGTGTCCATTCCAGCACTTCCATTTTATCTGTATTGCTTGTGCAGCCCGCAAAACCAAACAAAACACATATCGACAGTATCATAAGTACTATTTTTTTCATACTGTTCCCCCCTTTAATAATTTTTTCATTTATTTTATCATAGTCTTCCGCCCTGCTCAATGTATAGCAGAATCGACAGGGTTGACTCTCGCCCGTCCAAAAGGAAAAGGAGAAGTTTCCCCCCCGCTTGACGAAAAACATTCCATACGGTATACTATATACAAATCATCTGTGGTCCTTTCCGCGGATGAGGCAGTCATTTGCCTAAAAGGAGGTCGTTAAACTTACAAAAAGCATAGCGCAAACAGCACTCTGGTCCCCCGGTCTGGTGTATGTTCTGCGCCGTAACAGCGGCCCTTCGGGCCGCCGCCTTCCTGGCCTTTGGGTTGGGAGTAAGTTTACACCCTTCTTAATACTCACACACCGCACCGCTTGTTCCGGGGCGCGGTGGGTCGTGTGCGGCAATTGGCGGTCTCACCGCTGAAAGGATTTTTTTATGCAACTGGAAAAACACTCTCTTTTACACAATTTTGTGCGGTTCGTATCCGCTACCATCTCTTCGCTTTTGGTATTCTGCCTATATTCCATTGTGGATGGACTGTTCATTTCCCATGGTGTTGGGGAATACGCGCTGAGCGCAGTGAACCTGGCTCTGCCGTTCATGAATCTGCTGTTCGCCATTGGTGTTATTTTTGCGGTGGGTTCTTCCACTATTATCGCCATTTACCTGGGCCAGGGCAAAGGGGAAAAGGCCAGCAGCCTTTTTTCGCAAAATGTCGCTTTATTGCTCTGCACCGGCCTTGTAATCAGCGTACTGGCGTTTTTGTTTTTAACACCCTTTGCGCGCATTTTAGGCGCGCAGGGCGTTACTCTGGATTACACCCGGCATTACCTGATGGGCCTTGCTCCGTTTTCGGTTTGCTTTATTCTTTCCAACAGTTTGGAAGTTTTGGTAAAAACCGACGGATACCCACGGCTGGCCATCATTTCGGTTGTCACCGGTTGTTTGACCAACTGCGTGCTGGACTGGGTTGCTATTTTTGTGTTGGGCTGGGGTACTTTCGGCGCCGCAGTCGCCACCGGCATCTCCCAGCTGGTTACCTGCGTTATCTATTTCAGCCACTTTTTGCGGGGACATTCCACCTTCCGTCTGGTGCGGTTTAAGATGGACTGGTCGATCTACCGCCGTCTTATTCCGCTGGGCATTCCCGACGGCATGACCGAACTGTTCAACGGTGTTATGATTTTCCTTTTTAACCGCACCATTCTGCAGCAGATCGGTCAGGACGGACTTGTCAGCTATACCATCATTGCCTATGTGAACACGCTGGTAGTAAACCTGATGGTGGGGGTCGCCCAGGGTGCTCAGCCGCTGGTAAGCTACCAGCTGGGCCGGCGCAACCTGGCGGGCTGCCGTACCCTTTTGCGGTATGGTTTTTGCACCATTGCCGGTTTCACCGTGCTGTGCCTTGCGGGGCTTTACCTGTTTGCCAGCCCCATTGCAACCATCTTTTTGGGTGCCGATAATGCCGCACTGACCAACTACTCGGTTTTTGCGCTGCGCCGTTACCTTTTATGTTATGCGTTTTTGGGTTCAAACATCCTGATCAGCGGATTTTTGACCGCAGTGGAATGGCCCCAGGCTTCCATCATTTTGTCGGCTGGGCGCGGTTTAATTTTACAGGCCGGGTGCCTGTTCATACTGGCCCTCACATTCGGCGGAGACAGCATTTGGTTTGCCCCTGCGCTGTCTGAGGCAATCTGTTTAGTGCTTTCCATTTCGTTCCTGCGTCGGTTCTGGAGCAAAAAGGCCGCACAGGAAAAGCACTCGGTTAAAACCACTTCGCGGCAGTCTGCCTGATAAAGTGTACTAGGCATCTCGCTTTTTTACCTGTTAGACAAACTGTAGGGTAAGGCTTTACAAACACCACAAGGTTGTGCCACCTTCCCTGTTTTTAACAATCACTGTGCAAAAAAGCAGGCGGAACTATTGTTCCGCCTGCTTTTTTGTGGTTCATTTTATATTTGGCCCTGCAGCAATGTATTCACCACTTGGCCTTTTATTTAAAACCTACTTTTGCAAAACAGCAAAAGCTCACTCCGCTTCGCCTAAAATTTCCACCTGCATGCCAATAGCCGCAAACTGGTCCCGAATTTCGTGCAGTCGCTCGGTACTGGGCGGCGCAAAGGTGGTTTGGTCACAGCCCAGATTGCGGCTTTTTTGCACGCCAAGTTCGTGGTAGGGCAGCAATGTCACCTTTTTCAGCTGGTGGCGCTGGTAAAATTCACAGGTGGCATCAATTACCTCGGGCATATCATTCACGCCGGCAATCAGCGGCATGCGCATCCAAATTTTCGGGTTTACCGAAGGGTCGGCCGCAAGCTTTGCCAGGTTTTCCAAAATAAGCTGGTTTGAAACACCGGTCAGCTCAATATGTCCCGGCTCATCAAACCGCTTCATGTCAAACAGAATATACTGGCATTTTTTGGCCATCTCCAAAAACGGTTCAAACGGACCATACCCGCTGGAGTCCAGCACAACCTCTATTCCTTCGGCCAGGCATGCATCCTGCAGGGCCGCCGCAAACCGGTGCTGGCTTAGCAGCTCTCCGCCCGAAATGGTAACCCCTCCGCCGGTTTTGTCGTAGTAGCCTTTGTCCTGCCGGGCCTGAGCCATAACCTCTTCCACCGTCATATACTTGCCCACCGGGTTCATCGCCTCGGCATAACACACTTCGGTGCAGGCCAGGCAGTCATCGCACAGCTGCCGGTCCACCCAAAGCCCACCTTCCGGGCGAGGCTTAATGGCGTGGCGGGTACACACTGCAAGGCATGCCCCATCCCCCACACACTTTTTTTCGCTGCGCATCAGCTGACGAGAAAACCCTATTAGCTCTGGGTTGTGGCACCATTTGCAGTTGAGCGGACAGCCTTTCAGAAAGACGGTGGTGCGAATGCCCGGACCATCTTCGGTGGAAAATTTTTGAATACCGCCCACCAGACCCTTGATCGTGTCGTCCATACTTGCAATTCTCCTTTTACAAAAACTGCCGCGGCCAGGCGCACCGGGGCGCCGCCGCGGCAATTAGGGGGTGTTCATGCGGCTGTTTTACAGCCTGTGGCTTTTAAAACGATTATGCCAGGTGGGCAGTACGGGCAATAATGCTGTCCTGCACCTTTTTGTCCAGCTCGGTAAAATAAGCCATATAACCCGCTACCCGCACCACAATGTTACGGTAGTTTTCCGGGTCCTTCTGGGCGGCACGCAGGGTCTTGTCGTCCACCACATTAATCTGGATATGCAGCCCGTCGTTGGCAAAATACTCCTTAATAACCCCTTCAATGATATCCAACCCTTTTTCACCGGCTACGCCGCGGGGGTCAAAGCGCAGGTTAAACAGGGTGCCGTCCCACGCATTCAACTGGTCACAGGCTTTGCCCACCGAGTTTACCGTAGCAGTAGGCCCGTTCACATCCCGTCCCATTGCCGGGCCAGAATTGTCCGAAAGGGGTGCGCCTGCCAGGCGGCCGTCCGGGGTGGCGCCCACCACAGTGCCGTGGGTTACGCTAACCGTCTGCGCCTGGTTGCAGAAGCAGTAGCGGCCGCCGCGGGCATCTACCATCTTCTGGGTATACAGTGCGCTGTCGTGCAGAATTTCGTATTCGATATCATCCACCCGCGCGTCATCGTTGCCGAATTTGGGTGCCCGGTTCAAAAGCCGCTGGCGCAGCGGTTCCTGACCTTCAAAGTTTTTATCCAGCGCATCGATCAGCTCGGCCATAGTAACTGCTTTCTCCTTAAAGACCAGCTGGTCAATGGCCGCCACACTGTCGGCCAGGGTACCGGGGCCGACCGGGAAAATGCCGGAATAGGTATGCTCTGCCCCGCCATGCTGAACGCTGACACCTTTGCGAATGCAGCCTTCAATTACATCCGACGCAAAAATGGCCGGCAGACGGGTGGAATGATAAGGGATCACCCGGTTGAAGCCCTTCTGGATCAGGTCCCAGAAATGGTGCATCTGCACCTTTAAGGCTGCCATTAGTTCTTCGGTACTGGTAAATTCGGTGGGGTCGCCGGTTTTGGGGCCAAGCTGCTCGCCGGTACGGGGGTCCACACCATTGTGCAGAACAAGCTCCAGGCATTTGGGCATATTCAAATAACCGGCCGAAGGAGAAGCGTCGGTACCGCCGCCGCCCTGGTGGGGCTCAATGCAGCCAATGATAACCCAATCCCGCGCCTCTTCCAGTGTGCCGCCCTTTGCCAAAACGGCTGGGATGGCGCATTTGTCGTTGAAGAAGGCAGGGTTTGCCTGCCCTTCCTGCACCATTTTGCAGGCCTTGCGGAACAGCGGTTCGGGGGTGCCGTCATGAATGCGCAGCGCAATGGCCGGCTGGGCCAATTTCACCTCAGACGCTGCATCCAGCACCAGGTACGAGACCTTATTGGTGGCATCGCGGCCCCGCTCATCCACGCCGCCAATCAGCAAAATCTGCCACAGCGGATAGCCGGCAAAGTCCTTGCTGTAATCGTTGGGGCGAGCGGCCAGCAGTTCGGTGGCCTTGATGTACAGACACTCAATCAACTCAATGGCATATTCATCGGTGAGGATGCCGGCCTTTACATCCTGCTCATAATAGGGATACATGTACTGGTCAAAACGGCCAAAGCTGTTTGCGGAAGAGTTCGACTCCACATGGAACAAAAGCTGCACAAACCAGGCAAACTGCAATGCTTCATGGAAGGTTTTGGGAGTATTGGCCGGCACATTGCGGCAGTTTTTGGCAATGGTCAAAAGCTCCCGCTTGCGCTTTTCATCCTGCTCGGTTTGGGCCATCTGCTCGGCCAGCTGCGCATAGCGCTCGGCAAACCGGATGACCGCCTTGCAGGAAATGATGGAAGCGGTCCAAAAGTCCACCTTCTCCTGCAGTTCGGGAGTACCACCGCCCACCTCGGCAATATGCTCTTCACACTCGGCAATCATGCCGGAAAAGCCCTTGGCAAACAGCTTTTTATAATCGGGCGTAGTGTGCCCAGTGGAAAGGGTACGGCTGCCTACCGAAATAATACCGGCCCGGCGGCCCTTTTGCACATCTTCAGGCAAAAACTCTTCCGCCTGTTCTTCCAGGCTTTTGCCCTTCCACCATTTCAGGCATTCCAAAATGGCGTCCCGGTCCTCCTTGGGCACATCCAGCGGGTCGTTGGGTCGGTTGGGCAGATCATCAATCTGCTGAGTCAGCCACTGGCCGGTGTATTCCGGAAAGAGAGATGCGCACCGAAACCGCTTATTCTGGCTGCCTACAATCAACTCGCCATCGCCAATTACCACGCTCATATGTTCCAGCACATAGGCAAACACCTTTGCCCGGAAGATAGGCACCGCTTCGCCGGCATACTTTTGGTAGGCTTCGGTCGCTAAAAGCATACGCTCTGCCGAAATGCTGGGTTTTGTGCCCAAAAGCCGTTTCTTCATCATTGCTACGCGTTCGGTCATCATGGCTACATTCTCTCCTTCTCACCTTGTTTATTTTTTGCCCGCAATGCGGGCGGTTTGTGCGCAAAATTACTGCAAAAGCCTTAAACAACTGCCGCTGCCATTAGGCTTCGGGGTCATAGTTAAACCGGCGGGACACTCCCCACCCGCCGTCCACCAGGAAGGTTTGCCCGGTGATAAAACGGCTGGCCGGGCTTGCCAAAAACAGTGCCAGCCCCAAATAGTCCTCTGCCTGGCTCATGCGGCCCATGGGCACCTGTTCAATGGCCTTTTTCAGGTAGTCCTTCGGCCGACGGGCCATCATGGGGGTATCAATCCAGATAGGGGCAATACCATTTACCGTAACATTTTTTTCGGCCAATTCTACCGCAAACCATTTTGTCAGCTGCATAAGGGCCGCTTTTGACACGCCATAGGAAAAGCCGTCCTTTGAATTGACCGAAAAGGCACTGTGGGTATTGATGTTAATGATACTTCCGCCGCCCTGCTGCGCCATAATGCGCCCGGCAGCCTGGTTTAAAAACAAGCTGCCCATCAGGTTGACATCCATATTTTCCCGGAAAATATCCTCACAATCTTCCATAACCGGATGCAGCTTGCACAGCGCAGCGGTATGTACCAGCACATCCAGGTGCCCATAATCGGCAGCGACCTTTTCGCAGACGGCATAGTCCTGATCTTTTTTTGCCACATCCAGCTCATAGCTTTCGGCCTTAACGCCATGCAAAGTCAACTTTTCACAAACAGCGTCTGCCTTTGCTTTGGTGCGGCTTGCCAGCACAACCTTAGCACCGCCGGCCGCAAACCCTTCGGCAAATACTTCACCAAGGCCGCCGGCCCCGGTAATCAGCACAACCTTTTCCTTTACCGAAAATAAATTTTCGGTCTTCATCTGCTCAAAGTCCATTCCCTGCTCCTTTCATGGGCTTTACCCTCTCCATTATTACGAAGTATGGAATAATCATACCACCGGTTTTCAGGATGTCAAGGAATTTTTTCGTAAAAAAAGTGCAGAGGCTTAAACCCCTGCACTTTTTTGTTTTAAATTTTAAAAATTTCCGTTTTGCTGTTTTTTAATAATCTCCCGTAGGCATACTGGCAATTGCGGCTAATATCCTCCATATGCTTTTGGAACAGGTCGTGGTAGCCCTTCGCGTCCTTATCGCGCACCAGGTCAATCAGAGTGCGGTGTTCCAGAATAGAGGCAATGTGATCGGCTTGTGAAATATTTTCGCCAATACATTTGTAGCGCCAAAATTTGGGCAGTGCATCCATTACCGTTACCAGGTAGGGCATGCCCGCGGCTTCCCAAATGGCATCGTGCACAGCATCACAGCGGGCGGTGGCTTCATCCAGGCGGTTTTCGGCCAAAAGCTGGTCAATCTCGTCTGCAATGGCGTACATTTGGGTCAGCTTTTGTTCGGTCAGCTTTTTCATGGTGTGTTTCACCAAAAGATCCGAAAGGGTCACCATAATAGCTGTAATCTCTTCAATATCGCTCAAGGTGGGGCAACGCACAACTTGGCCCTCGCCGGGAATGCTCTCCACCAGGCCATCCGCCGCCAACTGAGCAATCGCCTTGCGCACAGGGGTACGGCTCACATTATATCGGTGGGCCAGTTCATTCTCCACCAGCCGGTATCCCAGCGGAATTTCTCCGTCCATAATCTGTTCTTTCATTTTTTCATATACCTGCTGCTGCAAAGAACAGGTTTGAAGATTTTTCATGGCGGCGCTCCTTTCCAAAAAACAGTTTGGCCACACCAAACTTTTGTTTCAAATTTGGCCTTCCGGCCGCTTTGTTTTTTCAAGTTTTCGCAAATTTTTGCAAATAATATATGTATATGTTATATAATGATAAGCCGGCTTCTGTCAAGTGAAATCCCCTGCCGGCCCGGCCTTGACAGCCCCCGCCTTTTTGTTCTAAAATGGTTGCAAATAACAAAATGCTGTGAAAAGAAGAGTATGCTGCGCACGGCAGTCCAGAGAGTTTCGGCAGGTGGGAAGAAACAAGCACGGCGCAGCAGAAGATGGTCTTGGAGCTTCGCACCGACTGCGGTTTTTCCGCACAGGCTGCGGCGGGCGCCGCCCGTTATTGCGGCAGAGTATACCGGGCTTTTGCCCGCGTACTTGGAAAGGCTGTTTCTGTGAAGGGGCAGCGAACACAAGGTGGTACCACGAAGCCGTTGCTCTCGTCCTTGAAAGGACGGGGGCTTTTTGTTTTCTTTTTTGGCACAGCACAACGCCCGCCGGGCAGGAAAGGAAGAGTTTTATGCAAACCAATCACTACTCGTTCGAAACAAACTGCGTACATGGCGGCTACCGGGCTGCATCTGGCCAGCCGCAGGAAGCGCCCCTGGTGCAAAGCACTACCTACCGTTACTACAATAATGCGGATGTAGCCGCCCTGTTTGACCTGGAAAGCCCCGAGTTTATGTATACCCGGCTGGGTAACCCCACCTTGGCCGTACTGGAAGAAAAAATGGCGCTTTTGGAAGGCGGCGTCGCCGCAGTAAGCGCCGCCAGCGGCCAGGCCGCCACTTTAATGTGCATGCTGAACCTGTGCGAAAAGGGAGACCATATTCTGGCTTCCACCAACATTTACGGCGGCTCTAACAATCTGCTCACCGTTTCCTTTGCCGGTATGGGGATCGACTGCACCCTCATCAACCCGGATGTGAGTTTAGATGAACTTTTGGCTGCGGCAAAGCCCAACACCAAAGTATTGTTCGCCGAAACACTGGGCAACCCCGCTTTGTCGGTACTGGACTTTGAAAAATGGTCTGCGGCCGCAAAAAAACTAGGGGTGCCGCTGGTGGTGGACAACACCCTGGCTACCCCCGCCCTGTGCCGCCCGCTGGAGTATGGCGCCAACATTGTCATCCACTCCACTACAAAATATTCCGACGGCCACGCCACCAGCGTGGGCGGCATGGTAATTGACGGCGGCAATTTTGACTGGAAGGCTTCGGGCAAATTTAAGGGTCTGACCGAACCCAACGAGAGCTACCACGGCCTGATTTATACCGAAAAGTTCGGCGCAGCCGCCTTTGCCGCCAAGCTGCGCAGCCACCTGCTGCGGGACTTTGGCTGCACCATGGCCCCCATGAACGCTTACCTGACCCATCTGGGGCTGGATACTTTGCACCTGCGCATGGAGCGCCACAGTGAAAATGCCCTGGCGCTTGCCTCTCACTTGGAGCAAAGCCCCTATGTTGCCTGGGTAAACTACCCTGGTCTTTCCTCCAGCCCGTATTTTGAACTGGCGCAAAAATATCTGCCAAACGGCCAGTCCGGCGTGCTCACCTTTGGGGTAAAGGGAGGTCTTGCAGCCGGCGCACGGTTCATTGAACATTTGAAGCTTACCAGTTTGGTCGTACATGTGGGTGATATCCGCACCAGCGTACTGCACCCGTCTTCCACTACCCACCGCCAGCTTTCCGAAGCGGACCAGATTGCTGCCGGCATCCAGCCGGAATTGATCCGTGTATCGGTGGGCATTGAAAATATCAAGGACATTATCGCTGACTTCGACCAAGCACTGGCCGCAGCCTGCGAAGGGTAAAGGAGCCTGTAAATATGCCCATCATTATTCCCCAAAACCTGCCTGCTGCCGAAGCGCTTAACCAGGAAAATATTTTTGTGATGTATGAGGGCAGAGCCTGTACACAGGATATCCGCCCGCTGCAGATTCTGATTGTGAACCTAATGCCCACCAAAATTGCCACCGAAACCCAGCTGGCCCGCATGCTGGCAAACACGCCCCTGCAGGTACAGCTGACCTTGCTGCACATGGGCACCCATGAAAGCAGCCATGTGCCGGAAGAGCATCTGGCGGCATTTTACCAGACCTTTGACCAGATTTGTGACCGGCGGTTCGATGGCATGATTATCACCGGCGCGCCGGTGGAGCAGATGGAGTACGAGCAGGTGGACTACTGGCCGGAAATCTGCCAGCTGATGGAATACAGCAAAACCCATGTGTACAGTACCCTGCACATCTGCTGGGGAGCACAGGCAGCACTTTACTACCATTACGGAATTCCCAAATACCCGCTTTCTCAAAAGCTGTTTGGCATTTTTGAACACCATCTCACCCGCCCGCAAAACCCGCTGGTACGTGGGTTTGACGAACTGTTCTATGCCCCGCACTCCCGCTACACCGAAATACGCCGGGAGGATGTGGACCGGTGCAGTGCCCTGCGGACGCTTGCCGAAAGCGACGAGGCCGGACTGTTTTTGCTAAGCACCGACTCCGGCCGGCAGGTATTTGTCTGCGGGCACCTGGAATACGACAAAGAAACCCTGCAGAACGAATATTTGCGGGACAAAGCGAAAGGCCTTGGCACCGCAGTGCCCGCAAACTACTACCGCGGCGATGACCCCAATGGCCCCATTCTGTTCCGTTGGCGCAGCCACGCAAACCTTTTGTTCTCAAACTGGCTTAACTATTATGTCTATCAGGATACTCCCTACGACCTGAAAACTCTGGCCGTTGAAACAAAGAATCTGCCCCAGGCCCATATGGAAAAAAATTAAACTTTGCCTGACCTTGGCAGTTGCCTTGTACACAGAATTTAGAAACTCGGATCGCATCCATTTATCTCTATTGGGGGGCAGCCGCTTTGTGCGGTTATTTTCCCCCATGCCAAAAGAAAAGCGTTCTGGCGCAGATTAACCTGAGCCAGAACGCTTTTTTAGCATTTTACTTTTTACCACAAACACACCGCTGTACGCCATTATCAAGGTTTTTAAAACAAAAGGGGTAACAGCGAAAGCGTATCTATACATCACACTGCAAGAAAAATCAGCCCTTCAGGCTGCCATTTTTAAAACTGCAGCTTTTCAATACGGTCAAAGGCTTCTTTTAGTTTTTCCTGGCTTACGGTACAGGCGATGCGCACATAGCCTTCTCCTGCTTTGCCAAAAGCACTGCCCGGCACCATCACCACATGGGCCTCTGTGCGCAGTTTGGCACAAAATTGCGCACTGGAAAGGCCGGTGGCGGTAATGTTGGGGAACAGGTAAAAGGTTCCCTGCGGCTTTAATACCGAAAGTTTCTCCATAGCATTAATCCGGTCCGCCGCATAGGCCACCCGCTGGGCATAGGAACTGGTATACTGGCCGCCAATCTCACCACGCAGCCGCAGTGCATGAATAGCCGCACGCTGAGAAATAGAGGGGGCCGAATAGACCATATTGCCATTAATGCGGTCCAATACCTCCACCAGGGCCGGCTGGGCAATAATATACCCAATGCGCCAACCTGTCATGATATAGTTTTTGGAAAAACTGTTCAGGGTAATGGTCCGCTCGGCCATACCTGGCAGGCTGCGCAGCGGCACAAACGGAATTTGGTACATATAGTCGGTGTAGATCTCATCTGCCAGTACCAAAAGGTCATTTTTTTGGGCCACTTCGGCAATCATGGCAAGGCAATCCGGCCCATAGGCCGCGCCGGTAGGATTGCAGGGGTTATTTAAAATCATAGCGCGGGTGCGTGGGCTTACCGCCGCCTCAAGCGCCTGCCGGCTGATGGCAAAGCCGTCCTCCTCCCGGCATTCCACCTCTACCGTTACGCCGCCGGCTAATTCGATCTGCTCTTTATACGGGGTAAAATAAGGGGAAAACACAATCACCTCATCTCCCGGGTTGAGAACGGCCATCAAGGCCAGTTCCATGCCAAAGCAGCTGGAGGTGGTAACAAAAACCTCTTCCTTTTTTACACAAAGGCCATATTCCTGCTGATAATAGCGGCAAACCTCCTCAATCAGCTCCGGGTCCCCTTTGGATGCCGTATAATGAGTATGTCCGGCCAGCGCGTCCGCCATAGCCGCCCGAATAATTCTTTCATCCGTAGTAAAGTCTGTATCCCCTATGGAAAGGTTGATCATATCCTCAAAATCTGCAGCGCTTGCCGCCGCTGCGTTCATTGCATTATCCTCGCCGCCTGCAAAACGCTCTGCAACAATATTTCTCATGTTTTTGGCACCCCTCTTTCTTTTTTTGCCCGCCTTTTTAAACCTGCGCCGAAAAAAGTACGCCGCAAAGCAAATGCTTTGCGGCGCAGTATGCTGCAGGAAGACTTTTGCATTCCCACACCTGTTGATCAAAAGAGTAAAAGTTCTTTCGTTGGCGTGTTTCCTTTTTATGGCCAGTTGGCGGGCCGCAAAACAATAATGTTATCTTACACCGGCAAAGCAGCCTGTGTCAAATACTGTTTAAAAAGCTACCTTCGTTTTACCAAATGATTTTGTCATCCAAAATTTCAATTATATTTTGTATTTTTCCTTTCAGCTTTACTGGGGCATCATGAAATTCTGTGCTGTCTGTCACAGCTGCGCAAACGGGCACAAAATTCTGTTTGGTGCTTTCCATGCCACCCAAAACAGCTGTTTTTTTCCTGCAAAGTCTGCTGTTTTGGACGCAAGGCCTTTTTTCCTCAAACTGGTCTTGACCGACCAACAAAAAGCATATCGATAATATCCGTACCGTAAGGAAACTGCCAAATCGCATACACAGCAAAAAGACAGCCAGTGCATAGCGAAAATACACTGGCTGTCTTTTTTGGTGTCCTCGGGCGGATTCGAACCGCCGGCCTTTCGCTTAGGAGGCGAACGCTCTATCCTGCTGAGCTACGAAGACTTATGTCTGTAATTTCATATTTTTCATACGCAGTATATTATTATAGCGAAACTTTCATAAAAAAGCAACCGGATTTGCACGACCAATTTATACAATTTGTTATTATTTATAATATATTTTTGTTTTGTATAAATCGATGATTCACCAAAAGCGACTTTTCTTAAGCACTTTTCTCCCATTCCATTTATCTTCTCAATCTGCCTGCCAAAGCCTCTGCACCTTTATCTGGCAGAACAGGGATATATTAAAACATTTTTCCTTGCAAAACATTACAGAACTTTGGCATACTATCACCAATTGCCACTTTAAAACAAGTCTATTTTATTTTTAGAAAAATGTACACCTTTCGGAATAAAAATTTTTCAGTTTTTCTTTTATCCTTGCCAAGCTTACGACCGCTTTTTATTGACAACCTTTTAAAAACCCGGTATCTTTAAAAAAGTTTCATGCGTTATGCAAAACACTAAATAGAACTGTGAGGGGTAAAACATGAACGGTGCGGATTGGTTTCTTCTGACCTTGCTCGGTGTTGCGATTGCGGCAGCCATACGCGCCATCCATCGCCGGGGGGGTTGTCGGGGCAGCTGTGCCGGTTGCATGCACCAAGGCAGCTGCTCCTCAAACTGCAGCCGTTCAAAAACATCCCGGTAAGAAGCACCTGCCCTTATATTTCTCACGCAACAATACAAATTGTATTATTTTTCAATATTATTCAGCATGGAGGTTTGTATGCAGGACATTTTAATTATCGGTGCAGGCCCGGCGGGGGTATCGGCTGCACTGTACGCGGTGCGGGCCGGCAAAAAGGTCACCGTTCTTTATAAGGATACCGGCGCTCTGGCGCGGGCGGAAGCCATTGAAAACTACTACGGTCCTTCTGGCCCCATCAGCGGTGTTCAATTGGCAGAGCAAGGCATGGAAAACGCACGGCGGCTGGGGGTAACTTTTGTCCAGACCGAAGCCGTTGGGGTAAGTTGGGATGGCTCTTTCACGGTGGACACCACGGCTGGCAGCTACACCGCCCCGGCCTTACTTTTGGCTACCGGCGCTGCCCGACGCGCCCCCGCTATTGCCGGCATTAAAGAGCTGGAGGGCAAAGGTGTTTCTTACTGCGCCACCTGCGATGCTTTTTTCTACCGCAACCTGCCGGTAGCTGTAGTTGGCGCGGGAGAGTACGCACTGCATGAAGCCGCTCATCTGGCTCCCATTGCCAGTTCGGTCACCCTTTTGACCAATGGTCAGCCGGCCCCTGCCGAACTTTTCAACGGGCTTTCGGTCTGCACCGCCCCTATTGCCGCTATTCAAGGAAGCGAAAAGGTAACCGGTGTACAGTTTGCCGATGCCACCCCGTCGCTTGCCTGCGCAGGCGTATTTGTGGCGCTGGGGGTTGCCGGCAGCGCTGAAATTGCCCGAAAGCTTGGTGCCGAAATATCGGGCAGCAATATTGTCACCGACCAAACCGGTGCCACCGCTATTCCTGGCTTATATGCCGCAGGAGACTGCACCGGCGGACTTTTGCAGGTAGCAAAGGCTGTACATGAAGGGGCCGAAGCCGGGCTTGCTATGGTACGCTACCTGCGAGAGCTGGGCTAAAAAGCAAAGCGGTAAACACACTAAAAGCGTTGCCTTTTTTCCCATACCGCAATTTTTTACCGCTAATAGCTTGTGTATGAAAAAGCGCCCTATGCCGGGCGCTTTTTTATTCCATTTTGTTTACCCTATTTTTTTGCCAAAGAATTCAACAGTGGGCCGTATTTTCGTCATCAATTCATCAAAACGGGCCGGGGTCAAGCTCTGAGCACCATCCGAAAGAGCATGCTTGGGGTCGTTATGTACCTCAATCATCAGCCCATCCGCGCCGGCTGCAATGGCTGCCATCGCCAGCGGTTCAACCATCCAGGCAATTCCCGCCGCATGAGACGGGTCCACAACAACCGGCAGATGACTTTTTGCTTTGACCATGGGAACTGCAGAAATATCCAGCGTGTTGCGCATGCTGGTCTCAAAGGTGCGAATTCCCCGTTCACAGAGAATGACCTTTTCATTGCCGCCGGCCATAATGTATTCGGCGCTCATAAGCCATTCTTCAATAGTGGCCGAAAGCCCGCGCTTGAGCAGTACAGGTTTACCCAGCTTGCCTAATGCCTTCAATAGTTCAAAATTCTGCATATTTCTTGCCCCAACCTGTATGATATCCACATCCTCAAACAGGGGCAAATCCTCGGTGTTCATAATTTCGGTCACAATCGGCAAACCGGTAGCGCTGCGGGCCGTCTGCAGCAGATGAAGGCCTTCTCCCCGCAGCCCCTGAAATGAGTAAGGACTGGTGCGCGGCTTAAACGCGCCGCCCCGCAAAAAGGCTGCCCCGGAAGCTTTTACATCTTTCGCTACCTGCACAATCTGTGCTTCGCTCTCTACACTGCAAGGGCCAGCCATTACCGTAAAGCTGCCGCCACCAATTTGAACGCCGGCCGCTTCTATCACCGTGTCTTCCGGGTGGAATTTGCGGTTTGCCTTTTTGTAAGGCTCCGATATCCGCTTGATTTCTTCTATAAAATCGTTTGCCTGCAGTTGGTCAATATCTACCCGGGAAACATCCCCAATTAAACCGATCAGCCGCGAATGTTCCCCTATACTTTCGTGAATACCAAGCCCAATTGCTCGCAGCTCGCCTTCCAATGTTTTAATTTGTCCTTCGGTGGCATTTTTCTTAAAAACAATAATCATACCGCAACGCTCCTTTTAAACTGCTAAAGGCCAGCTGGCCCTATAAAACGGTTTACACTGCCAACAAAAAACGCCCGCCTGCTGGTGCAGGCGGGCGTTGCGCTTACCCAAACTAAGCGGTCACACACAGCGTTGCACAGCCAAAAAAGCCCCGGTAAACTGGTAACCGAAGCTGTAATAATATGCGTATACCGCTGTGGTGTGCAGGTGTGCCATGTTGTACTCCTTTTACTCTGCTGCTTCGATGCTTCTATGCAATAAAGCATCAATCTGCGCATAGTATACCCCTGCGTACCAAAAATGTCAAGGGGCTTTTTTGCAAAAACCTTTAAAAGCTACAAAGGTTCCATTCAATAGTTTTTAGTCTTGCTTTTCCTTTCCTAAACCGGTCACCTCACCTTTGCACAGCACCCTATCATACTATAATTATCCATACAATATCATTATTCCCCCCGCCAACTTACATGGATAGCCGTGCTTTGCCGCCTTTTACTCTTTTTGCAAAAGGTCCTTTTAGCGGTCGAGGGCCGCTTATTTGCTGTTTTGCGGCTCTAGCCGTCTTATGACGCTTTTAGCCAAACAAAAAATCCGGCCCAGGCAGCTCTAACCACCTCGGCCGGACTTTTTATCCATCAGCAAATATGATATTGGGGCACCTATTTCATCTTTCAGGTTCAAAGCAGGCCGGAAAGCGCTGCAAAATCGCCCAGTTCCAGCTTTTCAGGCCGAACCATTTCACCTTTGCCCAGGCTTGCCACTGCGTCGGCCACCTGCTCTTTGGGAAGGCCTAACCCGGCACTTATTGCATTTACTGCCGTTTTGCGCCGCTGGCCGAACGCCGCTTTAATAATAGCAAACATGCGCTTTTCATCGGCCGGCACCACCGGCAAAACCTTATGCGGCAAAAGCTGAATAACGGCACTGGTCACCTTGGGGGGCGGTGTAAAACTGCCCGGCGACACTGTAAACAACAGTTTAGGCGAAGCAAAATACCGTACTGCCAGGCTGATTGCCCCCGACTGGCGGCTGCCCGGCGGGGCAGTAATCCGCTCTGCCGCCTCTTTTTGCACCATAACGGTAATCGATTCCACATCCAGCCGCTCTTCCAGCAGCTTCATTAAGATAGGGCTAGTAATATAGTAGGGCAGGTTTGCCACCACTGCCACCTTCCGGCCGGAAAATTCTTTCTCAATTAAACCCTTCAGGTCGCATTTCAAAACATCTTCCAGCACAATTTTTACATTCAGGCAATCGGCCAAACTTTCGGCAAGCAATGCGGGCAGCCGGCTGTCCACCTCCACCGCCACCACCCGGGCAGCCGCGCGGGCGGCCTGCTGGGTCAGTACTCCAATACCGGGGCCAATCTCCAACACACCGTATTCCGGTCCAATACCAGCCGCCTGTATCATGCGCGGGCAGACAGAAGGGTTTACAATAAAATTTTGCCCAAACCCTTTGGAAAGAGCAAAGCCGTGCCGCTCACACAGCGAACGGATATAGGAAAGGTCGGTAAGTTCGGGCATAGTTCCTCCTTTGCTAAAAGTCCGCCCAGCCTGGCAGACTGATTTTCTGTTTTGAAATGCGAAAAAACTGGCAAACAATCTTTAGGGGTTTTCCCAAAAGCTACCTTGCCGCTTTTATTTGTGCTTACAAAACTTGGCTGTGTATGTTTGTGTTTTTCTGGTAAACCGTTTTTTATACCAAATTGTGCATAAACAAAATAAGGGTTGAGGTTTGCTGCCATATTGAAAACAAAAACTATCTTTGTGCAGTCCACACAGATGCATTGGCGTTTTTATGGATAGGCCATTTGGCGCCAATCTCTGTACAGCAGGCATATTATGTTATGGCGCAAAAATCATTCAGCTGCCATACCATTCACCTGCGCGCGAGGGCAAAAATGCGGTATAACCCTAAGTACCAGCCGCTATGCGGCCCTTATACCATGCAGGTAGCGCCGGTATGGTTTTCGGCTGCCCCACAAGGGGCAAAAAACCGGTATGGAAAGAAAAGGATGATAACCATTACGCGGCTATTATACCATATTGCGCGGATATTTGTTGAAATGTGCTTAAAAAAAGGCTATGATAAAAAGAAAATGTCCAGACAAAATGGGACTTTGAGGTGCTGTATGAACCGACGCGACAAAACAAACTATTATCTTGATATTGCAGACGCCGTATCCCGCCGGGGCACCTGCCTGCGGCGCAACTACGGGGCTATTATCGTCAAGAATGACCAGATCATCTCCACCGGGTATGTGGGTGCTCCGCGCGGGCGCAAAAACTGTTCAGACCTGGGGGTCTGCATTCGGGAGCAATTGAATGTTCCCCGCGGTGAGCGGTACGAGTTATGCCGCAGCGTTCACGCGGAGGCAAACGCCATTATAAGCGCCAGCCGGGAAGAAATGCTGGGAGCCACCTTGTATTTGTGCGGGCGGGATGCCAAAACTGGCGCCTATATTCCCGACGCTATGTGCTGCGGCATGTGCAAGCGCATGGTTATTAATGCAGGAATTACCACCGTAATTGTCCGGGCCGACGACGACCACTACCGCACCGTAAATGTGGCTGCCGAATGGGTGGAAACGGATGACAGCCTGACCGGCAAAATGGGATATTGACCCCAGTATATGTCCACAAACAAAGGAGAGGCTATGGATCTTTTACAACAGGCCCGGGCTGATATTGACCGGGTAGACCGCCAGATGGCTGCCCTTTTTGAAGAGCGCATGGCAGCAGTGGGCCAGGTGGCCGAATATAAAAAGCAGACCGGCAAACCCATTTTTGACCCTGCGCGGGAAGCTTTGGTGATTGAGCGAAATTCTGCCTTTTTGCAGGATGCTTCGCTGAAGGAAGACTATGCCGCGTTTATGCGGGCCGTTATGGCAGCCAGCCGCCGCTACCAAACCCGGCTTTTATTTGGCGAAAAGGTCGCCTTTCAGGGCATGCGGGGCGCGTTTTCCCATATAACTGCCAGGCGGCTTTTTCCGGAAAGTGGTCTCGTTGCCTTTCCCACCTTTGCAAAGGTGATCGAAGCAGTGGAATCCGGCGAAGTTCAAGCTGGGGTACTGCCCTTTGAAAACAGCACCACCGGCGAGGTGGGCGAGGTTATGGACCTGTTGTTTACCCATCCGGATTGCTATGTGAGCGGCTGGTATAACCTGGCTGTTCAGCAAAATCTTTTGGTGCTTCCCGGCACCAAAATGGAACAGATTCGCCAGGTATATTCCCACCAGCAGGCGCTGGATCAATCTTCTGACTTTTTGCGTGGGCGCCCCTGGCAGCTTGTTCCCTACCCCAACACGGCCGCAGCCGCAGCCTATGTAAGCGAATCGGGAGATCCTTCCAAGGCCGCTATCGCTTCTGAAGAGACGGCGGAACTTTACGGGCTTACGGTGCTGGAACGGCAGATCAACTCCAGCAGTGTGAATACCACCCGCTTTGCCATCATTACACGGCAGGAGCGGCTTTCGGGCGACCGGTTCGGGCTGTTCTTTACGGTAACCAACGACACAGGCTGTCTTGCCCGGGCGGTCGATATTATCAGCGAGCATGGTTTTAACATGCACTGCCTGCGCAGCCGTGCCATGAAAAATTTACCCTGGGAATATTATTTTTATGCCGAACTGGACGGCAACCTGGCAGACCCTGCCGCCCAAACCATGCTGCAAAAGCTTGGTACCGTTTGCGGCAGTTTGCGTACACTGGGCTGTTATACCAGAGTGGAATGAAACTTTGGTGTGCCAAAAACCGCTTGGAAGGCTTGACTTTCCTAAAAAGTTTGCATATAATCGACCTATAACATTCTGTTACATTTGCCGCAATGCGGTGTGGTTTGGGAGTTTTTATGGATCGGCTCAATCTCGCAGCAGAATATTTTTCCTTTCGCTTTGGTTTTTACTTTACCAAGGCTTATTTCTGCTGTGCCAATGAGGGCTGATCTTTCGGGGAATAATCAAAGAGGATCAGAACCGGCGGACTGCGCACAGCAGACCGCCGGTTTTTTATTTGAGAAAGGGAGGGTGAACGGATGAAAATTTTGCATATGGATCTGGGCGCCGACAGTTACGACATTCTTTTGGGACACGGCCTTTTGGATAAGGCCAAAGAACACCTGAACCTGGAACGCCGGGTATTTGTTGTAACCGACAGCGGCGTGCCCGCCCAGTATGCACAGCGGCTGGCCGCCCAGTGCAAGGCGCCTACCATTGCCTGTGTGCCGGAAGGCGAACAGAGCAAATGCCTTTCGGTATATGCAGACCTGCTTGGACAGATGCTTGCCGCCGGCTTTACCCGCGCCGATTGCGTGGTGGCAGTAGGTGGCGGTGTGGTGGGAGACCTTGCCGGATTTGTGGCCAGCAGCTATATGCGCGGAGTGGATTTTTACAACATTCCCACCACCACTCTTTCCCAGGTAGATTCTTCCATTGGCGGCAAGGTCGCCATCGATTTTAATGGGGTGAAAAACATTGTGGGGGCTTTTTACCAGCCCAAACGGGTGCTGATTGACCCGGACACTCTTTCGACCCAAAACCACCGCCAACTGGTGAACGGTTTAGCCGAGGCGCTGAAAACCGGCTTGATTGGCGACGAGGTGCTGTTTCATATTTTTGAACAGGAAAATGCACTGGAAAAGCTGGACGAAGTAATCTGGCGCAGCCTGGTGGTAAAAAAATATGTGGTGGAAAAGGATGAAAAGGAATCTGGCCTGCGCAAAACCTTAAACTTTGGTCACACATTGGGTCATGGCATTGAAAGCGCAGTGGGGCTTGGAGAGCTTTTACACGGGGAATGCGTAGGTATTGGCATGCTGCCCATGTGCCAAACCCCCGAACTGCGTGCACGGGTAAAGGCCACATTGGAAAAATACGGTCTTCCCACCAGCGCCTCCTTTGACCGCGAGGCGGCCTACCAGGCCATTTGCCATGACAAAAAAGGCAGCGGAACCACCACCACCGTAGTAAAGGTGGACCTGCCCGGCCAGGCGCGGCTGGAACAAGTACCCACCGCTTCGCTGCGCCAGCTATTGTAACCTTTTTTGCAGCAAAACTCCGGCCAAGACCGGTTTTTAAGGAGAGCAATATGAAAAACACCATCGGCGAAAGCTTTGCCGTTACTTTATTTGGCGAATCCCACGGGGAGATGATCGGCGCAGTGCTGGACGGCGTAGCGCCCGGTATTGCGTTGGACCTAAACCTAATTCGCCACCAGCTGACCCTGCGCCGGCCCGCCGGCAAAATTTCCACTGCCCGCCAGGAACAGGATGAATTTTCCATTGTGAGCGGCCTTTCGCAGGGGTATACCACCGGTTCCCCGCTTACCATTTTAATTCCCAACACCCAACAGCACAGCGCCGATTACGATTCGCTTAAAAACCGGCCGCGTCCATCCCACGCCGACTACACCGCCCAGTGCAAATACCACGGGTTTCAGGATGCGCGGGGGGGCGGACATTTTTCCGGCCGCATTACCGCAGCGCTTGTGGCAGCCGGTGCCGTGGCGGTGCAAATTTTGCAAAACCATAATATTACGGTGGCAAGCCATATTGCCTCCTGCGCCGGCATTCCCGACGCCCCGCTGCCCATGGCCGAGCCCGCCCTGACCGCTACCCTCAAGCAGCTCAACCAATCGGTTTTCGCCACGGTTTCTCCCCAGGCAGCCGAACAGATGCAGAAAGCAGCCGAAGCAGCCCGCCAGGACGCCGACTCGGTAGGCGGTGTGGTGGAAACGGTGGTGACCGGCCTTCCGGCCGGACTTGGGGAACCCTGGTTTGACACAGTGGAAGGCGTTTTGGCCAAACTTTTATTTTCGGTTCCCGCCGTGAAGGGGGTCGAATTTGGATCCGGCTTCGCATTGGCAAATATGCATGGCAGCACCGCCAATGATCCTTTTTGTTTGGATGCCGACGGCAAGGTTTATACCGCCACCAACCATAACGGCGGCGTTAACGGCGGTATTACCAATGGAATGCCTTTGGTGGTGCGCAGCGCTGTGAAACCCACCCCTTCCATTTATAAACCGCAGCAAACCGTAAACCTGGCAGAAAAAACCCCTGCCACCATTACCATAGAGGGCCGGCACGACCCGGCTATTGTACACCGGGCACGGGTTGTTATGGACAGTGTGGTTGCCATTGGCCTTGTGGATTTGTGCAGCCTGCGGTATGGAACCGACTGGCAGCTGGGGCATAACACCTAAGGTTTGCCCCCACAAAGGAGTATAAAAAATATGATACAACGGTACGGACTTTTGGGCGAACACCTCTCCCACAGCTTTTCCAAGCAGATTCACGAGCAGCTCGCCGATTATACTTACGACCTGATTGAACTTGCCCCTGACCAATTGGCCGGCTTTCTCGAACAGAAAGCTTTCCAGGCGCTGAATGTCACCATTCCCTATAAGGAAGCAGTCATCCCCTTTTTGGACGAGATCGACCCGCAGGCCCAAGCCATTGGGGCGGTGAACACTATTGTAAACAAAAACGGACGGCTTTGCGGTTACAACACCGACTTTGACGGCATGAAAGCGCTGTTTTCCCACAGCGGGACAAACCCCGCCGGCAAGGTCTGCCTGGTGTTGGGTACCGGCGGTACCAGCAAAACCGCCCGCGCGGTGCTGGCTCATCTAGGCGCGCGGGAAGTTTTGGTGGCCAGCCGAACCGGCAAAGGCAGTGCGCTCACCTACCAGCAGGCCAGCGAGCGGTCCGACATTCAAATTATTGTAAACGCCACCCCCTGCGGTATGTACCCCAACGCCCAGGATTGTCCCATTGATCCCGGCTGTTTTCCCAAACTGGAAGCAGCGCTGGACGCCATTTACAACCCGCTGCGCAGCCGCCTGGTTTTGCGCACACAGGCTGCCGGCCATATTGCCGAAGGCGGGCTTTATATGCTGGTAGCTCAGGCGGTTTACGCCTGCGAAAAATTTTTGGACCATCCTCTTGACCCCCAAAAAATTGACCAAGTTTATGCGGATCTTCTTTTTCAAAAAACCAACCTTGTGCTGATCGGCATGCCCGGCAGCGGAAAGTCCACCGTGGGCAAACTTTTAGCCCAAACTACCGGCCGCACCTTTGTGGATCTGGATGAAGAGATCGTGAAGGAGGCAGGCTGCCCGATCGCACAAATTTTCCAAACACAGGGCGAAGAGGTTTTCCGGCAGATGGAAGAGCAGATTTGTGCTCGCTTCGGCGCAAAGAACGGCCTGGTGATTGCCACTGGGGGCGGTGCGGTGCTGCGCCAGAAAAATTTGGAAAACCTTCGCCAAAACGGCAGGCTGTTCTTTTTGGACCGTCCACTGGAGCTTTTGGAGGTGGGGCACGGCCGCCCGCTGGCAGCAGACCGGGCTGCCAGCCGCAAACGCTATGAAGAGCGCTACCCCATTTACTGCGCCTGTGCCGATTACCGTATTGAAAACGCCGGCAGCCTGCAGCAGGCAGCAGACCGGATCGGGGAGTGTGCTTTATGAAATTTTTAATCTTGAATGGCCCCAACCTAAACCTTTTGGGTATTCGGGAACCGGATGTGTACGGCCGTGAAACCTACCAGGACCTGGAAAAGCTGGTTGCCGATACCTGCCGGCAGGAAAACATTGCGTTTCGCTGTTTTCAATCCAACCACGAAGGCGACCTGGTGGATCAGATTCAGCAGGCTTTGGGCGATTGCGACGGCATTGTAATAAACCCCGCCGCCTATACCCACACCAGTGTGGCACTGCTGGATGCGGTGAAAGCGGTATCTCTGCCCACAGTAGAAGTTCACATATCGGATGTGGCAAGCCGTGAGGATTTTCGTCAGATCAGTTATATCCGTGCCGCTTGTATTGCTACCATATCGGGCGAGGGGCTTTCCGGCTACGCCCATGCCATTCGGCTTTTGAAAGCCCATCTGCTTTCAAACAACTTGCCGGAGGAAAAAACATTGTAAAATAAGCGCAGCGTTGCGCCGAAAATCACACAAGAAAAGAGGAAAAGACCCATGATTATCACGATGAAGAAAAATGCTCCGCGCCAGGAGATCGACCGCCTGCTGCGCGAGCTGGAAAGCCAGGGCATCTCTGCCACCGAAATTCAAGGTACCGACTACAATGTATTTGGTCTGGTGGGCAACACCACCTCGCTGGACGCCCGCAAAATTGAAGGTTTGCCCTTTGTGGATAATGTGCAGCGGGTGAGCGCCCCTTATAAGCTGGCCAACCGCGTATTTCACCCGGAAGATACCGTAGTGGATGTGGGCGGCGTTAAAATTGGTGCAGGGCAGCCCATCGCCGTTATGGCCGGTCCCTGTGCTATTGAAAACCGGGAACTGACCGATCAGATCGCTTGCGAAGTAAAAAAGGCCGGTGCGGTTTTGTTCCGGGGCGGCGCCTATAAGCCCCGCACTAGCCCCTACTCCTTCCAGGGGCTTGGACTGGAAGGTATTCAGTACATGGCCGAAGTGCGCGAGCGGTACCATATGCCAATCGTTACAGAATTGATGAGCGCTGATAAAATTGACGAATTTGTGGAGCATGTGGATCTGATTCAGGTAGGTGCCCGCAACATGCAGAACTTTCAGCTGCTCAAGGAGCTGGGCCGTATTGATAAACCCATTTTGCTCAAGCGTGGTCTTGCCAATACCATTGAAGAATGGCTTATGAGCGCCGAATATATTATGGCGGGCGGCAACGAAAAGGTTATTCTGTGCGAAAGAGGCATTCGCACCTTTGAAAAATATACCCGCAATACCTTGGACCTGTCGGTGGTGCCTATCATTAAGCAGCGCAGCCATCTGCCCATTGTAATTGATCCTTCCCACGCTACCGGCGACCGCAAGCTGGTAGAAGCCATGTCGCTTGCAGCCATTGCGGCCGGTGCCGACGGGCTGATCATTGAGGTTCACACCGACCCGCCCCATGCCGCTTCGGACGGTGCCCAAAGCCTGTACCCCGAACAGTTTGCCAGCTTAATGGAAAAGGGCCGCGCCATCGCCAAGGTGGTGGGCCGGAGCCTGTAATGCGGGTGCGGGTATGGCCCGGCCGGGTGGACGGCTGCGTAACGGCGCCTGCTTCCAAAAGCATGGCCCACCGGGCCCTTATTGCCGCAGCCTTGGCCGGTGGTGAAAGCGTAATAAAAGGGGTTGGCACCAGCCAGGACATTGCCGCCACTGTAAATGTCTTGCAGACATTGGGCGCACAGGTCACAATATTGGGCGACACTGTTCGGGTAACCGGCTGCGACCCTCGGCTGGCGGCGCCCGGCGAGGTGTTTTGCCAGGAATCCGGTTCCACCCTGCGCTTTTTGATCCCTATTTTTTCACTGGGCACAGCGGAGCACCGCTTTACCGGTAACGGCCGGCTTTTGGCGCGGCCTCAGTCGGTATACGCTGAACTTTTCGCCCAAAATGGTCTTTTATTCGAACAATCTGCCGACTGCATTCGGGCAGCGGGTCCGCTTAAAGCCGGTCACTACCGGCTTGCAGGCAGCATTTCCAGCCAGTTTTTTTCAGGTCTTGCATTTGCGCTGCCGCTGTGCGGGCAGGACAGTACGCTCGAAATTCTGCCTCCTTTTGAATCCCGCAGTTATCTTTCCATGACCGTGTCGGTGCTGCGGCAGTTTGGCGTAAAAGCCGAATTTTCCTCGGAAAACACTCTTTTTATTCCGGGCGGCCAACACTACCGGCCAACTGTTTTGGAAATAGAGGGTGATTACAGCGGCGCTGCCTTTTTTGCGCTTTTGGGTGCGCTGTGCGGGCGTATGCAGTGCATGGGTCTTCGCCCGGACAGTTGTCAGGGCGATGCCGTGTTTTTCAAATTTCTTTCCCGTTTGGGCGCGCAAGTAAAACCTTTGCCCGACAAAATAACGGTAGCTGCCGGCACTTTGACCGGCGGCGAGTTGGACCTGGCAGACTGCCCGGACCTGGGCCCTGTTGCCATGGTGATGGGCTGTTTTACCCAAAACGGTCTGCGCCTTTTGAACACCGCCCGGCTGCGGTATAAAGAAAGCGACCGGGTCGACGCCATGTGCCAAGAGCTTGCAAAGCTGGGCTTTGCTGCCAAAGCTTCGGAAAATGAAATTGAGCTTTCCTGCGCCCGGACTCTTCGGTCGGTCAAAGAGTACACCGTATTCTCCCATAATGACCACCGCATTGCCATGGCACTGGCGGTAGCCGCTGCCGCACTGGAAGTGCCCACCGTGATAGAAGGCGCCGAAGCTGTGGCGAAAAGCTACCCAGACTTTTGGCAGGATTTATCAAAAGCCGGCATTCGGGTGGAGGTATTGGAATGATCCATAAAAATACTCACATTTTAATTGTAGGGTTGGGACTCATTGGCGGCAGCTACGCCCGGGCACTGCACAAAGCCGGGTGCCATGTGGAGGCCATTGACCAAAATCCCGACAGCATTGGCTATGCACTGCACGAAGGCTTTATTAAAGCCGGTTCTACCCGCCCAGACCCCGAAATGATCGGCCAGGCACAGCTGGTCATTTTGGGCCTTTACCCGAAGGTAGAAATTGAATGGGTACGCCAGTACCAGCATTTGTTTGCTCCCGGAACCTTGCTGACCGATGTTTCCGGCGTAAAAGGCGGCGTATTGGATGTGATTCAAAACTTTTTGCGCCCGGACCTGGAACTGGTAGGCTGTCACCCAATGGCTGGCCGGGAAGTGTATGGTGTGCGTAACAGCACAGATGCCATTTTTGGTGCGGCAAACTTTATTGTTGTTCCTACCGACCATAACACCGAAGAAGGCATTCAAACGGCCATTGAGCTGGGGGCACTTTTGGGTTTTTCTAAGGTTACGCGGCTTACCATCGCCCAGCATGACGAGATTATTGGCTTTGTTTCACAGTTAACCCATTTGATCGCCGTTTCCTTAATGACCTGCAACGAAGACGAAAACTTGCAGAATTATACCGGCGATTCTTTCCGGGATTTAACCCGCATTGCCCGGATTAACGAGAATATGTGGAGCGAATTGTTTGTTATGAACAAGGCCCCCTTACTGGCCCAGCTGGATGCTTTCCAGGCACAGCTTGGAAAACTACGCCAGATGATTGACCAGGAGGATTTTGACGGCATGAAGGAGCTGTTCCGCCGTTCTACCGCTCGCCGTGCTTTATTTGACCGCTAAAGTCTGTATTCCTTTTTTGCAAAATTGGCAAAAAGCCCTTTCCATTTTTTAATTTTTAGCAAATAGAAGTCCCGCATTGTGCCGTTTTTTCGGCCAATTCTGCGGGACTTTCGCTTACTCTACTATCTTTTGCTTTAATAGCGAGTCGCTTGTATGCTGTTTTTACAATTTTGTTTACCGGCATCAATCTAATAGAAAAGCCTGCAAAATTTGATAAGCAAAATAGCCGTCAGCCTTTTCTTTTTCACCAAAAATGTTGGCAACGCTAGTAAATAAATCTTAAAATAAAAAAACCCGACAGGAAATCCACCTGTCGGGTTCTTTTCATTGCTGAATAAATTAATTGCTTTATTCTGCCATTTTACGCCTCAGCAGCACCTGCGTGTGCCTCTGCCGCTGCATGCGCCTCGGCCTCTTCCATAGTGGGCGCAGGCTTCGAGCAGTTGCCCTGGCACATATGGCAGGCCACAAAGTGGCCCGGCTCCAGCTCCACCAGGGGCGGCTCTTTTTCGGTGCAAATTTTTTCGGTGTACGGGCAGCGGTTTGCAAACCGGCATACCGGCTTCGGGTCAATGGGCGAAGTAATTTCGCCCTTAATGATAATCCGCTCTTTGCGGTTATGCAGCGAGGGAATAGGAATTGCCGACAAAAGCGCCTGCGTATACGGATGCATCGGCTTTTCAAACAGCTTTTCAGAAGGTGCCTTCTCGATCAGCCGGCCCAGATACATAACGGCAATGTCATCCGAAAAATGGTTAACAACCGACAGGTCGTGGGTGATGAACATGTAGGTCAGGTTCATCTCTTTCTGAACCTCTTTCATCAGGTTCAAAATCTGCGCCTGAATCGACACATCCAGTGCGGAAACCGGTTCGTCGCAAACAATGAACTTGGGGTTCATAGCCAACGCACGGGCAATGCCAATACGCTGACGGCGGCCGCCGTCCAGCTCGTGCGGATAGGTGTTCACCAAACGCTCGGCCAAGCCTACCGTTTTCATCAACTCCAGCACCCGCATAAACCGCTCATCGTGGTTTTTAATGGTACCCGAAAGCTTCAGCGGTTCTTCAATGGCCTCGCTGATGGTCTGGCGGGGGTCCAACGAAGAGAACGGGTCCTGGAAAATCAGCTGCATGTCCTGACGCAGCTTGCGCATTTTGTGTTTATCCGCATGGGTAATATTCTCACCCTCGAACCAAATCTCACCGGAGGTAGGTTCTTCCAGCCGCAGAATCGTACGGCCAGTGGTGGACTTGCCGCAGCCGGACTCGCCCACTACGCCCAGGGTTTTACCGCGCTCCAGCGTAAAGCTCACATCGTCCACTGCGTGAAGCAGACCTCTGGGTGTTTTAAAATATTTTTTTAAGTTTTTGACTTCAAGCAATACATCTGCCAAAGCTCGTCCCTCCTTATTCCCCTTCTGTCAGGCGGCTTTCGGTCGTATTTTCGTACAGCCAGCAGCGCACATAATGGGTGTCATTGATCCAGGTCTTGGGCGGCATCTCTTTCGAGCATTTCTCGCACACATAATCGCAGCGGGGATGGAACGGGCAGCCGGAAGGCAGGTTGGTGGGATCCGGCATCAGGCCCTTGATGGGCTTCAAAGAGGATTTGCGGTTGTTAATATCCGGCAGCGAGTTAAACAAACCCTCGGTATAGGGATGGCGCTTGTTGTCGAAAATATCCTGCAGATTGCCATGTTCCACAATGCGGCCGGCATACATAACCGAAACCTCGTCACACACCTCGGCCACAATACCAAAGTCGTGGGTGATCATGACCATAGCCATATTGAATTTTTTCTTCAGCCCGCGCATCAATTCCAAAACCTGTGCCTGAATGGTCACATCCAATGCGGTGGTGGGCTCGTCGGCCAAAAGCAGCTTCGGCGAGCAGGCCAAGGCAATCGCAATCAGCACACGCTGCTTCATGCCGCCGGAAAACTGGTGCGGATACTCGCCGGCGCGCTCGCCGGGAATGCCCACCGTTTCCAGCATTTCCCGTGCACGGGCCATAGCCGTCTTTTCATCCACATTGTCGTGAATGCGGACTACTTCGGCAATCTGCTCGCCCACCGTCATAACCGGGTTCAAAGAGCTCATCGGGTCCTGGAAGATCATCGACACCTTATTGCCGCGGATCGCTTCCATCTCCCGTTCAGACTTTTCCAGCACATTTTCGCCATCCAGAAAAACCTCGCCGGAAACGACACGGCCCTGGGGCTTTGGAACCAGATTCAAGACCGAAAGGGCCGTAGTAGTTTTGCCTGCGCCGGTCTCACCGACCAGGCCAAGGGTCTGGCCCTCTTTCAGTTCCAGATCGATGCCGTTGACCGCTTCGGTCACTTCGCCATCGCTCACATACTGAATAACCAGATCTTTAATTTTCAGGATTTCGTCAGCCATGTTGCCCTCCTCATTGTTTCAGTCTCGGGTCAAGCGCATCGCGCAGACCGTCGCCCAACAGGTTCAGCGAAAAGATCGAGAAGAAGATGGCAAGGCCCGGAGCGAGCACCAAGTGCGAGTTGCCGCGCATGTACTGCCGGCCGGTCGCCAGCATATTGCCCCATTCCGGAGCGGGGGGCTGAATGCCCAGACCCAGGAAGCTCAGCGAAGAAATGGCCAGAATAGCGCTGGCGAAGATCAGCGAAATCTGCACAATGATCGGAGCTAAGCAGTTCATAAGCACATGGCGGGTTACAATGGTAAAGCTGTTTGCGCCAATAGCGCGGGCAGCTTCCACATACTCCATACCGCGTACTGTAAGCACCGAAGAGCGCACAATACGCGCAAAACGCGGCACACGGCTAATACCAATAGCGATAACCATGTTGGTAGTACTGGTACCAAATGCCGCCACAATGGCAATGGCCAAAAGCATTTCCGGCAAGCACAGCATAACATCCATGACACGCATGATCACTTCGTCCAGCCAGCCGCCCACATAACCGGCAATAGCGCCCAGCGCACCGCCAATTAACAGCGAAAATAGCGTGGCAATAAAGCCGATAGACAGCGAGGTTCTGGCCCCATGCACCACACGGGCAAACACATCACGGCCCATTTCATCGGTACCAAACCAGTGGGCCATGCTGGGCCCCTGCAAACGCTCGCTGGGGTTCATACCCAACGCTTCGGTTTGGTAGTCGGCCAACAGCGGCGCAAAAATGGCAATCAGAAGAATAATTGCAAACATAACAATGCCTACAATAGCCAGTCTGTTGCGCAAAAACCGGGTCAAGATTTCCTGGAACTGGGTCTTTTTCTTAAACTGTTTGAGGATCTCTTTCCGGGTTATAATTTTTTTGGTCTCTTCCATCCTTCGTTACCTCCCCTTGCTGTACTGGGATTTGATGCGCGGGTCGACAAACGCAAAGATGATGTCGACAAGCAGGTTGCACAGACCAATGCAAAGCGCCATGACCACCAGCGCACCCAAAACGGTGGGCGTGTCACGAGTGTTAATGCCGTCCATCAGCAACCGACCCAAGCCCGGGAAAGCAAATACCGTCTCGGTCAAAACCGAACCGCCCAGCTGAGAACCTACATTCATACCGATAACCGTAATAACCGGCAGCAAAGCATTCTTCAAAGCATGCTTATTGATTACATCTTTGTGCGCAACACCCTTGGCTTTGGCGGTGCGGATATAATCCTGGTTCAGCGCTTCCAGCATGGAAGAACGGGTGGTACGCATGGTACCAGCCATAAAAGAAGCACACAGGGTAATGGAAGGCAGGATAAGACCTTTTACACTCAGCGAACCAGTGGAAGGCAGCCAGCCCAGACCCACCGAGAACCACAAAATCAGCATAAGACCCAGCCAGAAGGTGGGCAGCGCAATACCGATCATGCTGAGGGCAGAGGTAAAGTTCGAGAAAAAGGAGTTAGGCTTTACAGCGGACTGAACGCCTACCGGCAGCGACAGGATGGTGCACAACGCCATCGAGACAAAAACCAGAATAAAGGTTGCGGGGAACCGAGCAGCAATCTGTTCAATTACCGGCAGACCCGTAATATACGAATTTCCGAAATCCAACCGGCACAGATTTAGCACATAGGTGCCAAATTGCACCAAGAAAGGCTGATTCAGCCCCAATTCTTCACGGACTCGTTCGGCGGCTTCCTCTGTGTAGTTCACACCCAAAATGGTAGTGACAGCATCGCCGGGGGTCAGGTACAAAATCAGGTAGATGATAAAGATGACGCCCAGGATGACAGGAATCAACGCCAAAAGGCGTTTAATGACATATTTATACATCTGTTCTCCTCCCAAAAGAGGGAATATGTCGGGACTGTAATTTGAGAAAGGCCCGCCCTGGGCTGCCAAGTGCAGGACAGGACGGGCGCATCCTCAAACATGTTTCACGACAGGGACTCCCGCGTGATTTTTCTTAGTAGTGCAGAGCCCAGAAGTCGATCAGGCCTTCGCCGTCCAGCACAACACCCTGCAGATCAGCACGGGTCAGTGCGAACACATCGGCGATATACAGCGGAGCCCAAGCGGCGTCCTGGTCAATCATAGTAACAGCCTCGTTGTACAGGGAGACACGCTCCTCAGTGTCATAGGTGTTACGGGCATCCTCCAGCAGAGCAGTGCATTCCTCGTCATACCAGAACGAGAAGTTCATGCCGCCGATGGCCGCTTCGGTGAACAGACGGGGCAGCACCAGGTCGGCGTCGGACATAGCGCCCCAGCTGCCGAAGAAGGTGGGAACCTCGTGGTTGGCCAGCATATCCATACGGACGCTAGACTCATAACGCTGAATATTGGCAGTAATGCCCACAGCGGCCAGGTAGTTCTGCAGAACCGGAGCAGCAGCGGCGCCGGCATCGTTGAAGACCAGCAGATCGGTGGTGAAGCCATCCGCATAGCCAGCCTCAGCCAACAGCTCTTTGGCCTTCTCGGGGTCATAGCTGTAGCCGCCAGCGTTCTCTACATAGCCCAGGGTAGAGGGAGGCATAATGGTATAGGAGGGCTTGCCCAAGCCTTCGCAGACCATGTCGATGATGGCCTCGCGGTCAAAGGCATAGCACATGGCCTGACGAACGCGGACATCGTCAAACGGAGCCATGGTGGTATCGAAGCCGAAGTAGCTGACCACGGTACCAGTGTTGGTGTGCAAGGTCAGATCGCTGTTGCCGGCAACGGTGTCCTTATCGGCAGCGGCAAACATATAGTTGGCATCGGCCTCGCCGGTCTCTACCATGATGGTACGGCTGGAAGCTTCCGGCACATACTTGAAGGTGATAGAGGTGTTCTGAGCAGCGCGCTCGGTGCAGAAGTAGTCTTCGTTCTTGACGACCTTAACTTCCTGGCCGATGGTACGGTGATCCAGCACATAGGGGCCGGAGCAGATCGGATTGCTCCAGTCGCCGGAAGCCTCAGCTTCTTCGATGTACTCGGCCGGCAGAATGGAGGTACCGTTGTGGGACAGAGCCAGCTGGATGGACGGAGCCGGACCGCTGGTAACAGCTTTCACGGTGTAGTCATCCACCTTTTCAAAGCTCTCGATAGCGCCCATCAAAGTGCTGAAGTTGGGGCTGGCCAGTGCGCGGTTCAGGCTGGCGACCACATCGTCCGCAGTGATCTCGGAGCCATCGGAGAACTTAGCGCCCTTTACCAGGTTAAAGTGCAGTTCGGTGTCGGAGATAACATCCATGCTCTCAGCAAGCAGAGGCTGGGGCTGACCCTCGGCATCGGGCACATACAGGGTGGTGTACAGCATACGGGTAATGGCCATGGTACACCGAGCGGAAGAGTTGACCGGGTCAAAGGTCTCCAGATCCTCCGGCATAACAATGACCAGGTCGGTCTTACCCGCAGTGCTTGCACCAGAAGTAGTGGTGCTGCCGGAAGCAGCAGTGCTACCGCTGGAGCTGGAAGAGCCAGAGCAGCCCGCCAGTACGCCTACGGCCATTGCCAGTGCCATAACCAGGCTGACAACGCGAAATTTGGTTTTCATTTGTTTTTCCTCCTTTTTCATTTTGCTTTTATTCCCATGCAGCCCCGCTGCGGACCGCATAAAAATCCAACTGTTTTATTTATTTTTTGCCAGATCATCCAGCAACAAACTACACAGCTTTACGCAATATTCAGCAGATTCGATCACGCTGTATTCCTTGTCGCTGTGATCCAACGCACCATGGGGTCCCATACCATCCAAACAAATGGCGCCAAACTGGGACATATGGTTTGCATCCGAAAGGCCGCCCCGGTCTTTGTCGGTAAACGGCAGCCCGGCCTGTTCTGCCAGTTTGTAAATGTGGTCATAGTAGGCCTGAGCTTTTTCGGTCCGTACCCAAGGCGGAGACTGCCGGTGAGCAATGGCCTTTACCGTAACCCCTTCCACCTTGCAGGGTGTATTGAGCATTGCCTGGATGGCCTTTTCCACCCGGTCACGCTCGGAATATTTTACAAAGCGCGACTCCATGCGCAAAACGGCATGTTCCGGCACTACATTTACAGCGGTACCGCCTTGTGCCACCCCCACATTCACGGTGGTGTTATCCTCACGGCTTGCCAAGGCACACAGGTCCAAAATCCAGTGGCCCATCTCCTCCACCGCGCTGGCTACATCCAGTTCAAACATAAAGCCCGCATGGCCGGCTTTACCGGTAAACTCCAGATCATAGGCCACCATGCCTTTGCGTGCAAAGCAATGCTTTTCACCGCGGCCGCCGGCCGATTCCATCACAAATATGTAATCGCTCTTGGCTGCAATGCGGTCCAGCTCTTCCCGGGAGTACATACTGCCAATCTCTTCATCCGGGTTATAGGCCATACAAATAGCCAGTTTGTCCAATGTGTCCTTTGAAAGGTTCTTGGCGATCTCGTACATAGCTACATCGCCGTCTTTCATATCCCCCACGCCGGGGCCATAGCAATTTTCTTCATCCTTCGTAAACGGACGCTTAGCCACTGTTCCGTCGGGAAAAACCGTGTCCATATGTCCCACAAAGGTCACATCATACCGCTCCGCGCCGGGTTTGTTGGTAATCTCCAAAAGCGGGCCGGTGCGGTCATCCAGATGGTGATAGGTAACCTGCCAGCCGCCAAGCTCTTTATACCAGCCAGCCAACTGGTCCGCCACGCGGGTAATGCCCGCCGCATTCAGCGAACCACTTTCGGTATTGACCAACGCTTCCAGCCGGTCCAGATAATCTTTCAGTTCAAACATAGCTGACAACTTCCTTTTTTCACGAAAATGTCATTTTTTCTTTTTTCTTATAAGGCAACACTCAAATTTTACTTAAAAATCATCATTTATCCATGAATCATTACTAAATGCCCAATTTCCGAAGAAGGAACGACACTTTTTCGTTCATGTTCACCATGTGGCTTTACTATAACAGAATCTTTCTGGAAAGTCAATTATGGGCCGTTTATAAAGTAATACCTTGTTATATATAGTTATAATATGAATTTTGTAAAGAATCTCCAGAAAATTGTTATTGAATTTGTAAAAAACACCATGGAGAAAAATATTTTTTTTGCACAGTAAAACTTTTTTCTCACATTTTGTACAGAAACAGGCCCAAATTTTCGTGTTTTTTCAGCCTGTTCACACAAGGCTAAACTTTCACATATATTGTAATTTTGCCTAAACCTCGCCTTTATTTTTATTTAAAAAGCACTTTACCAAATTTTGTTTCGGTTATGAACACAGTACTTTCACCCGCAAAGCCTGGTACTTTTCACCAAATGCTTTCCAAAGCAATACCAGTATGCACCTACAGCCAGCGCGCAGTCAATCGAAAACTGTTTCCAGTTTTTTATATGCTCCAGCAGATCGGCAAAAACAAAGCGCCCATCGGACATATTTAAATACAAGCTTCTTTCATTGGCTAAAATACTTTTCTTGGCCAAAGGTAGGATAGGAAAATATCGCCTTAACTTTTGCGGCACCCTCCCTCCGTATCTGCGCATTGCTTGACACTGCCCGGTGTGAAATGTTATAAGGAAGAAAATGTGTTTTTGTACAACACGGGGGGTTTTGGTTTATGAAAGATTTAAAATCTGTTTGCAAAATTGCTGTAATACAGGCCGCGCCGGTACTGTTTGACAAAGCGGCCTGTATAGACAAAGCCTTAAAACTAATTGATACCGCAGCCGGGCAGGGGGCCCAACTGATTGTTCTGCCCGAGCTTTTCGTGCCGGGGTATCCTTATGGAATGACCTTTGGTTTTACGGTTGGAGCCCGCAGTGAAAAAGGGCGAGCAGATTGGGTGCGCTATTATGAAAATTCCATTCTGGTGCCCGGGCCTGAAACTGCCCAGTTAGCTCAAGCCGCCGCAAAACTGGGCGTGTATATCAGCATCGGCGTGTCGGAACGAGATAGGCTTACAGCTTCCCTATACAATACCAATTTAATTTTTAATCCCGACGGCGCTTTGGAATCGATACACCGCAAGCTGAAGCCCACTGGTGCGGAGCGTGTGGTATGGGCAGATGCCAACCGCGATTATTTTCCGATTGCAGATACTCCTTGGGGACCAATGGCCAGCTTGATCTGCTGGGAAAGCTATATGCCTTTAGCGCGGGTGGCACTTTACCAAAAAGGGGTTACACTTTACCTTTCCCCCAATACCAACGACAACCCGGAATGGCAGAATACCATCTGCCATATTGCGCTGGAAGGCCGGTGCTATTTTATCAACTGCAATATGTATTTCACCAAGGATATTTACCCCAAAGACCTAAACTGCCCCCAGGAAATAGCGGCGCTAAACCAGGTTGTATGCCGGGGAGGCAGCTGCGTGGTGGATCCTTACGGCCACTATGTTACCCAGCCGCTTTGGGACCAGGAAGGGATTGTATATGCCGAACTGGATATGGCTAAGGTTTCCGCCAGCCGAATGGAGTTTGACCCCTGCGGACACTACGCACGGCCGGATGTGTTGCATTTGGAAGTGAGAGACTGACCTGCGCCCCAAAAGCAAAAGGGAAAGAGAATCACGGCTGGTATTTTACCCAAAGTGCCATTTCTTTTATATTTTTACCGTTTACATTTTCCACCGGTATAAAAGCGAAGGCATACTAAATTGCCCCAAGCTGCCCGGTATATAAACTGTTCTTAAAAGAAGGAATAGAAATTGCACTAAATATTCTTTTTTGCATTTTTCTGCAATGCAGACATCTTCCCTGCACTGCTGTAATTTCTTATTTTTTATAAATAAAAAGAGAGCAGAAAAAATTCTGCTCTCTTTTTATGACCTTGCACTTTATTTGGCAGCAAAATACCCACAAGCTGATTGGTGTGACACCAAAGCCACCTGCGAAAAATTTGTTTTGCCCAATCGTTTATGCATCTGCTGTCCGCATCTAAGCAAGCCACCGCCCTGAAAACAAAGTGTTGCAGACAAAACGCCTCTTACAGCTTTACTAAAATTTTAAAACAAAAGGGTATGGCCATTGGGCCATACCCTTTTGTTTTTCTAAAAATAAACGCACACCAAACACTTTTCGGTTTGGCTACTGGCAGTTCACTCGCCCTTCTCTGCCATCTCCTGTGCAGGCACATCCAATGCAATGGAAAGCTCCCGCAGCTGCTTTTCTTCCACGGTTTCCGGGCAGCCGCTCATCAATTCGCTTGCATTTTGTACCTTGGGGAAGGCAATTACATCCCGGATAGAATCCCGCTTAAGCAGCAGCATAACCATGCGGTCCAGCCCGTAAGCCATGCCGCCATGAGGCGGTGCACCGTACCGGTAAGCATCCATCAGGAAACCAAAGCTCTCCCGCGCCTTTTCCTCGGTAAAGCCCAGCGCCTTTAGCATGCGGTTTTGCAATGCGGGGTCGTTTACCCGCAGGGAGCCGCCGCCCAGCTCCACACCGTTCAGCACAATATCATAAGCGTCGGCATAGCAGGCTGCCGGGTCGGTTTCAATCTTATCCAGGCTGTCCTGGGTAGGCATAGTAAACGGGTTGTGCATCGCTTTAAAGCGGCCTTCTTCCTCGCTGTACTCAAACAGCGGGAAATCTACCACCCACAAAAAGTCAAACCGGTCGGGGTCAATCAAACCGCAGCGGCGGCCTACTTCCAGCCGGACCTGCCCCAATGCGGTGCAGGCTGTCACCCGCTTTGCATCGCTCACAAGCAAGAGCACATCCCCTACTTCGGCGTTCAACGCGGTGTGAAGCGCATTCTTTTCCTCTTCGGTCAGGTTCTTTTCAAAGCTGGAAGCAACGCTTTCCTCGGTAATGCGGGTATAAGCCAGTCCCTTTGCTCCATAAGTCTTTGCCACATCCGACAATTTGTCGATGGTTTTACGGGTAAGCTGACCAGCCAGCCCCTTGGCATTAATTGCCCGAATTGTGCCGCCCGCAGCAATCGCATTTTTAAACGGCACAAACTCTGTATTTGCAAAAAGGCCGGTCACATTTTGAATTTCCAGGCCAAAGCGGGTGTCGGGCTTGTCCGAGCCATAGGTGTCCATGGCATCGTCCCAGCGCATCCGGCGGAATGGGGTGGGAATATCCACCCCCAGCATCTCTTTCCAAACCTTCTGCATCAACCCCTCGTTCAGGGTCATCACATCGTCAGCCGTCACAAAGCTCATTTCCTCGTCCACCTGAGTGAACTCCGGCTGGCGGTCAGCACGCAGGTCTTCGTCCCGATAGCAGCGGGCAATCTGGAAATACCGGTCAAAGCCGGAGAGCATTAAAATTTGTTTATACAGCTGCGGGGACTGGGGCAGCGCATAGAACCGCCCCGGCTGCACCCGGCTGGGTACCAGATAGTCCCGTGCACCTTCCGGGGTGGACTTAATCAGGGTCGGGGTTTCAATTTCACAAAAATGGTGGTCGCAGAAATAGTTGCGAATAATTTGGCAGATACGGCTGCGCAGCACAATGGGCTGATGCATAACCGGCCGGCGCAGGTCCAGATAGCGGTATTTCAGCCGCAGCTCATCCTTCACCTTCACATCATCACGAATTTCAAAAGGTGTGGTCTCGGCTTCGCTCAGTACCCGCAGCTCTTCCACTGCAAGTTCAATTTCACCGGTGGGAATCGCTTTATTCACGCTCTCACGCCGGCGCAAAACGCCCTTGGCGATCAGCACATATTCACTGTGCAGGCCGGAAGCCTTTTCAAATACATTCCGGTCGGTCGCATCATCAAACGAAAGCTGCAAAATACCCGTGGTGTCCCGCAGGTCAGTAAAGATGACACCACCCAGATCCCGGCTTTTTGCCACGGAGCCTGCCACCACTACCTGGCGTCCAATATCCGCAGCAGAAAGCTCGCCGCAATAATCGGTACGGCGCAGATTGCCCATACTTTCCATACTGTTTTCTCCCTTCGCTTGGCTTTCGGTCACTTGCAGAGCCGCTGGCAAAGCCAACCGGCCAGCTGGTCATAGGCCACCAGCTCTTCAGCGCCGTCCTCCATTCGCTTAATTTTCCCCGCGCCGGCGTTTACTTCATTTTCGCCTATCACCGCGGTATATTTGGCGCCTATTTTATTGGCGTACTTCATCTGGGGCTTTAAGCCGCGGCCCATCACATCGCATTCCGCCCACAGCCCTGCGCTGCGCACAGCGGCTGCTATGCGCTGGCAAAGCATTTTGCTTTCACCGCCCATATCACACAGGTAAATATCCGGTACGCGGTCGGCGGGAATGGGGGCTTGTTCTGCTTCCATTACCATTAAAAGTCGTTCCAGCCCCATGCCAAACCCAATACCGGGGGTCGGCTTACCGCCCAGCTGTTCCACCAGGCCATCGTACCGGCCGCCGCCACAAACAGTACCCTGTGCCCCGGCGCCGGTATGCACAAATTCAAAAACGGTTTTAGAGTAATAATCAAGCCCGCGCACAATGGTGGGGTTTTCCACCCATTCAATCGACAGGTTTGTAAGCCCCTGCTTCACCTGTTCAAAATGGTCACGGCAGTCCTGGCACAAAAAGTCCCGCATCAGCGGCGCGTTCTTTGCCACCTGGGCGCAACTGGGGCACTTGCAATCCAAAATACGAAGCGGATTGCGGTCCAACCGGTCTTTACAGGTATCGCACAGCTGATCCAGATGCATATTAAAATACGCCTTCAATGCTTGGTGATAAGCCGGCCGGCAGTTGGGGCAGCCAATGGAGTTTATTTCCAGACGAACACTGTGTACTCCCACCTTTTTCAGGCAGGCAGCTGCCACTGCAATGGTTTGCACATCTGCATCCGGCCCGGCTGCACCAAACATTTCAATACCCAGCTGGTGAAATTCCCGCAGCCGGCCAGACTGCGGCTTTTCATACCGGAAGCAGCTTTGCAGATAATACGCCTTCACCGGCAACGCTTCGGCCAAAAGGCCATGTTCCAGAATGGCCCGCACCGTATTGGCGGTACCCTCCGGCCGCAGGGTAATGCTGCGGTTGCCTTTGTCATTAAAGGTATACATTTCCTTGCCCACCACATCGGTGGTTTCACCCACGCCCCGGCTAAACAGCTCGGTCGCCTCAAAGGTGGGCAGGCGAATTTCCTTATAGCCAAACAATTCTACCGTGCTGCGCAGCGCCTGTTCAATGTACTGCCAGCGGTAGCTTTCGGCAGGCAGCACATCCTTTGTGCCCTTCTGCGCTGTGATCTTTTCTGCCATAGATTCCATGTCCTCGCTTTCCTTGGGCTTAAAAAGCCCTTACACCAAAATACAGGCCCCCCGCAGGCGGGCCTGTAACGGTTTTATCTGTGTAAATCAGCCCTTGGGGTTGACAATATTGCGCCAGTCCAGGTCGCCCCGCTCCAAGCCATGGATCAAAACCTCTGCTGTTGCAATGTTTGTGGCCACAGGAATATTGTGCACATCACACAATCTCAGCAGATTCAACTCATTGGGCTCGTTGGGCTTTGCGCTGATGGGGTCTCGGAAATACAAAAGCAGGTCAATCTCGTTGCAGGAAATCCGCGCTGCAATCTGTTGGTCGCCGCCATGTGTTCCCGACAGGAACCGATGAATCTGCAGGCCGGTGGCTTCGGCCACCATTTTGCCGGTAGTCCCGGTTGCGACCAGGTTGTGCTGGCTTAAAACCCTGCAGTATGCAATACAGAACTGCACCATCAGTTCTTTCTTGGAATCATGTGCAATCAATGCAATATTCATGGCTGCCACATCCTTTCGTTCATGTTTCTCTATCTATTTCTCTGGAAAATGCCCCTACAGGGCAGGTCTATCGAATAATAAGCGGAGCATCCTCACCGCAAATGCGCCCCGCAATGGACCGGATTACCTGAAAGGAAATACATTCCGAATCCAGCGCTTCGCCGCAAGCAGCCGCAAGCGCAATGTGCCCCGAAAAGGGCACCACCCCCAAAAGCTGCACCCCCACTGTGTCAATACACTCATCGAGGTTTTTAATGGGGTTTACTTTGCCGCGGCCCCAGAACACCTTGTTGATGACCAACCGCAGCCAACCGATCGATTCCAGTTCATCGGCCACCAGCCGGCCGTCCCGCATGGTGACAAGGTCCGGTGTAATAACAATAATGCCACCGCTGGCCACCTGTTTGGCAGCCTGAAACGGCGCGCCCAAACCGGCAGCGGTGTCCAGCAGAATGAAGTCGAACACATCGCCCATCCGCTCACACATCACCTTTAAGGCAGGGGCAGCAATCTGCCCGCCCGAATAAGGCGCGCTCACCACCGACAAATTGGGGTAAACTGGGCTTTCAATCACCGCTTTGTCCGGCTCGCACCGCCCCGACATAATATCCTCTATGTCGTATACGGTCTTGCCGTAAACGCCGGCAATGACATCCACACTGCGCAGCCCTGAGTCCAGCTCCACCAATAGCACCCGCTTGCCCCGGGCCGCCAAGGCTGCGCCAATCAGTACGGAGAGCGTGCTTTTCCCGGTCCCCCCCTTGCCGGAGGTCACCATTATAATCCTTGCGCCCATGAAAATTCTCTCCGTTCTTTGCCGCGTCCATTATGCCGCCCATATGCGGCGCAGCATTTTCTGCATACAGGCAAAATTATTATAGCACAGCTGTCTGCCAAGTACAACAAATTTCGCCCTTTGCGCAAAAAAACAAACGGGAATTTTTGGCTCGGTTGCTGGCTTTGTGCCCTTTTGCCTTCTGCACAACCAAAAAACCTGCCACATAAATACTGCTTTCTATTTACATTTTTCCGGGTATTGGCCACAAAAAAGCAGGGAGCTTTGCCCCCTGCTTTTTGCCACAGCATTTTTTTGCTTTTTACTCCAAAAGCTCGCCATACGCAGCAATATCGGTATTGGCGTTCTTATCTTCATAATAGGCATTAAAAATATCCCGCACCATACGGGCCAGCTGATAACCGTCGCCGCAGTTTTCCACCACTGCGCCAATGGCAATCTCCGGGTCCTCAGTAGGGCCGTAAGCCACAATAACAGCGTCATAATAGCCCGAAGCATTCTGCGCCGTACCGGTTTTGCTTGCTACATTATATACATAGTTACCCAAAAAGGTTGTGGCAGTACCGGTTCGGCTGGCCATCAGCATACCTTCCTCCACGGCATCAAACACCATATCACGGGTTTCATCATCCATTTCCAGATCCGCTTCCACCTTGGGCTCCACTGTGCTCAGCATCTCGCCGGTATTGGTGTCCTGAATACCCGCCACCAGGTGGGTTCGCATCCGTACCCCTCTGTTGGCAATGGATGCCGCATAGGTAGCCAGCTGCACTGGGGTTACCTGGGTGTCCATCTGACCAATGGCTGCCTGCACCACATTGCCCTTTTGCCACTGTTCCCCGGCATGGTGCTCGTTGAAATATGCTTCGGTGGAAAGATTTCCGCTCGCCTCGCTGATTTCCAGGCCGGTTTTCTGCCCAAGCCCCAACGCCGACGCATAACTGTTGAACAGGTCTACACCCATCCGCCGGCCCAGGTCATAGAAGAAAATATTGCACGAATCCCGCAGAGCAGTTGCCACCGTTTCGGTGCCATGGTAATGGGTACATTTCGGCTGGTAATCGCTCCAGAATGTATAAACCTGGCTGCAGTAGGTAGTGTCTTCCGGCGTAATATACCCTTCTGCCAGGCCTGCCACCGCCACCGAACATTTAAAGGTAGAACCTGGCCGGTAAAGCCCGTTAAGCGCCCGGTTAAAAAGCGGCAGCTGTTCATCCTGCGCATAGGCAGCGTAACCGGCACTGGTCTGGTACAGCCCAATATCATAGTTGGGGCTGGTCGCTGCCGCCAGTATACCGCCGGTCTTTACATCAAGCACCACCACCGCGCCGCCACCCGGTGCGGGATCATTGTTGGCTTCATTGACCCCTTTCAGGACCTCTATCTGATTTTCCAAAATCGCCTGGGTTTGTTCCTGCAGATTTTTATCTATGGTGAGCACCACAGTTTGACCTGGTTCGGCTTCGGTGATGGTGGTGGTGGAAAGAGTCTGGCCGCTGGTATTGCGCTCCAAAGTGACCCGTCCATCTGAACCAGCCAGCACACTTTCATACGCTTTTTCAATCCCGCTTTTGCCCACCAGGTCATTCATTTGATACCCCTGGTTTTTCAGATTCTTCCACTCCGTGGCGTCAATTTTGCCAATCATGCCCAGAATGTGGGGCATTAAGGTGGTATTGGGATAGCTGCGCACCGCCTCTTCCACCACATCAACCCCCGGCAGGTCCAGGTTATTTTCCTTTATGGTAGACACCGTTTCAATCGACACATCGCTGGCAATGGTAAAGGGGGTTACAAGGCCGTACTCTTCATATTCCATCTGGTATCGAATTCCGGCCAGCGCGCGGCGGTATTCTTCGGGAATTTCTTCCAGCTCATACCGTTCCACCATGCGGTCGTACACATTTTGGGCGGTCGCATATTCGGCCAGACCCAGGGTTTCCTTCATCCGCTCCACAGCGCTCTCCCGGTCTTCTTCAAACTCGTAGGGAGCAGTATCGGTCAGCGGAGCATCGTCATTCCATTCCTCGCCGTTTTCCTCAAAAATCTTTACCAGCGCCAACAGTGTTTGGTTTAGGTTTTCCTGGGGCAAAAGCGCGTAGATCAGCCTCACCCCATACGCCTGCCGGTTGCCGGCAATCGTGCGGCCATAGCGGTCCACAATCTCGCCGCGGGCCGCAGTGACCGGCAAAGTAACCGAGGTCGTGGAGGTGGCCTTGTCCAGATTTTCCTGACCTTCCACTACCTGCAGCTGAAATAGCTTTAAGACAAATACCAAAAACACAGCGGCAAGACCGCACAGCATAATTACCGCACGCTTGTTCAGTTTCTTTTCCATGGCACCGTCCTTCCCGCCGGAGGCAACCGGCTTACTCTTCCACTAAAAACTTACGCCATACTGCCCGCACTAGATACCAGGCCACTGCCGTTACCAAGGCCGTATAAAAAACCGTGGGCAGAGTATACCGTAGATAAATTCCCCCGCTGCCCAACCGTCCCTGCAACCAGTAGGTAAACACATGGTCAATTCCGGTAACGAGAAAGGCCGCTGCCAAGGTGAGAAGGGACAAATTGAGTAAATTTCCCTGCAGGTAAAGGGTAACCGCAATGCCTACAAAAAAGCACAAAAACAAAAGCGGAATAGCGAGCGCACCGGAGGTTCGCCCTGCCGAAACCTCCCACAAAAGGCCGGCAAACGCTCCGTACAATGCACCCACAAATTCCCCTTCCCTTGCAGCGATACATACCGCCAGCGGCACCAGCCAGGCTGGTTTAACCGACGCCACTGTTAAAAGGCCCGGCCAGGTTTGCAGCAGATAGAATAAAAATACCAAAGCCAGATAGCACAAATGTTTGCAGGCAGCCTGTGCTGTGCGTTTTCTTGGGTCCATATCTGCTCCTTTCCGGCAAGTTTACTTTTTATATCTACTGTCCGTCTGCAGTATCATTTTGCTGGTTTGGGTCGGTCGCGGCCGCTGTATCAGCCCCGGTATCTGTACCGGACTGCTGGGCCGTATCGGTTTGGGACGCATCCGGGGTCGATGTACTTTCATCCGCCGTTTGAGGTTCTGAATCCGATGCAGGCGTCGATGGTATCTCTGTTTGGGTCTCGTCAAAATCGGTGATCACCATCACCATGCGAATACTTTCCACATCTTCAATCGGCTCAATAACCGCATACATCGAGGTCCCGCTCGCTTCGGGAAGAATATCCTCTATCGTACCGATAATCAAATTTTTAGGGAATACCCCTCCCAGTCCGGTGGTGACCACCGTATCTCCCTTGCTGGCCAGTGTATCGCGGGACAATAAGGTCATGGTGCATTTTTTGTCCAATGCATACAGGTTATCGCCCCCAACCAGGCCGCTGTCTCTGGTACGGCTGATAATGGCCCCCACCGAAACCGACGGGTCCAGAATAGTGGTAACCTTGGCCCAGTTGGGTCCGGTTTCCACCACCCGGCCCACAATGCCTTTGGTCCCGATCACACAGTCCTTTACGCTGACCCCATCCTTTTCACCTTTATCAATGGTGAAGGCATAGTATTTTTCCAGCGCGTCACGGCCAATTACATTGGCATTGATCATTTCATAACTTGGGTTTTCTTCCTTAATGCCCCAGGCTTCGCGCAGCTGCTCGTTTTCCGCTTTTATGGTGTCATAATCCACCATCTGCTCGCGCAGCTGTTCGTTCTCCTGTTTAAGCTGTTCGTTCTCCTCTAAAATTTCATCAATATGAATATAGCGGTCCGCCAGTTGAGTGCCAGCATTGGAGATTGCGGCCGCCAGTTTTTGGAACGGCACTGCTGCCGCGCCCAAAAGCTCCTGGGGGGCGGCTGTCAGCCTGCCGTTGGCCGCGGCATAGGTCATAACCCCTGCCAACACCACCAGCACACCCACCAGAATTTTAAACTGCAGGGTTTTAAAAAAATCTTTCACCGCGTATTTCCCCCGTTTTGTCACAAAAGGCAGCAGGCAGTAACCGCTGCCCGCTGCCTTTGTGTTTGCTCACCCAGCCTTTTACAGCTAAGCTTAAAATTTGCGCTCCGAATCCGCCACAATCTCCATCAGCAGATCCATATTGTCCAGCACCAATCCTGCGCCGGTGGCCACACAGTCCAGCGGATTTTCGGCCACATGCACCTCAATGCCGGTATGGTGGTTCACCAGCTGGTCCAGGCCGCGCAGCAGCGCGCCGCCGCCGGTCAGGGTAATGCCCTGGTCAATAATATCGGCTGCAAGCTCAGGCGGGGTCCGCTCCAGTGTTTCCTTAACGGCCTCAATCACCCGCTGCAAATTTTCATCCAGCGCCTCGCGAACTTCTTCACTGTGCACGGTGATATTTTTGGGCAGGCCATCCACCAGGTTGCGGCCCTTAATTTCAATCGACAGCTCTTCTTCCAATTTATATGCGCTGCCAATCTCAATCTTAATCACCTCGGCCGTGCGTTCGCCGATCAGCAGGTTGTACTTGCGTTTGATATAGGCAATGATGGCATTGTCAAACGCGTCGCCGCCGATGCGGACACTGCGGGCAGCCACAATACCGCCCAAGCTGATGACCGCCACTTCGCTGGTGCCGCCGCCAATATCTACCACCATGCTGCCGGTCGCTTCCGAAACAGGCAGCCCTGCGCCAATGGCTGCCGCCATAGGCTCTTCAATCACGAATACCTGCCTGGCACCGGCCCGCTCGGCCGACTCGCGCACGGCGCGCTTTTCCACCTCGGTAACGCCGGACGGAATGCAGATGACCACCCGCGGATGGGTCAAAAGCCCTGTACCGCAGGCTTTGCCGATAAACTCTTTCAGCATGGCAGCCGTAATGTCAAAGTCAGCAATAACCCCTTCCTTCAGCGGGCGCACTGCCACAATGCTGCCGGGGGTACGGCCAATTACCGCTTTCGCCTCGTTGCCAATATACCGCACCGTGTCACTTTTTGTATCCACCGCAACCACGCTGGGTTCGCGCATAATAATGCCCTTGCCCTTCATATACACCAGCGTGTTGGCAGTGCCCAGGTCAATGCCGATATCCTTATTAAAGCCCAAATTCATCTTGAACATTCCAAAACTCTCCTTAGTATGCTGTTCCTCTCTATCGCAAGGCGCCACACGCCCTATTTTCACGGTACTATTATAACCGCCGTTTTTTCATTTCTCAAGCTCTTGTACAAAATTTAACAATTTATCCTCTTTTCACCAAGTTTTTGCCTCAAAAATCGCGCAAATGGTGATAAACTGCCGATACCGGCAGCCCCATTACATTAAAATAGCAGCCGTCAATTTTTGCTACAAACCTTGCAGCATATCCCTGTATGGCATAACCGCCGGCTTTATCATAAGGTTCAGAGGTCAAAACATACCGGCGAATCTCGTCATCCCTCCAGTCCAAAAACTCCACGCGGGTGGTCACCGCAAAAACATCGCACTTGTCCTGCCTGCACAGGCACACACCGGTATGCACCAGATGCTCCGCGCCGGAAAGCGCCTTGATCATGCGGGTTGCCTCCTGTTGATCGGCGGGTTTTCCCAATACCTCCCCGTTCAGCTCCACCACCGTATCGCAGCCAATCACCGTATCAGACCAAAAGCGGTCTGCTACAGCTTTTGCTTTTGCCATAGCCAGCTTTTTTACCAGTTCCACTGCATTTTCTGCCGTGATGGCGCGCTCATCCACTGCGCTTACCTCTATCTGAAAAGGCTCATCGGTAACAAGTGTAAGCAGTTCTTTTCTGCGGGGAGAAGAAGAGGCGAGAATCAGCATGAAAAAGCTCCTTTCCAGATAAACAACGAACACCGTGCAGCAAATATTACAAACCTTGCAAAAAAGCTGCCAGAAATATCCATTTCATTTTCCTTCTTACTAACGCTGGTTGCCAGCCAGGCTGGTCACAATCTTCCGTGTTTTGGCCGGGTTAATACGGCCAGCACCAGTGCCTTAGCGCAGGTGGCTGCGATTATACAAAAACAGCGCCAGGCCAATGCACAGCACCTGCGCCACCGAAACCCCCATGGAAAAACCAAAATAAATTTTGATGACAATCAGGTCCAGACAGGCAGGATTTGCTGCCGCAAACCCAACCGACGCCGCATAGGCCAGCCAGGATAAAAACGGCACACCTGCGGCCAGGCTTGCCAAAAGGCTGCCGGCCAAAATGCCCGCCAACAGATAAAATATAAGCAAAAAATTCTTTTTCATGAAAAAAGTTCTCCTCACATCTTTGCCCGAATGGCAGCTTAAAAGGCAACCTGCCCGCTTTGGGAAAACCAATCCCGTTCAGCGCCGGCCGGTAGAGCCCAAACCGCCTTCTCCGCGTTGGGTTTCGGACAAGTTTTCCGCCTGCACAAACCGGGCCGATGCCACCGGCAGGATAACCAGCTGGGCAATGCGGTCTCCATCCCTCACCAGATAATCCTCGCCGGACAGATTCACAAGGCCCACCGAGATTTCACCCCGATAGTCCGAATCGATTACTCCCACCCCGTTGGAAAGGGTAATTCCCTTACGAATTCCCAGGCCGCTGCGCGCGAAAACCAGCGCCACATATTCCGGCCCAGGCAGTTCAACGGCAATTCCGGTGGGCACAACAGCGCGCCCGCCATTTGCTGCAAGCCGCACCCCTGCTTCGGGGCAGCAGGCATAAAGGTCTGCTCCGGCCGCCCCTTCGGTCGCCCGCTGGGGCAATTTTGCGCCGCAGCGCAGCTTTTTTACCGGTATGGTCAGGTTCATACTTCCTCCCGTTTGCTTGCCGGCTGGCCGGCAAATATATTTTTATAGGCAAGGCCCCGGGTAAAGCCGCCCGGGCAGGGCTGCTGCTTTTGGAAAGCCTGCAGCACCGCATCCACCTGGGCCGCAGTTTCGGTGGTAAAATACAAAACCGCATACTCCACCTGTACCTCCTGCAGCCGGTCGGCCAGCCAAAGCGGCACCGGGTTTAACAGCTGACGGCTTGCACCCGGGTGCTGCCCCTGGCACAATACCCGGATTTGTTCCCCCTTGCGGTCGGTCAGGCTGCCGTTAGCGGCACATTTGTCACAGGTGGTGGTCTGCCGAATTGGGCAGGTGCGCAGCAGCATCAGCGGCAGGTGACCATATACCAATACGCCCCTTGGCACGCTGCCGCCAAGCTTTGCCGCTTCGGTCAGCGGCAGTTCGGGCGACAGGGTCACCGTTTTGGCGCCCCACTCTTCGTAAGCCTGCTGGGCCAGGGTATTGGTTACATTGCAGCCAAAACCGCAGCGCAGCTGCGCCTGCGGCAGCACCCGGCGCAAAAGCCCCAAACCGCAGACCGACTGTGCCTCAAATACCCGCCAGCCTCTCTCCCAGGCTTTCAGCAGTTTTTGCTCTTCTTCGGCTTCGTCAAAAATGCCGCGGCTGAGTGCTGCCGCCGCCTTGGGCGCAGGATCATGCTCTGCCGCCCAGCAAAGCGGCAGTGTGTACCCTTCCAAAAGCTGCTGCGCCTGGTCCGTCAGCTGGTTTGGCGACTCAAAGTGCGCCCAAAGCGCAAGCGGCTGTTTTGGCCGCACTTTGCGGCCCTGGGGCAGTGCAGGCGCCTTGCCGCAGGGATATGGGTGCAAAACTTCCCGCTGGCGCAAAAGTTCCTCCAGCACCTGGCGGCGCAGCCCATTTACCTCTTTCAGCGGCACATATACCTCATCCGGTATATGGCAGATCACCTGTTTAGGATAAAACGGCGTCCCGCCGCACTTTTCCAAACTGCGGCAGATTGCTTCCGTTTGCGGTTTCTCGGCCTTCTGGCATTCCACCTTGCAGCTTTTAACCACCCCGTTTTCGCCGTCCGACACCACAAGCTTCAATTCATCCGCCACAAGCGAAAGGTCAAACTGCACCCCCACACCGGGAAATTCCCGCCGGTAAAGCTCTCGCAGGGCGGGCAGTGCGGCTTTTGTATCGGCACCGTCTGCCTCGGTGCGCTGGCCAAACATCTGCCCGTCCAGGTAGTGGTTTTCAAAAAAGCCTTCGGTAAAACCATCCCGGCTGAACGCCCTTGCCAGCAGCTGTCGGTCGTAGGGCTTTCCCTCCAGCGCCGCCCGTGCCGCACTAACCGCAGCCGCCACATACTCGCAGCTGCGCAGCCGGCCTTCAATTTTCACACAGCAAACTCCCATCTGGGCAATCTGGGGCAACTGGTCCATAAGCGACAGGTCCTTCAGGCTTAAAAGCGCACCCGTTTTGCCATTGGCCGTATAGGGCAGCCGGCAGGGGCCGGCGCAGGCGCCGCGGTTTCCGGAACGCCCGCCGAAAAACGCGCTCATATAGCACTGGCCGGACACACTGACACAGTGCGCTCCATGAATGAAGATCTCGGTTTCAATGCCGCAGTTTTTGGTAATATATTCCACTTCCGGGCCGGTCAGTTCCCGCGCCAGTATCACCCGGGAAAAACCTGCTTGGGCCAGTAATTTCGCGCCTTCCAAACTGGTCACCGACATTTGGGTGGAAGCATGCAGCGCCAGGCCCGGCGTCATCTGTCGAACCAGCTTGGCTACCGCCAGGTCCTGCAAAATAACGGCATCGGCCCCGCTTTCGGCCACCGTGCGCACCGCCTGTTCCAATGCGCCCAGTTCCCGGTCCGCCACAAGGGTGTTAAGCGCCACATTCACCCGCACTCCGCGCCCATGGCAAAACTGCACCGCCCGCGGCAGGGTGGCCGAATCAAAGTTTTCGGCGCTGCGCCGGGCATTAAAGCCTGAAAGCCCCAAATATACGCTGTTTGCACCTGCGTACACTGCCGCTTTCAGCATTTCAAAGTTTCCGGCCGGGGCCAGAATATCCAGCCTGTTGTTCATTTATTCCCCTTTGTCCTGTGCGCTTTGCAGGCTGCCCAGCTGCCGGCGCAGCCGTTCCAGTTCCCGCCTTGCATCCTCTGCTTCCAGGTTCGCTTTTGCGGCATCATCCAGGTATTCGGTAATCTGGCTGCGCATATTATCAGCCGAGGCACTGCTCTTTTCCAACTCGTCCAGGTAGGAAAGCGCACACATTACTGCGGCAGTGGTCACCGATGCCTGGGGCACCGCGGTCATAAATTCGCTCATAGCCTTATCCAGCTTTTCGGCCAGTGCAAGGGTATAGTCCTCACTGTCTGTGGTGGAGATAATATACTCGGACCCGCAGATTTCCATTCTGATTTTGTTCATCGGCATAAAAACTCCCTCGTTTCCAACAATAGTTTTCGCGGCCGGAAAGCGGTGCTGACTGCCCCGACCGATTTTGCTTATGTTTGATTTATTTAGTATACCATATCCCGCCCGGTTTTGCACTATTTGCAGTTTGCTGCAAAGCTGCGGCATACCGCGGCACACAACGGCTGCAGGGGCCGCGGCAGGCGTTTTTTTCTTTCTGTTTTGCACGAGAAACCGCAGCGCTTTTTCAGCATTTTTTGAAAACCTGCCGGAATTATTCTGGTGTACCCGCCTGTATGGTTGCAAAGCTTTTTTTGTGCCGATATAATAACAATGGCAAGTTCGTGGATTTTTTCACAATAAACTCTGCGCACCTGCACCGTTTTTCCAAATTAAAATAAAACAATCATTTTCATTTTTAGGAGTGAATTGGGTTTGAACCAGAATTATAATTACACCCAAGCGGAATTTGACCAGCTTCTGCGCCGCTGCCTTTTGGCCGAGTTTTCGGTGGAGGATGTGGCAAGCGCCACCGCAGACCAGGTGTACCGTGCCCTGGCGCTGGTTTGCCGAAAACTGATGAGCGACAAGCGCAAGCGTTTTATGGCCCAGACCTATGGCGAGGGCAGCAAACAGGTGTACTACCTGTGCATGGAATTTTTAATGGGTCGTTCGCTGAAAACCAGCCTGTTTAACCTGGGGCTCACCCAGGTGGCCGACAAGGTGGTGGAAAGCTATGGCCTGAACCTTACAAGCCTTTACGAGCTGGAGCCAGACGCAGGGCTGGGCAATGGCGGACTGGGACGGCTTGCCGCCTGCTATCTGGACGGCATGGCCTCCTGTGATCTGCCCGGCATGGGATATTCCATTTTGTATGAATACGGCATTTTCCGGCAAAAAATTGTGGACGGCTGGCAGCAGGAACTGGTGGACGACTGGCTGCCCGGCGGCGGCGTTTGGCTGAAAAGCCACCCAGACCAGGCGGTGGAAGTGCGGTTTGACGGCGAAGTGCGGGAAACCTGGGACGGCAATTTCCACCATATTGAACATTCCAATTATCATTCGGTATTGGCTATCCCCTACGACATGTATGTGTCTGGTTACGACTCCAAGGGGGTTTCCCAGCTGCGGCTTTGGGCGGCCAAAGCGCCCGGCATTGATATGAACGCCTTTAACCAGGGCGATTACAACGCCGCATTGCGCCAGGGCGGCACCGCAGAGCTGATCAGCAAGGTGCTTTACCCCAACGATAACCATGTGGAAGGCAAAATTTTAAGGCTGCGCCAGCAGTACTTTTTGTCCTGCGCATCCATTGGGGACATTGTGCGCCGGCACCTGGACCAGTACGGTACCATGGATAACCTGCCCGACAAGGTGGCCATCCACATCAATGACACCCACCCCACCCTTGCTATTCCGGAACTGATGCGGGTTTTGCTGGATGAATGCGGCTATGGTTGGGACGCCGCTTACAGCATCTGCCAGCGCACCTTCGCTTACACCAACCACACCGTTATGAGCGAGGCGCTGGAAAAGTGGAATCTGGACATCTTCCGCACCACATTGCCGCGCATCTTTGAAATTGTGAAGGAAATGGACCGGCGCTGCCGGGAAGAACTGTTCCGCGCATTTCCGGGCGACGAAGGTAAGGTCAACTATATGGCGCTTTTGGGCGACAATCAGGTGCGCATGGCCAATATCTGCGCTTATGTGTGCCATTCCATTAACGGTGTGTCCAAGCTGCACAGCGAAATTATCAAAAAAAGCGTCTTCCACGACTATTACCTGTTCAAACCGCGCGCGTTTAAAAATGTAACCAACGGCATTGCCTGGCGCCGTTGGATGCTGCAGTCAAACCCTGCTTTGACCAATCTGGTGGAAAGCGCCATTGGCGATGGGTTTAAGCACGACGCTTCCCAACTGCGGCGGCTGCAGAACTTTGCCAACGATAAGACCTTTTTGGAAAAACTATTGTCGGCCAAACAGCAGAACAAACGCCTGTTTGCAGACCATTTGCACCGCACTACCGGCGTGCTTATCGACCCGGATTCTATTTTTGATGTACAGGTCAAGCGGCTGCACGAATATAAGCGCCAGCATTTGAATGCGCTGAACATTGCGGCCCAGTATTTGTGGCTGAAGGAAAATCCCAATGCCGACTTTGTGCCTAAAACCTATATTTTCGGTGCAAAAGCCGCGCCGGGCTACTATATGGCCAAGCAGATTATCCGGCTTATCTGCACATTGGGCAAGGTTATTGACGCCGACCCCGCCGTGCGGGACAAACTGCGGATTGTCTACCTAGAGGACTATTCGGTCACGGTCAGCGAGCGCTTGATGCCTGCCAGCGAGGTAAGCGAACAGATCAGCCTGGCGGGAACCGAGGCTTCCGGCACCGGCAACATGAAGTTTATGTTGAACGGCGCTTTAACTTTGGGCACACTGGACGGCGCCAATGTGGAGATCTGCGCCGCGGCCGGCAAGGAAAACTTCTTCCAGTTCGGCATGCTGGCCGACCAGGTGGAAAAACTGAAGCAGTTTGGCTATACGCCGCAGTCCTTCCTTTCCGGTGATGAAATTGCCCGTAAGGTTCTGTGCTTTTTGGAGCCCGGGCTGGATGGCAAAAACTTCTCCGAAGTGCTTTCCAACCTGCGCAACCAGGACCCTTATATGGTTTTGGCAGATTTTGCCGACTACCGGCGGGTGCAGGCCGAAGTTTCCAAAGCCTATACCGACCGCGAGCGGTGGGCCCGCATGAGCCTTGCCAACATTGCCGCCGCCGGTATTTTCTCGGCCGACCGCGCCGTGCAGGATTACGCGCGCGATATTTGGAAAATGGAACCGGTAAAATAAGAAATATTTTCCTTTTAAAAAACCGCCGCCCGGCACCTTGCCAGCGGCGGTTTTCTGTTTTGTTTTGCCCTGTTTTGTGGTACCATAAAGGAAAAAGAACTGCCGCAAACCTGCTTTTTATTTTGCCTAAGCTGCAAGCTCCGGCGGCAAATATTTTTGCGCCCTGGTACCGCCTTTGTATTGCTAGGGTCAACCCATTTCACAAGCGCCAGAAAGGATTATGCCTATGTCCGTCTATAACAGTTATGACAGCTTCCACAAAACCCCGTTTGGGGCGGTGAAAGCCGGCAGCAGCGTCACCTTCCGGCTAAAGGTTCCAAAAAGCTGGGGAAACGCCGCTCCCAGACTTTACCTTTCCCGAAAAGACGGCAGCGCTTTGCTGGAACACCAATTTTCCAGCGCTGGCAGCCGGGGGGAGGACAATCTGTTTCAGCTAACGATTACCGCCCAAACCCCGGGAGCCTGGTTTTACTGGTTTGACCTTTGGGTGGGTTATACCAAGGTATACCAGGGCGATATGGGCGAAGGGATTTGTACCACCGGTGAGGGACGCGCTTATCAGCTTACCGTTTACAGTGCCGATTTTAAAACGCCCGATTGGCTGAAAGGCGGCACGATGTACCAAATTTTCCCCGACCGGTTTTGTGAAGGACATAAGAATAAACCCATGCCGTTTGCCGACCGCATTCCCCGCCAGGATAAGGACGGTGAACCGTATTTCTGGCCCAGTGAAGAGCGGGAAGGATACCTGAACCTGGACTACTATGGCGGCGATTTCGAGGGAATTCGGCAGAAGTTGGATTACCTGGTTGGCCTGGGAGTGAACTGCATCTACCTGAACCCCATTTTTGAAGCACATTCCAACCACCGCTACAACACAGCTGACTATATGAAGCCCGACCCGCTTTTGGGCACCGAACAGGAGTTTTCCCTGCTGTGCGCACAAGCTAGGGAAAAAGGCATTCGCATTATTCTGGATGGGGTTTTCAGCCACACCGGGTCAGACAGCATTTATTTTGACAAAAACGGGCGGTATGGCTCGGGCGGAGCCTACCATAACCCGCACAGCCCCTACCGCTGCTGGTACGACTTTGGCCCGCAGTACCCATGCGGTTACCGCTCCTGGTGGGGGTTCGAAACCCTGCCCGAGGTAAACGAATCGGAACCCAGCTACCGGCAGTTTATCTGCGGGGAGGGCGGCGTGATCGACCATTGGATCGGGCTTGGCGCTTCGGGGTTCAGGCTGGATGTAGCCGACGAACTGCCCGACGATTTCATTGCCGAAATTCGAAAGGCAGTTAAGCGGAACGGACCGGACTGCTACCTGCTGGGCGAGGTATGGGAGGATGCCAGCTGCAAGGTGAGCTACAACACCCGGCGCACTTACCTTTTGGGCGGCGGGCTGGATTCGGTTATGAATTACCCATTCTGCAACGCCATTATCGACTTTGCCCGCTACGGCCGGGCGGAACGGTTGGCCAGCCGTATTATGGAGATTGTGGAACACTACCCGCCCCCTGCCATGGAGCTTGCCATGAACTTTTTGTCCACCCACGATACCGTGCGGGCTATTACCGCTATTGCGGGCGAGGATGTGGCAAACCATGACCGTTACTGGCAAAGCCACCGCAGGCTTTCGCCGGCAGCATTGGAGCAAGGCAAACAGCTTTTGCAGCTGTGCTATGCACTTTTATTTTTTCTTCCGGGTGTTCCCTGCATTTACTATGGCGACGAGATTGCCATGCAGGGGTACAAGGACCCTTTCAACCGGGCTTTTTACGAGTGGGACTGTACCGACAACCGGCTTAGAAACTGTATTCGCAAGCTGTCTGCCCTGCGCCGTCACCGCAGCCAGCTGAAAAGCGGTGCTTTGCGCTTTTTTGAGGCAAATGGAGATGTAATTGGCTTGGAACGGTACGATGAAAACGGCCGGGTACTGCTTTTGGTAAATCGAGGCAGCGCGCCGGTTCTGCGGCGGGTGGAAGATGTGGAAATATGCTGCGGCGGACAGGATTTTTCCATTCAACTGCTGGATGTACCCAAAACCGCGCTGACCGTCCAAAAAAAAGGTCCTTTTGCCTTGGCAAAACTGTCTCAGTCTTTTTCGGATCCGCCGGCTTGCACACAAAAATCCCCGATTTCTTTTTCGGAAGCACCAAACTGACAACTTTGTTTTTATAACAGGTTGTCTTAACCCGACCGGCCGCGCGTTAAAGTCCCTTGGCGGTAAAATCGTTCAAAATCACCTAAAAAGCCCAAAAACGCCTGTTTTGGGGCTTTGCTTTTTGCAGTGGGCCGGTGTATCATAAATGCAAGAAATTTGCCAGTGCCGCGGCTCTGGCTTTTCACCCCGCCTGTAAAGGCAACGGCCTCATACCAGCCGTTTTGGAAGGAAAGGAGTATTTATGTTTGCGTTGTATCCGTGGCTGTGGCTGGCCGCTACGGTAATTTTTGCCATAGTGGAGGCTTCTACTGCCCAGTTGGTCTCGATCTGGTTTATGGCCGGGTCTGTGGCCGCACTGGTAACCAGCCTGTTTTCACCCCGGCCGCTTTTACAGCTTACGGTCTTTGTGCTGGTCAGTGCCATTACGCTGGCCTTTACGCGGCCACTTTTGGCCAAGCGGCTGTCCGGCAAACGGGTTGCTACCAATGCCGACCGGGTGATTGGTACCACTGCCTGCGTGCAGGTTGCCATTGACCCGCTAGAGGGCGGCCGTGTAGAGGTAGCTGGCCAAAGCTGGGCTGCTCGCTGCAGCCATCCGCTTACTGTAGGTGAGTTTTGCCGGGTGGACGCAATAGAGGGCGCCACCCTGATTGTTTCACCAATTAAGGAGGAAGTATCATGCCAATGCTAATTGTTTTTCTGGTTCTTTTAATTGTGGTCTTGCTCATTTTGATCCGTAATGTGGTCATTGTGCCGCAGGCCTATGCCTTCGTGGTAGAGCGGCTGGGCATTTACCACACCACCTGGGGCGCGGGGCTACACCTCAAGGTTCCGTTCATTGAGCGGATCAACAAAAAGGTTAGCCTGAAAGAGCAGGTTGTGGACTTTAAGCCCCAGCCGGTTATCACCCGCGACAATGTAACCATGCAGATCGACACTGTGGTCTTTTTCCAGATCACCGACCCGAAGCTGTACACTTACGGCGTAGAGCGTCCGCTCTCGGCCATTGAAAACCTGTCCGCCACCACCATGCGCAATATCATCGGTGACATGGCGCTGGACGAAACCCTCACCAGCCGCGATATCATCAACACCAAAATTACCACCATTCTGGACGAAGCTACCGACAAGTGGGGCATTAAGGTTACCCGTGTTGAGGTTAAGAACATTGTGCCGCCTCCCGAGGTGCAGGACGCCATGGAGAAACAGGCCAAGGCCGAGCGCCAGCGCCGCGCCTATGTAACCGAAGCGGAAGGCAAGAAGGCCAGCGCTATTCTGGTGGCCGAAGGCGAGAAGGAATCTGCTATTCTGAGAGCCGACGCCGTGCGCGAGCAGCGTATTCGTGAGGCCGATGGTGAAGCCCAGGCTTTGCTGAAGGTTCAGCAGGCACTGGCCGACTCGCTGCGGCTGTTGAACGAGGCCGACCCCAACCAGAAGGTTTTGACCTTGAAGAGCCTGGAAGCTTTGGAAAAGGTCGCCGACGGCAAAGCCACCAAGATTATCATCCCCAGCGAAATTCAAAACCTGGCCGGTCTGGTAACCAGCGTAAAGGAAATTGTTTCGGATGTCCCGGCAAAATAAACCTGGGGCCAAACCCCAAAGTTGCCTTCCAATAGGCAGAGCGTTCACCCATATAAAAAAGCAAAAAACAGGAGCAAGCTAACCGCTTGCCCCTGTTTTTTCTTTGTGTTTCAACAAAACATTTTACCTTTATGCTGTCACGCCTTTGGGCGCGTTTACCGCAAAGCGCCCGCACAGGCCTTACAAAATTTTTGTCTTGCTGTAAAAAGCTTGTATTTTAAAACAGATTGCGCCCTCTAAACAGGCCCTGCAAAATTATAATACCGGCAAACAAAAAGGCCTTTTGACCGGCCAAAGCCAGACAAAAGGCCTTTTTCATTTGGGTTCAGTCCTTAATATCGTCAAACAAACCTGTAAAATCAAAGGTTGCAAAATAGTCCTTTGCGGTCTCCGCCCGGCGAATCATCTGCACACTTCCGTCCGGCTTCACCAAAAGCTCGGCGCAGCGCAGCTTGCCATTATAATTATACCCCATCGAATACCCATGTGCGCCGGCATCGTGCAGCACCAGCAGATCTCCAACCTGGCAGGCCGGCAGCAGCCGGTCCACCGCAAACTTATCATTATTTTCGCACAGGCTACCGGTTACATCATACAAGGTATCGGCCGGCAGCTGTTCTTTTCCTGCCACCGTAATATGGTGGTATGCGCCATAAATGGCCGGCCGCATCAGGTTTGCGGCGGTGGCGTCCAGCCCCAAATAATTTTTGTAGGTATGTTTTTCATGAATAACCCGGCTGACCAGGTAGCCGTGCGGCCCGGTCATAAACCGGCCAAGCTCTGTATAGATGGCAAGCTCTATCCCCGCCGGCAGCAGAATTTTTTCATACTCCTGCCGAACCTGCCCGCCTACCCTGGCAATATCCACCGCCCGCTCCTGAGGACGGTAGGGAATTCCAATTCCTCCGGACAGGTCTACAAACGAAAGGCTGATGCCCAGTTCTTTTTTTATTTCTACCGCCAGGCGGAACAGCTCGGCTGCAAGCTGCGGGTAATACTCTTCATCCATGGAACAGGAAACCAGGAGCGCATGCACACCAAACCGCTTTGCACCTTTGCTTTTCAAAATGCGCAGCGCCTCAAAAAGCTGGGGCCGAGTCATACCAAATTTTGTGTCCGACAGGTTCCCCATAATCTGGTTGGTCATGGAAAAGCTGCTGCCGGGGTTATACCGGCAGCAGACCGTTTCGGGAATTCCGCCATTTCCTTCCAGCATTTCAATATGGGAAATATCGTCCAGGTTGATAATTGCCCTCATTTTGCGGGCCAGGCAAAATTCACTGGCGGGGGTATCGTTGGAACTAAACATAATATCTTCGCCTGTAATGCCGCACCGCTCTGAAAGCAGCAGTTCCGGACGGCTGGCACAGTCGGTGCCGCAGCCATATTCGGCCAAAATTTTTAAAATAAAAGGGTTTGGGAGTGCTTTCACTGCAAAATATTCCCGAAAGCCTTTGTTCCATCCAAAAGCATCCTTCAGTGCCGCAGCGGTGGAACGAATCCCCGCCTCATCATACAAATAAAATGGGGTGGGCCAGCGGGAAGCAATCTCTTCCAGCTGCTGTTTAGTAAATGGCAGGGTCTTCATGGGTCGTTCCTTTCCTGTAAAGCAGCGCCGGTGCGTTTTTTCTTTACAAGCAGCGCCGTTTGGTTTAAGATAAATTAGTAAACAAACGGCAAAACTGCCAGCCCGGGTGCAAACTGCAAACCGTTTTTTGTTCCCTGGCTATCATACCACAACTTATTGCCAAAAATCTACAAAACTGCGGGGAGAAATATGAAGGAACGAATGAGCAAAGCCGTTTTGGATGTCAAAATGTCCGGCATCCGCGAGTACGGCGCATTGGCAAAAGCACAGCCAGGCTGTTTGATGCTGACCATCGGCGAGCCGGATTTTGAAACCAATGACAAAATCAAGGCCAAGGTATCGGAAGACCTTGAAAGCAACCTGACCCATTATCCAGAGGGAAACGGCGAACCTTACCTGCGCCAGGCCATTGCCCGGTTTGAAGCAGAGCGCAACGGCTATGATTACACCGCTGACGAGGTAATTGTTACCGCCGGCGCCACCGGTGCACTTTTTTGTGCCCTTACTGGGGTAATCGACCCGGGCGATGAAGTGATTGTACCCACCCCGGCTTTTGGTGTGTATGAAAGCATTATTAAGCTGAACCACGGGGTATATGTGGCCATGCCCACTGCCGATGACCAGTTCCAGATCACCCGCGAGGCCCTGGAAAAAGCGGCCAGCAGCAAAACCAAGGCTATTGTCATTAACTCTCCCACCAACCCCACTGGATGCGTGCTAAACGAAAAAAGCCTGGAAAATGTGTGCCAATTTGCGCTGGAAAAGAATATTTTCGTTATTTGCGATGATGTGTACAGCCAGCTGGTCTTCACCGAAAACTACCGCAGCTTGGCTTCTTTCCGGCAGCTGCGGAACCGGCTGATTTTGGTAAACAGTTTTTCCAAGCCCTATGCCATGACCGGCTGGCGGGTTGGCTATATTTGTGCCGATGCCCCCGTGCGCGCCGAGCTGCAGAAAGTAAACCAAAACACCATTGTTTCGGTACCGGCTTTTGTACAGCATGCCTGTGAAACGGCCCTTACCATGGACACCACCGCTATGCGGGAAACCTACCGCCGCCGGCGCGACTTTGTTTGCAGCCGGCTGGCCGATATGGGGCTGGAAGCGGTTAAGCCGGAAGGCGCTTTTTATGTGTTTCCTTCCATTAAAAAATTTGGCCTCGATTCCGACACCTTCTGCCGCCGCATGATCAAAGAAGCGTTGGTCGCCGCCGTTCCCGGCTGGTGTTTTGACGCGGAAGGCTACCTGCGAATCTCCTACTGCTATGCAGATGATGTGCTGGCCGAATGCATGGACCGGATGGAGCGGTTTGTAAAAAGCCTGTAACACCAAACCGTTTTGGCTGCGCCAGCAAAACCAGATGAGTTTTTATGTTGATGCTAGAGGCAGTTATTGCCTGGAAAACATGTTGTATTTTTCATGCTTAGCTGCTGCAATACAGTTTAAATGAAACGAAAACAAGCTGCCACCGGGTAGCAGAATGCACAAAGCATCCGTTTGCACATCGTTAGGTCTTAGAAGATGTGTTTGCGGATGCTTTTTTCTAAGGAGGTCTTTGTGAAAACCAAATCCCGTTATTTTTCAAATGGAGAACTTCCCTTGTGGGCAGGTTCCGTTTTGATGATAACCATATCCTTTTTTGCATTTCGCTGTGAGGATTATTTTAAGTTGATTGCCTCTCTCATTGGTGTGTCTTCTTTGATTTTTATTGCCAAAGGGAACCCGGTGGGGCAAGCGCTTACCATCGTTTTCAGCCTGTTATACGGCGTTATTTTCTTTTCCTTTGCCTATTACGGAGAAATGCTAACCTATTTGGGCATGACCACGCCGATGGCCGTTTTTGCCCTCATCACATGGCTCAAAAATCCTTACCAGGGAAACAAGGCAGAGGTAACGGTAAATAAATTAACATATGCAGAATATGGGTTTATGATTATACTGGCTATCGCGGTAACAGCTGTGTTTTATTTTATTCTCCGGTATTTTCACACTGCAAATCTGATTCCAAGCACTATATCCGTCACCACCAGCTTCCTTGCAGCTTATCTAACCCTTCGCAGAAGTCCGCTCTACGCTTTGTGCTATGCAGCAAACGACCTGGTACTGATTGTTCTGTGGGTTTTAGCTTCCATGGAAGATTATACCTATGTTTCGGTAGTTGTTTGCTTTATTGCCTTTTTTATGAACGATGTTTACGCTTTCACCAATTGGAAGCGGATGGAAAAAAGGTAGCAAGCAGCACCGTAATTTATAAAGTATAAAAACAAAATGGCCCCTCTTTTCCCCATCTCAAAATCTATTTTTGAAAAACAGCACGATTCCTGCATCCACCATAACTATTACCAACCATCCTTTTATCTCTATTTTTCAAAAAACATGGCCAACAACATCCCCACACCCTATTTTTTGTTGTTTATTTTGCCTGCTCTTCTAAATGCCATATACTAACACTAAAAGGGAGCGTATGAACTTCATACGCTCCCTTTGGTTTTTTCGGTGTTTTAAGGTTCCATTCTCACAAATCCAGCTTCAAATCATTTTTGCCAATCCAGCCCTTTTTGCGCATGGGCGCGGCAAACAATACAGTCAGCACTGCCGGCAGCACAAAGCAAATCAGAATAAGCCCTGCCCAATCCCAGGCCGTAATCGCTGTTTTCACTCCGGCCTCTATATCTGCCAGCCAACCGGTGTACACCCCTATTTGCCCTACCAGGCCACAGGTGCCCATACCACTGGCCACCGCCGCGCCATTCATTTTAAGCCCAAACAAACAGGTGGCCAGCGGGCCGGTAACGGCCGAAGCTAAGGTTGGCGGCAGCCAAATGCGGGGGTTTTTAACAATATTGCCCATCTGCAGCATACTGGTGCCCAAACCTTGTGCAAACAGGCCGCCCCAGCGGTTTTCCCGAAAGCTCATAACCGCAAAACCGACCATTTGTGCACAGCAGCCAGCCACCGCTGCACCACCGGCTAAACCGGTAAGTCCCAACGCTGCGCAAATGGCCGCGCTGGAAATAGGCAGAGTAAGTGCTATTCCCACCAGCACCGACACAATAATCCCCATAAAGAACGGCTGCAGTTCGGTTGCCCACATGATGGCAGTTCCCACCGAACTTGCCGCCGTGCCAATGGCCGGCGCAGCCACTACCGACAACAACACTCCCACACAAATGGTAACACTAGGAGTTACCAAAATATCTACCTTTGTTTCTTTTGAGACTATTTTGCCGCACTCGGCCGCCACAATTGTTACAATTAAAACAGCCAGCGGGCCTCCTGCTCCCCCCAGTTCGTTGGCGGCAGCACCAACCGCCACCAGAGAAAACAAAACCAAGGGCGGGCAGGCCAGTGCAAACCCAATGGCCACTGCCATAGCCGGCCCGGTAGCCGCTTTTGCATAGCCGCCAATGGTCACCAACATTTCCACATTCAGCTGTTCGCCCAGCGTTGCCAATATCGTGCCAATCAGCAGGCTTGCAAACAAGCCTTGTGCCATGGCACCCAAAGCGTCAATACCATACCTTTTTGCCGAAAATTCCACATTTTTCCGTTTCAAAAAGGCATGCAAGCCCTTCTGCGCTTTTTCTTTTCCCTCTTCCATTTTCTTCCTCGCTTTCGGCACCTATTTTGTTATGCCCTTCTTTTGCCTGTGAGACAATGCCCATACTATACTCTAATATTTTACACCTGTCAAGACATATGTTTTCATTTGTATCGGTGCCCTTTTCCGCTTTTGGGCCAAGCGCCGAAATACAAAAAAGAATTTTAAAGCCAACAAAAATTTGCAGTATTTTCCTGTTCTGTTTCGTTATATAAACTACAAGCTTGTGCATTTTAAAAAAATGTTAAAGGTTTTGGCCCGTTTTTCCTTTCTTCCCGCCTTTACAAAACCGGTGGGTTGGGGTATATTTAATAAAGTCTGGTTCGCCATCCACATGCAGCAGAACCTTCTGCTGCGCCGACTAACACAAGGGCGGATTTCCGCCTGTGAGGAGTTTTAGTATGAAGCGTTTTTTTGCCGTTTTGTTGGCCGCTGCGCTGGCACTTTCACTGTGCACCGGCTGCAGCAGTAAGGGTTCTTCTTCCGGCAGCACCAGTTCTGCCGAACCCACACCGACCCCCACCCCGGTCTATGACCCCGATCCCTTGACTGGTGTGGAAAAGCCCGACGATTATAAAGACGAACGGGTCGTGGCTATCATGATCAATAACATTTCCGCCTGCCGGCCCCAGCGTGGTTTGAATTCTGCCAAGGTGCTGTTTGAAAGCAAGGTGGAAGGCGGCATTACCCGTTTTATGGGTCTTTTTGATGACTACGAGAACCTTCCCACTGTCGGCCCGGTTCGTTCCGGCCGTGACCAGTTCTTCCGTCTTATTGTGCCGTACCAGGCATTGTATGTGCACATCGGCCGCAGCGGCATTACCCAGACTTATATTGACGATTCCGACTATAATGAGTTTGATGTGGACGGCCGCTACGCCAAAATCACCTATTTTGACGAGAACCGTTTGGCCCAAGGCTACAAACAGGAGCATACCGCCTACACCAATGCGGAACTGCTGACCAGCTACCTGGAAAACAACGATGTGGACATGGAACACACCATGACCAGCCCCATTTTCGACTTTGTAAACTATGACGAGCCCGCCCGTCAGCTGGAGGGCGAAAGCGCACTTTCCCTTGGTATTGTACACTCGGACAGCTACCGCACTTATTTTGATTACGATACTACCAGCAACCAGTATAAGATGAGCATGTACTCGTCCAGCCAGGGTGTCACCCCCACCTATGACGAGAACGATGGGGAGCAGGTTTCCTTTGATAACCTGTTTGTACTGTTTGCCGACATTGAGCCGTACTACTACCCGGGCGGCAACCTGGACGCCAACGGCAATGACAAGGGTGACCCGGATTACCAGAAGGTAGACTACGAGTTTGGCGGTTATGGTTTCTATGTAAACGGCGGTGTTATTGAGCAGATTCGCTGGTTCAAGGGTGCGACCAACCAGGTACTGCGCTTTACCGATATGTCTGGCGACAATGCTTTGAAGGTAAACACCGGCCGCAGCTATGTAGCCATTGTGGACCTGGATGAATACGACAACTTCACCTACACCGGTGCTGATTCCAGCGTGGCAGACTCTGCCCCCGATGCGGACGCCAGCGCCGCAGCCGCAGAAGCTGCCGCTGAGCAGACCGCGGAATCCTGAACTTTGTAAATTGATGCAGAAGGCAGCTGTCAGTGGGCGGCTGCCTTCTGTGTATTTTACGGCCAGATTCGACTTGGTACCCAGCTGCTGTGTGGTAGAATAAAATCTGTCCCAAATACCTTTGCTTGTTACAGGCATATGCATATATTACCAGCCTGCAAGCAGCTTACCAGTAAAATCGCCACCTTGCCAGCAGGCATTTTTTCGGGTATACTACCAGTGTATCAACGCTTTTTCAGGTTTGGCCATTTAGGAGACAGGCCTGGTATCTGCGGCAGCTTTGCTGCCAGCCCGCGTACAGGAGGTGTGGGATGAACCGTTTTTTTACACGCTTTGCCTGTTGTCTGCTGGCCTGCTGCCTGTTAGCCGGCTGCGGGAAGGAGGCCGAAAGCAGCGCTCGCCCCGCCGTTTTGCCAGAATATAACCCCAATCCCCTCACCGGGCTCGAAAAAGATGCCGGCTATCCCTACGGACAGCGACCGATAGCGGTTATGGTAAACAACATTTCCGACTCCTTGCCGCAGTCCGGTATCGGAGGAGCAGATCTTATTTACGAAATTGTCACCGAGGGGGGCATTACCCGGTTTTTGGCCGTCTATTCAGACATTTCAAAAGCCGGCGGTTATATTGGACCGGTCCGCTCAGCCCGGGACCAGCATCTGCAGTTGGTCTTGCCGTTTAGTCCCCTGATGGTGCATATTGGCTCTTCCAACACAGCCAGTGATCTGTTGGAAACCTACCATTATTCCGACAAGGATCTGGACGGAAACCCGTCCACCGTTCGGGATGTGGCCTTCTGGCTGGATGAAGAGCGGCATGAGTCCCGTTTGATTGAACACTGCTGGTATACCAGCCCACAGCTAATATCTGCAGGCATAGAAAAATACAAGCTCTCTGCCAGCTGCGAAGAGTATGATCCCATCTTCCATTTCCGCTCTTATAAGGAAGCCCCCCGCTCCCTTGCAATTAGCGGGGCGGAGAACCTGCATCTGCAGTTTTCTTCTACCTACTACAGCGACTTTTCATATGATGCTGTTTCGGGTTTATACCAAAAAAGCCAGCAGGGCGAACCGCAAATTGACGCCTTAACTGGCCAACAGCTTTCCTTTACCAACCTGATTGTTTTGTTTACCGAAATTACCACCCAGCCCAACGGGGTATTAAGCAAAGTAGATTATCGCTATGGCGGTGTCGGGTACTGCTTTTCAAACGGCAGCTACGAACCCATCCGCTGGGCAAAAGGTTCGCCCGAAGATCCTTTGAAGATTTTGACTCCTGGAAACGAGGAAAAAGAGGTCGAACTAAATTGCGGTAAAAGTTATATTGCTGTGGTGGGCTTAGACCAATTTTTGAATTTCACCATCAATGGTACCAATCCTTTGTCGGGTCAGCCGGCCGAAGACCTTACCCCTGCAGAGCAAGAGCTGGCGGAAAGCGTCAGCCAGTCTTCTGCCGGTTCCAATACGCTTTCCTCAAAGCCCTAAATGTCAGACCGGACCAATCCCTTTTTATTGATAGCCAAGAAAGAGGTCCTTTTTATGAAACGACTGTTCACCCTTTCCCTCACTGTTTTGCTGGCGCTTGGTCTTTTGGCCGGCTGCTCCAGCTCGTCGGCCAGTTCCGATGCTTCTTCGGCTGCGCCTACTCCCACTCCTCAACCGGTTAATGTGTACGATTACAATATTCTTACCGGTGAGGAAAAAGCAGAAGATCTGTCCGACGGTCAGCGTCCCGCCGCTGTTATGATCGACAACCTGCAGGCTGCCTGGCCACAGGCCGGTATTTCGGATGCAGATGTTATCTATGAAACAGTGACCGAAGGCGGCATTACCCGGCTGATGGCGGTCTACTCTGACTATACCAAAATTCCCACAGTGGGACCTGTTCGCTCGGCACGAGACCAGTTTGTACAGCTTGCTATGCCTATGAATGCTATTCTGGTGCACATTGGCGGCAGCGTTTACGCTACCAACCTGCTTAACTATTACAGCTACCAGGATGTGGACGGTTATTACCTTGGCACCAACGCCTTTGCGTTTGATTCGGAGCGAAATAAAACCCTGAGCCAGGAACATTGCTGGTACACCAACGGCAGTATGATTCAATCGGGTATTACCCTTTTGGGCAACCTGCCCACCACCGGTACACTGGTTCCGCTGTTTGAATTTTCGCGCGATGAATCGGTTACTCCCTCCGGTGGCAGTGCTGCGCAGTTCTCGTTCTCCTTCTCCTCTGTGGCGGATGCTTCTTTCAGCTACAATGAATCTACCGGCCAGTACCTGCAAAGCCAGTTTGGCCAGCCCCACACCGATTCCAACAACAGCCAGCAGCTTGCCTTTAAAAATGTGCTGGTACTTATTACGGATGTAACCTTAAAATCGGATGGTATTGTCAGCGAATTTGACCTTTCTTCTGGAGATGGCTATTATTTCTCGAACGGCTCCTATGAAAAGATTCACTGGGAGAAAAACGGCGTGGAAAATCAGCTTACCTACAAAAAAGAGGACGGCAGTACCCTGCAGGTAAATACGGGCAAAAGCTATATTGCCATTTTGGGTCAAAACCAGCTTTCCACCTTTACGGTGGACGGTACCGCTTTGGCCGGCTAAAAATAAAATGCAAAATGCGCAGCTGTCTTTTGGGGCAGCTGCGCATTTTATTGTTTTTTGCCTTTTATCTTAAGATAGCGTTCTCCCAGTGGTATTACCACTTTTGCTTTTAATACCTTTTTATGCCGTACAGGGCGGTATTTTGGCTGCATTTGACATTCGCTTGTCACAAGGTTACACTGTTATTGAATGTTTGAAAGCTGCATAAAAGAGGCTTAAAACAGCTTACAGGGAGGGATTTTCATATGATTGAACAGGAACTGTTCGGCCATACACATGACGGCCGCGAGGTTCTTCGCTATACCATGACAAACAGCAGCGGCATGTCCGTTTCGGTACTAGATCGCGGCTGCTGTATTCAGCAAATTTTAGTACCGGATAAAACCGGCACCTTGCGGGATGTCGTGCTGGGTTATCCTGACCTTGCAGGGTATGAGGCTACCACGGCTTATGTAGGGGCGCTGGTGGGACGCAACGCCAACCGACTGGGCGGCGCATATTTGGAAATAGACGGCAAACGCTTCGAGCTGACCGCAAATGAGGGCAAAAATCAGCTGCATGGCGGCCTATGCGGGTTTGACCAAAAGCTTTTTTCCTGCGTGGCGGACGATGAAGAAAACCGTCTGCGTTTTTCCCTTATTTCTTTGGATGGCGAGGAAGGGTTTCCCGGCAACCTGCAGCTGAATGTAACCTATACCCTCACCGAGGAAAATGCACTGGTGCTGGAGTATACCGCTTTTGCCGACCAGGATACGGTGATTAACCTGACAAACCACAGCTATTTTAACCTGAACGGTCATGGCAGCGTACTGAACCACAAACTGCGGCTGCTTGCTTCCCAATATACCGAACAGGGCGAACAGATGCTGGCCACCGGAAAAATTTTGCCCGTAGCAGGAAGCCCGTTGGATTTCACCAGCGAAAAAGCACTGGGAGAGCAGATTGACACCGACTGCCCGCAGCTTGTTTTGGCCGGCGGCTATGACCACAATTTTATTTTGGATAAAGCCCCTGGAACACTGGCAGCAGTAGCCATGCTTACCGGAGATGAAAGCGGTATTCGAATGGTTTGTGCCACCAGCTGCCCCTGCCTGCAGCTTTATACCGCCAATTTCCTTGCTGGCGGCCCGGCAGGCAAAGCGGGGATTCCCTACCAGGACCGGGAGGCTGTCTGCCTGGAGACCCAGCAATACCCCAATGCCATGAACTGCCCCAATTTCCCCAAACCGATTGTGCAGGCGGGCGACTGCTGGCAGGAAACCACCATCTACCAGTTTGGCGTATAATTTTATTATTAACTAGTTCCTTTCCGGCCGGCTGCCAGGCAGCTTGGCCGGTTTATTTCACCGTGCAAAAAGGAGGGCTATATGAAAGATTATTCAAAACAGCTCATGGAACTTAGCCAGACCATATGGGAAGCTTCGGAACTAAAATTCAGAGAATTTCGCTCGGCCGATGCCATCTGCCAGCTGCTTTGCCAGGAGCAGTTTGCCGTGCGCCGGCCTGTTGCCGGTATGGAAACCGCCTTTACCGCCACAGCGGGCAGTGGGCATCCCGTTATTGGTATTTTAGCGGAATTTGACGCGCTGGACGGCCTGAGCCAGGCCGGTGGAGTTCCACACCCGCAGCCGCGGCCCGAAACCACCTGCGGCCATGGCTGCGGTCACCATCTTTTGGGAGCTGCAGCGGTGGGTGCCGCATTGATGGCGCGGGATTATCTGGCCGAAAACAACCTGCCCGGCACGGTGGTGTTGCTGGGCTGTCCAGGGGAAGAGGGCGGCTCTGGCAAGGCATATATGGCACGCGCCGGCCTTTTTGATGAACTGGACATTGCCCTTACCTGGCACCCCGGCGGAGCAAATGCGGTACTGACCGGCTCTATGCAGGCAAACTGCCAGGCCTATTTTTCTTTCCGGGGACAGGCTTCGCATGCAGCCGCCACTCCGCATTTGGGCCGCAGCGCGCTGGACGCAGTGGAACTGATGGATGTAGGGGTGAATTACCTGCGGGAACACATGGAACCAACCGACCGCATTCACTACGCTATTACCGATACCGGCGGCGTTTCTCCCAATGTTGTGCAAAGCCACGCTCAGGTGGTTTACCTCATCCGTTCCACCGATTCCGAAAAGGTGGAAAAGCTGTATCAGCGGGTTTGCAAAATTGCGCAGGGTGCCGCCCTGATGACCGAAACACAACTGACCATTCAGTTTGACAAAGGCTGTTCCAACATCCTCTCCAATCCCGTTTTGGAGCAGCTTTTGTATGAAAGCATGCAAAAGATTCCCCTGCCGGAATACACCGAGCCCGAACGCCAGCTTGCCGCTGCGTTTTGCAGCCAGGTGGGCGGTGCGCAGGAGATTGCCAGCGACATTGCCCTGACCGGTCTGCCTGCTACAGTCCGCAAAAGAATGATAGAACACTTGAGCAAGATGGTTTTGGCAGATACCGTAGCGCCCTGGGAACATTTGGAAGTGGATATTGCCGGTTCTTCGGATGTAGGTGACTGCAGTCATGTAGTTCCCACTGCCGAGTTTGTGGCGGGCTGTTTTGTGCCGGGTACGCCCGGTCATTCCTGGCAGATGACCGCCCAGGGAACCACCAGCTTTGCCCAGAAGGGCATGCTTTACGCTGCCCAGGTTTTGGCAGATGCAGCCTGCCATGTTTTTAAAAATCCCGCCGTGGCCGAATCCGCCAGGCAAGCATTTTGGGAACAGTCGGATGGGAAGCCGTACCACTGTCCCATTCCGCCCGAAGTACAGCCTCATATCACAATTCCAGAACAGCCGGCCTAACCTTCAAACCGTCGCAAAATTTTAAAAAAAGCTTGACGCTTTCGTCTGTGATTTTCTACACAAAATGAATTTCTGCTTTTAAAAGAAAATCTGTTTGGAAGGGCTTTTGCAAAGCGCCTGCCGGTATCGTTTCTTTTCATGTCTCCTTCTTATTTTCATACATAAAGGGGCTGCACAGGCTTTTAAAAGCCTGTGCAGCCCCTTTTTCATATATTTTGCTGTTTTTGTGCCAAAACCAAATAAAAGCCGGATATTCTGCTCTCTTTACAGCTCTGCTTGTACTGCGCGGCGATGTTTTCTATTTGAACCCGTATATTTCTTTTACCTGCACTTTTCCTACAGGCATTTAATCTGTGCCAGGGGTCTTACTTTTCATAGACAATGCCATAAATTTTTACAGGTATAACCGCACTGCCCAAAAGACTTTTTTGCCCTTCCGGACAGCCGCGCCTTTCCTTTTCCTTTTTTCTGGGCAAAAATTTATCCCGCTCTTACTAATTTTGTTCCAAAGTATTGCTTTTAATATGCTGCTCACACCTTGGCCAGCACCACAGCTGTGCGGCTTGGCAGATACAGTTCGAACCCGTAGCCTTTTGGGGCCTCTTTTGCCTGGTAGATCATCTCCTCGGCAATCCGGCCCTGGCCGCCAAAGCAAGCCGCGTCGGTGGTAAGCACCGGTTTCCAGCTGCCGGCCGGTGCCGGAACAAAATAACCCTCAAACGAACGGGTCGGGTGAAAATTAAAGGCAAAAAGCAGCCCCTTCTTTTCATAAATCAGAACTTTTTCCTCTTGGCCGACCCAAAGGCTGTGGGCCTTGCCGGTGAGCAGACTGGTGGAATTTGCCAGCTGTACCATTTTTCGGTCAAATTCATTCAGCCATTCAAACTTTAAGGTTTTATCGTCCACCAGGCTCCATTGACGGCGGCAATGGTGGTAGCTCCAGTTGTTGCCCTCCCGCGGGAAATCAATCCATTCCGGGTGTCCAAACTCGTTGCCCATAAAGTTCAAATACCCTTCGCCGCCAAGGCTCATGGTTACCAGCCGAATCATCTTGTGCAGAGCCATGCCACGGTCAATTACCAGGTTCTGCTGGCGCTTTTCCATGCCCCAATACATTTCTTTGTCGCACAGGCGGAACATAATGGTTTTATCTCCCACCAGTGCCTGGTCGTGAGACTCCACATACCCGATCACCGGCTCACCCGGCCGCCGGCCGGTCAGTTCATACCAAATATTCCAGATATCCCAATCTTCGTCCTTGCGCTCCTTCAAAATTTTAATCCACATGTCCGGTTCGCCCATTGCCATGCGGTAGTCAAATCCAATTCCTCCGTCGGACAAGGGCAGGCACAAGCCCGGCATGGCAGAGGTATCTTCGGCTATCGTAACCGCCCCCTCACCCAAATGGTGCACCAGCTCGTTGGCCAGCTGCAGGTAAGTAACGGCATCGGTATTGGTATTCAAAGAAAAATACCGCTCATACGGACCAAACGCCATACCAAGGCCATGGTCATGGTAAAGCATCGATGTCACACCGTCAAATCGAAATCCGTCAAACCGGTATTCCTCCATCCAAAAGCGCAGGTTGGAAAGCAAAAAGCGCAGGACCGACGGTTTTCCATAGTCAAACAGCCGGGTTCCCCAGGCGGGGTGGTCCCCCTTTGGCCCCGAAGGGGAAAACTGGTAATCGGTACCGTCAAATTCGCTGATGCCCTCCCGGGTGTTTTTCACCAGGTGCGAGTGCACCACATCCAAAAGCACCCCTATTCCCATGCCATGGGCCGTATCAATCAGTTCTTTCAGCTCATCCGGCGTGCCAAACCGGGACGAGGCCGCAAAAAAATTGGACACCTGGTAACCAAAGGAACCATAATAGGGGTGTTCCATAATGGCCATAATCTGAATGGTGTTATATCCCAGCTTCTTCACCCTTGGCAGCACCTGGTCTTTGAATTCGGCATAGCTGCCAACCCCGTACTTTTCCTGGGCCATTCCAATATGGCACTCGTAGATCATCAGCGGCTTTTTAGGCACAAAGGTACGGTTTTGCCACCGGTAAGGCTTTTCAGGATGGTAGATTACCGCACTCCACTGATAGGTATCCGGGTCCTGGACTACATAGGTGGCATACAGCGGAATGCGCTCCATTGCTTTGCCCTTACGGTGAACCACAGCAAGCAGATGGCAGCCGTCCCACAGCGCATTTTCGCCCGGCAAAAACAGTTCAAAATCTCCATTGGGCAGTTTCTTCATCGGGTGGCTGGTTTTGTTCCATTGGTTAAAATCCCCGGTCAGATATATGGCATCGGCGCCGGGCGCCGTTTCCCGATAATACCAACCGCCATCCTGCTGGTGAAAGCCATAATAGAGAAAATCACTGGCTGCATCTGCCAGATTATCCCTGCCTTCCACTAGCTGTTTGCGAACCCTTTTATAATTTTCCATCCGCAGGTTAATATCCGCCTCGTAAGGCTTCAAAAGCGGATCCTTCTGTAAAATCGGGTAACTACTCATCTGGCTCCTCCTTTTAGGCAGGTTCCAACAGCAAAAAGCAACCTTTTTACTCATCTGCCTGCATATTTTATGGCCACTGAAACCACGGCCTGCTTTTCCTTTTGCCAGGCTATGTTTTCTTTATGATACCGCTGTACCCGCAGCTTTGTCAACGAAGATTCCGTCGCTTATTTTAGGCATTTTAGAGATATCCGTTCGCCATAAAGCACATTTGGCAAGCAAAGTTTTGATTTTAATAGAAAGGCCTTTTTATCTGTCAGCTTTTTACCGGATAAAAGCCAGGCCTACTGGCTGCTTTGCCTTTATTTTCTCTTCCAACCCTTTCCATATCCCCCCAACAAAAGCATTCTATTTTTATCGGCAGAAAAATCCTGCCAAAAACCATTTTGATGTCTTGCTAAAAAAGGCCCTGCGAACATCCCAAAAATCTGCAAGCCTTTTTTCCTGCACTTTCATCAAAACCTGTCCTTACCAAAAACGCGTTTGACCCAATTACAAAATTGAAAACATGCCAAAAGGACAAAGGAAGTCTCTTTGGCTTCCTTTGCCCTTTCAAACCATTTGTGCAGTCTAAAATTCCGTGGCAAACTGTCGTTTTTATGCCGCACCGGCTTTCAGCTGCAACCTTTATTCTGCTTCTTTGTCCTGTTCTATAAAGTCTGCCTGGGTAATGGGCCGCAGCGGCCTGCAAGGATTTCCCACTGCCAGCCATCCGGCCGGCAGATCCCGAGTAACCACACTTCCTGCCCCTACCACACATCCTCTTCCAATGGTAACACCGGGCAAAACCTTCACATCTGCTCCTAGCCATACATCGTCCTGTATGATCACCGGCACCGCCCGTTCCAACCCTTTGGCCCTGTCTTCCCAGTGCATGGGATGAAGCGCTGTATAAATACCGCAGTTTGGCCCAATAAAACACCGTTCACCGATTGTGATAAGAGCCCCATCCATAAAATAGGCGTTATGGTTTATAAAGGTTTTGCCGCCAATATGGCAGTTTGTGCCATAATCGGTATAAAAAGGCGACAATATTTCCACATCTTCCGCTGCGTAAGGCAAAAGTCGGCGCAAAAGCGCAGCTCGGCGGTCTTTCGCCATAGGGGGAAGCTGGTTGAGTTCAAAGCACAACTGCTCCGCTTTTGCACGCATCTCTAAAAGGCAGGGGTCATGGTTTGCGTCATACCAGTCTCCCCTCGCCATCTTTTCCTGCTCGGTCATTTCGTTGGTTCCCCCCTAATCAGTCTGTCCTGTTTGGGCCAGGCACCTGCCTTTAAAAAGCTTCCGCCCGCATTTCTTTTTTATTTTACCATGTGGGATATGACCCGTCCAGCTGCGTCCCGCCTTGCCCTGGGCAGCAGAACCAGCTTTTGCAGCTATTTTTGCAAAAGAAAAAAGCACGCCAATGGCGTGCTTTTTTTGGCTCCCCCTGTTGGACTCGAACCAACGACAACGCGGTTAACAGCCGCGGGCTCTACCGACTGAGCTAAGGAGGAATAACTGGTGACCCGTGGGAGAATCGAACTCCCGTTTGCGGCGTGAGAGGC
>JALFTI010000026.1 GCA_022778585.1 Pygmaiobacter massiliensis | reverse complement strand
AGCAGTTTTCTTCTGCTCTAGGGTTCCGTTAAGCTTCTCACATATTGTTTAATTTTCAAGGTCCTGATGGCTTTTGCAAGCCAATTCTGCGCCGCCGCTCTCGCGGTGTTGCAAGAATTTATTATACACACTCGAAGCTTATTTGTCAAGAGTTTTTTCTAAACTTTTTTCGAAGTTTATTTCTCACTCTCAAGGCCATTCGCCTTTTGTGTGTCGCCGTCCGTCCCGGACAGCTTTTATAGTTTAGCATGCGCTTTACTCAAAGTCAATGCTTTTTCTTCGTTTTTTTGAAAACTGCGCAGATTTGGCATCTATCGCTAAAAATTCGCCAAGTATTTGTAAAAAAGTGGCAGCTTGTGTTGTTTTTTTCCACACAGTTTCCCCAAACAGCGAAAAAGCAACCCTTTTCCTCTCTTTAGGGGTACTAACAAAGCCACAAAAAACTCCCGGCCCTAAAAAGGGCCGGGAGAAAATGTTTACTTTATTCCAGCTTTTTGCGAAGCTGTCCCAACAAGCGGCGCTCTCTTCGGGAAATTTGTACCTGAGTAGTGCCTAAAAGGCGTGCCGTTTCGCTTTGCGTTTTATTTTCAAAAAAGCGGCAGCGGATCAACAGCTGATCCTCCTGCGACAATTGTTTCAGCGCAGACTGCAGCGAAAGAGATTCGGCAATCCGCTCTTCTTCACTGGCAACCGGAACATCAAACTGCGGAGCATCTTCTTCTTCGCTGGATGGCGTTAATGAAAGAACCGGCAAAGCGGCATTGAGCGCTTCGGCCACCTGTTCCGGCCGCACCTGTAAAATTTGGGCAATCTGCAAAACGGTTGGCTGTTGGCCATGCTGCTTTTGGTATTCATCCCGTAGTGCATTGATTTTTAAAGAAAGCTCTTTCACCGAACGGCTCACCTTGATCTGCCCGCCGTCCCGAAACAGTTTTTTAATTTCACCCAGAATAACCGGCACTGCATAGGTGGAAAACTGCACGCCCCGTTCTTCATCAAATGCGTCATATGCTTTGATGATTCCCATACAGCCGGCAGAAAACAGATCTTCGTATTCGATACCGCGCCCGCGGAATCTGCCGGCACAAGCATGTACCAGCCCCAGATTATTTTCGATGAAATGGTCCCGGCTGCATTGTGAAATGGGCATAAATTAGCTTTCGCTCCTTTGGGTGAGGTTTTTTTCCAGGACCACCACCGTGCCGCGCCCCGGCGCCGAGCGCACAGTCAGTCGATCCATGAAGGTCTGCATCACCGTAAAGCCCAGACCGGTACGCTCTTCACCGCCGCCCGTAACCATTGGTTCCATGGCGTGGGCAACATCCGGAATGCCTACCCCTTTATCTGCTACCCGAATACGGACCTTGCCGCCCGGATATAAGCCTACGGTTATGTAAACGATTCCCACGCTGCCAGGATACGCATGCACAATACAGTTGGTAACCGCCTCGCTGACTGCTGTTTTAATATCTGCCAATTCTCCCAATGTGGGGTCCAGCTGCGCAATAAAGGCAGCCACCGCACTGCGCGCAAACCCTTCGTTTGCGCTGCGGGAAGGAAAGGTCATTTTTAAAGTATTATCAGCTTTCATGGCGGGCGCCTCCTGTTTTTTCTTCGCTTTGTATACCGGCAATGCGCAGCAGGCTAGAAACCTGCCCGCCAACTCCGCGAACGGTTAAATCTGCTCCCAGGGTTTGTAAAAGCCTGCGCCGTCCCAAAATCAATCCAATTCCGGAGGAATCCATAAATCCCACACCGGAAAGGTCCAGAATCACCCGCTCAGGACCGACTTCCAGAATGCGGGAATCAATACAAGCGCGAACCTGGCCGGCGCCGTGATGATCGATCTCCCCGGTCAGGTAGACGGTCAGCCATCTCCCTGTTTGTTCCATTTGACACTGCAGCATCTGCCTGTCTCCTCTCCTTCCATTGGCCTTTGCGAAAAGGTTTTGCAGGCCAATGGGTAACACGCCTTTCAAAGCAGCAGCGCAAAACGCCGCATGCTCAAAAAAATCCTTTATCCTAATCCACCGGCTTGTCCGCCTGTAAGATAAGGATAAAGGATTTCGTGTAAAGAATTGGTCGAAGCGCGTCAGCCAAACAAAGTTTTTGCGCGCCCTGCCAGATAAAACGAGCCGCATACCACCACGCCCTGCCCATCCTTTTGGGCATCTGCCAAAGCCTGTTCCAGCGATTCTTTTTCCAAAACCCGGGCAAACCGGCCTTTGCAGATTGCGGCCAGTTCCTGAGCAGAAAAGGAGCGATCATCCTGCGAAGCCCTGACCGTATAAACCTGAGCAAAGCAACCCCGCAACGCGTCCAGATAATGCACGGCATCTTTATCGCGCATCATACCAATAATTGCAACGGTGTTTTTTACTTTGGCTGCTTTCAGGCTGGCAGCAAGGGCCGCGCCGCCGCCCGGGTTGTGGGAACCATCCACCACAAACAGCGGATCATACCGCAGCATTTCAATGCGGCAGGGCAGCTTTGCAGCGCCAAGTCCTTTTAAAATGGAATCATCGTCAATTTCATACCCCTTGTCGCAAAGCGCCAAAGCGGTTTCCACCGCCACAGCAGCATTGCCTGCCTGATGCGCCCCCGCCAACTGCAGGCTGACTTCATAGCCGCCGTAATCTATATGCGTTTCGCGCAAGGTGCTCCACAGCACCTTAATATCTTCCAGTTCGGGCTGGCGCAGCGGTAATTTAAGCGCCGAGGCACGCTCTTCAATAATTTTTTGCACACCGGGCAGCTGGCCGCCTGCAGCCACAACTGTGCAGCCCGGCTTAAAAATTCCACACTTTTCTTGTGCAATCTCTTCCACTGTAGTTCCCAACCGGTCGGTGTGGTCCAGCGAAACCTGCAAAATACAGGCTACCTGTGTATTTTTAATAATATTGGTGGCATCCTGCCTGCCGCCAATTCCTACCTCTAGCACCACCAGGTCGCACTGGCTTTGCGCATACCACAAAAGCGCAGCCGCCGTTGTGCATTCAAACGCAGTGGCATACAGCCCTTCCTGCTCCAGTTGCCGGGCCGCTTTTTGAACCTGGCGGGTCACCTGGCCCAGCTCACGCGCACCGATCTCCACACCATCAATGGTCATGCGCTCTTTAAAATCCTGCACATAGGGCGAAATATTAAGCCCGGTTTTATAACCTGCCGCAGTTAAAATACAGGCAATCATGCGGGCTGTACTGCCCTTGCCGTTTGTACCGGTAATATGAACAAACTGCAGTTTGTCCTGTGGGTCTCCCAGCAGGCGCATCAAAGCGCGCATCGTATCCGGATTTTTTTGTGCGCCCAGGCGCCGGCGGGTGGTTAAAAATTCTATTGCCTGTTGTTCGGTCATTCCCTGTTCCCCGTTTCTTTTTTGCGTTCTGCTTTTTGCATCTGCCAAAATAGCAAACAAAAAAACAGCACACTATCGCCTTTTCCAATATTCACATAACTTATTAAAAAGAAGCCCGGCCGCCCCAAACGCCAAAGCGCTCAGGGCAAAAATTGCGAAAAGCTGTAACCAATGGGAACCATTTTCCCCGTTTGGGTCATCGGCCAGCGCAGCCATCCTCTAAAAAAGCTGAAAGCTGCCATTACCATACCGAACAGCAGGCTTTTGCTGATTATTTTATCCATACATTCTCCCTTTGGCGAACTGCACCGTCTTTTTCCTCCCAATCGGTTACCCTTTGTTCAGCCAGTATCTGGTCGATCCGCTGCAATCTGTTGAGGGTTTCGGGCGACTGCCGCTGACCAATTTGCTGTGCCAGAGCTTCCACCACGGCAATATATGGCAAAATCGTAAAATGGTCCTTCGCCTCCGGTGTAAGCAAAAGCAGATCGGCCCATTCGGTAATGGGACAGGACACATTATTGGTTAACAGAACAATGCGGTGACCTTGCTGATGAGCATACCGGGCTGCGCTGACGGTCATTGTCGTATTAGGCCAGCTGGTAATGACAAACAAGGCGCTGTTTTGAGGCATTCGGCTGATTTGCTCAAATAGGAAATGTTCTTCCTGGCTGAATTGACACACCTTATCAAAAAATGGCAGCAACAGGTAATAAAAATAAAGCGCTACCGCTTTGGAACTGCGCAGTCCCAGCACCCCTACCTGTTCACAGGCAAGCATGGCATCCACCGCTGCCGCAAACTGTTCCTGCAATTTAGCGGTTACCATTTTTCCCAAAAGGTCAATTTCGCCCGCTACCTTTTCTCCCAATGGGGACTGATTTTCGTTGGTTTTTCCGCTTTGCATGGAAGCGCGCATCTGCCAGTAGGAAGAATGCACAAATTCGACCGCATAACGGTGAACATCTGCTCTGAACGCCGTATAAGAAGGATAGCCCTGTTCTTTCAAAAACCGAAAAACAGTGGCTTCGCCTACGCCGGCTTTTTGGGCCAACTGACGGGCAGTCAACCAATCTGCTTCTTCGGTTTGCCCTGCCAGGTAAGCGCAAAGTTTGCGCTGCGCGCGGGGCAGACAATCCTGCGCGCGCAGAATTTCTTCCAGTTTCGTTTTTGCCATATTGTCTCCCTTTACAATGCCATCTGTACTGTGCTGTTTATCCTGTGCGAAAACTTTTCCTTTTAAATGCAACGGGCATCATAAAACATAACTTTATTAACCATTCCATCATATACCAAATTGCTTTGCATGTACAAGCCCTGCTACCTGAAAAAGGCTTTCCTTTTTGCCTTTTCGTATTTTTCTTTTTTACTTAATGGAGTATTTTACCGCTATTTGGGGTAACAAACAAATGCCGGCAGCATTTGTGCCGCCGGCATTTATAGAATTTAGAACAAAAATTAACGATGGTAGAAAAGCTTCTGCACCAGCTTTTTCCCTTTATTAGCCGGAAAGGCCTTTGGCGTTTAAACCTTGGCGGGTTCATGCCACTGATATACCCAAGTGCCAAGCCCCTTTTCCAGGCACTGCTGATAAACCTTATAACAGTTGGTTGTATCGGTAATTACAATCCCTATGGTTCCAAACAGGTAAATATCGTCCGGATTTGTCCGGCCCGGCCTTTTGCCTAACAGCACATCGCTGACCTGTGTCACATCCGGGCGGTCCATTTTACCATCCAACACCATATTGGCCAGGGTACAGGAATCGCGGTCGTTCAGCCGTTCGGTCCAGTCCATACCAAATTTCACATTGGGCAGCAGGTGGCAGGCCTCCTTGTAGTCATACTGGGAAACATACGAATGGAAGGAACCCGGTTTCAGCCAGTCAGGTTCTACATATTCTTCGCCCACATCTACCAAAGAACAGGTATGTACGATATCCGAATCCCGAATAGCAGCCTCTGCACTATCCACCACTTCAAACTGGTAACCCAAATATGCAAACTTTTTGCAGAACCGTTCTGCATTTTCCCGCACCAGATCGTAAATTTTCACTTTTTTGATATGCTTCATAAACATAGCGGTCGCTTCCAGGCAATACCCTGCAATAACACCACTGCCAATCAATCCTACCACTTCCGAGTCTTCCCGGGCAAAGCATTTGGCCCCCAGCCCGCTGCCGGCTCCGGTACGCATACCGCTGATGAGGGTATCGTCCACCACGGCAAGAGGATAACCGCTGTCTTCATCATACAAGGTAACCAAGCCGTTTGAGCGGGGTTTTCCCAGTTTGCGGGGATTTAGGGGGTTGGAGGGAATTGCTTTCACACCGGCCACATGGATATTTTCCTGGTCGCTGTTGATAACACAAGCATGTAGCCCCACCCGTTTACCGGCGTGCTTGCCTTCCTCCCACATCATGTGGAACAGCGGAATTTCAATGGTCTCTCCTCTGCCCAGCATTTTGTTGGCACGAATAACATTATCCATAATGAAATTCATATCCAAAACGCCACACTGGATTGCTTCTTCCTGCGAAATCCAAAGAACCTTATTTTCTTTTCCACTCATGACAGGCATCTCCTTTTGCAAAATCTCCTGTTTTTGCAAACTTGATTGTTTGCACTATCATAATATATTTTATTGATTTTAATTTCAATCTTAAACTCAACCAAACATTGCAATTTGATTTTGTAATAAATCACAATATAAAAGAATAATATATTTTTATATCATTATATGTTATCAATCATTGCACCGTTTTGATTCACTTTGATGCAACCTGCCCCAAACAGTTTGGCCACTTAAAAGCTATAACAGCGTTTACACTATTTTTGTGGTTTTCTTTGAAATACACCGTTATCTGCACAGGCGCTCCGGGACAATGAACCTGCTCAAAAAACTGAAACAGGACGAAATGGAAGCTCGCCTGCCCCCTAAAGTATCCTCCTTTCTTTTTGCCAAAGCATTTCATACCCCAGAAAAAACAAAAAAACAGGAACCCAAAACGGGTTCCTGTTTTTTATTAAAAAGGAATCTTAACCCAATGCCTGAATGGAAGCTTCAATATGCGCCTTTTTGTCCTGGCTGCGGGCAAGCTGTGCGCGCACATTCTCTACTACCTGAGCCGGCGCTTTCGACACAAAGCCCTCGTTGGACAATTTGCCGTTAGCCGAAGCGATCTCCCGCTCGCAATTTTCCAGTTCCTTTTTCAAGCGTGCCAGTTCCTTCTCCCGGTCCACCAATTCCATCATGGGAATAAAGGCCCGGGCTTTGTCGGTTACCACCTGCACACTGCTGGAAGCATCACCGGTGAAGGTCTCGCCAATCGTCACTTCATTGGCGCCTGCAAACTTTTCCAGGTAAGACCGTCCGGTCTCAAAGTCGGCCGGGGCAGAGGTTTGGATGAACATACTGGTCTTTTTGGCCGGGTGTACCCCCATCTCGGCACGAACTGCGCGCACCGCTTTAATCAAAGCAACCAGGTTGGTAAAGCCCTCTTCATCCGCGGCAAAATGCAGCTGCTCGGTATACACCGGCCAGCTGGAAACCATAATGCTCTCCTGCGAACCCGGCAGCGCCCGGTAAATTTCTTCGGTAATAAACGGCATAAACGGGTGCAGCAGCTTCAGTGCCTGGCTCAGCACATATACCAGCACACGGCGGGCATTGTCTGCCTGCTGTTTATCGCCGGAATTCAGCCGCAGCTTTGCAATTTCAATAAACCAGTCACAGTATACATCCCAGATAAAATCGTACACCTTCTGCGCAGCAAGGCCCAGTTCAAAGTGTTCAATATTATTCGTGACCTCCCGGACCACCGTATTCAAGCTGGACAATACCCAGCGGTCGGCCAGATCCAGCTGGTCGGGCAGACCAGGGGCCAGGTCCTCCTCCAGGTTCATCAGCACAAAGCGGGCCGCATTCCACAATTTATTGGCAAAATTGCGGCTTGCCTTCACCTTTTCTTCGCTGTAGCGGGTGTCGTTGCCCGGAGTAGAGCCTGTTACCAGGGTAAAGCGCAGCGCGTCGGCACCGTACTGTGCAATAACCTCCAGCGGATCAATGCCGTTGCCCAGGCTCTTGGACATCTTGCGTCCCTGAGCGTCCCGAACCAAACCATGAATCAGCACCGTATCAAACGGCACCTGCCCGGTCTGCTCTATGCTGGAGAAAATCATGCGGGCAACCCAGAAGAAGATAATGTCGTACCCGGTGACCAGTGTATTGGTGGGGAAGAAATAGCGGTAGTCCGGGCTGTCGGTATTGGGCCAGCCCAGTGTGGAAAACGGCCAAAGCGCGCTGGAAAACCAGGTGTCCAGCGTATCTTCGTCCTGGGTAATATGCTTACTGCCGCACTTGGGGCAGCAGGTTACCTCGGTTTTGGAGACGATAACCTCGCCGCAATCGGCGCAGTAATAGGCCGGTATGCGATGCCCCCACCACAACTGCCGGGAAATGCACCAATCCTTAATATTTTCCATCCAATGGAAATAGGTTTTGTCGAACCGTTCGGGCACAAACCGGGTTTTACCCGAACGCACTGCCTCAATGGCAGGTTTCGCCAGCGGCTCCATCTTCACAAACCACTGTTTGGACACCATCGGCTCCACCGTGGTGTGGCAGCGATAGCAGGTACCCACATCGTGATGTAGCGGCTCCACCTCTTTCAGGTAGCCGCCCTCTTCCAGGTCCTTAACAATGGCTTTGCGGGCTTCTTTCGCGGTCATACCGGCATATTTGCCGCAATCCAGCACCTGCGGCTCATCCGCCGAAGCTTTGCCGCTGGCAAACAACTCGTCCGCCGCAGCCTTATCAGCCGCGCCGGTCATCCGGCCATCATAGGTCATAACCCGCACAATGGGCAGATTATGCCGCTTGCCCACCTCGTAGTCATTGGGGTCATGGGCGGGGGTAATCTTTACCACGCCAGTTCCTTTTTCCATATCCGCGTGGTCATCGCACACAATGGGCAATTCCTTATTTAAAAGCGGCAGAATAACATGGCAGCCGTGCAGATGCTGATATCTGGGATCGGCCGCATTGATCGCTACCGCTGTATCGCCCAGCATAGTTTCGGGGCGGGTAGTTGCCAGTTCCAGCTTTTCACCTGTTTCTTTTACGGTGTAAAGCAGGTGCCAGAAGTTTCCTTCCTTTTCCTCATATTCCACCTCGGCATCCGAAATGGAGGTCTGGCAGCAGGGGCACCAGTTCACCATGCGGTTGCCCCGGTAGATCAGGCCTTTTTCATACAGCCGGACAAATACCTCTTTGACCGCTTCGCTGCAGCCTTCGTCCAGGGTAAAGCGCTCCCGGTCCCAGTCACAGCTGGAACCAAGCTTTTTCAGCTGGGAGACAATGCGGCCGCCATAGTTCTTTTTCCAGTCCCAGGCTCTTTCCAGAAAGCCCTCCCGTCCCAAGTCATCCTTGGTAAGGCCCTCTTCCCGCATAGCTGCCACAATTTTTGCTTCCGTGGCAATGGAAGCATGGTCGGTACCGGGTAGCCACAGTGCCGCATAACCCTGCATCCGCTTGGTGCGGATCAAAATATCCTGCAAGGTTTCGTCCATTGCATGCCCCATATGCAGCTGACCAGTAATGTTCGGAGGCGGAATTACAATGGTATACGGTTTTTTCTCCGGGTCCCGTTCGGCGTGAAAATACTTATGTTCCAGCCAAAACTGATAGGTTTTGTCCTCCACCTGGGAAGGATCATAAAGCTTGTCCAGTTCTCTCATATCACAAAAGATTCCTTTCCTTTGTTTTTAAACACGATTTCTATCTTCAAACCGCCCAATTGCCCAGGGCAGATAGGAAGCCACCGGTCTTGCAATGGCAAAATATGCCGCCGCAAGGAAAATTGCCGCACTGCAAAGCCCCAACAGTGGGGTTTCATAGTGCATGGTCAGACCAATTGCCTCAAACAAGGCAGGCACCAGCGTTTTGGTAATGGTTTCCGTACAGCACAGCACCAGCGTACACTGGCCAATTGCCTGCAAAACCGGCAAATTGGCCAATGCCATGGCCAACGCTGTCAAACAAACAATTCCAGTAAGTGCCATTGCAAACAGCTCTGCCACCTGCCCCGGATAAGCGAGGGTGATATGGAAAAGGCCCGGCAGGTATCCCCTTCCATACAGATAATTTACCAAACAATAAGCTGCCGAAAGCAAAACCGTAACCCCCACTGCCAAAAAAACACCGCGCTTCGCCTTCCCGCAGCGCAGCTTTTCTAGTGGTTCGGCCAGCAACTCGCCTGCCATGTAATAAAACAGGTACCGCAGTGCGTAATCGGCGCCCCAGGGTAAAAGCGGCTCGTCCACCAAAAGGCGTGTTGTGCCGCTAATAACGCAGCATACCGCAATGAAAACAGGCTTTTTACCCGGCAAATACCGGTATAAAAATTCATAAAACACGTTTAGCAAAAAGTAGCAGGGCAAAAACCACAACGCCGGCGCAAACAAATGATTTCGCATTCCCCAAACAAGCTGTTTGCCCCAGCCGATCACATCTCCCAAAACGGCATTTTCCACCGATACCAACTTGACCGCTATGGACAGGCCGCCAAACAAAAAATACGGCCACAAGATGCGCTGCGCCTTCAGCAATACAAACTGCCCAAACGGCCAGCTGTGCCCGCTGCCCGCAGTAAGCCCGCCGGCAAAAAAGAAAAGCGGCCCCGCAATAATCATAAAAAACAAATTAAAATTACCGCTCATACCCGGCAGATGAATCAGATAAATCAAATAAATACCGATGCCTTTCAAAGCATCCACCCAGGCGATTCGGCCGCCCGCGTTTTGCGGTTGCTGCACGAAGTGTTCCTCCTTTTGGCTCATACGCTTTTCCAGCCGGTCTGGCGCGGTACTAAATGCAAAACAAAAAATCCCGGGTGCAGTTATCCTGCACCCGGGACGGAACAATTCCGCGGTACCACCCGGCTTGCGGCGCACAGCGCCGCCGCTCGTTCCCCTTAACGCGGGGTGTACGGGCCCGGCTGGCAATGCGCACCGGGCCTGCTCCAAAGCGACAGCTTTTTGCCCAGCCAGCCCGCTCGCACCCACCGCGGGTTCTCTGATGACCAGAACAAACGCCCTCTTTTTCTCAGCAGTTTGCCTTTTAATGATACCGGGCCTTGGTTTTTTTGTCAAGTAAAACCCATTTTTGCCCTTTTTCGGTTACCCCAGCGAAACCCCCATACTGCGCGCAACCTCCAGCATGGGGCAATCGGCAGGTACCAGTTTGCTTTTACCGGCAATTTCAGCCAGCGGGTTATCCACTACCTGGTTATTCACCATAGCCACCGCCACGCCATACCGGTCTTCTGCCACCAGTTTAGCCGCATAGGTTCCAAACCGGGTTGCCAATACCCGGTCATAGGCAGAAGGGCTACCGCCACGCTGCATATGCCCCGGCACGCAAACCCTTGTCTCTACACCGGTCATCTGTTCAATTTGGGCCGCAATGCGGTTGGTCGCTGTTTTAATGCCATGCTCCTGCCGGTAGGCCAGCCTTTCCTTCTTCTTCATTTTGGCTTCCTGCCGATCCATGGCACCCTCTGCCACCGCTAAAATGGAAAAGGTTCGTCCATTTTTATTGCGCTTTTCTATGGCGGCGGCTACATTTTCAATGTCATACGGCAGTTCGGGAATTAAAATAATATCTGCTCCTCCGGCAATACCAGAATACAAGGTCAGCCACCCGGCCTTATTGCCCATCAATTCAATCACCATCACCCTCCGATGGCTGGACGCAGTGGTATGAATACGGTCAATCACATCGGTGGCAATGTTCATAGCCGAATGGAACCCAAAAGTTACATCCGTGCCCCAAATATCATTGTCTATGGTTTTGGGCAAGCCAATAATATTAAGCCCTTCCTGCGCCAACAAATTTGCTGTTTTATGGGTACCATTGCCGCCCAGGCAAAGCAGGCAATCCAGCTTTAACTTCTTATAGTTGTCCTTCATTCGGGCAACCTTGTCCACCTTATCCTCACCAATCACCTTCATCAATTTAAATGGAGTGCGCTGCGTTCCCAGTATAGTCCCGCCGGTGGTGAGAATGCCGGAAAAGTCGCTTTGCTTCATTTCCTGCCAATCTCCTTCAATCAGCCCCGCATAGCCATTGCGAATGCCAATAATCTCCACATTGGCCCCAAACTGATTATACAAAGCTTTGGCTGCGCCACGAATTGTGGCGTTCAGCCCCGGGCAGTCCCCGCCGGAAGTAAGAATACCTACACGCTTGGTCATATTGCTCTCTCCTTACAGGCGCAACACTCTGCACCCTGATTTTGTACCAAACCCAGTGTATTCTCCCACGCTTAGCTTGTCAAGAAACACAAAAAAGAACAAAACAAATTTTACCTAAATTTCCCTTTCAGACTTGTAGTCCGGCTATACCTTAAAATAAACGGGCAAAGGCCCGGGAAAATTCCCGAGCCTTTGCTAAAAATTTTGTGTCAGTTTTCGCAGCAGCCACAGCCACAGTCGCCGCAATCGCCACAACCGTCATCGTAGTCGCCGTCATCATTCCGCGCAGCAGTTCCAATGTCCGACACATAGACATCGCCGGCCTGGGTATAGGCGCAGAACTCCAGAGGTACACAAACCCGGATATCCTGGGTAACGGTAAAACTGCAGCTGCCGTTTTTGGTGCCAGCACAACCACAGGCCCCCGGTCCAATCACCGGTTCGCCATAGCGGATGGTATGGGTATGCCCCACCCGCACATAAGGCGAAATGGTTACCGGAACACAGACACCAGCGGTTTGCCCCACCATTACCGGACAGCCCTCTTCTTCCTCCTGGTTCTCCACCGGACAAAACCGACTCTGTTCAAGGTCCAACATGGCAAACACTCCTTTTCTGAATGGTCTATGCCAGTGTATGCCCTTGCCTGGCAGTTGGTGCCTTTTCTGCTGCAATTATATTTGGTTGAAGCGCTTTTTTCTGTAGCCAGAGCCCATCCACACTCACCAACTTTTTGCATATTTGTGTAAAAGCAAATTTTCTTTTTTAAGCCATCCTTTTTGCTCTTCTTGTACCACAACCCACCATTCACCATGCTAATAAAAAACAACAAAAAACCGGGAAACCCTAAAAGGATTCCCCGGTTGGTCGGAGTAGGGAGACTCGAACTCCCGGCCTCTTGGTCCCGAACCAAGCACGCTACCAGCTGCGCTATACCCCGAAAAAAACGCAGCAGCATAATGGCTGCTGCGTTTGCATGGTTGCGGAACTAGGATTCGAACCCAGACAAACAGAGTCAGAGTCTGTCGTGCTACCCTTACACAATTCCGCAAGGTGCTCTATTATTATATCCAGCCATTACCAAATTGTCAACACCTATTTTGCAATTTTTTTAATTTTTTGTCGCTCGTCCGTTACTAAGCCAATCTATTTCCCCTTGCATTCGCCCTGTAAAACTCGTACAATAATAACGCTGCCGTTTTAAACGGCCTTATACTGATATTACATTTATTATAGGATGGTGTATGAATATGGCAGAATTTAAATATGAAATCGTAGAGCGCATTGCAGTTCTCTCCCAAAATTCCAATGGCTGGGAGCGCCAGTTAAACCTGGTAAGCTGGAACGACCGGGAGCCCAAATATGATATTCGCGACTGGGCCCCTGATAATGCTAAAATGGGTAAGGGAATCAGCCTAAGCCATGACGAACTGGCTATTTTAAAAGGCATTTTGGATGAAATGGAACTGTAAATATGGGATACCGGGAAGAATTTATCGAAATTTACACCCAACAAATCCACCGGGATGGCAGCGAACAGCTGCTTAACTGGCTGCAGACCACCGACTTTTTTACCGCGCCCGCCTCTACCCGTTTTCACGGTGCATGCGAATGCGGTCTGGTCATGCACAGTTTAAATGTTTATCGAGTTCTTTGCCAGCGGCATTACCAGGAAGGCGAAAATATGGAAAGCTATGCCATCTGCGCCCTTCTGCATGACCTGTGCAAGGCAAATTTTTATAAGCCTGGGTTTCGAAATGTAAAAAACGAAACCACCGGTGCCTGGGAAAAGGTTCCCACCTTTACCGTTCAGGACGCTTTTCCCTATGGCCATGGTGAAAAAAGCGTTTTTCTAATTGAGCGCTTTATGCGCCTGAAGCCGGCTGAAGCAGTTGCCATACGCTGGCACATGGGCGGCTTTGATGATGCTGTTCGGGGGGGAAGTTTCACCATTAGTGAAGCATTTGACAGCTATCCTTTGGCAGTTAAGCTGCATTTGGCAGACCTGGAAGCTACCTATCTTTTAGAAAAAGGCACCAGCGCTGTGCGCCGCCGATAAAAGCAGATAAACTGTCGGCTTATATTGAAACATCTTGAAAATCGCATTGCCACAAACGCAAAAGCAGGCGTAGTTTAAGCTACGCCTGTTTTCTTTTTGGCGTCTGTTTTGGCTTCTTTGGGGCAGCAATAAAACAGCATAAGAAAAACTAGATCCCTAAAATCCCTTTGAGAAATATCCCCACTATTGCGCTTCGGTTGTTCAGATGTTTTTTCTATGATATAAGACTGTAAACTTTTTTGCAGCCATTCTTTTCGTAAAACGCTTCCATTCCCGGCTGCGAGCCAAAATATAAAATGGTGGGCGTGTGTTTTTTTCCAGTTGGAGCAATTTACTGCCTATCCCTTGCTTTTGATATTGAGGAAGGACCAGAAGTTCCGTGATGGTTCCAAAATAATAACCGTCTGTCAGAATGCGCAAACAGCCTACAAGCCTGTTCTCATCATACGCGGTTATATTCAAGGTTTTAGATAAAGCCTGCTCTGTGCGTTTCACATCATAATCGCCTTTCCATACAGCATTTGCAAATGAAATAAATGCTACCGCATCCAGGCTGCAATCGTTTATTTTATATTCCATAATCTGCTACACCTGCCCCTAAGTTTTCTTTGTTGCCATTATATAATCAAAGTTTTATCCGCAATATCCCCCTCCCAAGAAAAACTTCATTTCCTGAGGGATGTTTTTTATGATACGACTATAAAAAAGGGGGCTTTTCCAAAAAACGCCAGCCCTTAAACCGTATCTTTCGTTTTGTTTAACACATACTGTGGACGAGGTGAACTGATATGGCATTGACCGAAAAAGAGCGTTACCTGCTGGAAGACTTGAAACAGCAGGAGCAGATCTGTGTGGACAAATATTCCGAATACGCCCAGCGTGCCAGCACTACCCAGCTGAAAAACTTATTTTCTGCCATTAGTCAGGCAGAACAGGGACATCTGGATATGGTAAACGGCATGCTGGCCGGCCGTACCCCTTCGGAAAAGAAAGGCAAAAGCGGCACAAAGCTGCCCACGCCGCGCAAGGAAACTGCGCGCAGCCAGGACAAAAAGCTGGACGCTTACCTGTGCGCAGATGCACTGGCCACAGAAAAGCATGTTTCCTCGGTATATGACACCAGCATTTTTGAATGCTGCTCAGAATCTATGCGCCAGGCGCTTAGCCAGATTGAAAGCCAGGAACAGCACCACGGAAAGCTTTTGTACGACTATATGTCCAAAAACGGTATCTGCTAAACGAAAAGCCCCGCAGGCAGCGGGGCTTTCTTGTTAAAAAAGCTTGCATTAACTATACTTTTATGGTATATTTCACTCATAGCTTTGTTTTTCTATTTTTTCTCAATTGCATAGTATAAACCGTCTCTAAGGCATTTCAATTAAAAAGCAACAAGGGTTTAACCCAATTTAGGAGGTATACAGATGGTACACGAAATTACTGCTGCAAATTTTGATACGCTGGTTCTGCAAAACGAAAAGCCGGTGCTGGTAGACTTTTGGGCCAGCTGGTGCGGCCCATGCAAAATGATGGGTCCTGTGGTGGATAATCTTGCCGATGAAATGGCTGATAAGCTGGTGGTCGGCAAGATCAATGTTGATGAACAGCCCGCTCTTGCACAAAAATTTGGCGTTATGAGTATTCCTACCCTGGCGCTGTTTCAAAACGGCAAACTGCAGAAAACGGCACTGGGCTTTATGCCGAAACAGAAATTGCTGGAGGCGCTGGGGCTGTAAAAAGTAGTTTTTCTCCGGTGCAAAGTATTTTGTCCGCCAAGCCAGCCGCTTTTCTTTTATTTTTATAATATGCAAATACAAAAACAGCCGTCTTAAAAGATGGCTGTTTTTTTTGATATTTTAGAGAATGACAGCTTTTTTGTACCAAAACTGTGCTGTGTAGGCAATCTGTCAAAAAAGTCAAGGGTTTTCCATATATTTTGTATTGTTTATCCCTTTACAACCTTTTATAAATTTAATATAATTTAGTAAATTATTCTTTTACTAAAAATTTTTAATTTTAAGTTTTATTTTTGCTGCTATTGCTGCTGTTTTTTAAGGGGGACCTTCCAATGGATATGTTAGATAAGCAAATTTTGCTTTTATTGGAGCAAAACGCCCGTATGACGGTAAAAGAGCTGGCCCAACAGGTTTCGCTCACTCCGCCTGCTGTTTCTCAGCGTATTCGCCGTATGGAAACCGATGGTATTATTGAAGGGTATACCACCAATATCAATCTGGAGCAGGCTGGCCGCAGTATACGCGCTTTAATTAGTTTGTCGGTTCCCCCTGACCGGCGTGAGGAATTTGAAACACTGATGGAACAGCAGCCCGCCGTGCTACAATGCTACCATGTAACGGGTGCTTACAGTTTCATTGTCAGCGTTGCGGCAAAGGACATGCCGGCGTTGGAACGGCTGATTAACCGCTTCCAAAAAATTGGCCAAACCAGCACCCAAATTATTTTGTCCAGTACAAAACCCACCGTAAAGTTAATTTAACCTGCAGCAATTTTTAAGTTTTGAACCTTTTTCGCAAAACAACCTTTAAAACAACCTTTGTTTATAAAAATAAGAAGCCACAGTCCTGCATAAGCAAGGCTGTGGCTTTTAGTATTTTAGGCACTTTCTCCCTCAATTGCGGGCAGGTATTTTTTCTCGTACTGTGCCAATGTGATATTATAATCCGGAACATGTCCATCATGCAGCCGACGGCGCAGTTCATGAGCATCAAATTCTGTGTCGTTGCTTTCGCTGCCAATCAAACGGGCTGCTATGTTGGAACAGTGATCCGCAATTCGCTCCAGGTTCGTGAGAATTTCCAAAAAAACCACGCCGTTTTCAATAGCACAGGTTCCGGCTTTCAGGCGCTCAATATGCCGGCTGTGCAACATTTCACACATGGTATCAATGGTTTCTTCCAGCGGTTCTACCCGAGCCGCCAGCTTTATATCATTTTGAGAAAAGGCGTCAACTGCCAGGTCCACAATCTCCCGAATGGCACTGTCCAACACCAGCAGTTCATTTTTGGCACTGTCGGAAAAGCGGATCTCTTTATCAAAAATTTCGCCCGAACGCTCCACCACATTGATGGAATAGTCGCCAATCCGCTCAAATTCGGTAATAAAGCTAAACAGGTCCGATGCATTGTGGCTGTCTGCCTCGCTCAGTTCATGATCGGAGGCCTTCACCAGATAATTGGAAATATAATACTCTAGCCGGTCAATAATTTGCTCTCGTGCATTTACCTCGGCAATCTTCTCCTGATCATGGCTAAAAAGCAACCCCACCGATTCCCCATAGTTTGCACGGGCATTATTGGCCATAGTTACTACCGCGCTGCGCGCTTGCTGAATTGCCATTGCTGGAGAGTTAAACAACCTTTCGTCCAAAATAGGCATTCCCAGGTTTTGTTTTTCCGAACCCGCGTCCGGAATGGTAAGGGTAGCCAGCTTTGCCAATACTTTGGTAAACGGAATAAAGCAACAGGTGGTAACCACATTGAACAGGGTATGAAAATCCGCAATGTCGCCGCGGTTCATGGCCGCTTCCCAAAACGGAATACCTACTATATATTTAATACCATAAATTACCGCCATAAACACAGCCGTGCCAATTAAGTTAAAATACAGGTGGACCACCGCTGCACGCTTAGCTCCCTTGGAGGCACCAATCGATGCAATAAGAGGAGTGGAGCAGGTACCGATATTCTGCCCCAAAATAATGGGAATAGCACTGCCCCAGGTAACCGCACCTGTGGTGGAAAGTGCCTGCAGAATACCAACCGAAGCAGAGGAAGATTGAATAGCCACCGTGACCAATGCACCAGCCAAAATGCCCATCAGCGGATTTTGCAGTTTACTGAACAGTTCCAAAAACAAAGGACTTTCCCGCAGCGGCTCAACTGCCGTTTCCATAGCAGCCATACCGGTAAACAAAATACCAAACCCCATCAAAATTTGGCCAATGTTTCTCTTTTTGGGTGCCTTTAAAAACACAAACAGGATAGCGCCAATAAACATAACCACCGGAGCGATTGTAGTGGGCTTAAGCAGCCGCAGCAGCACCCCGCCGCCTTCCATATCCCCCAACCGCAGAATCTGGCCGGTAATGGTAGTACCAATATTGGCACCCATAATAACCCCTATGGCTTGGGTTAGCTGCATAATGCCGGAGTTCACCAAACCAATTACAATTACCGTGGTTGCTGCGGAAGACTGAATTAACCCCGTGAGTACCGCGCCCGAAAGCACTGCCATTAAGGTAGAACTGGTCAATCGGCGCAAAACGCCTTCCATCTGACCGCCAGCCAGCTTTTCCAAGCCAGAACCCATAATGCTCATGCCATATAGGAACATGGCAATGCCGCCAGCCAGCGAAATGACAGAAAAAATGTCCATACAGATCTCCTGTTCCGGGCAAAAAAGTGCCCGCACCATCGTGTATTGCGTCGTTCTGTGTAAAAGAACTGTAAAGATTATATCATTTTTTCGCAAAGTCCGCTGCTGCTTGTTTTAAAAATTTTTTCTTTTATGACGAAAACGGAAAACTACACAAAAAAATCATGCTTTTTTGTCCAGTTCTATCTGTTTCACACCAGAATTATTGAGCTTTAATGGGACTGTGCTATGGACACACTTACACCGGCAGGCATACAAATTGCCGTTTCCCCCTCTTGCCCAATCCAGCCAAACCCTTCACACAGGTGGTCCGGACACTGGGAATCTTCAAAACAAATCTTTCCGTCCTTTACATGTAATGTGACGGTGAGCCCCCCTGAAGCTTCATACTGATAGATTCCATTCTTATCCAGTGCAATCACTTCGCTCGCTCTATCATCCGCAAAGCTCACCACTGCTTCAAAGCCTGCAGGCCGCATACTTTGCCAAAGCCAAAAGCCGGCTGCTGCCATTAACAGTAATAAAATCCAAATCCAGTCTTTCTTTTTTACAAATGCCGTGTTTTTCAAAACAGTTCTCCTGAATATTTTATTTTTTACACTTTCCCTCAAACAAAATATTAAAAATTTTGTTTGAGGGTTTTTGTTTTTTATATTATATCATACCCTTTTCGCCTGCAAACAGCGAAACGGCATACCGTATTCAAATACGCACACGAAAATGTTATACTAAAACCAAGTCGCCGCTTGGTAATATTACCTTGTGCCAAACATGCAACCTTATCCCTTTTGCTTTTAGGCTGCATTCAATACAACCGGAAAGGAATGACTTTTTATGGACACTCAAGAACTGTCCGCCCGTATAAACGCTTATATCAAAGAAAACGAAGAGACCATTATAGAAAACCTTGCTCAATTGGTTGCTGTGCCAAGCGTGCGCAGCAGTGCCGCTGCACACGCCCCATTTGGCCCTGCCTGTCGCGAAGCGTTAAACCAGGGTGTAAAACTGGCCCAGCAGCTGGGGCTTAACGCACAGGTAGAGGAAGATGTCGTAACCGTAGCGCGCCTCGCCGGCCAAAGCGGCAAAGAAATCGGGCTTGTAGCACATCTGGATGTGGTGCCGGCCGGCAGCGGTTGGAACAGCGATCCTTTTACCCTTGTTCAAAAAGATGGATGGCTGATAGGCCGTGGTGTTGCCGATGACAAAGGGGCCGCCGTCTTGTGTTTGCATGTAGCCCGCTTTTTTGCTCTTCTTTGCCAGGAGACCGGAAAAGCCCCCCGCCATGGTATTCGGGTTATTTTAGGCAGCGATGAAGAAAATGGCATGGGAGATCTGCCGATCTATTTGGCGCGTCATGCCGCTCCGGATTTTAGTTTCACCCCGGATGGCAGCTTCCCGGTGTGCAACGGAGAAAAAGGACTTTACAATGCCGCTTTCTGCCACAAGCAATCCCCTTCGGACTTTGTGCTCCACCTGGAAGGAGGCGTTGCCGCCAATGTGGTGGCCGACCGGGCTTTTGCATTGCTGAAAGCAAAAACTGCAGCTGAACTTCCTGCTGCCCAAACAGGCCTTACCCTTTCGGACACACCGCAGGGGGTGCGGCTTGACGCAGTTGGAAAGGCCGGGCATGCCTCCACACCCCAGGGCACGGTAAACGCTATTGGTTTAATTGTAAATTACCTGCTAAAAAACCAGCTGGTCAGCGGCGCGGAACAGCGCTATTATCAACTGCTGCAGGCACTTTTTTCTGCCACCGATGGAAGCGGATTGGGTATTGCCTCAGATGACGGCCGCTTTACCCCGCTGACGGTTATCGGCGGCACTGCACGCACCGAAAACGGGAAGATTATACAGACCCTGGACAGCCGCTATCCCACCTCCACCAATGGCGAAAAACTGACTGCTGCTTTAGAGCAAAAAGCTTTGGAATTTTCTGCCACATTTTCGTTAATCTCCAACGACCCGCCTTTTTATATCGACCCGGATTCTGCACCTATCCAGGCACTGCTGAACACCTATAACCAGGTAACCGGAAAATCTTCCAGACCGTTTTTAATGGGCGGCGGTACCTATGCCCGGCATCTGCCCAATGCGGTCAGCTTTGGAATGGAGGAAGAAGGCGAAACTTTGCCGGATTTTGTGGGGGCCATTCACAGTGCAAATGAAGGTTTTTCCAAAACTCGCTATTTTGAATGCCTGAAAATTTTTATTTTGGCCGTAGCCAAACTGATGGACTGTGACCTGTAAAAATCAATCACCCTTCCTTTTTTCCTGCGCCTTGTCGGCTATGATGTTTATAAGCTGTAATTTAGAAAAATATTTTCTGCAAGGCAAAAGTTTTACGGCCTTTCATAAAAAACAAGAGAGCAGTATTTTATGCTGCTCTCTTGTTTTTACAGCACTCAAATTCAAAGACTGACAAAACACCAAGGCCTGGTTTTTATAAAAAAGCAAATCAAACAGCCTTTAAACCGACCAACCTTTCCTGCTCTTTTGTTTTTGGCTCATCCATCCACATATTACCTTTTACCTCTAATTACCGCAAGCAGCATTCGGTCCGCATTTTACACGCTATAAGCATAGAACCATTACAATCCCCGTGGCCCGGTTTAATTCCTTGCAAATACAAAAAAAGGGAACAGCTAAAGCTGTTCCCTTTTTGCCTTGTGGAGGTGCTGGACGGATTTGAACCGTCGCATAAAGGTTTTGCAGACCTTTGCCTTACCACTTGGCTACAGCACCATGCTGGAGCGGTCTACGAGGCTCGAACTCGCTACCTCCACCTTGGCAAGGTGGCGCTCTACCAGATGAGCTAAGCCCGCAAATTGGGAAAGTAAGCGATCCATCATGAATATAGACACCACTTCACTGTCCCGAAAAAATATATGGAAACTAAGTGAACAGCCGAAACAATTTTCACTTAGCTAAGCAGACAGAAGAACGACCCCGCCTCCAAAGAGTTGGGGTCGTGTTGGCGCTACCTATCTTCCCGGGCCGTCACCAGCCAAGTATTGTCAGCAGAAATGAGCTTAACTACCGTGTTCGGAATGGGAACGGGTGGACCCTCACTCTAATCAGCACCAACTATTGAAGATGTCTGCACCCTCAAAACCGAACAATGTGACTTCCGCTTCATGCTCTCAGGCCGCCTGCATAAATCGTAGGTCAAGCCCTCGGGCTATTAGTACCGGTCAGCTACATACATTACTGCACTTCCACCTCCGGCCTATCAACCAGGTAGTCTTCCTGGGCCCTTACCTCATGAA
>JALFTI010000024.1 GCA_022778585.1 Pygmaiobacter massiliensis | reverse complement strand
TTTCACCAGGTCTACCACAAAATCTGCGCGGCGGTTCTGGTCGCTGAAGCGGTCATACAGCAGCACATCGTAGTCCTGCTGAGCAAACTGAATGGCCAGCGCCATCATCGGGTCGGAATACTCGGGCACATCCACCCGCAGCGGACGGCTCTCGTGGGCCACATCGTCCGCCACAATGGCAATCTTATTCTCGTCAAAAATGCTCAGCAGGGTGGGGTTGTCACAGATAATACCGCTGGTAACAACCTTGGCGCCCTTCCACTCGCAGACAGGCAGCGCTGCCAGCTCGGCATTCAGCGCTTCCAGCTTCTCGGTGTAGGCATCCTTCAGCATAAACCAGCTGGCCTTCAGCACATAGGCACGAGCCACGGCGCTCACAACATCTGCATGCTGGCCAGCCAGCTTTACAAACTCGCGGCGGGCGGCACGGCTCTTATTATAGACCTTGATGGCGTTGAAGATCGCTTCTTCGCTGATTTCTTCGCCGCTGATCTTTTCCAGTTCCTTCTTCACATTGGTAAACTGGTCCACAGTGAACTGCAGGCCGGTGGAGTTGAAGCGGTTCTGGGGAGCTGCCAGGAAGATAACCGGCATCTTGTGGCTCATCGCTACACGGAAGTTCTGGCTCATGGGGCGCAGCGTGTCGCAGATGGTCGGGGTAATAATGCCATCCAGCTGATCCATGGTGCCATCCAGCAGCATTTCCAGCGCCAGCTGTGCAATGGTGCAATAGAAGGTCGCGCAGTACTCTTTTGCACGGCTGATGGTCTTATTGTTGCTGCCCCAAATGCCAAACGGCACCATGCCGGCAGCATAGACCAGCTCTTCCGGGGCATAGTAGGGCAGAACGCCGATGGCCTTCTTGCCCGCGGCCTTGTAATCGGCCAGCTGCTTTGCGGGGTTTTTCGCAACAGCTTCAAATTCTTTCAGCAATACTTCGATGCTCATGGTTAGGCCTCCTCTTTAGCAGCTTTGTTCGCTTCCATGGCCTCCACAAGGCCCTGAACGCGGGTCTCGTACTGGGCCTGGTTGAAGTTGCGCGGGTCGGCCTGGTCACCGTCGAAGCCGGCGCAGGGAATGCCAAGGTCAGCAGTAAAGCGGCGCTGCATCTCGGCCATGTAACCGGACCACGGTTTGCAGGAGCGGTTGTAGTGCACCAGCACACCATCTACCTTGTTGTCACGGCAGATGCCTTCACGCCAATCAACGCCCTGCTCAATGCAGACCGAGTTGGGGGCTTTGCAGTAAGCACGCACCATGCCGTCATAGTCATCGTACACGAAGCCAAAGGCCGGAGCATACACAACGGCCGTTACATTCACGCCGTTAGCCTTAAGGGGCTTAAACAGCGCGGGCAGCTTGGGCCAGCAGGGAATGCCTTCGAACATGACACGATACTTCTCGGGGAACGGAGTAGTGCTTTCGCCAGCCTTCACAGCAGCTTCCAGGTCAACAGCCAGCTGCTCGAACGCTTCGGCAGCAGCAACCTTGCCACGGGCAGTCACCACATCGGCCATGTGGTTGAACAGGTCAAAGCCGCTGTACGGAGCCGGCTTATACTGCAGGTAATCACAAACCTTCAGCCAGGCCTGGGCAGTACGGTTTGCGTTGGCGCAAGCATGCTCGAACTTCTTCTGGTCAAACTTTTTGCCGGAAATCTGCTCCAGCTGCTTGATGGCATTGTCAAACTGGCCGCGGATGTAAGCTACATAGCTGTCGTCCACATGTACCGAGTTATTGTAGGGGATATCGATCATCACCAGCGGAATGTTGTGCATACGGGCGATGTTCTCATACCACTTGGTCATGCAGTTGCAGATGTTGTTGCAGCACAGCACAAAGTCCGGCATCGGAATCTGCATCTGCTTAATGGGAGCAATGGCCTCCAGCCGACGCTCCTTTTCAGGGCCGTCGGGCATAGCCCAAATCTCGTTGATATCGTCCAGCACAATGTACGGGGTCTGGGTTTTGGGGTCCTTTTTGGGCTTGCCGGTCTCGGGGTCGATTACCACATTACCGTCGGCGTCCTTCAAAGGCTTGCCAGTAGACGGGTCGATAATGTACTCGCCGGTGGCCGGATCATATTTGCGGGAAGCGCGCTTGCCGGCAGCATAGGCCAGGCTGATGCGGGCATAACCGCAGATATCGTTGTCATAGCCCAGGTCCTCAGCCGCCTGGCACAAAAGCTCGCCATAACGGTTAGCAGCAATGCCTGCAGCCTGGTTTTCGGGGTACATAATGTGCAGGTCGAAAGCCTCGGCCAGCTCGCAGGGGAACTTGGAAGAGCTCCAACCTACCAGTTCGCCGCGCTCTTTTGCCGCACGCGCTTCGGCATACACATCGTCAACCACCTTGCGCAGCGCCAGAACGCCCGGGCTAACGGGTTTCTTTTTGGGCTTTGCGGCAGGGGCCGCAGCCGCTACAGTTTTTTCTTCAGCCATTTTTGTTTCCTCCATAGCTTTGTTTGCTCGACCCACCCCTTTGCGCCATCCTTTCTTAGCGAAAGGCAGCGCAAACAAGGCAGATCTGTGCATCAGCTCGTGCTCTATTCGCGCACGAGCATACGGAACGGATTATTTTGCACACTTACCCCAGGCAAACAGCGCTGCGCCAAGCGCACCGTTGTACTGGGTCAGGGGGGAAGTGTGGATCTTGTGGCCCAATTCTTCTTCCAGAGCCGTTACAATGCCCTGGTTTTGAGCCACACCGCCGGTCATTACCACCATGTCCTGTATGCCGACCCGACGGGCCAAACCACCAACACGGCCTGCCACCGAATGATGAATGCCGTTGATGATATCGCACTTGTCGGTCCCGGCAGCCAGTTGACTGATAACCTCGCTCTCGGCGAAGACGGTGCAGGTGGAGCTAATGCCCACATGCTTGGTGGACTGTGCGCCCAAAGCGCCCAGATCCGCCACCTTCACCTCCAGAACACGGGCCATTACATCCAGAAAACGACCGGTGCCCGCGGCACACTTGTCGTTCATCTGGAAGCTGGTCATCATGCCATTGTCGATGTGCAGGACCTTTACATCCTGCCCGCCGATATCAATGACGGTATGCACTTCCGGAAACAGGAAGTAGGCACCTTTCGCATGGCAGGACAGCTCGCTCATCTGCTTATCGGCAAAGCCCTCCATCAGGGAGTTGCGGCCATAACCGGTAGCCAGCACATAAGCGATCTGCTCCCGCTTGAGCCCAGCCGCCTGCAGCACCTGGTCAATGGCGCGCTGCGGACCGGTGGTACCCGCGCCCACATCCACCAGGCTTTTGGCCACGATTTCTTTACCGTTGGCCAGAATAATGCACTTCGACGCGGTGGAACCCACATCGATGCCGAGAGTATAAATAGTTTCCATGTATGATTGCTCCATTACTGATTTCAGGGGGATAGAATCGGTATTGGTTTGTCCGGTCGGTTCTTAAACCAAATCAGACAAAGTTCGAGAAAACCGACAGGAAAATAGGATTGTAAATATCGTCGATGATAACCGCAAAAGAAGGATACAGCACCCAGGCAATATTATGCCAACCATACTGATCCATAACAGCCTTTTCGTTAGCTACCGCATTCGGGCCGGAACCGCAGCCCCAACCGGCATTACCGGCCGCCATAACAGCAGCACCATAATCCCGGCCGAACATATTGAACGAAATAAAGATAGCAAACAATGCCATCAATACAGCCTGAGCCAACAGTACTACACCCATCTGGCCGGCAACCGGGGCCAGCTTCGTAATGTCAATGGTCATCAGTACCAAAGCCAGATACAGTTCCAGGAACATATGCTCCAGCGCATCCACTTCCGGCACATAGAACCGAATGTGGCAAGCTTCCATTACATTGCGTGCAATGGCGCCGGCAAACAGGCAGCCAATGAACTTGGGCATCTCAATCAGGGGAATGTTATCCAGCAGGCAGTAGATAGGCATACCCAAAGCGGCCAGCAACATTACCAGCGCGAACATCGAGATCATGCGGCCGTTGTTAAGCTCGGTCACCTTATCGGTTGCAGCGGCCTCCGGCTTGTCGTTGGGGTTGGATTTCAGGTGATGACGGCTGATCAGGAAAGCTGCGACAGGTCCGCCGATGAGCGAGCCCATAATATTGCCCAAAGTGCCCGCGGCCACACCTACCGTAGTGGCATCGGTAGCACCCATCTTTTCAAAAATGGGGCCGAATGCAGAGGCAGTGCCTACACCGCCGGACATAGAAGCCGAGGAGCACTGCAGCGCCAGCAGCGGATGCATTCCCATTACATTGCCTACCAGAACACCCACAATATCCTGCATGGTAATCAAAAAGCAGGCTGCAACGGCAATCATCAGGCAAAGCTTACCGCCCGCCTTTTTGATCATGGACAAACTGAACCCGAAGCCCACGCACAAAAAGAAGATATTCTGGCACAGGTCCTGTATTACAGCGGTATCAAAAGAAAGGCCAATCACGCCGGTGCCCTTAATAATGGAAACCAAAATTGAGAGCAGCAGCCCGGATACCACCGGAGCCGGAATCGCATATTTGCGCAGCGGAGCGCTGTGTGCGACGATCCAGCGGCCAACAAAAATTACAATGGCAGCAAACCCCAGGGTGGTAAGGTACTCAAACTTAAAAGAGGCAATAGCGCCGTCCGCCGCCGGGGTATAGGTGCCAAAATAGGATAAAATTGCTTCCATTTTGCTTCACTCCACTCACAGATATTCTGTGGAGAAAAGCCAACTATTTTTATTGCGCACAGCAAATAGAGCCAAACCGCCCGGCCGGCCGCAGCACAACCCCCATTTTGCTTTGGCGGTCCGTTTTCCGCTGCAGTTTTTGCCCTGCGCTTTACGCAAAATCCAGTCTTGCGCCCACCGCAAAGAAGGCAGCCCGGCAGATCCCGCAGCACTAGCCTCTTTCAAAGCCAAAGCTACAGATGTCGGTTCTGGTCATCAAAATGGTTTAAAACGCTTCTCTCGCACAGTCACAAAACGCCAAATTAACGCTTTGTTGTTTAGGTTTTGCCGTTTTTACGGCTTACTTTATGCGAACGCACCGATGCCGCGGCAGAGATCCCCATCCCCGCCGCGGCTGGTACGCGCAGTTATTTTGTATATTCGTCTACTTTTGCCTTATTTGCCCAGGTTTTCATACTCCCGAATGCAGCGGGGCAGAATCATCTGGTGGAACGGGCAGATGGACTTCGGATTCTGATATGCAGCATCCGCGAAGGCCACCACATAGTCACGCAGCTTCGGCATATCGACAATCTCGTCCACCATGCCCAGTTTCGCGCAATAGGCGGGCTTGGATTTTTCGATGTATTCCTGGATCAGCTGGTTCATCTTGTCAATGGTGGGCTGCAGATCCTTGCCTGCATCCTGATCCTTGACCAGACGACGGCTGTACATAGCACCGGCAGCGGTCTTACCGTACATAACATTGATCTCGGTAGCGGCAGTGCCCAGGCTGAACACATTGTTGTCGTTAGCCTGCGGGCCGCCCAGCACATAGTGTGCAGCAGCAGTACCCTTGCGCAGGGTGATCTCCAGCATCGGCAGCTTGGAATTCTGGATGGAGTAGATCAGGCTCTGGCCCAGACCCAGCAGCTCGGCCTTCTCGGCCTCGTTGTCTACATCGATACCGGTGGTATCCTGAACCCACAGCATCGGGATCCGGTCACGAGCGCACAGGGTAACAAACTCGCTCATCTTGATCAGGCCCTGGCGATACAGCTTGCCGCCCATGCCCATGGCGCCCTTGCCGCGATATTCGGGATAGTTGGGCCAGCCCTGCAGAGCCAGAGGTCCCTGACGGTTGGCAACCACGCCGATCAGCAGGCCGTCCACCTTGGCCAGGCCGGTGATCATTTCGGGGCCATAGTTCTTCTTGTATTCGCTGAACTCGCCGCCGTCGATCAGGGCAGACAGTACATTGTACATATCGTAGGTCTTGCGGGTATTCAGCGGAACAATATGATACAGATCGGTGCCCGGACGGCCGGCAGCCTTCGGGTCATCCACACGGAAGAAGTCCAGGTTGTAGCTGGGCAGGTAGCTCATATATTTGCGAATACCGGCCAGCACGCCCTCTTCCTCGGCATATACCTCGCGGAAGAAGCCGGTCTCGTTGTAGTGAATCGAGACAGACCCCGGAGGATCGGACTTCATAGCGCGGGTTGCGTCGATCATAGCCTGGGCGCCTTCCATATCCACATAGGGCTTGGAGTCCATGCCGCCCACAATGCCGGCGCCGCCCACAGCCATATTGGCATCCTTGTGAGCAATCAGGATGGTGGGGCTGATGGAGTGATAGCCGCCGCCAGCCGGGTTGGTGCCATAAATGCCAACGATAACGGGCACGCCCATCTGGTTCAGCTCGCTGTTGCGATAGAACGGGGTGCCGCCGCCGCGGCGGTTGGGATAAACCTTTTCCTGCTCGTTCAGCAGAACACCGGAGCAGTTGAGGATGTAAACCAGAGGAATGCCCAGCATTTTGGCCGTGTCGGAACCACGCAGCAGGTTCTCAGCCTGGCCGGCCACCCAGGCGCCAACAATCTTCTTGTTGTCGGAAGCAATGATAACCGCCCACTTACCGTCAATGCGGCCCAAGCCCTTGATAATGCCGGTGGAAACCACGCCGGTCTTATCATTGTGGTTATCAGCAGGGTTGTACAGGGTGTTCAAGGGGCAGAAAGTGTCCTCATCCACCAGGGTCAGAATACGCTCCATAGCGGTCATCTGGCCTTTTTTATGTACAGCCTCGTCAGCAGTACCGGCATTCAGCATGTATTCGGCCTGAGCGTGGATCTCGGCCTCAACCTGCATCAGTTCAGCAGCATTCTCAGCATTGTCCCGAACAGCCTGGCCCTGCAGGGGCTTCATGTTCTGGAAATAGCTGGGCATCGAATATTCTTTCATGCTCATTGGCTTTGATTCCTTTCTATTGCAAACCGCCTGTTCCCCGGCTCCTGCCGGGGAACTCGGTCTGCTATTTCATTATTGCGAAAAGCGTTTTAGCGCTCGATAACCTGCACAAAATCGGTGGGAGCCAGCTTGATAAAGGCCTTGCCCGGGTCGATCTCTTCGCGGATCAGCTTAATGATGTCCTCACCAGGGCCTTCCATCAGCTGGGCGCGCGAGCAGTCCACTTCGAAGCCGGTGTTCTCCTGCACCATTTCGGGGCTGGAGAACGGATAGTAGTAGGCCAGGTACATCCGCTTGGTCTCTTCGTCAAACTTCATGATACCCAGGTCGGTAACCACCATCTGAGGACCACGGTTGCCAGGCAGACCAGCACGCTCACGGCCGCCAGGGCCATCCATCCAGCCGCAGCTGGTGATGTAGTCAATCTTCTCCATGAAGCGGCGCTTCTGGTGCTGCATCATAATGATGGTGTTGCAGTAGGTGGCAATGCCGTTAGCGCCGCCGGAACCGGTGAAGCGGGTCTGGGGCTTCACATAATCGCCCTTGCCATAAATGCAGGTGGAGTTCACATTGCCGAACGGGTCGATCTGAGCACCGCCGATGAAAGCGATCAGACGATCCTCGTCATGCAGCCACTCGTTGGCTTCAAAGCCCACAAAGCGGATGTTCGGCCACTGCACACCGCAGTGAGCCATAAAGCGCAGGTCGCCCACCGAGCGGGGCACTTCCACGGGGGAGCAGTCCATCAGGCCGCTTTCCACGATGGGATGGCAGGAGGGGCAGACAGCGCGCTTCGCCAGAGAAGCGCCGATCAGGGGCAGGCCGGTGCCAACGATAACGATCTGGTTTTCCTTGATGTTCTTCGCGATGGCATAAGCCTGCATTTCCTGTTTGGTATACTTGCTATAATCAGCCATTGTTCTCTACCTCCCTACTCAAATCTGGCCGGCATAGCCCAGGCCCGGCACAACGCGCAACTTGGTCAGGCGGGAACCGCCCACCTTGTCCAGCATCTCATCGTGGTCCTTGCAGCTATACACCCATTTTTCAAGGTAATCCTGGAAGGTCTCGGGAATTGCCACACCGTCAGCAGCATCCTTTGCGGCCTTGGCAGCCTTTTCAGCCGCAGCGGCCAGCTTCTCGCTGTCGGGCTTCGCTGCGGCAGCCTTTTCCGCCTTGGCAGCAGCCTTGGCCAGCTGAGCCTTAGCGTCCTCGGCGTCCTGATACTTGGAAGCCTTGTCGTACTCCTTCAGGTTCTGGCCGTCGCAATCATAATAGTTATAGCACTGGCTGGGCCAAGCACCGAACGGCACATGTACCACAGCGTTCACGCACTCACCAAACACCTTGGTCAGGGTCGGGTCACGGCGGATGTACTCATCGCTTACCAGCTCTTCACAGGTAACGATAACCTTCTTCGCAGCAACTGCGATATCCACATCGTGGAACTCGTCGCCTTCGATGATGCAGGTGCCATCCGGAGAAGCTTTCTGCACATGGATGATAGCAGTGTCCAGCTTGGGCACCGGAACAGCCACGACCTTCTCGCCCGGATTGAAGGGGTTATCCACCATTACATATTTGTCGTTGTCCACAGTGGGCAGCTCAGCGCGTTTTTCTTTGCTCATGCCCCAGAAGTCCAGCAGACCAGAACCCTGCATCAGACGAACGGGCAGATAGGGCAGCCCCAGAGAAGCGGCATGCAGCTGAAGCATGATAACATCCTGAGAGTAGTCCTCATAGTTCAGCTTGCCAGCCTCGATAGCAGCGCGGAACCGACGGGACACATTGGTGTAGCCGGAGTTCGCGGTATAGCAGTTAATATAAGCCTTGACCCGGTCCTCACCGATCATCATATCCCAGTCGCCGCCAGCAGGACCTGCCCAGACGGTGAAGTCCTTCTGGCCCTGGCGCAGAATCTCGAACACTGCAGCATACGGTTTGCGGTTGGTGGTGAAGCCGCCAAATGAAATGGTATCGCCCGATTCCACATACTTAGCGACCGCATCATGCAGGCTCATTACCTTATTCATGATTAAAACCTCCTAAACTATCCTTGCAATAAGCATCGGCGGACAGAGAAAACAGCACAAAATCGCCGTTTTCCCCGTTCACCGACACATTTAGGGAAACAATCTGCCGTTCACTTATAATACTTTATGTAAGTATTAAGCGAACACTGCCATGAAGAAACCGGCCGCCACAGCGGAACCGATAACGCCCGCCACATTGGGGCCCATGGCGTGCATAAGCAGGAAGTTGGTCTTGTTCCACTTGGCACCCTCATTCTGAGCAACACGGGCCGCCATGGGCACAGCAGAAACGCCGGCCGAGCCGATCAACGGGTTGATCTTGCCACCGGTAACAAGGCACAGCAGCTTGCCAAACAGCAATCCGCCCACAGTGGAGAAGCAGAAAGCTGCCAGACCCATGGCAATAATTGCCAAAGTCTGAACACGCAGGAACACATCACCCTTCGCAGTAGCGCCTACCGACAGACCCAGCATAATGGTGCAGATATTGCACAACGCATTCTGCACCACATCGGACAGACGATCCACCACACCGCACTCACGCAGCAGGTTGCCCAGCATCAGCATACCCAACAGCGGAGCAACCGAAGGCAGAAGCAGGCTGCAGAAAGCCGCCACAAAGATCGGGAAGATGACCTTTTCGGTCTTGGAGACCTTGCGCAGCTGGCTCATCTTGATGACACGCTCTTTCTTAGTGGTCAAAGCGCGCATGATAGGAGGCTGAATCAGCGGGATCAGGGCCATATAGCTGTAAGCCGCCACCGCGATGGGAGCCACCAGCTCAGGGGCCAGGTTATTCGCAACATAGATAGCCGTCGGGCCGTCTGCACCGCCGATAATGCCGATAGCAGCAGCCTGCTGCGGAGTAAACAGGCCAGTAGCATTCGCAAAAACAAAAGCGCAGTAGATACCCATCTGAGCAGCAGCACCCAGCAAAAGGCTGATGGGGTTTGCCATCAAAGGACCGAAGTCGGTCATGGCGCCTACGGCCAGGAACATCATGCAGGGGAACAAGCTGGACTTGACACCTGCATACATAACGCCAATTACGCCCGCATCATACCAATGCTCCAATTCATAGAAATAAGCAAAGGTACCGCCGTCGGGCAGATTGGACAAAAACATACCAAAAGCGATAGGCAGCAGCAGGAGCGGCTCAAATTTCTTTACAATGGCCAGATACAGCAGCACGAAAGAAATCAACAGCATCACAGCGCTCTGCCAATCACCTGCAAAAATTTTCGCAAAGCCAGACTGGTTTGCCAGCTCTGCCAGGATAGCAGAAAAGCTCATGAACACTTCCTCCTACTACGATCAACCGATCACAGCCAGCACCGCGTCGGTGTCAACCACATCGCCCTTCTTTACATTCACAGCAGTTACAGTGCCGCCCACCGGAGCAACAATTTCATTTTCCATCTTCATAGCTTCCAGCACCACAACCACATCACCGGCAGATACGGTAGCGCCAACGGCAACCTTTACATCCAGGATATTGCCGGGCATCGGAGCAACAACATTCTCACCGCCAGCCGGGGCAGCAGCGGGAGCCGGAGCAGCAGCAGGCGCCGGAGCGGGGGCCGGAGCCGGAGCCGGAGCAGCTACAGGAGCGGGAGCCGGAGCAACCGGAGCCACAGGAGCAGCTACGGTAGCACGGGTCATGGGAACAAAGCCGCTGGAAACCTTCTCCAGCTCGATTTCATACTTTTTGCCATTCAAAGTCGCGATGTATTTCATGATCGATTCTCCTTACATTTTATAATTGGTCCGTACAGAATTCACCTACAAAGCACAAATGTGTACCACAACAGGTCAGCCCAGTTCCTTGATAGATGTGATTTGGAACGAGTTGATCGGCAGGCCGCTGTCTTCGCTTGCCGCCGCGATCAATACCGCATAGGTCGGCTCATCAATGACCGGAGCAGCCGGGGCAGCCGGAGCAGCAGCCTTGGCAGGCGCAACCGCCCTGGCAGGGGCTGCCGCCGGCTTTTTGCCTGCAACGCCACCCACCAGCTTCGACATAATGATAATGGCAATGGCCAGGATGGCCAACACCGCCATAACTACCGCTAATCCCATCACCGACAGAATCAGAGTCTGACCAACACTCATGGTAGTTTCAGTCCACATAAAAGCACCTCCTTCACCGTCAACATTATTCCGCAATGCGGAATGCATTCCATTTTTGTCAGACCCTCACGCATACAGCTGATACGAAAAGCAGGCAATCCCGCATATTCCTTGTATCAGCCACGCCCATTCATGCCGAGCTTATCCCCCTGCCAGAGGTCGATTTTGTCGACTATGTACAGGGCCTGGCAATAATTTTGTGCAAAGTTGCCAATCACCACGGAAATTAATGCTCAATTTGTCCCTATTATAACATAAATTCAGTAGAGTGCAACCGTCTTTGTGAAGAAAAACGCAACTTGATTTTGCCATTTCACAAATACCAGTTTTTACTTTATACAAACACAGATGAAGCCTTACGGCGCTTGTCTTCCTTGGACAGATTCGATAGAATGAAAAAAAGGAACCTTGGTTAAGCAGCGGGAGGAACGCATATGAAACTGGATAACCGGCAAACTATCACGGTAGGACTGGCGTTTTTGTCCATCTGTGCCTTTTGGCAGGTATACGATGGAATTATTCCACTCATTTTGAAAAACACCTTTCAAATCGGAGACACTGCTTCCGGGGTGGTGATGGCGCTGGACAACATTCTGGCACTGGTATTGCTGCCTTTGTTCGGCACGCTCTCAGACAAAACCCATACCCGACTGGGCCGCCGCATGCCTTTTATTTTGGCCGGCACTCTGGCCGCATGTGTCAGCATTCTTCTGGTGCCGCTGGCTGATCGTCTGGTCAGCCTTCCGTTATTTTTTGTGGCCCTTGCATTGGCGCTGGTGTCCATGTCCAGTTACCGCAGCCCCGCAGTGGCTCTAATGCCGGATGTAACCCCCAAGCCTCTGCGCAGCAAAGGCAATGCCATTATTAATTTGATGGGGACACTGGGCGGCATTATGATGCTGGTTGCCATTAAGCTGCTGGTTTCCAAAACCGACCGGCCAGACTATTTTGGACTTTTTGCCCTGACCGCTATATTAATGGCAGTGTGTGTAGGGTGGCTGTACTTTCATTTAAATGAACCCCAAGCGGCCAAGCGTGCGCAGGAACAGGACAAACCTTCCTCCCACACCTGCCCCGTACAGCACAAGAGCGGCCCCATGCCGGCGCCGGTTTTTCGTTCCCTGTGTTTTCTGCTGGCCAGTGTCGCTTTCTGGTTTATGGGCTATAACGCAGTGACCACCGCTTTCAGCAAATATGCTGCCGCCCGTTGGGGTATGCTGGGTGGAGACTATGCCATGGTGCTGATGGTGGCCCAAGCTGCTGCCGTGGTTGCCTACCTGCCGGTTGGAATCATTGCCAGCCGGGCAGGCCGCAAAAAGACCATTTTGGCAGGGATTTGTATGCTGGCGGTTGCATTTTTTGCGGGGGCCTTATTTCAGGAATTCTCCTTTTTCCTTTTTGTGTTTTTTGCACTGGCGGGTATTGGATGGGCTTTTATTAATGTAAACAGCTACCCCATGGTAGTCGAGATGAGCCAAGATGCCGATGTGGGCAAATATACCGGGTACTACTACACCTTCTCCATGTCTGCACAGATCATCACCCCCATTTTGTCTGGAGCGGTAATGGAATACTGGGGATACCAATACCTGTTCCCTTATGCTACATTTTTTGTAGCGCTCAGCTTTTTCACCATGCTGTTGGTACGCCACGGGGACAGCCGCCCTATTCCCAAAAAGGGACTGGAAGCACTGGACACGGAGGACTAATTTTCCACCGAGTATTTAACATTCTGCACGATGTTTTCCCTATTTCCTTTTTTCTGACCCGCAGCATCAACCAAAACAAGTATCTGCTATTTGTTTTTTTATGTATCATACTATGAAGGGTATAATATACCAATACCAACCATCAAACTGTAATTAGATTATTGATTTTATCATCTGTTTTTCTAAATCAGTTTTATATTTATGTATTGCTACGGTTCTTTCTGTTCTTTTTGCGGCTCTTTCAGGATACCCTGCACATATTTTTAAAAAGCCACATGGAATTCCGTGCTTATAGACCTATGTCGTAGTACAGTAGTATCAAACCAATTGCAAATTCGCCTGATTAAAGGAGGAATATTTCGTGGAACAGACCAATCATTCGCCCGTCGGCGCACTTACCCCGCGCCCCAGCGCTGTATCTCGCAGCGAGTCCACCCAAATTATTATGCCGCCCCACATTAACGGCGCAGGAAGACTATTTGGCGGCGTGCTGATGCAGTGGATTGATACTTTGGCCAGCATTGTGGCCATGCGCCATTCTGGTCATTCAGTCACCACCGCCGCCGTGGACACGCTGGAATTTCGAGGCCCTGCCTTCCAGGGCGAGATGGTTGTGCTGGAAGGAAAAGTCACCTGGACCGGACATACTTCCATGGAGATTCGGGTTGACACCTGGGTGGAAGAGCGGGGCGTCCGCAAGCGCCTGATTAACCGCGCTTACTTGATCATGGTCGCCATGGACGAACAGGACCACCCTGTTGCTGTGCCGCCGCTGTTGGTGCAAACCGATGAAGAGCAGGCTGAATGGCAGATGGCCACCAAGCGCAAAGAGGCACGCCGGCATGTACTGGAAGCACAGCTGAAAGCAAATGTATAAATAACGAAAAGCCGCAGCAGCCTTTTCAAACACAAAAACCACCGTCTGCCAGGCAGGCGGTGGTTTTGTTATACCTTGATATCTTAAACCAGTGCTTTAAAGCATTCTGTCGCGCATTTTGCACAGCCTGCCGCAGGCGGCATTTTCTGCATTTTTCATTCCGGCAGATTGCCGCTGCTGCTGACCGCAGAAAGGACCGGCATACAGCAAAAGCCTTATTTACCGGTTTGCCTAAAAATGCACCTGTATAAGCTTTCGCAATATCGCCTTTTATTTTGGCAATCATGTTTTGGCAGACGTTCAGGGTTTAATGGTTTTAAGTGTAGCACAAACCACCTGCTTTTCCCAAAGTATCATATCCCATATATACGGCAAGGCCCCGCAGGAATTGGTTCCTGCGGGGCCTTGTTTCTTCAAATTATGCCGACCGTTTGCAAAAAATGCAATTACTCTTCGCTACCGTACAGTTTAACCAGCTTGTTCAGGTAAGCATACCGGTCTTTCGCATTCTCCACTGCCTGGTTGAACAGCACCTCAGCACGCTCGGGGAATGCCATCTTCAGGCGGGCATACCGGTTTTCGGACTCGATGAAGTCCAGATAGCTGGCAGTCGGGGCCTTGGAGTCCACCACAAAGGCATTCTTGCCCTCGGCTTTGGCACGCGGGTCGAACCGATAGTTGTGCCAATACCCAGCAGCAACAGCCTTCTTCATCTCGGCCTGGCAGTTGGACATACCGCCCTTAATGCCATGCATCTCGCAGGGAGCATACCCGATGATCAGCGACGGGCCGTTATAGCTTTCGGCTTCTTTCAGCGCCTTTACGGTCTGGTTATAGTCAGCGCCCATTGCAATATGGGCCACATACACATAGCCGTAGGACATAGCAATCTGCGCCAGGTCCTTCTTGCCAATGGCCTTGCCGGCCGCGGCAAACTGTGCCACCTGGCCCAGCTGGCTGGCCTTGGAAGCCTGACCGCCGGTGTTGGAATAAACCTCGGTGTCAAAGACCATCACATTGACATCTTCGCCGGAAGCAAGCACATGGTCCAAACCGCCAAAGCCAATATCATAGGCCCAGCCGTCGCCGCCGAAGATCCAGACGGATTTCTTGGACAGATAGCACTTCTTGGGCAGAATTTCCTTGCTGTACGGGCACTCGGGATCAGCCTCCAGCTCAGCCACCAGTTTCTTGGTAGCGGCCAGGTTGGCCTCGCCGTCGTTCAAGGTAGCCAGGTACTCTTCGCAGGCTGCTTTCTTGCTTTCCTTGGTGGTCACACCAGCCAGCTCGCGCACCTTTTCGATCAGCCCTTCCCGGATCACCTTCTGGCCGATCTCCATGCCCAGGCCGTGCTCGGCGTTGTCCTCAAACAGGCTGTTGGCCCAGGTTACGCCGAAGCCGGAATCCCGGTTGACGGTATACGGGCTGGTTGCGCCGGTGCCGCCCCAGATAGAGGAGCAGCCAGTGGCGTTGGAAACATACATACGCTCGCCAAACAGCTGGGTGATCAGCTTGGCATAGCTGGTCTCGGCACAGCCGGCGCAGGCACCGGAGAACTCCAGCAGAGGCTGCTCGAACTGGCTGCCCTTCACCGAGTACTTATTGCCGGAAGCATCGGCCTTCTTGGTGACCTTAGCCACTGCGTAGTCGAAGCTCTTCTGCTCGTCCAGCTGGCTCTCCATGCCCACCATCTCCAACGCTTTCGCCGGGCAGATATTTACGCAGGAGGAGCAGCCCATGCAGTCCAGCGGGCTGATGGTCATAGCAAATTTATAAGCAGAGGCTTTCGGCTTGGTGTCGGCCATCTTCATGCCGGCAGGCGCAGCGGCAACCTCGGCTTCATCCAAAAGATACGGCCGGATGGTAGCGTGCGGGCAGACAAACGAGCACTGGTTGCACTGGATGCACTTGGACGCGTCCCAGGTGGGAACCGAAACGGCCACGCCGCGTTTTTCGTAAGCGGAAGCGCCCTGCTGGAAGGTGCCGTCCACATAATCCACAAAAGCGGAAACCGGCAGGCTGTCGCCGTTCATGGCGTCGATGGGCACCAGCAGGTTCTTCACCTGGTCCACCAGCGCCTTGCGGCCTTCCAGCTTGGTGTTGTCCTGTTCATCGGCAGCGTTGGCCCACTCGGCAGGAACATCAATCTTCACAAAAGCAGTAGCGCCGGCATCAATGGCGTTGTAGTTCATCTGCACCACAGCTTCGCCCTTCTTGGCGTAGCTCTTGTGGGCAGCTTCTTTCATATAGCGGATGGCGTCCTCTTTGGGCATTACGCCGGACAGGCAGAAGAACGCAGACTGCAAAATGGTATTGGTCCGCTTGCCCATACCAATTTCAATAGCCTTGTCGATGGCGTTGACGGTATACAGCTGGATATTGTTCTTGGCAATATACCGTTTAGCCTCACCGGTCAGGTGATGTGCCAGCTCTTCAGGAGTCCACTGGCAGTTGATCATAAACACACCGCCCGGCTTCACATCGTTTACCATCTTGAAGCCCTTGGTTACATAAGAGGGGTTGTGGCAGGCAACGAAGTCGGCCTTGTTGATATAGTAGCTGGAGCGGATGGGCTTATCACCAAAGCGCAGGTGGCTGATGGTAACGCCGCCGGTCTTTTTAGAGTCATACTGGAAATAAGCCTGTACAAACTTGTCGGTGTGGTCGCCGATGATCTTGATGGAGTTTTTGTTGGCGCCAACCGTACCGTCGCCGCCCAGGCCCCAGAACTTGCAGGAAACCGTGCCGGCCGGGGTGGTGTCGGGCGCAGGCAGCTCTTCCAGAGAAGAACCGGTCACATCGTCCACAATGCCGATGGTGAAGTTGTTCTTGGGCTCGTCCTTTTCCAGCTCTTTATACACAGCAAACACACTGCAGGGCGGGGTGTCCTTGGAACCCAGGCCATACCGGCCGCCCACAATGGTGGCCTTGACACCGGTCAATGCAAGCGCACTTACCACATCCAAATAGAGCGGCTCGCCCAGGGCGCCCGGCTCTTTGGTGCGGTCCAGAACCGCGATCTTCTTTACGGTCTTGGGCAGTGCCTCGGCCAGCTTGGCAGCCACAAACGGACGATACAGACGGACCATAACCAGGCCCACCTTCTCGCCGGCGGCGGTCAGATAGTCGATCACCTCGCGGGCCACATCGCAGATGGAGCCCATGGCAATAATTACCCGCTCTGCGTCGGGAGCGCCATAGTAGTTGAACAACTTATAGTCGGTGCCGATCTTGGCGTTGACCTTGTCCATATACTTTTCCACAATGGCGGGCAGCGCATCGTAGTACTTATTGGCTGCCTCGCGATGCTGGAAGAAGATATCGCCATTCTCGTGCGAGCCGCGCATGGTGGGGTGTTCGGGGTTCAGTGCCCGGGCACGGAAGGCGTTGACCGCGTCCATATCCACCATTTCGGCCAGATCGTCATAGTCCCACACCTCAATCTTCTGGATCTCGTGGCTGGTGCGGAAACCATCAAAGAAGTTAATAAACGGAACACGGCCCTCAATGGTGGCCAGGTGAGCCACCGGCGCAAGGTCCATAACCTCCTGCGGGTTCGATTCGGCCAACATGGCAAAACCGGTCTGCCGGCAGGAGTATACATCGCTGTGGTCGCCGAAGATGTTCAGCGCGTGGGTGGCCACGGTGCGGGCCGAAACATGGAACACGCAGGGCAGCAGCTCGCCGGCGATCTTGAACATATTCGGGATCATCAGCAGCAGGCCCTGAGAGGCGGTGTAGGTGGTGGTGAGGGCGCCGGCTGCAAGCGAGCCGTGCACGGTACCGGCTGCGCCGGCCTCACTCTGCATCTCCATAACCTTTACTTCGCTGCCGAAAATATTTTTCCGGTGCGCGGCAGACCACTGGTCCACCATATCGGCCATGGGGCTGGACGGAGTGATGGGGTAAATGCTGGCAACTTCCGTAAACGCGTAGCTTACATGCGCGGCTGCGGTATTGCCATCCATACTCTTTTTAGCTCTTGCCATTTTATTTGTTCCTCCCTAAAAATAGTGGCGCGACTGGATGACTAATTCGCACCTTATATTGTAACACAAATGTTCGATAAGTAAATAACAAACTCCTTTTTTGCCCTTATATTTCAACATTTTACACAATAAATTTAATTTTTCTTTCGCAGGATGTTAAACTTGTTTTCACCAGAGCGGAACCCATTCCATATTGTGATATTACTCCTATGAAAGCCGCCTGAAAATCATCCGCTGCCTCCCATTTTGGGCCAATTTTCCATAAAGGGCAAAGGTCTGCAAATGCGTTCGCTGCCGCTGCTGCATTTTACATTCTTTTTCCAAACAATAAAAAATAGCGGCTTTGCGTAAAACAGCACTGCGTTGACAGTATGGGAGAAAAACAGTATGATAAACCTAATTATAAATGCTCCAAGCCACAATCGGGCCTGGGCAAAACATAACCAAAAGGAGTTTCATTTTATGGATCCGGACCGAAGTTTGGCGCTGGCCATAGGCTTGCTGCTTGCTATGTTGGTACAGCTTTTGTGGTATGGGCTGGGCCGCGCCGGCATGATGACCGATGATGAGGAGCCCCTGGGCGCTGATGCCAGTGCTATGGGCATGGTGGCAGCCAGCAGTTTTGCAGGCTGCCTGGCAGCTTTTTGGCTGGCGCTGGACCAGTGGGGCTGGGCTGCGCTGGCCGCATTGCTTGCCGGCATTTTAGGGCCTATTTGTTATGCCTTAGGTGCAGCCGCCTTTGCTGCAAAAAAAGCGCTGCCGAAACCGGTGGCTGCGGCGGCCCGTTTTTTAGGAAAAATTTTCAGCACACCAGCAAAGGCCTTGTTTGCTGCCGCCCGCCTTTCCGCAGCAAGTCCGGTGACCGAGGAGGATATTCTGGACCTGGTGGAGGATGTGCAGGAAGAGGGACTGGACGAAAACCAGAAAGAGATGATCTCGGGTGTTTTCGAGCTGGATGATACCGAAGCCGGCGAATTGATGACCCACCGTACCGACATTAAAGCTGTGGAGGACACCGACAGCGTGGCTGACGCCATTTTGCTGGCAAAGGAATATGGTTTTTCGCGCCTGCCTGTCTTTCGCAAAAACCTGGACGATATTGTGGGTATTCTGCGGGTAAAGGAGCTTTTGGGGCTTTCCACCGAAGAGGCCAAAACCGTGCCGGTAACAGATTTTGTGCGCCCGGCTATGTTTGTGCCGGAAAGCTGCCGCGCCCGTGAACTTTTGCTGGATTTTAAGCAAAAACACACCCAAATTGCCATTGTGGTGGATGAATATGGCGGCACGGCCGGCATTGTAACCATGGAGGATATCCTTGAGGAAATTGTGGGGAATATCCAGGATGAATTTGACCGGGAGGAAGAAGAAATCCGGCCGGTAGACGGCGGTTTTGTTATAGAAGGCTCCGCTGACCTGGAAGATGTATTTGAACGGTTTGGTCTGCCGGAACCCGAACGCCAGCCCGACGAAGACTTTGACAGTGTGGGCGGCATGATTTTGCAAAAGCTTGGTCGTTTTCCCGCACCGGGCGAGCAGGTCCAGGTTTATTTCGGCGGGCTGCAGTTCGAGGTACTGCGCTCGGGCGAGCGTCGAATCGAATCGGTTCTGTGCCGGCCCATACAGCCACAGCCAGAGCCCAATGAGGACAGTAAGGAGTAAGCCGTCAGATGGAACACACCGAAAAAACCCTTTCCAGTGAAGTAAAGTTTGCCGGCCGGGTCATTACCGTCACTTATGACCAGGTTCTTTTGGAAAACGGAGCAACCTCCAGCCGGGAGGTAGTGCACCACAACGGAGGCGCCTGTGTGGCTGCCCTGACAGAGGATAATCAGGTATACCTGGTACGCCAGTACCGTTACGCCTACGGCCGCCAGCTTTTGGAACTGCCTGCGGGCAAGCTGGAAAAAGGGGAAGACCCTTTTTCCGCCGCCAAGCGCGAGCTGACCGAAGAGGTTGGCGTTGTGGCAGATGAATATCTGCCTTTGGGTACCTTTTTGCCCACCTGCGGCTACTGCAATGAAGTGATATACCTGTATGCCGCCCGCGGCCTGCACAAAACCAGCCAGCATTTGGACCCGGATGAGTTCGTTTCGGTAGAAACACTGCCGCTGGAAGAACTGGAAAGGCAAATTGCTGCCGGAGAGGTAAACGACGGCAAAACCATTGCCGCCTGTTACCGGCTGCGGCTGGCCCTGGCACAGGGCCGGTGGTAATCTTTTTAAACTTCCTATCCCCCTAAAACCTATCCCCCTAAAACCCAAAAACAAATTGCCAAAACACCCGTGAAGAATGTCGGTTCTGCACGGGTGTTTTTATTGTTTCTTCTATTTTTTAATATCAAAAATTTTTTACGCTTCCAAAACACCATAACCACAAATGTCCGAAATAACGAAAGAACAGCCTGGCTGCTTTTGCGCATTGCTGCAAAAATGGAACTTGGCTTTTCCAATGCCAATTCAAAGCATGTCACCCACAAGCTGCTTTTCTACGGCCAGCAATCCGCTCTTTTACTCCACCTCGGCAGGCCTTTGCCCCGTTTTGGGAACAGAGCCGTTTTTGAATTGCAATACCAAAGCCAACATGGCACAAACTGTTACAACGACCAGCCAAACCCACATTGCGGGCGGCCATTCCAGCTGCAGCTGGGTATAGGTGGTAATCTGGGATACTCCGTTTTCGTCCTCCTCCCAAAGCACAAAAACTACCTGTTCATTGCCATGGTAATATCGATAGACCCGCCCCTGCCGATCCACGTAACTTTTGCGTTCCCCATAGTGGGTAACGGTTGTAACGCCATCTGACCCCTGCAGCTGCGTAACCGATACCTCCGGGTCCCCCACCGGCTGCTCGATGGCTTGCTTGAACTGTTCAAACGAGTCATACCGGACCCCGGCCGCAAGCGGCCCTTTTGCCAAAAGCAGACAGGCGGGCGCCGCCATTATGGATACCAACGCAAGGGCCAGCACGGCACGCGGGCGTCGAACCCCCAGAAAGCGGCCGAAAAACCCCAACAAAACCATAGCAATACAAACGGTTCCCGCCAAAGCCAGCCCTGCAAATTTTGCCCAGGCTGGCCCTGTTAAAACTGCATCCGGCAATGGCTGGGCCAGTACTGCCAGGTGCGGCAGTGCCAACGCCAACCCCGCCATACAGCCGGCCAATAGCCCAGCGGCCCAGCGCCAAATGTTTTGCCGTTTGGCATGGCATTCCGGCAAAAGCGCCAGCATGTTATGCCCTCCCAAAATAACCAGGCAGGCGCCGGTCAAACAGCAAAGCGCTGCACCGCCGCTTCCAACCACCGGCCACCTGGCGCCCCAGGCCAGCGCCGCACAGAGCACCTGGCCGGCCAAAAGCAGGAAAAGTGTCATCACCGTTATTTTAAACTGCTCTGTTTGAATCCGCCGTGCCGTCGCTTTGGCAGCTGTATTGGACTCTTGTCCCTGGGCCAAAATTTCTGCTTTTCGCTGTCCGGCCAAAAGCTCATCACAGCTGACATCAAAGCGTTCTGCCAGCACTGGCAGCAAGCTTAAATCCGGCGCGGTAACGCCGGTCTCCCATCGACTTACCGATTTATCTGAAACGCCCAATTCCTGTGCAAGCTGCTGCTGGGTCAGCCCGGCCTGCTTGCGCAGCGCGGCCAAAAACGCCCCCATTTTTTGCTGAGTCATAACTCTTCCCCTCCCCCGACGCTAAGCTCTGGCAGGTTTCGCCTGTGGCTGATTTCTACCTGTATTCTACCGAGCGCGCAAAAAAAATGCCACCCCAACGGGCGGCATTTGTTCTCATTTTGCGAGAATTCAGCTTAAAATTCCTCTTTTTTAATAAACCCAATTTTTTACAGCATACAGTGCTCAAACTCCGGCTCATTGCCCGGGGAAAGCTTCAGCAACCCGTAACGGCACTGACCGGAAGGACCAAACGAAAGCGAGCCCGGATTAAACAGCCATACATCCCCCACCTTTGACAAAAGCGGAATATGGGTATGGCCATATAAAGCAATCTGCGCATTTTTCTCCCGGGCTGCCCCCAAAAGCGCACCCACCGTCAGCTTCACATCATATCCATTTCCGTGGGTCATAAAAACCAGATGGCCTGCCAATCCGCACAGGCGTTCAGCCGGAACTTGGGGTGCGTAATCACAATTTCCCCGCACCATGTAGCACTGAGGGCAGCGCCCGGAACGCTGTACCTCCACAAGGTCGGCCAAACCGTCCCCTAAGTGGATCAAAAAATTCACATCCGGATGGCGATCAATTGCCTCTCGAAGAGCCAGGCGATTGCCATGTGTATCGGACACAACCAGCAATTTCACGCCTCTTCCTCCTTTTTTGTCCGGCCGGCCAGCCGGTATATTTCACTTTTAGCAAATCCTGTTGCGGCAGCCGCCTGTTTACAGGCTGCACTGGGAGCAAGGCCTTCTTCCATCAGCTTGCAGGCCAACTGCACCGCCTGTTCTAAGGTTAAGCTGGGGCCGGCAGCTGGCTGTGCGCCCTCCACCACCAGTACAAACTCTCCCTTGGGGGCATTTTGTGCATAGTGCGCCTGCGCGGTTCCCAATGTTGTTTTCCAAATTTCTTCATGCAGCTTGGTCAGTTCCCGGCAAACGGTCACCGAACGCTCCTCGCCAAAAGTTTTGGCAAGATCGCAAAGGGTGGCCGGCAATTTATGGGGCGCTTCATAGAAGATCATGGTCCGCCGTTCCTGGCAAAGCTCTTCCAGCCGCTCGGCACGCTGACGGCGGTTCATGGGCAAAAAGCCTTCAAAACACCAGCGGCCGGTAGGCTGCCCTGATACCGCCAGCGCGGTCACCGCCGCACTGGCTGCCGGAATGGGAACCACGCGAATTCCCCGCATAAGCGCATCCTTTACCAAAAGCTCTCCCGGGTCCGAAACGGCGGGCATGCCCGCGTCAGAACACATGGCGCAGCTTTCCCCTGCTTCAATGCGGCGCAAAATTATTTCACCGCGCTCTTTGAGGTTATGTTCATAATAGCTTACCATTGGCTTTTTCAGCCCCAGGTGGTTCAGCAGCTTCAAGGTCACCCGGGTATCCTCCGCAGCAATGAAATCCGCTGCGGCAAAAGTCTGGGCCGCCCGCGCGGTCATATCCTGCAGGTTGCCGATGGGCGTGGCCACAATATACAGGGTTCCGGCCATTTTGTTCTCCTTTTAACAGTTGGTATTATTTGGGCGCTGCAATTGGCAAAACATACAGCCGCCATTGCATTCAGCGCGGCATAAGCGGCACCGGTTCTCCCGGCGGCAGAATAAGGTCGGCCAAAAATTCAAGTCCGCTTTTGCCGCCTTTGCGGCAATCCAGCAAAAAAAGGCGTACCTCGCCTGTGGGGCTGCTACGCACCAGCTGCAGTCTTTTTGCCACAAGTCTTTCCCGGCCTGCTACTACAATGGTATCCGCCAGGCGTTCAGGCCGGTTGCACAGGCAAAAACGGCCGCCCTCCCGCAAAAGAAAAGCCGCCGCACGGCACACATCTTCCAAACTGCAGGTAATGGCATGGCGCGCCGGTGCGCGGCCCGGTTTCTGGCTGACAAAGCCGCCGGTAAAATAAGGGGGATTACAGCTGACCAGGTCAAATTCTGCACCTGGCAGCGCCTGCCGCAATTTTTCAGGGCAATCCGGCCGTCCCAGCAATCTCATATCTCCCTGAACGGCATAAATATGGCCAAGGCCAGCGGCCGCCCGCTCCAAAAGCGCATTGCCGGCAGTGGAAAGTTCCAACCCCACAGCTTTCCCCACATGCCCTACATCATGCCAGCACAGTGGAATAATACCGCACCCAGACCCTAAATCGCAGGCCCGTTCGTTCCGGTGCAGCCTGCAAAAACCGGCCAAAGCCAGCGCATCTGCCCCAAAGCGGTGGTTTTTGTCCACATATACGCCAGTGCCACCCGGCAAAAATTCCAGTTTGGCCTGTTCGGGCTGTTCCGGGGCGAAAACCGGCTGCATATTTGGTTCAAACACCTTTCCCTGGCGCACCGCATATCCCCCTTTGCCCATTGGGCAGTTTTGCCGCATACCGGCATAAAAAATCAAGGCCGGCAAAACTGCCGGCCTTGATTTCAGTTTCGCATTACTCCTCAGAGATCGCGCCAACCGGGCACTCGCCAGCGCAAGCACCGCAGGAAATGCAGGTATCTGCATTGATCTCGTACTTGCCGTCGCCCTCGCTGATCGCGCCCATGGGGCAGGCACCAGCGCAGGTGCCGCAGGAAATGCAACCATCAGAAATTTTGTAAGCCACTTTTCAACACCTCCATTTTGTTACATTGTACCACAAAAGTCAGAATATTCAACTACTTTTTTCCGGCTGTTTGCGCACCGCATTTTCTTTGCCCTGCCCCGCTGCATGCGCGCGGTCGCCCACACTGTGGGCACCGGGTGTTTTTTGCATATTCTGCGCCGGTTCGGCAGGCTTCGGTGTGCGCGCAGCCTTGCGGCGCTTTTTTTCACCCGCCCGCTTAGATGCCGCCCGCAGCACTTCCAACTCATCCCGTATATAAGTTTTGGGCACATCAACCCCTGGCTCTAACCGCACCTTTACCTGCCCGGAAACCGGATTTGCTTCGCAGACTGTGCCTTCCCCGTCCGGTGTTTTCACATAGCTACCCACACCCGGGGTAATGCTGTTCAGATACTCATATGCCGGCTGCTCATAGGCCAAGCAGCACATCAGCCGCCCGCAGCTGCCGGAAATTTTGGTGGGGTTCAGTGAAAGGCCCTGTTCCTTGGCCATTTTAATGGAAACCGGCTGAAAGTCGGACAGAAACCGGCTGCAGCAAAACGGCTGCCCGCATATGCCAAGCCCGCCCAACATTTTGCTTTCATCCCGAACGCCAATCTGGCGCAGCTCAATTCTGGTACGAAATACGCCGGCCAAGTCCTTTACCAATTCGCGAAAGTCCACCCGGCCGTCCGCAGTAAAATTAAACAAAATTTTACTGCGGTCAAAGGCGTACTCTACATCAATTAGCTTCATCTCCAGCTTGTGGCGACTAATTCGCTCCTCGCAGATCTGAAAGGCGCGCTTTTCATCCTCCCGGTTCTGGCGCATCCGGCGCACATCCACATCGTCAGCTACCCGAACCACCTGTTTGAGCGCTTTGGTAATACTTACATCCGCCACTGCGTGCACCGGCTGGCAAACCTCGCCGCATTCCAAGCCGCGCGCGGTCTCTACAATTACATAATCCCCCTTGCGCAAAATCAGTCCGCAAGGGTCAAAGTAGTACACCTTGCCGCCCGTTTTGAACCGCACGCCCACTACATTTACCATATTGTTCCCTGCCGCTGCCGCTGCGGCGCCTTGTTCTTTTTCCACCATCCCCGCGGCTTATATTCGGGCGGTGGCTTAAAAAGCCTTGTGTGTAAAACAGGCTACACCAAAACCAAAGGCCGGCCCCAACAAGGCTTGCCGGCCCTGCCTTTTTTCCAGCAGCCCCTGTTATGGCTGCAATTGGCCTGAAAGCCGGGCTGCAAGCAGGGCACACAGCAGCTTCAGGCTGCCATTTGCGGCAAGCTCCAGCCGGGCTTCGCGCACAGCCAAAAGCATGCGGGCCGCATCCTCCTGGCTCACCTGCATTCCCGGCACAGCGCCCCCTCCAAATGCTGCTCCAAGTAAGTCCTGCAAATCCTGCAAAAACTGCGCAAGGCCTGCTTTGTCCTTTTCCTTTTTATTTAAAAACGGCGCGGTGGCTGCCAAAACCGGGTAAGCCTGCCGGTTTGCAGCACCATTGGCCGCTGTAAGCGCCTGCCTAAGCGCACAAAGTCGCTTTGGGGAGCCGCTTTTCAGGCAGCTGCCCAGCGCCCCGCCATACACAGCACACAAAAAATCTGCATCCTGCACAGAAATTTGCTGTTGGCACAGTTGTTTGGTACAGATTTCTAACGGCACCGGCGCCAGCGTATACACCGCGCAGCGGCTGCGTATTGTGGGCAGAATGGAGCTTTCGCTGTCGGCTGTCAACAAAAACACCACCCCTTCGGGCGGCTCTTCAATACTTTTCAGCAGCGCATTTGCCGCAGCCTGGTTCATTCGCTGTGCATCCCGCACCAGTACAACCTTACCGTCGGTCATCAGGGCCGACTCCCATATCCAACTGCGAACGCTGCGCACGGCTTCCACCCGGATCTGGTTACCAGCCCCTTCGGGTGCAAGCAACAGCACCTCTTCCGAAGCGCCTGCCATTACCCGGTCTGCCCCTGCCCTGCCGTTTGGATACAGATAATCAGCCGCAATAGCCCGGGCCGCAAAATTGCGACCCAGGCCCGGCATTGCACACAATAAAATGGCATGGGGCAACTTGCCTGCCGCTAAAGCGGCTGCAAGATCTGCCTTCAGCTGGTCATTGCCCAGCAGGTGCTGCAGCATCAAACCTTTTCAAACCGCTCCACATTCGTTACAAAAATGGTAGCGCCGCCCACGGTCACCTCCAGCGGATACGCGGTGGTAACACCAATACCATAAGAAGCGGTAGAAGGCACAATCTCTTTGCGCTGCTTAGAGTGTTCGGAAATAATTTCAATGGCCTTATCTACCTTTTCGTCTTCGGTACCAATCAGCAGCGTAACATTGCCCGAAAGCAAGAAGCCGCCGGTGGTGGGCAGCTTGGTAACCCGGTAACCAGCCTTCGTCAGCGCAGAGGAAACCGCGCCAGAATCTTCCTTGTTTACAATAGCGGTGATCATTTTCATAAAAGAGACCCCCTTTTATTTTGCAGGCTTTTGCGCCTTTTTTCTTTGTGGCTTCATTTTATCACATTTGGACACAAAATTCCACTGTTTTGCAGCCTGGCACGCAATCTGTACATTCCCGCACAGGCTAAAAGGCCGGTAACTATGCACCCAAACAAACGAAATATTCTTCTGCGCAGCCTTTTTTATGGCCGCTGGCCTGTAATATGGACTTTTTGGCAGTAGAACTTACCCGGCAAACTTTCCACACTTTCCACAGGGGTTTCAACAAAAAGTTGTGCGCCTTTGCAGAGGACATCCTGCCAATTGTGGAAAAACCACCCTTTTACCCGGCCGTTTTCCACAGTTTCCACAGAGTTTTCCACAACTTGTGGAAATCCAAAACTATACCATTTGTAAAACTTCTGGCAGTATTTGGTAATATTTTGTCTTTTGGTTTTGGCTTTTGGACAAGGGCATATTGGGTCGTATTTTGACTTTTTGCACATTCGTTGCAATTTTTCAAAAAGCCTTGACAACTTATCCTTTCCGGTTTCTTTCCACTGCAGCCCGTTATAAAATTCGCTTATTGCAGGCCTTTTTCCTGTTTTTAAAAATTTAGGCTTTTGGCAGGCTATATTTTTTCCACTGCGCAAAAATTTGCAAAAAGCCAGGAAAAGATACTATTTGCTGGCGGCAAAACTTTTGTGTATCCTGTAAAACCAACAAAATAAGCCCGGCAGGCTGTAAAAAGCTGCCGGGCTTATTTTATGTAAATGCAATTTTTTATTTACCGATATGTCCTTTACCGTTATCAAAAGCGATTATTCAGGCGATTAAGTCGGTTAAAATGCGCACCAGCAAAAGGCCTATGGATACAAAAATGATTGGACGAATAAACTTGGCGCCTTTTTTTATGGCCAATGTGGCACCCAGCCAGTTGCCCGCTACATTACACAGTGCTCCCGGCACCGCCAGGGTAAAAATTACTGCGCCGCCTAAAAGATAGGTGATCAACGCGGCCAAATTACTGGCCAGGTTTACCACCTTGGCATTTCCTGAAGCATTCACCAGGCTCATGCCCATTAACCCGGAAAACGCCAAAACAAGAAAGGTACCGGTTCCGGGACCAAAAAAGCCGTCGTACCAACCCAGTACAAGACCAATAACCACCGCCCGCAGCATCAAGCTTTGGGAAGAAATGTTTTGGGGGCTGTCTTCATCTTGTCCCAGGTTTCGGTTAAACAGTAAAAATACCGCTACAACCGGCAGTATGACCATTAAACAAATCTGCAGCACCCGCTCACTCAGCGCCAGTACCATTCTGGCCCCCACCGCACTGCCTATAAGCGCCCCAGCCGCACTGAGCAATGCCAATTTTAATGTAATTTTGCCGTTTTTTAAATATTTTCCGGTCGAAATCAATGTTCCAAAACAGGAGCAAAACTTGTTGGTGCCATAGGCCAGATGAACCGGTACCCCTGCAAACAAAAAAGCCGGCAGACTGATTAGTCCACCCCCGCCGGCTACGGCGTCTACAAATCCCGCCAGAAAGGAAAGGGGGCAGATGATAAGAAGCTGATGAACAAGTTGACTGGTTAGCACAAAAGGTCCCTCTTTTCTGTTTTGATCCGGTTGGATTACTCGGGCTTTTTAAAGCCTTCGCCAAACACTTCGTCCGCCTGGCTTATCATAACCAGCGCCGTTGGGTCGGCTTTGTGGGCCAGTTTTCGCACCCTAAAAATCTGGTTGCGGCTGCATGCGCACAGCAAAAGATCTTTCTGTCTGCCAGAAAAGGTACCAATAGCCGGTACCAGCGTGCCGCCCCTGTGCAGTTCCTGGCCAATCACGCTGGCAGTTTCGCGGCCATGTTCTGTAATAATAAAAGCCAATTTACTGCTGCCGGCACCGTACATCACCTTATCGATCACTTGGGTACAGGCAAATGCATAAACTAGCCCATATAAGGTTGCCTCTATATCTCCGTACACCAGTCCCGCCAGGCACAGAACACACCCGTCGATAACAATATTAAATTGGCCGATGGACAGATGCGGAAAAAGTCTGCGCAAAGAAAGGGTGAGGAAATCTCCCCCTCCGGTGGAACCGCCCCGCATATATACCAGTACCAGGCCGCCCCCGCACAATACCCCTGCACAAAGCGCCGCCAGCAACCGGTCACCAGTATACACTGGCAGTCTGGCCGCCACCAGGTCCATAATGACACTTTGAATGACCATGGTTTTCACCGTGCGCAGCAAAAACATTTTGCCGAGAATACGGTAACTCAGCAGAATGCAGGGAATATTCAATAACAGCGTAACAGCGCCCACCGGCAGTCCGGTTACATGATTGATAATCAGGCCCAGGCCGGTAAATCCGCCAGTGGCAATACCGCTACTGCGGGCAAACACATAAATTCCCACCCCAAACAGGGTCATCCCCAAAATATCGTAGATCAGATCCCCAGCAAGGGTGCGCCAAATGCTCTGTTCCTTCACAAAACATGCCCGCCTTTCCGCAGCGCCGGCAATGCCGGAAAACTGCCGCATTTTTTGTTTTTGCCATGGTTTTTATTATAACATATCTGCTAGCGGCGAGGCATTATTTTATTGCAGAATATCCATATTCCAAATCCTAATTTCTGTTTTTGAAAAATGGTGCGGCAGTTTCCAACAAGAGCCGCTTTTGTGCGGTTTATTTATGTTCACCTATACAGTCTTATTAAAAGGCTTTGTACATTGTAAAATTTTTATTTTTTACTGCTTTCTTTGCAAAACGCCCACAGCAAAATGGCTGATGTACCAGGCTTTACATGCTTTTTTGAAAAAATGCTTGACAATCGTTTTTTCAGTGGATATAATGTGCCTAACAGTTCGAACAAACAAAACCTTTGAGGAAGAGTAGTAGCCAACAGAGCGCTTTTTTCAGAGAGTCCCGTGGGGTGGAAACGGGGCACAGTGCCGTTGTGTGAATGGACTTCCGAGGGCGGCTTTGAACGGGTAATCCTCAGTAGATGCCGACGGGATCCCTCCCGTTATCCATCGGGCACGCGTGATGGCGCGTGAAGCGAGCGGGCGTTTTATAACGCCAATTTGGGTGGTATCGCAGGAGTCAGGCTCTTGTCCCATGTGGGATAAGGAGCCTTTTTTGTTTGTCTGCAGGCAAACAAAAAAGGCAGCTGCTCCAAAAAACGGGCCGCGGCAGGGCCCGCACATCTGCCCCCGCAACTGAATGATTTGGAGGAACTGAAGATGAAACAGAAAAACACCATGAAAAAAATCACCGCCGCCGCCTTGTGCCTGGCACTGGGTCTTTCCATGGTAGGCTGCTCGGGCAGCAGCTCTTCCCAGTCGGGCGCTGCTTCTAGCTCTGCAGCCGCTTCCAGCACTGCAGCCACTGGACAAAAAGAGGAATACAAGGTAGCAATTGTCAAATACATGGATCACGCTTCGCTGGACCAGATTGAAACCAATATTCAAAAAGAGCTGGATGCAAAAAGCAGCGAGCTGGGCGTAACCTTTAACTACGCTGATTACACCTTTAATGGCCAAGGCGACAGCACTACCTTAAACCAGATTGCCGCCCAGCTGGTGGATGACCAGGTGGATGTGGTGGTACCTATTGCCACACCGGCTGCACAGGTTATGCAGGCAGTAGTAGCGGAAGAGGGCATTCCGGTTATTTTTGCTGCGGTTTCCGACCCGGTTACTGCCAAACTGGTGGACAGCATGGATGCCCCCGGCGGACTGATTACCGGCGTGAGCGATGCGCTGAACACCGAACTGATTATGGAGATGATGGTGGCTGTCGACCCGGACATTGAGACCGTTGGGCTGCTGTACTCCAAATCGCAGGATTCTTCCACCAAGCCCATTGCAGAGGCCAAGGAATATCTGGATGCGCACAATATCAGCTATGTGGAGAAAACCGGCACCAATACCGACGAGATCAACTCTGCTGTGGATGCTTTGATCGACGCCGGTGTCCAGGCAATTTTTACCCCCACCGACAACACGGTTATGAGCGCCGAACTTTCCATTTTTGAAAAGCTGAATGAGGCCAAAATTCCCCACTATACCGGTGCAAACTCCTTTGCTTTGAACGGTGCTTTCTTCGGTTATGGCGTGGATTACGATGATCTTGGCCGTGAAACCGCCGATATGGTTGTGGACCTTCTGGTAAACGGCGCCGATCCGGCCACCACTCCGGTCGTGGTGCTGGCTCACGAAGCTGCCACCATTAATACTGAAACCTGCGAAGCCATTGGACTTTCTTTGGATGATGTAAAGGAAGCGTTTTCCACCTTAGGGATTGGCGTGGTAGAGATTACCACGGCTCAGAACTTCAGCGACCTGGACAATTCCAACTAATTGGCCGTTGGCCAAAAGGCCGTCTCCTGCCGGCCTTTTCTGAAAAAGATGCGGCAGGCGCAGCTTTATGCAGCGCCTGCCTTGTCTTTTTAAGCATATTTGTGCGGTATTTTTTCACCGCTTTGAAGGAGGACTTCTCATGCCGACCATACTCTCACCTACCGCCTTTCAGACAGCTCTGGAGGTCGGTGCCATCTATTCGCTGGTAGCGCTGGCGCTCTTTATCAGCTTTTCTATTCTGGACATCGCCGACCTTTCCACCGATGGCTGCTACACGCTGGGTTTTGCAGTGGGCGCCACTGTAACACTGGCCGGCCATCCCATTTTGGCGCTGTTTGCTGCCATGCTGGCAGGGGTTTGCTCGGGCTTTATTACCGCTTTTCTGCAAACCCGGCTTGGGGTACAGAGTATTTTGGCAGGCATTATTGTAAATACAGGTCTTTATACCGTAAATTTGGCCGTTATGGGCTGGTCCTCAAACCTCTCCATCTACGGCAGTGACACCATTTTCACCCTGACTAAAAAGCTTTCCGATTCTGACTTTTGGAAGGATTGGCACGAATTGTTCCTTCTTTGCGCCATTGTGCTGGTAGTGAGTGTCCTGATCTGCCTGTTTTTCAGTACACGCCTTGGTTTGTCCATTCGGGCCACCGGCGACAATGTGGATATGGTACGGGCTTCTTCCATCAACCCCGTTTTTACCATTACGGTAGGGTTGTGCCTTGCTAATGCGCTGACAGCGCTGAGCGGCTGTTTGTACGGTTTATTGAACAAAAGCTGCGACATCAATTTGGGTACCGGTATGGTGACGGTGGCATTGGCCAGCCTGGTTATCGGAGAAAGTCTGGTTGGTAAAGGTTCGGTACGCCGTCGGGTCATTGGGGTCATAATCGGCGCTGTGCTCTACCGCATCATCATTGCCATTGCCATCAGCGCCAATATTGTGCCTACCGAATGCTTCAAGCTGGTTTCGGGCGTTATTGTAGCGGTGGCAATTGCTGCGCCCCAGGTAAAAAAAATGGCGGCTTTGCAGCGCCAAAAGCTGGCGGCAAAAGCGAAAGGAGGCCAGTAAAATGTTGGTACTGTCTCATCTGTCCAAAACCTTTAACCCTGGCACTGTCAACGAAAAAAAGGCTTTGCGCCAGCTGGATTTAACCCTTGCCGAGGGCGATTTCGTCACCATTGTGGGCTCTAACGGGGCAGGCAAATCCACCCTATTCAATGCCATTGCCGGCGCATTTTTTGTGGATGAGGGGTCCATTTGTTTAGCCGGCGAAGACATTACCTTTCTGCCGGAATATAAACGCAGCCGGCAGATCGGCCGGCTGTTTCAGGACCCCATGCGCGGAACAGCCCCCCATATGACCATTGAGGAAAACCTCTCTTTGGCCTATCTGCGCACCTCTCGCAAGCAAAGCGCCTTCTTTTCCCGCCCAACCCGGAAAGACCGGCAGTTTTTTGCCCAGCAGCTGTCCCGGCTTGGCATGGGGCTGGAGGACCGTATGCGCCAACCGGTGGGGCTGCTTTCCGGCGGACAGCGCCAGGCACTAACTTTGCTAATGGCAACCATTGTACCGCCAAAACTTTTGCTTTTGGATGAACACACAGCGGCATTGGACCCTGCCACTGCAGAAAAGGTTCTTACCATTACAAAGCAGGTGGTGGCGGACAGCAAAATTACCACCCTGATGGTTACCCATAATATGAGCCATGCGTTGGAGCTTGGAAACCGCACCATTATGATGGATAACGGTCGGATTGTTTTGGACCTTTCCGGTGAGGAGCGCAGCGGTATGACAGTGCCCGGCCTTTTGGAACTGTTTAAACAGAATGCGGGAAAAAATCTGGATAACGATCGCATTTTGCTTTCTTAAAACTCCAATATTATACGGGCGTTTGCGCAAAAGTTTTTGTACGGCTTTTGTAGCTTTACAAAGAATACCACTCCTTTTGCCGGTGTACTGCGGGATGTGGTAAGACGCACAGCCCTAATCTGCAGCCAGAATGCCCAAAAGCCCAACCGTAACAGAGCCTGCATTTACCAGATGTTGGTGTTTTATTAGCAGATAGTCTTTTACACACCAAAAAGCTCGGTACCGTTTTCAGTCACAGACGGCTAATAGGGCCAAGGAAGGGAAGCCTTTTGAAAAAAGCCTTTATTTTTTGCATTGTAATGAACTTTATAGCAGCGGCTGCGCTTATGGGCGCTGGTGCAATGAGCATGAACAATTTAGGCACCAGCATTCCAGCTATTTTTTGTGTGATTGCTGGCATATGGGGAATTTGGGAGATGAAAAAAAGAAGTAAAAAGCGGGGAAGCTTATAAGCTTCCCCGCTTTTTATTGCCACTTGTTCAGCCATAGTACAGGCAAACCGGAAATTTTCCATTGCTATGCCAAATACAAACGCTGACACCTACGGTTCTGCCGGCACAAAGCGCTCCAGCCGAGTATCGGCCACATAATCCGGCTTCCATGCTGCAAGCTCCGCAAACGCTTTGGTTTTGGTATGGCGCCGCTGGTCTTCAGCGCTTGCCCACCGCTCTATCAAAACCAAACCGTCCGGGTCTTCTGGCACAGGTAAGTACTGGTAGCCCAGGCACCCCTCTTCCTTCAAAAAGCATTCCGCCAACACAGCCGCTTTTTTTAGAAAGGCCTGCCTCATACCATGCCTCATTTTATAAGTTACAATTAAAAGCTGCTGTCCCATTCTGCATCCTCCAGGCGGGAGTGTGCTGCCGGTTCCAGCACGGTTACCCGATAGGAAAGGGTCTTCTCCTCACCTGGGTTCAGGTGAATCATAAACCGCTTATCTTCAAACCGCTGACGCCCAATCTCCAATTGGGGTACACCGTGCCAGGGTTCTATACATAAAAACGGCGCGTTCGCATACTCTTTGCTCCACAGTGCCATTACGGGGAAGCCCTCGTATTCCATTCGCACCCCTATACCGGTGCGGGGATTCTGCAGGGTGATAATTTTGTTAGGAACCTCAGCCAAAAACAAGGTTCCCTGGTCAAACAGCTTGTGGCTGACCGGCAGCCCTGTACAGCTTTCTGCTACCAGCTCCGGCGCGGTGGCACGGGGGGTAGGTCCCACATCGTATGGGAACAAAAGTACACACTCTGCATCTGGCCAGGACAGCTGGTAGTCTTCAAACCGGTCGTCTGCTGCCATGGGGCATACAAATCCCACATGGCCACCAATGCAGTAGCCCAAGGGGCGCTCGTCTTCATTTTTTACCGTATAACTGGTGGTAAACCCCGCTTTTTCCAGCCGGTGGGTCACACTAATACGAAAGCGATAGGGGTACCGCTCCAAAGTTTCCTCATTGGCACAGGCTGTAAAAGTAACACTCTCCTGGGTTTGCTCGGCCACCTGGTATTCCATATCGCGGGCAAAGCCATGCCGGCGCATCTGGCGCAATTCGCCGTCAATTTCAATGCGGTTGCCCGGTACCGGCCCTACAATAGGAAACAACACCGGGCTGCGCCCTGGCCAACTTTTCTCACTGCCCCCCCAAAGCACCTGTCGGCCGTTGGGCAAACAGTAAGAAAACAGCTCCGCTCCATGTGTATCTGCTCGGGCAACTACACCGTCTTTCTGCAATGTCAGTTCCATTTTGAACCCCCCTGTCCACTGACGGCCGCAGCTTAGCCAGCCTATTTTTGCCGCCTTAAGCCAACTGTTTTTTACCGCCAGTTCTTCGTAAAAGATCGCTTACAGCTACACCTGCACACTTGCGCCGTTTTTACCGATTTTTTACTTTTTTAGTATGCCACGCCTTCCAGTCAGTTGTCAAATTTGATTTTTTTTGCCCTCTTCTTCTGGTATACTGACAAGGAGCGTATCATCTTTTTCTGTGCTAAAAAGCTGCAAAATTTTCGCAGTTTTTTCGCAAAATCTTTTTAAGGGTGTTGTTTTAGGCTATTGTGACCAAATAGGAGCCATTTTGTTTAGCAAAATAGTTGACCAAACAGACAACTCTTTGTATAATATAAGTTGTCACAGCTTTCTTAATAGGATGCTGCCGGTGGCCTGCGCGCCGCAGGCAAAAGAAAGGATGGATTCCATGAAAAAAAGGATTGTAAGCCTGCTGTGCTGTCTTTTGGCAGTAGCTGGCCTGCTGGCGGGCTGTTCCGGCCAGGGTTCTGGCGGGCATATTGTATTTGCCGACGCCGGCTGGGACTCCAACAAGTTCCACAATGCGGTGGCCGGTTATATTGCCCAAGCAGCCTATGGTTATACCTGGTCAGAAACAACCGGCTCTTCTTCGGTTATTGCCGAAGGTATGAAGAAGGGCGAGCTGGATGTTTTCATGGAGACCTGGAGTGACAACATTGCAACCTACGAAGAGGATATTGCCAGCGGCGGCTACCAGGAGCTGGGCATCAACTTTGACGACAATATTCAGGGCTTTTATGTGCCGCGATATGTTATTGAAGGAGACCCTGAACGCGGTATTGAGCCCATGGCTCCAGATCTTGTTACCGTGGCCGACCTTGCCAACTATGCCGATGTTTTTGTAGATGAAGAGAATCCTTCCCGCGGGCGGATCTATGGCGCAATTCCCGGCTGGGAAATTGACAATGTCATGTACAATAAATATTTGTATTATAGGTTGGATGCAAACTATAACTACTTCCGCGCCGGTTCCGACGCTTCCTTGTCGGCAGCTATCAGCTCGGCCTACGAAATGGGGGAACCGATTGTAGCGTATTATTGGGAACCCACCTGGCTGATGGGCAAATATGATTTTGTACTGCTGGAAGATGCACCCTACGATGAAGCTACCTATGCTTCCGGTGCCACTGCCTGCCCGTCGGTACGGGTGACGGTTACGGTGAGCAACAACTTCGCCGAAAAAGACCCGGAATTTTGCGAATTTTTGTCCAGCTACCATACTTCCAGTGCGCTAACCAGCGAAGCATTGGCCCATATGCAGGACACCGGCGAGGACTATAACGCTACCGCCCAGTGGTTCTTAAAAGAACATGATGACCTGCTGGATGAGTGGCTGGAGCCTGAAAAAGCCCAACTGGTACGAGATGCCCTATCCGGCAAAACCAGTTCCAGCTCCGGCAGCTGGCTTTTGGACTTCCCGTTCACCCTGACCATCGACCAGGAAGGAATTGATAGCGCTGTGCGCAGCTTTGCTGCCAAAACCAGCGGATTTTTTGATGCGATTAAGGCAGGCTTAACCGCTTTCATTACCGGTATTCAGTGGGTATTAGACCTAATGCCCTGGTGGCTTGTGCTGGCACTTGTATTTTTGGCCGGCTGGCGGCTGTGCGGCGGCATTAAGCGCGGCATTCTTTATACGGTGCTGCTGTTTATTGTAGGGCTGTTCGGCATGTGGGATCTGATGAACGAAACCCTGGCCATTGTGCTGGCCAGCGTGGTTATCAGCCTGCTTCTGGGGCTGCCCATCGGCATTTTAATCTCTTCGTCCAGCAAAGCCAACACCATTATGCGCCCCATTCTGGACACCATGCAGACCATGCCGGTTTTTGTGTACCTGATTCCCGCCATTTTGTTCTTTGGTCTGGGCAAAGCTCCGGCCGTTATTGCCACCACCATCTACGCCATTGTGCCGGTCATTCGGCTGACCAGCCACGGCATTCGCCAGGTGGACAAAGAGGTAGTGGAAGCTGCGCGTAGCTTTGGTTCTACCCGCTGGCAGACCCTGTTTAAAGTGCAAATTCCCCAGGCTTTGCCCACCATTATGCAGGGTGTAAACCAAACCCTGATGATGGCCATGGCCATGGTGGTAACCTGCTCGATGATCGGCGCTTCCGGCTTGGGCATGGAGGTACTGGTAAGCGTGAACCGCATCGAGATTGGCCGCGGCCTGATCGCCGGCACTGCTGTTGTAATCGTGGCCATCTTGATCGACCGAATTACCCAAGGGCTGGCCCGCAAAAGCGAAGAAAAGCAGACCCGGTAACGGCAGAAAGTGAGGTTTTTTATGCAACAGAAAAACGACATTATCCTGCGGGCCGAACATGTCTGCAAACTGTACGGTGCCAACAAAACCGAAGCCGCCCGCCTGATGGGGGAAGGGCTTAACCGGGAAGATGTAAAGCGCCGCACCGGCGTAACCGCTGCCATTTGGGATGTAAATTTCGAGGTTCGCCGGGGTGAGATTTTCGTCATCATCGGATTGTCTGGGTCGGGCAAATCCACCTTTGTGCGGTGTCTGAATATGCTGCACCGCCCCACCAGCGGGGTAATCCGGTTTGAAAATTCCGATATTGGCAAGCTGGACAAAAAGGAATTGCGGGAATATCGACGCAACAAAATTGCTATGGTCTTTCAGAACTTTGGCCTGATGAGCCACCGGGATGTTCTCGGCAATGTGGCTTACGGGCTGGAGGTAAAAGGGGTCTCCACCATTGAGCGGGAAAAGAAAGCCATGGAAATGATTGAGATGGTGGGCCTTTCCGGCTGGGAACACCAGCCGATCAGCGCACTTTCCGGCGGCATGCGCCAGCGGGTAGGCATTGCCCGGGCGCTGGCCAATGACCCCGAAGTGCTTTTGATGGACGAGCCGTTTTCCGCTTTGGACCCACTGGTGCGGGCGGATATGCAGTTTGAACTGATGGGTATTCAGCGCAAGCTGGGCAAAACCATTGTTTTCATCACCCACGACATTAACGAAGCGTTTAAGCTGGGGGATCATGTGGCCATTATGCGGGACGGCCGGGTCATTCAGGTAGATACCCCTGAGCAGATGAGCGCGCACCCCGCAGATGACTATGTGCGCCAGTTTATTGGCAGCGCAGATAAAACCAAGGTGCTGACGGTCAGCCATATTATGGCGACCCCCACCTGTGTGGTGCGGCTGGGCGAAGGCCCCAACCATGCCATACACGAAATGCGCCGTGCAGGCGTTTCTTCCGCATTTGTGGTGGATGACCGAATGGGTCTGGCCGGCCTATTGACCGCCGACGGCGCCATTCGCGGCATTCGGGAAGAGAGAACCATCAAGGAAATGATGATAACCGATCTGCCCACTACCCGCCCGGATGTATTGATCAGCGAAGTGCTGCCCATAGCTGCCGAAGCCAAATTCCCCATTAGCGTATTGGACACCGACGGTGTTTTGTGTGGAATCGTCACAAAAGCTTCGGTTCTTTCCAGCCTGGTAGAGGAAACCGTTCCGGCCGACCAGCCCGCTGATGACCCAGAAAAGACAAATTAACCCGAAAACGAAACGGCCGGGCAAAATGCCCGGCCGTTTTTCCCTGTTGGTACACAGCAACCAGCAAACCGCTTTTACTATATTGGGGCAGATGAAAGGAAGGTCAACGATGCGCATTTTGAATTTGGGCTCTCTTAATCTGGACCGTGTATACCAGGTGGAGCAAATTGCCGCTGCCGGGCAGACCGTGGGAGTCCAGCATTATTCCGTAGGCTGCGGAGGAAAGGGACTGAATCAATCTTTGGCGGCTGCGCGGGCCGGGGCCGAAGTTTGGCATGCGGGACTCGTGGGGCCGGACGGCGGCATACTTTTAGAGCTTTTAAACCAAGCGCAGGTGAACACCAGCCGAATTGAAACGGTGGATAACCCTACCGGCCATGCTGTTATTCAGGTGGAACAATCCGGCGAAAACTGCATTTTGGTATGGCCTGGTGCAAACGGTTGCATTACCCCCCAATACTTACAGCGCGCTTTGGACGGCTTTGGCAAGGGAGATCTGCTTTTGCTTCAAAATGAAACATCCTGCCTGAGTGAGGCAATCCAATTTGGCCATTCTCGCGGCATGCAGGTAGCTTTAAACGCTTCCCCCATTGGCCCTGCCCTTTTTTCTGCCCCGCTTGACCTAGTGGATTTGCTTTTGGTAAACGAGGGGGAAGGGCAGGCACTGGCCAGCTGCAACAGCAGCGAATATTCGGATATTTTGCATGCCCTGCACAGTCGTTTCTCGAACCAAGCCATTCTATTGACCGCAGGGGAAAACGGCGCTTACCTGCAAACGAAAGACGAGCTGTTTTTCTGCCCTGCTTTCCATACAACCCCTTTGGATACCACTGCAGCAGGCGACACCTTTACCGGGTATTTTCTGGCCCAGTGGCAAAATACCTCTCCTCTGCAAGCACTGCGTTTTGCCAGTGCAGCAGCCGCTTTGGCGGTAGAAAAACTCGGCGCCGCTTCCTCTATTCCCCAAAAACAGCAGGTAACACAGGCACTTGCCACCCGCTGGAAAGAATAACGGTTCTTCGCTCTCTTGGCATTATTTTTGCTTGTATTACCATTTTTTTCCAGTATAATAAAAGTGAGACTCAGTTTTGTTCAGTTTTCTATGCGTATATTGGTACAGATAAATTGTTATATAAAATTTTCTGAACGGGCTGACCTTTGATAAGACCCAGATCATGGAGTGAGCAGTATGACCAGAAAAGAAGCCTGGCAGCTTGCTTGTCAGCTGCGTTTTGTTTTTGATCGTGTTCGGTTTGTAAATGCCGATGTGACCGAACAATACCTCCCGCTTACGCAGGAGGGAGAATTTGAAAAAAGCCCATACCGGTGTTACCAGACCTGGCTGCGGGAGGAGCGCTGTCCCAACTGCATTTCTGTGCGGGCGCTTTCCACCGAAAAAAAGACAACCAAATTTGAATTTGTGGGAGATAAAATTTTTCACATTACAGCCAATCTTGTGGAGATTGAAGGCAAAAGCTGTGTAATGGAGATGATTTCCCAAATTTCGGATGATACCATGCTGGGTGTTCATGGCAAGAACGAATTTATTGAAGCAATTTCTTCTTACAATACCAAGCTTTACATTGACGCTTTAACTGGCGCTTATAACCGCAATTACTACGAGGAACAATTACGGGACCTGGACCATGAAGCCGTCGCCATGTTAGATATCGATGACTTTAAGCGAATCAACGACACCTATGGTCATCCGGCCGGCGACGCGGCACTGCGGGCGGTCTGCCACAAAATTCGGGCGGATATTCGCAGTACCGATGCGCTGGTTCGGTTTGGCGGCGACGAATTTCTTTTGGTTTTTCGGCGAATTGGCCGAGATGCTTTTGCCCAAAAACTGGAAAAAATACGCCATTCCGTGGAAGAAAATTCCCTTCCTGACTGGCCGGAACTGAATTTATCCGTAAGCATTGGCGGAGCCTGGCGCGAGCGCCCCGCTGCTGACCTGGTGGGCCAGGCTGACCGATTGCTTTACCAGGCCAAAACACAGAAAAACATGGTGCGGATGGATTAAAAAACAGATTTTTTCAAAACATACCAAAAGGGAAGCAGAAAATCTTCTGCTTCCCTTTTTATTATTATCACAAAAGACCAAAATTTCCGTTTTGGGAAAAAACTGCCGAAACATTTTGAGCCTTATAAAGCTTCCAGTTAGTTACAGCCTGCATTTTCACCTATCCAAATCTTCTAATAGGCGGTGCAGCTCTTGTTCCGGGCTTTTTACCTGGTGTGGATACCGAGCCCGCAGCTCGGGGTGGGCGGTATTCATTAGACAGGGAAAACCTACTAAGTCCAACATGGATGTATCATTAAAATTATCTCCAAACGCCATAACCTCACTGGGCTGGATGCCTAAAATGCGACATACAGCCTGCACGCCGGTTCCTTTATTTCCGAAGGTTGTATCAATCCAGCAAGCACCGGCCACTGCCGCATTCACATGCGACCAACGGGGCACAAACCGCTTGACAAATGGCTCTACGCCGCCAGGCAGATAGAGGGAAACCTTCAAAATATCCTCCGGAATTTGGTCTACCCGCTCCACCACAACCGAATCGTAGCCGTAACTGGTGACCTCCCGCTGAATTCCCAGCCCCTGACAGATCAGGTATCCTATCCGTTCCCCCGACAACATAATCTCGCCCTGGCCATTGCTTCCTGCAAGAAAATCCTGCACAATCTGCTCTGCAAGTTTTCGCTCCATTATAGTTTTATGCAAAACTCGCCCATCTGCATCGCAAATAAGGCAGCCATTTTCACATAAATATAAACAATCCTTTGCCACCGGTTCAAATAAGCGGCGAATGCTGGCAAACTGGCGGCCGCTTGCCGGACAAAACTGAATTTTTTGTTCTGCCAGCCGCCGCACCAAATCAAACAGCTCCGGGCGCGGCATTTTCTCCCCATTTCGCAGCAAAGTACCGTCCAGGTCACTGCAAACCAGTTTAACTTTTTGTTTTTTCACGCTCTTATCCCCGCATTCTTTTGCCATCATACAGCCGCTGCCTCTTGCATTGCTGCAAACTATTCTTCCCAAGCCGACAAAAGCACCGGAGCAAAATAACCCCGGTGCTTTTTTATTTTTATTGGCACTGTGCTAAGTGGACACTGGCCAGATGACTTGCCACCCGCTGAATCAACATCTCCAGCGCCACCTGGTTTTTTCCGCCCTCCAGCACAATAATATCCGCTGCGCGCTTGCTGGGTTCCACAAACTGTTCATGCATGGGTTTCACTGTAGTCAAGTATTGCTGCACAACCGATTCCAAGCTGCGCCCACGCTTTTTTACATCCCGCATAATTCTGCGCAAAATCCGCACATCTGCATCGGTATCCACAAACACTTTAATATCCATCATATCCCGCAGCTGTGGGTTTTGAAAGATTAAAATTCCCTCCACAATAATAACCGGTGCAGGTTTTACCAGCACAGTTTTATCTGAACGGTTGTGGACGGTATAATCATATACCGGGCAGCAGATCTCCTGTCCTTGACGCAATTGGTGCAGATGCTCAATTAAAAGATCCGTATCGAACGCATCCGGGTGATCGTAGTTCAAAAGGCAGCGCTCTTCGTATGGCATATTGTCATGCCGCTTGTAGTAATTATCATGATAGATAACGCTTACATCTTCCCCAAAGTGCTCCTTCAGGCGATTGGTAAGGGTGGTTTTTCCGCTGCCGGTTCCCCCTGCAATTCCCAGGATCATGACATCCATACCGCTGCATCCTCCCCTGTATTCTGGCCCGAAAACCTCTTTTGGCCGTTTAGGCTGCTTTCAGCGCAGTGCCTTTTCATACCGGTGTTGTACCCGCACAAAACCATGCCGATCCAGAAAAGCCTGGCTTTTCAGGTTCACACGGGAACAGTTTGCTAAAAGCCGGGTACAGCCAACCGCACGGGCCTGCCCGGTTAACGCAATCAGCATGCCTGTACCCACCCCCGTACCGCGATAAGGCTGTGCCACATAAAATTCGCTCAGCACTGCAGCCGGCGCACAGTCCGAAAGCAAAACCTGAATCTGCAGATCTGCATACCCCACAATCTGCTCGTCCTCCACAGCCACCACCAAACGGCGTTGGCTGTCTGCGCAAACTGCCTTAAAAATTTGAGCAAATACATCCTGCTGCAATTTTCTGCCAGCACTGGCACAACACAGTTCATACAGGCCGGGCAGGTCTGTCTGCCCAGCGGTGCGCACATACATTCTGTGCCCGCCTCCTTCTCACTGCTGCGTCAGCGAAACGGTAAAGCCTGCCGCACGGGCTTGTTGGCTAATTTCATCCTGCTCAATCTGGCTGGCCCCAGTCAGGTAATATCCCAGCTTTTTGGCTCCATTTTCAGTTAGCTGCTGGGCCAATTGTTCCAGCAGCTGACCGGCCGTACCAGCGGTATCGGTTTCATTCGCAGCCGAACTGGCTGAACTTGCCGCCTGCTGTGCGCTGCTTGCCGTAATCTGCGTCTGCACCAACACATTTTCAAAACCGAAAGTAGCAGGCGATACATCTCCATAAGGAGCCGTGGCACTGCCATCCAATGTCGCCTGGCCAAAAGCAAACCAAACCTCGGCGCCTTCAATCAATTCCAGCCGCTGTCCAAACTGGGTCAGCACCTGCGCCTTGCTGCCATTCATTGTGCCGTAACTGCAGGCATCTAGGCTGTATCCTTCCGGGAACTGCAGCCCAAATACCAAAGTTTTGGAAAAGCCCAACTGGGTAACCTCTTCCACCAGGCCGGCAATATAATCCTGTGCGCCTTCACTGTTGGGGTTTAGCCAAGGCTTTCCTCCCAGCTCCTGGGAATTATCCAGCCAGTTATAATCGGTTCCCTGATATTTTACGGCCAGGGAACGATCGCTGTAAGGTGCGGTAGAGTCTTTAAACGCCCAAATACCGGCTATGGGGGTTACCCCTGCATCGGTAAAGGCTTTGGCTACCGCCGCAGCATCAATTGCCGAAGCCGATTTGGCTGTTTGGGCCAGCTGCAGCTGGGAGTCATAATATACGGCGCCAGTTTCATCTTTTAATGTGATAACCGCCGCTTTTACATTCTGCTGGGCCAGCTGCTGAGCAGTCTGTTCTGCAGCCTGCGGCGTAGAAACCGATGTGAGAGAGACAAACACCCAGTCCTGCCATTCCTCGTTTTGCTCCAGAGGCTGGCTATCTGGTGTTGAATCATCCGAAATAGCCGCCTGCCCCGATTCGGAGGAAACCTCTGAAGAGGAGGGCTGCGACGAAGAGGAGGGCTGATTTTTGTAGCTGTACCACAGCCGGGAAGCCGCATCAAGACCCGGCTTTGCAATCAACCACCCCAAACCAAACAGCACCAGCACTACCACAGCCCAAAATGCCACCCGACGAATGGTGCTCATATGGCTGCCCGGCCCAGTAAAGCTGCGCCGATAACGCTTGATTTTGACAGGTTTTTTGCCCATATAAAACTCTCCTTCTACGCCTGTACCTTTTTTAACCTTCCAGCCTTAAATGGCCAGTGTGTGCCCGGTCAGGCCATAAATCGCCAGTGCCAATACCCCAATATAGACCAAGGTCACCGGCAACCCTCGAAAACTTGCGGGCACATTGCGGTTTTGAATCTTTCGTTGACCTTCACTGACCAAAACCAGCGCGGCCGCATACCCTACCGCGCTGCCCAGCTCAAACCCCATGGACTGAACCAGCGTATATCCGCCGGTAGTGGTTAAAAGCAAGGTGCCAATTACACAGCAGTTAAAGGTCGCCAGCGGCAAAGCCCGGGCATACTCCCGCAGGCTTTTCATCTGCGTTTTGGCCGAAAGAATGCCCAGCGCCAAAAGCACCACAAAAAAAGCTACTCCGCTGCACAGCACCATAACCAACGGGCGCAGCGCCGCACGCAGCTGAACATTGATATCCAGCAGGCGGTTTGCATAAAAGGCCAGCGGCGCCGAAAGCAGCTGTACCGCCGCCAACAGCACCGTAAACTTGCTGATGGCAAGTTCCCCGGTTTCCACCAGGCGGGTCAAACGCGAGACACCCAACGCCCGGGTAAATACTGCGTTCTGCGCAGCAATTGCAATAACCGCATAGAGGAAAAAGGTCAGGATGTCGTTTAAAATAGTCATACCTCCTGCTTCGCCTCCAGATTGACATATTTTTTAAACAGGTTGCCCATCCAGCGCCAAAGCGCGGCCAAAAGGCCCACACAGATAAACCCGCCGGAAGTATAGTTTGCCAAGGGCATGGGTGCCTGTGCCAGTAGCTGATACCCCAGCAAAGTGCCAAGCCCCAGCCATTCACGCAGAGCAGCCACCACAAACAGTGCCAGCAGAAAACCGGCGGTTGTGGTAATGCCCTTGCGCAGGGCAAAACCAAGCGGTTCCGGCTGCGGCCGCTCGTACCGTTTAATGATAATAGGTTCCACCACTAAAACAGGCAGGTAAAGGCCCACTGCAGAAAGCGACACCCCAAACACCTGGTACAGCAGAAAAAAGATTGGAATATATAAAACTGCCGCACACAGAGTATATACAAGCCCTCGTAGCTGAACCGGAACCTTCCGGCTGCAGCATACTGCCGCCAAAAGCCGGGTAGGGGTCAAAAGCAAAGCTACCCCCAGGCCTAAAATCAAGGCATTGTTCAGGGTGGTTGCCGCCACTACAATAGGCGCCAGCCCCAATCCGGTCACCAACACCGGGTTTTTTAAAAACAGGCGGTCGGTCTGCATCAGCCTGTCCATATTTTCCTGATAGTAACGGGCGCGTTCCAGGTTCACGATTCATTCACCTTCCTTTTCAGCAAGCCGCCCGGCCGGGTACAAATGCGGTCCAGCCAGCCGCTGAAAGCATTCGCCAGCAGCACAGCAAAGCAGACCCCCAGTTCATACGATCCATAAAACCGGTACATCATGGTCAAAAATCCGCACAAAAGGCCATACAGCACCCGGGCCGTGCGGTTTTTGGGCGCGGTTGTAGGGTTGCACAGCAAAAATACACTGCCAAACAACACCCCGCCCGAAAGCAGCTCGTACCGCAAAAGCTCCAATGGACCGGCAGTAGTTAACCGCGGAAAGAACAAGCTTGCCACCGCACAGGCGGCCAAAAAAGCCACCGGCAGTTCGAAGCTGATGCGCCGGCGCACCAAAAGGAAAATAGCCGACGCACAGATTACCAGGCAGCAGGTGGCCCCCATAGGCCCAGCATAGCTGCCCAAAATAAGGTCAAGCAGCGAAATATTGGGCACACCCCCCTGTTTCATAGCAGTTGCCGCCGCCTGCGAAAGGCTGACCGAAGATGCATCAAATAAAGGCAGCTGCGCAAACGGTTCAGGGTAATAGGCCAGCTTCTGCGGCCAGCTCACCGCCGCTGCGGCATATCCCAATGCGGCCGGGTCAAACGGGTATTGGTCACACCCGCCAAACACCTGTTTGCCAATCAGCACTGCCACTGCAACCGCAAAAACCACCAGCCCATACGGCACCGAGGCCGGCAGCATAAGGGTTAAAATTACCGCGCTCACAACGGAGCTGTTTTCGGTACGGTCATAGGGCAGCCGCCGCAGTTTACAGGTAGCCCAATCACACAGCCGCGCTGTAATAAGCGCGGCCAGCACTAAGCCCAGCGGCCGCGGGCCATACAAATATACCGCCATAAACAAAAGCGGAAACAAGGCAAAAAGCACCTCGGTATTCGCCGCATAATCTTTATGGCGCAATGTTTGTTTTTTATTGGTTTCCTTCATAAAAATGTGACCCTTTCCGGCCAAACCGCACAATTATTTTTACAAACCGCGCAGAAAAGCCACTTCGGCAGCGGGATCTTGCGCGCCGAATACAGCACTTCCCGCCACCAATACATTGGCGCCCGCCTCACAGCAGGCCGGGGCAGTGGCGCGTCCCACCCCGCCGTCTACCTCCAATAAAAGGCCCGGGTTTACCTGATCCGCCTGTTTGCGAATCTCTCTCAGCTTGGACAGTGCACTAGGTAAAAAGCTTTGTCCGCTAAAACCGGGCTCTACGCTCATAACCAGCACTAGCTCTACCTGGTTCAGCCATTGAAATACCTCCTGCGCCGGTGTAGCCGGTTTTAATACCAGCCCTGCCTTGCAGCCGGCCGCATGAATGGCATCAATCGTTTCACCAACCGGGCTGTTGGACTCCATATGAAAAGAAATTAAAGAAGCACCGGCTTTTGCAAAGCTATCCACATACTGCAACGGGTCGGTCAACATCAGGTGAACATCATAAAAAGCACAAACCGCCCGGCTGATGCTTTTCAAAACCGGCGCACCAAAACTGATATTGGGCACAAAATGCCCGTCCATTACATCAAAATGCAGAAATTCTGCCCCGGCCTCCAAAACTCGGCGGCAATCCGCCTGAAGATGGGCAAAATCTGCCGAGAGCAGAGAAGGGGATACGATTGCCATAAAAAACACCTTTCCACCATGCACCGGCAGTACGCACCGGTGCATGGTCTTTTATCCCATAAGTAATACTATCATATACGAAAAACGGGGAAAAATCAATCTTAGCGGCCTTTTGCAGGCATATACCAGCTTGGTTTTACAAAAGTTTCACAGGCCATTTCACCCAAACCGTTTGGCTTTTTTATGGTATATTTGCGCTTTTAAAACGAGACTTCTATGCGGTTCGGCGTTTTTATGGCAGACCTGTTGTGACAAAGGGAGGTTTGTGCTATTCTGAAAAAAGAACCGGGGCAAACTGGTAACAAAAAACACAAGTTTCCGGCAACACTCTATTGGGCTGACCGGCGGCAGGTTTTGGTATGGATTGTTACCTTGCTTTATCTTGTGCTGGGCGTTTTGGATCTTTGCGGCAAGCAAAACCTGAGCCGGACGGTTAAATATCTTGCTATTTGGCTGTGTTTTTTATTATCTTTTACAAATCCCCCAAACCGTACCGCACGCCTTTTAACAACTGCCCTTTTTTTCACCGTACTGGCCGATAGTTTTCTGTTAAATCCCAACGGAATTTATATAGTAGGGATTGCCTGTTTTTGTGTGGTACAGGGCATATATTTGGTTTTTTTGTGGCAAAAAACCGGACGCACCTTCTGGCCCATACGGTGTTTGGCAGCCATTGGCATTTGTTTTTTGCCCACTGTAAGCTTGCTTGCGCGGTTTAGTTGTGTGTATTTCAGCCAGCTTTTTCTCAATGCCTGTCAAAGCATGGGCTGCCGAAACCAGCCAGGCGGCCGCCTTTTCAGCAACGGGCTTTGGCTTTTTTGCTTATGCGACATCTGTGTGGCTCTTTCCAATCTGGGAAATTTTCTGCCGCGGTGCATCGTTTATTGGGCAGGGGTTTATATTTGGCTTTTTTATCTTCCTTCCCAGCTGCTGATTGTTTTTAGTGCGGCGGCCGGGACAACAACAAAAGGGGAACCATGAATACAAAATCTGCTTATCCTTCATCTTCTAAACCTTCTAATCGGACTGGTAAAATGCTGTGCTGTTTTTTCGCGCTGCTTCTGGCTTTGGTTTTGCTTAGCGGCTCGGTTGCTGTGCCGCTTGTTTTCCGCCCCTTGTACTATCTGCAGATTGAGCCCCTCCACCTAACCGAACAAAGCGGATTAACATTTTCGCAGATCAAAACCGCTTACGACGAGGTCATGGACTACTGCCTGGGATTAAGCGACAGTTTTTCGGCTGGTGTGCTCAGCTTTTCCAGCGAAGGCGCTTCGCATTTTGCCGATTGCCGCCGTCTGTTTCTTTTGGACTTGAGGGTGTTAGCTTTCAGCTGTGCAGTCCTTCTTATCGCCTACCTATTTTGCCGCAAACACAACCTTTCCTGCAGCCTTTTGCTTGGCCGCGGCCCTGGCTTTTGGGCCGCCTGCGGATTAGGAGGAGTATTTGTATTGGTAGGCGCGCTGGCCGCTGTTGATTTTGAACGGGCTTTTGTAATTTTTCATCATTTATTTTTCCCCGGCAAGGAAAACTGGGTGTTTAACCCCGCTCAAGACCCGGTTATTTTAATTTTGCCGCAGGCGTTTTTTCGCAACTGCGCTATCTTGATCTTGTCGCTGGTACTTAGCGGGTGTTTGGCCCTGCTTTTCGCGGACCGCGCTTTCCGGAAACGGAAAACGAGCACCAGGTCTTAAAAATTGGGTTAAAAAGATTGGCTTTGCCCAAAATTTATCTCAAAAATTAGCCCCTATAAAGGCACGCACAGTCAGTTTGGGTTATATAAATCTTTCAGTTGTTCTATGCACTAACCCATGCTGCAAGCGTTTATTTTTAATCCATTTTATTTTGTACGCAGCTTTCGCACACAGGCTGCCATGTTTCAAGTTTTTAGAAAGAGGAACCATTATGCAGTTGGACCGCAAAACCGTAAAAACCATTCTGGGCATTTTATGCGGTAGTATTTTATTTGCCTGGGCCCTTATGAATCATCAGCTCATGCTATGGCTTTTGGGGTGGATTTTCTCGCTGCTCATGCCGTTTTTGCTGGGCGGTGCACTGGCGTTTGTGATAAGTGTGCCCCAATCGGCCATTGAGCGGGTGCTTTTTTCCGCCCCCGGCTGGAAAAAGCGTCCCACACTGGCCCGGGCACTGAGCCTGCTGACCACTGCCATAGCAATGCTGCTGGTGTTGACCGGCGTATTTCGGGTGGTTATTCCCGAGCTGCAAAGCACCGTGAGCATTTTGCTGGAAGGAATGCCTGGTTTTTTTGCGCGCCTGGAGAACTGGGCCGACCAATTGGCTGAATGGTTTCCTTCGCTGGAGGAGGACCTAAATGCCCTGTTCCATTCCGGCAGTTCCCTGCCAGACCTGATCGATACCGCCCGCTCTTTGCTGGCTAACGGCACTGTCGGAAATATTTTAGGTTCCACCGTCAGCATTGCTTCCGGTGTGGTAAGCGGACTTGTCAATTTTTTTGTGGCGGTTATTTTTGCTATTTATCTGCTTTTGGGCAGAGAAAAACTTGGCGTGCAGTTTAAAAAGCTGTTATATGCCTGGTGCAGCGAAACCGTAGCAGAAAACACGCTGCATGTGGCTCGTCTGTCCAGCCGCGTCTTTTCCAGCTTTATTTCCGGCCAGTGTCTGGAAGCTATTATTTTAAGCGTCATGTTTTTTGTAAGCATGAGCCTTCTGCGGCTGCCATACGCTTTGCTGGTGGCGGTTGTAATTGCCATTACGGCGCTTATTCCGGTGGTTGGCGCTTTTGTTGGGTGTTTTTTGGGCGCGCTGCTCATGCTGGTTCAAAACCCGTTCCAGGCAGTTACCTTTGTTATTTTGTTTTTAATTTTGCAGCAGGTGGAAGGTAACCTGATCTACCCGCGGGTGGTGGGCAGTTCAATTGGACTTCCCGCTATGTGGGTGTTGGCAGCCGTTACACTGGGCGGCGGCCTGTTTGGCATTTGGGGAATGCTATTGATGGTTCCCACCGCCTCGGTGCTGTATGCGCTGCTGCGAGAAAATACCTACCGCAGACTGAAAGCCAAATCCATACCAGAGGAAAAGCTGTACCTGGCCCCTTCGCCGCGCTGTAATGGAACACCGCCTGCAGCAGACCACAATAAAAAAACACAAACAAAAGCCAAAAAGTAAGCTGTACCTTTTACCGAAAAACAACAGGCGTTTGCGGCAAAACCGTTTTTTGTTTTTCAGGCTGCAGCTTATGCTGCTTAAAGGCTTTTTTGCAGCTATATTCTTACTTCCCTTCAATAAAAAACGCTTCGGGCAATACCCGAAGCGTTTTATTTTAAGCCCCAATCAGGCCAGCAGCGCGTCGGCCAAGGCCTCCAGCGCAGGAATGTCGCTTTCTTTTACAGCCCCACGAATGGTAACCGCTGGCTCTACCAAATCAATTTCTTTCATGCCAGACAAAAGCTGCTGCATGGTGCGGTTGGCACAGGGGCCAAACGACCCGTTTTCCACAAGCCCCACCCGTCTTTTTTGATAGTTTTTTGCAGCAAGATGATGAAGCAGATCTTCCATAAAGGGCATAACCCCGCCATTGTAAGAAGAAGCAGCCAGCACCACTTTGCTGTACCGGAATGCATTTTCCAAAGCCTCTGCCATATCCGAGCGAGCCAGATCTGCCATTTCCACCTGTGCACAGCCCTTCTGCTTTAAAATATCGGCCAGCTTTTGGGCTGCCTTTGCCGTATTACCATGCAGCGATGCATAAGCAATAAACACACCATCGGTCTCCGGCTCGTACCGACTCCAGATATCATAAAGGTTTAGATAATGACCCAGGTTTTCTTCCAGAATGGGGCCATGCAAAGGACAGATTCGTTCAATCTGCAAACTGGCTGCCTTCTTTAGCAGCGCCTGCACCTGCGGGCCAAATTTTCCCACAATGTTAAAGTAATAGCGTCGGGCTTCACAGTCCCATTCTTCCTGAGTGTCCAACGCGCCAAACTTGCCAAAGCCATCTGCACTGAACAAAGTTTTCGAAGTGGGCTCATAGCTCACCATCACTTCCGGCCAGTGCACCATAGGCGCAGCCATAAAAGTTAAACTATGGCGGCCCAACTGCAGCACATCCCCGTCTTTCACGGCAATTGCCCCGGAAAGATCCAGCGATTCAAAATATTGGGGCAGCATTTGCAGTGCTTTTGCACTGGCCACCAACTGCACCGAAGGGTATTTTTCCACCACTGCCTGAATGCTGGAGGCGTGGTCCGGCTCCACATGGTGTACCACCAAATAATCCGGCGTACGGCCGCCAAGCGCTTGTTCCAGCTTGGCCAGATATTCCTCCGTTTTGCGGGCATCCACTGTGTCCAGCACCGCGGCTTTTTCGTCCAAAATCAGGTAGGAGTTATAAGAGATGCCGTTGGGCACCAGGTACTGTCCTTCAAACAGGTCAATGGTTTTATCATCGACTCCCAAATAAAAAATATCTTGTGTAATCATACAAAATCCCCTCTCTTGCCCGGCACAGCCGCTCTGGCGAATCTGGAGCGCAAATTGCGGCGGATATTCTTTCCCTTGACATGATACACAAAAACTGGCAATCTGTCAAAAAAAACACAAACTTTTATTCCATCCCCAGGTAAAGGGCCGCCAGCTTCAGGGTGTTCATCATCCCGTCCTGATGGGTACGCTCCATTCCATGAGAAGCATGCACACCGGTACCAATCAACGCGCCTGGTGCGTCACAGCCTGCCCGCCAGGCCACCGCCGCATCGGAACCGTACCGCGGATATACATCCACTGCAAAATCAAGACCATGCTTCTGCGCTAGGCTTACCAGACGGGTGGTCATTTCCCAGTCATAGGGACCCTCATGGTCTTTCGCACAAATCGACACCATCTGTTCCGTACAGCTAAGCTTAGGACCAACACACCCCATATCCACAATCAAAAACTCATCCAGTTCTTCCGGCTGCCATGCGCCGCCAGAGCACACCTCTTCATACACCGTAAATACAAGCCAGGTATGAAAAGCCGGTTTTACACCCTGTTCCTTTGCCGCACGCAGTAAGGTAATCAGAATAGCAACGCTGGCTTTGTCATCCAAAAAACGGGACTTAATGTACCTCGATGGTGTAATGGTGGTTTTCGGATCAATGGCAACCATATCACCGCAGCGCACCCCCCCAGCCTGTCCACATCCTGTTTGGAATAAACCGGCATATCCAGCCGAATATACATATTTTCTTCGTCCCGCACGCGGGTGCCTGAATCCAGCTGAACATGGTAAGCCGGAGAACAGGAAAGCACCGTACCGGTATACATCTTTCCATCCCGTGTATAAATGCGGCAGTATTCACCGTCCAGCGTGGGAAGAACCGGAAGGCCTACCGGTGAAAACAAAAGCTCGCCTTTGTCGGTAACGCTGCTCACCATCAGGCCCAATGTGTCCATATGTGCATAGCAGGCAACCGTGCGGCTTTCATCCTGCCCCGGCAGCAGAATGGCTAAACTGCCCCGCCGGGAAATCTTTGTCTGGTACCCCAGCTACTGTGCAATGCTGCATGTCATTTCCAGCACCTTCTGGGTGTAGCCACTGGGGCTGTCGCACTTGAGCAGCCTAACCCGGTCTTCCATCATCTGTTGTTTGTATCCATCCAGTTTCATTCCAGGCACTCCTTTCCGCTTGAACCACCGCATTCGCAAAAGTCTCCTGCTGCTTTTACTCTGTTTTCATTGTACCAAAACATTTTGCGCAAAACAAATTAGCTTTCTGTATGCAAAACCAGTTTACAGCACCATAAGTAAGGCCCCCACTGTCATAAACAAACTTCCCACCGCCGAGCGCACTGTAATTTTTTCATGCAGAAAAACAAAAGCCAGCACCAAAGTAATTACTACGCTCAGTTTATCAATGGCAACCACTTGGGACGCTTTGCCCAGCTGCAGTGCTTTATAATAGCACAGCCAGGAAGCCCCCGTTGCCAGCCCGGAAAGAATTAAAAACAGCCAGCTGTTTTTACTAATTTGGGAAATGCCGCCCTGCGTATTGGTGATAAACACCATACCCCAGGCCATAGCCAGCACTACAACGGTGCGAATAGCCACAGCCAGGTTGGAATGAATCCCCGCAATTCCCACCTTTGCCAGAATGGAGGTTAATGCTGCGAATACCGCCGAAAGCACCGCAAAAAACGCCCACATGTTATCCCTCTTCCCTTTACGGCGGCTGGTTTGCCAAACCAACCTGTATAAAAAGACGGAGGAATACAAATCCGCCGTCTTTTTCCAAAATAGAACTTATATTTTTACCAACGATCTCTGCGGTTTGCATCCCGCCAGGCCTGACGCTGCCGACTATAGCGTATATTAGCCTGGATTCGGCTGATGACACCCGGACCAAAAAATAACAGAAAATTTGCCAAGGATGCCACAATAGCCGCCTTAACCGACAGATTTCCCACCAAAAACGCATAGGCATAGATTACGCCGTCGAAGATAGCCAGGTATTTAATTTTGATCGGAATGAGAAAGAACAAAAGCAGCTGCATGTTGGGGTACACCGCCGCAAATGCAAAGAAGAGCGACAGGTTCAAAAAGCTGTTGGTCGCTCCGCCTGTAACAAACCCAGCCAAAATATTGCCCAATATGCCTACCAAGTAATACACCGTAAACCGGAAGCTGCCCCACTCCCGCTCCAGGCTGGTTCCAATAAAGTAATACAAATACAGCGCAAACACCATGAACAGCAGGCTTGAATCGGGCGGCAGAAAAATAAAGGTAATGACCCGCCATACCTGTCCGTGCAGAATGGCCGTGGGGGAAAAATACAAATAGGAAGTCAACTGTGCCCGCGGAAACAAAAGATCACAGACAAAAACCAGCGCCATGCCTGCCACCACAGTGGTCATTAAATTCGGGATGCCCAGATTGCCGTATTTGCGTTCCAGTCGATCCAGCCAGCTCATCTAAAATTCCTCGTTTCTTTTAAAATTAAAATCGATCTCACCCATTCTGTCCGGTTCACAGAGTGTGCGGTATGCAATCTATTGTACCCATCCAGCCTGACAGATGCAAGCGAGATTTTGTGAACAAACCAAAAACGATAAAAAATATTATTTTTGGGGCAGAAAACATTTATACCGCCAACCATATGGGGAATTTTTTATAAGGACCGTTTAACCATTTGCATTTGGCCCAAATGCGTAGTTTAATAAAAGAAAGTACCTTGTGCTACGGCCATACCGGAAAGCATGGCCTATATCCGCTGTCTTGTGCGAAACCTGCAGGGCTTCGCACAAGGCCCATTTGGGCAGAAAGGAAGCGTTTTTATGTTAAAGAAAAAAATTATAATTACAGGCGACCTGGAAATGCGGCCGGCCGGGCGTCCCTGGCCTGGTTTTACTTTAAATTTGGCTTATGCCAACGCCATTGCAGCCGCCGGTGCGCTGCCTATTATGATGACCACTACCCAGCTGGCTGCTGATTATGCTGAACTGGCCGATGGACTTTTGATTACCGGCGGTGAAAGCGTGCATCCCCGCTACTATAATGAAACTTTCACCCAGATGGCTGACGGTGATCCGGTGGAGATTCGGCGGATGAGGGATGGCTGCAACAGCGCACGGGACGAGATGGAAATGGCTGCTTTTTCTGAATTTTTCAAGCGCAAAAAGCCGATTCTTGGCATCTGCCGCGGTCACCAGCTGCTGAACGCCGCCATGGGCGGACAGAACATGTTGAATTTCCCGCGTCACCATAAAGTAGAACATCATATGGGCGTACAGCATCCGGTCAATGCCGAGCCGGGTTCGGTGTTGGAAAAGTTATATGGCGGCCAGTTTCTGGTCAACAGCTTCCATTGTGACTGTGCGGTAAAGCCCGGTGAAGATGTGCGGGTGACCGCTTATTCCGATGACGGTATTATTGAAGCAATTGAGCACAAAACCTTGCCGGTGTTTGGGGTACAGTTCCATCCGGAACGCATGCGGGGGGATAATCCCAATCCGGCATTTGGGCCGGACGGTACAAAATTATTCCAGTATTTTGTAGACCTTTGCTAAAAGCTTTGCGCTGTTTTAAGCCTTGGGCGAACGGGAAACAGGTACCAGAAATTTTGTACCTAAAAAATTGGCGATTTGATACCAAATAGCAAAACAAAAAGGCCGCCTTTAAAAGCGGCCTTTTTGTTTTGCCCTCTACCCTTTCAGACTACATCGACATTCTTGTATTTTTATTTTGCATCATGCACACCTGGCATACCAAAATTTTGAACTTTATCAGCTATAAAAAATCCATGGCAAAAAGCTATTACACAGATTTTGGCTGTTCCCAAAGCGGCAGTCAAAGCCGGACATATGGCCATATAAAAACATAAAGTGAACCGGTCTGCAAGCAATCTCTAAACCAAAAAACCAAAAATTTTTGCAAAAGGCACAGCCGGAACAGCCCTTGCCATAAAGTCAATACAGTGAATCCCTTTGCAGAAAAACATCTCCCATGTAAAGGCCGCATAATAAAATTTCGCCGCAAACTGCGCGGGGATATTTTCTTTGAGAGATGTTCTTACTCCATTTCACTTAGTCTTTCCACCTTTGTGCACAGTCCGGTAGAATCCGAAAGTTCAAACACCACCATATCCATTCGGCAAGGGCCCTGCGCCACCTTAAACCGGCCGGGGCGGTGAGTACGCTGCCGGGCAATGGCAAGTTCTGGCTGAACGCCAATCACTGACTCTGCCGGGCCGGTCATTCCCACATCGGTCAGATAGCCGGTACCTTTAGGCAGTACCCGGCCATCTGCGGTGGGAACATGGGTGTGGGTGCCAAATACTGCTGAAACCCGGCCATCCAGCCAATATCCCATGGCCTGTTTTTCCGCCGTAGACTCTGCATGAAAATCCAGCACCCGAAACTTTGCCTTGCTCTGCGCCAATATCCGCTCTACCGTTTGGAACGGGTTATCCACCGGTTCCAGAAAAGCCACCCCCGAAAGGTTCAGCACCTGCAGCTGAAAGCGCCCCAAATCCAGCTCGCACCAGCCGGCCTTCTGCGAAAGTCCTGGGAAATTAGCCGGACAAAGCAAAAATTCCGTTTCCTCAAACAACTCATCCTTTGCCCGGTCAAAACAGTGGTTGCCCCCGGTCACCACATCCGCTCCGTGGCTAAACAATTCGTCCGCAATGGCGCTGGTAATCCCCCTGCCGCTGGGGTCCGCATTTTCTCCATTTACAATACAGACATCTGCCGCCAGCTGCTTTTTTACGCCCGGCAGCCGGCGCGATAAAAACCGTACACCCGGTTCGCCAACCACATCGCCTACGCAAAGTATTCTCATCTGCATCTGCTCCTTTCGGCAATGCCCCTAAAAACAATCCTGCCCGCAATACCTTGGGCACTGCGGGCAGGCACGCCGCTTTTAACGGCGTTTTATTTGGCGTAATCGACAGCCCTGTTCTCCCGAATGACATTCACCTTAATCTGTCCGGGATATTCCAGTTCGTCTTCAATCTTTTTCACAATATCATGCGCCAGAATAGTCAGCTGATCATCGCTGATCTGCTCGGGCTTCACCATAATCCGCACCTCGCGGCCCGCCTGAATGGCATAGCTGGTTTCTATCCCTGGGAAGCTGGAGCTAATAGCCTCCAGATCTTCCAAGCGCTTCACATAGTTTTCCACATTCTCCCTGCGTGCACCGGGCCTGGCCGCGCTGATGGCATCTGCAGCCATAACCACAAAAGCCAGCGGAGTAGTGGGTTCCACATCGCCATGGTGCGCTTCAATAGCATGGATAATAGCCGGGTTTTCCCGATACTTTTTCACCAGATCCACGCCAATGCCTACATGGCTTCCTTCAATTTCGTGGGTGAGGGCTTTGCCGATATCATGCAATAGGCCCGCGCGCTTTGCCATGGTAATATTTATTCCCAGCTCGGCAGCAAGCAGTCCCGAAAGATAGGCCACCTCCATCGAGTGGTTCAACACATTCTGACCATAGCTGGTGCGGTATTTCAACCGCCCCAGTAGTTTTACCAGGTCCGGGTGCAGGCCATGCACGCCAACTTCCATAACAGCGCGCTCGCCTTCCCGCTTCATAGCGGCGTCAATCTCCTTACGGCACTTTTCCACCACTTCCTCAATGCGGGCAGGGTGAATCCGGCCGTCAGCAATCAGCTTTTCCAACGCCATGCGGGCTACCTCACGGCGCACCGGGTCAAAGCTGGAAAGGGTAATCGCCTCGGGGGTATCATCAATAATCAGGTCCACACCGGTGGCAGTTTCCAGCGCACGGATATTGCGGCCTTCCCGGCCAATAATCCGCCCCTTCATTTCATCGTTGGGCAAAGTGACCACCGAAACAGTGATCTCGCTGGAATGATCGGCCGCGCAGCGAGCCACTGCCTGGCTGATCAGCTCTTTTGCCAGCTTATCCGCATCTTCCTTGGTTTGGGTCTCAAACGCCGAAATGCGCAACGCCTTTTCATGCGCAAGCCCTTCATCCACACGGGTCAAAAGCAGGTCTCTGGCAGCCTCTTCACTCAGACCTGAAATATGTTCCAGCTTCTCGTTTTCCCGCTCGCGCATCTGCTCAATTTCGGCCAGGCGGGCTTCAATAAGCTCTGCGCGCTTTTTCTGCTGTTCTTCCTTTTGCTCCAGCGCGGTGGTTTTGCGGTCCAGGTTTTCTTCCTTCTGGTCCAGGCGTTTTTCCTGTCGGCTAATGTCCGCGCGCCGCTCTTTAATCTCTTTGTCCGCTTCCGCCTTCATGCGGAACAGTTCATCCTTGGCCTCTACAGCGGCCTCTTTTCGTTTCTGCTGTGCCGTTTTGATTGCTTCGTTAATGATGCGCTTTGCTTCTTCCTCCGCGGAGCCGAGCTTCTGCTCCGCCACTTTTTTGCGGTAGATCTGGCCGACGATAAAACCGACAACCACAGCAATAACGCCCACTACAACGGCGATCAACCCGGCAATCAGGGTTGGTACCATGTTGGGCTCCTTCTTCCGGGGGCTGCCCGGATCTTAAATTCATGTATTCATGCATAGTGCATACCGCCCGGCATGTGTTTCGTAGAATGGGAAGGTATACAATAAGTTATAATATACACTGTAAAGTATTTTAATTCTTTTTTGGCAGAATTGTCAAGGTGATTATCCGGTAATTGACAGGGATTTTGCACCGGTAAAAGGCAACCAAATTCCCTTTTTGCCAACGGCTCCCCTTGTTGTTTTTGCATTTGCAGTTTTGCTTTTTTGTAGTTTTGGGGAAGTCTTTTCAAAAAACTATTGACAAGCCCTTTTTCTAAGGCTATACTAATATAGCATCAAAAATTATGAGCCACTAGCTCAGTCGGCAGAGCACCTGCCTTTTAAGCAGGGTGTCCGGAGTTCGAATCTCCGGTGGCTCACCAAAGCAGACAAAACCTGCGTATAACGATCGTTATACGCAGGTTTTGTTTTTTCGTCAATTTACACCAGAAACACCGTTGCTGATTGGTGATTACTTTATAAATACTGCCCTGTAACCCAGGGGTGGGCGGAGAAGGCTCCGTTTCTAAACCTGCGTATCCCGTATACTTACCTGATGGAAAGCAATAGCCTTATCGTCTGCCGGGAGAAAGCAGAAATTGCGTTGCCATGGGGGCAGCCAACAGCGGAAAAGACTGTTTGAGGCCGTTTTTTGAAAAAGCTGTGTAAACGCAGCAGATAGTACTGCTTTCTTTGGTTATTATTCAATCTCGCATTTATCGATCGCCGCGTTCCTGATAACATTTCTCAGTTTTAGTTTTTCAAATAACGCGTTCTGATATCATTTTACAAATTTGAGAAACATCTGCTCGCGATACAAACTCAAATTTTACTTTGCCCAGGCCGCTAAACCAGAGTTCCAGTTCGCTGTCAAGGTCAAGAACGCCTGCCGTCTCAACAGAAAATGCCTGAATTTTGCTGTATGGTAAGGAAGTATAATCTACTTTTTTGCCGGTTATACCCTGGACATTAATGGCAAAAATGCGTTTTGTAGTAAAAACAACACCGTCTCGAATTGTCTTAAAACTGGCAATGATCTCTTCACCACCAACAAACATAGGCATTAAAGTGCTACTGAATGTACTATTGTCTACCGGCTTTAGCTTGAGGTATTCGGCATTTTTAAAATCAATCATATACAACGTTCCTTTATCTGGTGATATTAGGATCATATCATCATTTACAAAAACTTTCGAACCTATTTTCCCAAAATATTGATAAGTTTTGTATCCTGTCTGCGGAATGTATTCCCGATAGGAAAAAACGACCGCAAGAGGCATGTATAGTGTTTCGATGCTCAAAAAACGGCAAACCCTTCACGGCGCTTGTCGTTTTTTATTTTCTGTCTGCTGCAGGGCGAGATCCATTCCGCCTAAAAAAACAAACAACTACCAAAAGAGGCCGCATATCTCATTGGCACAAATTTTATGATGGGCGAGCCTTAACTGGCCATCTGCATATCTGCTGAATCCATATATTTCATATGGATTCAGACACGGCGTGCTTATATTATTTTTTTACCGTGCCATATTTTGCTATCTGATTATACCACAATTGTCAGATTTTCTTTAAATGCAAACATAAGGCCGTCTGCATTTCCCCGGTGCAACCGTTGGTTGTCAAATTGCATGGCATTTTTGGTTGCACGCTGGTATGCTTTTTGTTACGCTAATGGTCAGAGAGAGCGTCTTTTTTAGCATTGGGGAGGACTTTATATGGAATTTCAACAGCGGCTTTATGAGCTGAGAAAACAGGCCGGATTATCACAGGAAGGACTCGCTAATCTATTGGGCATATCCCGGCAGGCCGTACAAAAATGGGAGTCCGGCGCCTCGCGCCCAGACCTTGACAATTTAGTTGCGCTTGCCCGTTTTTTTAAGGTCTCGGTGGATTATCTTGCAACTGGTGAGGCTGTTTGTGAGCCTCCACAGCCTGTTGTCACGGCGCACCGTTCACACTACCATGCCTTACAGTTTGAATACAAAAGCCGCCGCACCCTTTTTGGTTTACCTTTGGTCCATGTTCGTTTTGGCCCTTATAATTTTGGCGTAGCACGCGGCATTTTTGCGGTGGGAAATATTGCTGTGGGGGTATTTACACTCGGCGGGCTTTCATTCGGCGTGTTCTCCCTGGGAGGCCTTTGTGTTGGATTGCTTTTGTCACTGGGCGGAATCGCGCTGGGAGGGTTCGCTGTTGGCGGCCTTGCTGTGGGGCTTTTGGCTATAGGCGGCTGCGCAGTGGGTTTGGTAGCCCTGGGCGGTGGCGCCTTTGGTGCATACGCCATTGGCGGCGGTGCTGTAGGCACAAAAATCGCCATCGGCGGCTCTGCAAAAGCACCGCTTGCTATTGGCATACAATCTGCCAGCGGTTTGCGCACCTATTTTGCCGGAACAGACCCGGCCTTGCTGGAATCTGCTATTCGCACTTCAGCAGCAGGGTTACCGCATTTTCTTCAGGACCTGCTGGTACTGTTTGCCTGCAGCTTATAAAAAAGGGCTTATAGAAAAAGAGGGAGGGTTCCTACAGGAAACCGTCCCTCTTTTTTATCGCCTGAAACACCATAAAAGCGTTCCAAACTGGTTTTGTTGCCAGCTAAAAAGCCCGTTTATTCCACCTTCCAAATTGAAACATCGCCTTGCTCATAAACACAGGCAAATGCACAAAGACTTTCTTTGGAACCGGCAAACCGTTCACAAAATACCAAATAGTCAATACCATTCTCTTCGCACAGCTGCCGCATTTGTTCTGGCGGCGTTTGGTCCGAAAAAAGTGCCCCGTTTACAGAAAGCTTTTCTTCCAATACCGGCTGGCTAACCCCCATATTGGTAAGTGCATAGGTATACCCTTCCAAGTAGGCCTGCCGCCCGGACCAGGCAGTATAAATATTGGAAATGCCATTGCCCGCACCGGGATAGGTATCAATCCGGTTGGTAGCAAATACCGCATCCTGTGAAGTGTTTTCTTTCAGCCAGGCCATTGCCTTTTCGTCCTGCAGCGTCACACAAGCAGCCGGGCTGGATATTTGCTGTGCCTGCAGGAGGTCAATTGCATTGGCCGCAAGCCCCGCTGCAATAGCGCAATTTGTAAGCAAGGCCCACGCTGCCAAAACTGCCAATAGCTTTTTTGCCCAGCCGAAAGCCGGAAGTGCCAAATTTCCTGCAGCCAGGAGGCTTGAAAAAAAGAACGCCAGCAGCGCAAAATATACCTGGCTGTAACTGGGGTGCCAAAACAAAAAATAAGCTAGCATTCCCCCTGCCATTGCACCATTTGCCACCAGCCGTTCGGCCGGCAAAGCAACCAGCGAGCGCACATCCCGAAAGATTCCTCTTGCCACCAGCAAAAACTGGACCGGCTGCATCAAAAACCACTGGATGAGACAAATCAGCGCCATGCCGAAATAGCTGAGATGGAACCGGTCGGAAATGGAAGCAAGATAGGGAAAAATAAGAAGGTCCTGCACCGTTTTAACGCCAAATGTCATACTGCTGTTGGCCCCGGCTGAAAACAAAAAGGACCAGCAGGCCAAAAACACAACCAAAAGCCCTGCACCCGCAAATGCAGCCCGCACACGGCACGGCTTTTGAAAAACTAGCACAATAGCAATGGTAATCAACGCGCTGCACAATACAATAGCTGCAGCTGGACCTTTTGCAAAACAGCACAGCAAAAAGCTGCAAAAAAGCGCTGCAAATTTTCGGGGGCCTGCTCGGAATTTGTCCCGTGCCAACTGTCCAAACAACACCAAAAATCCACAAAGGAAAATAATAATGCTTGCCTGCGCATTGATATTTGTGGTGAGGTGATAAAAATTGGAGTTGCCGAACAGCCCCTGCGGCCCGGTCTTAAAGGCAAACAGTCCACTGGCACAACCGCAGCCAAACAAAAGCAAAATAAAAGCCAAACTGCGGTTTTTGCTGCCCCGGTAGAAAAACTGTCCCAAACACCACAGTGCAGACAAAAGCGCCGCCAGTACCAGCGGCCCTGCAAAAAAGGCAATCAGCTGATAGGCATCCAGACCGCTCATCAGACACAGGCCGCCAAAAATCAACTCTGTGAGGTAGTGGTAGGAAAACCGAACCTGAGAAAACCGCAGGTCCTGCGGGGGAAACCCCAGCGCAAAAGATTTGGCATTTCCAACATTCCACAAAAGGTCCTGGCTGGGTGCAGTAGCATGGCCCAGCGCACTGGGAAAACCGTTGGGCACACAAATGGCCAGCGCCCACACCACACACAAAATACCCCATAATGCGGCAAGGGTACAAAAATACCCGTCCGCGCACAGAGCCGACACCCTGTTTTTTGCTTGCGCCACTAATATTTCCCCGGTTTTTTTGCTGCGCTTTGCCTGCCACAGTGCATAGCCTACCCCTGCCGCCGGTGAAAGCCAGAGTAGCCAGCCTGCCCCAAAACGAGCAGCAACACAGGTAATGGCCGCAAAGCTGCCACAGCCAAATAAAAGGGTTATGAGTGCACCGCCAAAGCCCTCCAGCCCAAACAACCGAGCTGCCGGTTTGCCCGGCAGGTATAAGCACACCGCCGCCAAAGCCCAAAAAGCAATCCCCTGCCACAAGCTGCCGCCACAGCGCACAGACAAAAGTATGCTAATACAAAACCCCAAAGCTGCAACCGAAAGCTTTACCCTTTTTGCTGTTTTTACCCAACCGCTCAGGGTTTGTTTTGGCATAATACTCCTCCTTTACGCCAGGGTATTTGTGGACATTGGTACACCAGCCCTTTTATACCCGTTTTTCATCCGCTTTTAAGTATAAAGAGGGCTTTTTTGTTTTGCAAGATACTGCCGCTTTTCTTCTTATTTGCTCGCCAAACTTTCTTTTTGTTTGATATGGGTTATATGGCCGCTCCTTCTTTTTCCTATCCAGTCCCTTTTGAAAAACCATTTTATATGTTTTATAAAAATCGTTTTGCTTGACTAAAACATTTGTTATTGTTATACTAATTTTGAAAATGAGAGGAAGTTTCCCCACCGGTTTTACCGGTTCTTTCTTTCATTGCTTCACTCGCACGAAAAAGGCCGCCATGTTGCAGCATGGCGGCCCTTTTCTTTCCTATTTTATCAAAAACACAATAGCGCTTTCTTATACCCTCACATCTGGCTTGCTGCAGCTGCAGAATAAACCGCTGCCCCCGCTTCCTTGCACGGCTGTTTTTGAGCAGGACGGCTAGCAAAATATCCCGCCACCACGGGCCCAATAATCTGATGGATCACCGTTGCCAACACACAGGGCAAAATAGCCATTGTATCCGGAAAGGCCGTTTTGGCCAGTGTGCAGGAAAGGCCCGAATTTTGCAGCCCAACTTCCAGCGAAAGCGCACGGGTTTTCTGCTCATTAAAACGGAACAGCTTGGCAATATACCAACCAGATACTAACCCCAGCAGATGATGCAGCGCCACTGCCAAAGCAGTAATTGCCACTGTTCCCAGCCCCACGCTGGTAATTTGGCCACGGTTGGGACCCACGCACAGAGCCACTACCAGCGAAATGCAGATTGTGCTCATCTTCACCAGTGCATTTTTAAACCGGTCTACCCGGCTGCCCAACACAGCATGTACCATAAGTCCCAAAAGAATGGGCACAAGCACCACCAGCACAATGCTGAGAAACATGTTCCAGAAGTTTACCTCGATCCACTGGCCGGCCAGTGCCAGAGTCAGGCTGGGAGTAAGGACCGGGGCCAGCAAAGTAGTGCACATGGTAATGGTAATCGAAAGGGGAACATCTCCTTTTGCCAGGAAGGTCATAACATTACTTGCCGTTCCGCCCGGCACACAGCCCAGCAGAACCAGTCCCACCGCAATTTGGGCGCAGGCTTCGGGACCGCCGGCCCCTAACACCAAAAGCAGCTTCGCCACCAGCCAGCCAAAGCCGGCCATGCAGATATACTGGCTGAAAATGCCAACCAGCACATCGGTCGGGCGTTTCAAGATCAATTTGAAATCATCTGCGGTGAGGGTCATGCCCATACCAAACATAATAACGCCCAACAGAATATTAACCAAACCCAAACTGGGGAAATTAGCAGCCAGAAACGGAATTGCACTGAGGTCAATGGCAATATTGGCGGTCAGCCAGATGAATGGCTCCGGAAAAACCAGCGAAATCATCGCCAGTGTAATAGTCATACAGACCAGCAGGTTCTTTTTATAAAAGGTGATGAATCGGTTCATAGCACTTCCTCCTATCTCCCGCGGGTACAGACCCGCCGGTGTTATTTTTTCTGTTTAAAAGCACGGCCCTTTGCATTTGTGCGGCGCATTGCCTCCAAAAAGTCTTCTCGCGTTACGCCAGCGGGCAGGTGTGCCCATTCTGTGGTGGTAACAAATTTATCCGCCATACGGTCAAATTCACTCTCTTCAATCTCCACATCGTCAAAGCAAACCGGCAGGCCAATCGAGTGGTTAAAACCCATAATGCGGTCAAACTCTTTTTCGTCGCCGGCATATTCTAACAAACACAGCACCCCCAACGAAACAACCTCGCCATGCAGATGCTGATGCCCTTTTTGGGTAACGGTAGAGCCATAGTACACACAGTGTGCCAGGGTGGAATTATAGTAATAATCTTGCTCGGTAGTAGTCATATTGGACACAATGCCGGTGGAAATAATGATATCCAGCGTGACCTGGTCCAGTTCGAAAGAAGGCGTATTGCTGCGGATGCTTGCAAGGGCTTTTGCTCCATATTCCACCAGCGGGTCGGTACAGATGCCCGAAAGCTGCCGTCCCATCAGCGGGGTATGGGAAAGCGCATCATCTTTGGAAGAGAAGACCGCTTCGCACTCCTTTGACAGTGCATCACCAATGCCGGCCCACAGCAGCGGTTCAGGCGAACCTGCAATAATGCCCGAATGGATAAAACAGTGGTTTGCAAGCTTGGGGTAATAATACTCCCGAAAACTGCCGTCCGGATTGTAGATTACCGAGATAGCTGTAACCGAAGCACAGTTAGACGCCACGGTTGGAAAGGTGAACAGCGGTTTATCCAGCTTATCTGCCACATACTTGGCAGTGTCACAGGCACGGCCGCCTCCTACGCCAAAAATCATATCTGCCGAACGGACCACAGCCTTTTCTATTAGCGCATCGCCATTTTCGTAGGTGGAATCTCCCCCATACCAAACAAAGTCCAAAAGGTCTACATTAGACCCGCTTATCCCTTCCAACAGTGCGGGTTTTGCCTTTTCCATCGCAGTTTTTCCGCCAATTACGACCGCTGTGCGTCCAAAAAAGCGGGTAACATAAGGAATTTGCCGGTAGCAATCTGTACCAATGGAATAGCTGGGAAGGGTGACGGTGTAACTGTTTGCCATAATAAATTCTCCTTTGTTCTGCGCCCGTTGGGCTGGTTGACACCATCCGGAAAACAAAAAATGCGCCCCGAAAGCCAATGGCTTTCGGGGCGCATCCAAACGATACGCGGTACCACCCGATTTCGGGGCCCCGGATAAAATGGCCCCGCACTCGTCACAGGATCTATCAATCCCTCTTTCTATAACGGGAAAGCCCCGGCAATTTCTACTAAAGAATACTCTTTTTGGAAATTGCGGCTCAGGAGTGACTTCGAAGCCGGGCCCCACACGGTGCTTGCACTATCCACCGCTCGCTGGACTGGGTGCTGGTCGGCTTCTTCTTTCTCCGTCCGCGCCTTGTCTGGTGTTGTTTGGTGACAATTATAGCATAAATTCGCGCGCTGACAAGCTGGTATTTTTCTTAAAATTTTTTATGAATGAAAAATAAATTCATATATTTTTTACAAATTAAATTTTTCTATTTATTTTTTTCCACTTTTTTCTGACCTTTTTTCCTCCAACCTTGCCATGCCGACCATACTATATAAAAATTATATTTTTATTTTGACTTTTCTGCAAAAATAAATATTTTTCTCTAAAACGCCTTCTCAAACATCGTGAAATCGATTTATATGTTTTATATTATTTTTCGCCAAATGGAATTTGAAGATTTTATTGTGAAAAATTTGTGTATTTTTCATCCCTTCTCTTGCCAAAAAGGTGCACCGTGCTATAATGGCGTTTGCACCAAAAATAAAAGCCAATATTTAGTAGTTTTTCACAACAACAATGGGAGTGTTCTTATGACCTATCAGTTTCTACTGACCCTCGCGGTCATTTTATTCTCCACCAAGTTGCTCAGCATACTGGCAAGCAAAATTCAGTTGCCGCAGGTAGTAGGTTCGCTTCTAGCGGGTCTGCTTTTGGGACCGTCGGCATTGGGTATTTTACAGCCTTCCGATTTTTTATCCACCCTATCGGAACTGGGCGTAGTACTTATCATGTTTACTGCCGGCATGGGCACCAGCATTAAAGACCTGCGCTCTTCCGGCAAGGCGGGTTTTCTTGTTGCCCTGATCGGCGTTCTGCTGCCCCTTGGCATGGGTGCGGCTCTGATGCTTTGGTTCGACCCTTCCGAAGGCATGATGGGCGCCATCTTCATGGGTACTGTCTTAACCGCAACCTCGGTAAGCATTACCGTGGAAACCCTGCAGGAAATTGGTAAGCTTTCCACCAAGGTTGGCAACACCATTCTGGCTGCAGCCCTCATTGACGATGTGCTGGGTCTTATCTGTTTGACATTGGTAACCAGCATGGCGGATGCCCAGGTCAGTTTACCGATGGTTCTGTTCAAAGTTTTTCTTTTCTTTATTTTTGCCGGTGTGGTTGGTGTGCTTTCCAGCCGTTTTTTAAACTGGTACGACAGCCGTGTGCCGGAACGGGATTTGCATCGTTTCCCGGTTTTGGCCTTTGTTTTATGCTTGTTTATGGCTTGGGCCGGCGAGGTATTGTTCGGCGTTTCGGATATTATCGGCGCATTTGCGGCGGGCCTTGTGATTTCCACCACCCCTAAGCAGCAATACATTCAGTCCAAATTTTCTCCGCTCTCTTACCTGCTGCTTTCGCCTATTTTCTTTGCAAATTTCGGTTTGGAAATGACCTTGCCTACCCTGAGCGAACGGCTGATATTGTTCACCATTCTTTTGCTTGCCGTGGGCCTTATTTCCAAACTGGTTGGCTGCGGCCTGGGCGCTAAACTGTGTGGGTTTACCAACCGCCAGTGCACCCAGATTGGCCTTGGCATGGTTTGCCGCGGTGAAGTTGCATTGATTGTGGCCAACAAAGGCATGGATATGGGGGTAATTGGTCAGGATTATTTTGGACCGATTATTATTTTAATTATTGCTTGCTCGGTCCTTACACCTGTTCTCCTCAAAGTGGCTTTCCGCGGCGAAGATCGCTATGCCGGCTTGCAGGAGAGCCCGCTGGTCGACAAGCTGCAACTGCAGTCTCAGGTGGATGTGGTTACTGCACGCCTGATTCGGCAGGACGCGGAAAAGCGTTCTCCTAAGAAAAAGGCCTGATTAACAGAGCTTTTGGGCGATTCCGGTCGGATTCATAAAAAAATGCCCGGTAGAGATGTATTGGTATCTGCCGGGCGTTTTTCTTTTTATTTTAAAAAGGCGTACACACAGTTTGTGTGTACGCCTGCTTTTTTAATTTGCAAGCACAATTTCCACAACACCTCATCGCCGCTATAAGGCAATCCAGCTTTTTATTTTTGCAATATCTCTGTCTGCCCGATTTATGAGCCGCTGCAGACATGCGGCATTATATATAAAATTATATATCTTTTAGCACAATAAATTATATAATTTACACACTTTCTTTTCGGTGCTATAAATAAGGCAGATTCCTGTTACTCAAAACGATATCGCTTTTCAAACAGCTGCACAAAACGCGCAGCCATATGGGAAAGGCCCTCATTTTTTCGGCTGACCCATCCCAAATACAGCAGGCCAATATCATCCACCAGCGGAATACAGCGCACCCCCAGCTCTTCGTACTCCTGCCTGGTCCAGGAATAGCCTATTTTAAAAGCGTCGGTCTGGGCTACAAAAGTGGCGATTGCCTCATCGCTGTTAAAAAACACCGATTTTTTAAATCGGGTAAAGTCCAAAGTTCGGTAGTCGAGATAGGACACTTCATCTTCCACATACCGTGCCATAGGATAGCTTTCCAGTTCGGATACCGAGACAGCCTGCCGGTTATAAAGCGGGTTATGGCGGCTTACATTCACGCAGGGACGAATAGCCGACACTTCGTGATAATCCAGCCCGTTTTCCCGAATAATTTTCCGGTAATTTTCCGATTCTCCCGGTGTGAGAAAAACCACTCCAATTTCGCACTTATACTGCCGCACAACCTGTATAAATTCCTTCATTCCCAGGTTCCACACAATCATTTCATAGCTGTCATCCTCGGCAAATTGTCCCACCAGCTCACGAACTATTACCTGGGTAACATGCTGCGGAAAGGTTGCAAGCTGAAAAGTCAAGGTCTGCCGGTCTGCATCTGTTTGGTACACCTGGTTCAAGGCCATTGTTTTACGGACAATATCATGCGAAAGGTTATAAAAGCGCCTTCCTTCCCGGGTTAGCTGGACCCCTTTCACATCCCGCTTCAACAGGTGATGCCCAATTTCCTCTTCCAGCTTATTGATTGCACGGCTGAGATTGGGCTGTGACACTTCCAACGCCTTGGCCGCATGGTTAATGCTGCCATAGCGAACCACTGCATCCAGATACATCATTTGACGATAATTCATCTTTCACCTTCCTTTATGTTGCAAAGGTATGGTACCGCCTTTATAGCATATATTAAAAATTCCTGTCAAGACCGCAGTTTTGCGCCTTGGCAACCACCACACTTTGACCATAAAGGAGATCATAAAATGGATACCACCGCATCTGTTAAGCCCAGTTCCCGCAAGAAGGTTTTGCTGCCTTTTGTAGGAACAATTGCCGCGGCTATTATGCTTTATTGGGCGATGGAGACTGCCAGACCCTATCTGTCGGATCACAAGTTTCTTTATTCGTTTAAAGATTTGGTCGCTGGCTGCTCACAGGGAAACATCTTTTTTCGTTTCATGTGGCTTTTGACAGACCTGACCGAAGGCGGCTTTATTGTATCAGTTCTTGGCAGTATTCTGCTTTGCCTGGGCGCTTTGCTTTCGGCCTATTTGGAACGCAAACGCTCCCCCTTTGCCGGCACAGGTGTAGAAGGAAGCAGTAGCTGCTTTTTGCAGATGTTCTTTTCCGCCTTTGCCAGTATTTTGATTGCGCTTTTCTTGTACGTCCGCACCGAATGGTTTGCCGCTTACGGCTTTATTCCGACCTTCAGTTCCCTTCTGGTCTCGCAAACCATGATAACCTGCTACGGCAAGGAATTTAAAAAGGTCATCACTGCAATTATCATGGGCGGCATTATTCCATTTCCCATAGCCTTGTTTTTTATGGTTTATGTCACCATTCCACTGGGACTTCCCGGGTTTATCGCTGTGTCGCTGGGGCTTGTGGTAACCATTCCCCTTGTGCACCTTTTGGTAAAACGCATGCCCTGGATGATGAAAAAACAAGCCCCTGCAGAAAAGGAACCCGCTCAGGATGCAAACGCCGGGGCCCTCTCCGTTCGCCCCACAAGCTTTTTTCTGCACCGCATTTTGGGCGATGTTGGCGAGCTTATGATTTGGGGAAGCTCCTGGGGAACCACGGCCATGTACATTGGGGCAATTATTACTTGGTGTCTCAACCCGCTGCATCCTGTATATGGGGCAGATAACCTGCCCATGTTGATTCTGACCCAGATCTGCACGGCGGCCCTTTCTATTTTTTGTATTATCCTTCCTGGGAAAAGAATGGTTGGGCATTTACCTTTCCGGGTATTGTGTTTTCTTCTGCTATTGTAAATACATACACCAATTCCTGGGCTGTGGTTATTCCCAGCATTTTAATTGGCGCAGCGGTTTTCCCGCCTTTGGTACAGGCTGTGTTAAAGCGCTTTGGCTATGATGGTTCCTATCCCGCTATTGAACTTGTGCAGCTTTCCATTTCGCTGGTCTGCATTCCCTGGTCCTTTGCGGTTCGCTATCTGATCACCCCTTTCCTTTAAACCTATTTTGAAGCAGTTGTTTTGTCGCTTTATTTTATGATAAACAGGAGGTAGTATTATGGCTATTATTGCAACCGTCGCAATGAATGTAAAGTATGACAAAAACAGGCAAATTTGTCCAAATACCTGCAGTTCATTGAAAAAGCCGCCCAGCAAAAAGCAGATTTGATTGTATTTCCCGAGCTGTCCTTACAGGGCTTTCCGCCCAGCATGCTGGAAGTAGATCCCGCCCATGCGCTTTACCAGCACCGCGAAGCAGAACTGGTGCCGGAAGGGCCTACCACTCAGCTTTTAATTCAAAAAGCCAAAGAACATAACATGTACATTGCCTGGGGCATGACCGAACGGGACCACGACAAATTTGACGCGTTGTACAACAGTTTGGTTCTGGTTGGTCCCGAAGGCTACCTGGATACTTACCGCAAAATTCACAACCCTATGACCGAACGCCTTTATTACTTTCCCGGAACCGAATTCAAAGTGGTTGACACCAGAATTGGGAAAATTGGCCTGATGATCTGCTTCGATAAAGCATTTCCGGAATCTGCCAGAAGCCTGGCTGTTATGGGCGCACAGATTATTCTTTGCCCCACCGCCTGGCCTCTTATGGAAGGAAGTAAAGAGGACAAGCAGCTGCAGCTTTACAATATTTTTGATTATGCGCGGGCGGCTGAAAATATGGTCTTTTTTGTCTCTTCCAACCATGTTGGAAATTATGACAAGGAAATGTGCTGCGGCCACAGCCATATTCTTGGACCTTACCCCTATGATAACCGGGCAGATACCCTGTTCCGCGAAGATATGGCTATTGCCGAGATTGATGTGGAGCAGGAACCGAGCGAAGCCCGCCACACCTCCATGGGACTTTCGAACCTGCTGAAGGACCGGCGGCCTGATACCTATGGTGAACTGACCAAGCTGTCCAAATACAGCTTTATGGGCGGCGAAGGTGTTACGGGCACCCGGTAAACCAAAGCTTCTATTGGGGCGAATGCTTTGCAAAATATTAAAAAGCGTGGAAGGAAAAATCCTTCCACGCTTTTTCTGTATAAGCTTTTCTGCAAAAGCGTACTGTGTCCTGTTATTGCTTATTTACAAAAAAGCGCGCAGGCCCTGCGCCATCTGTTCTTCCACCTGCACCAGCTGCTGGGCAGCCTGCCGGGCCTTCGGTTCGGCACTTTGGCACCGGTTCATCCGCTCGGTAATAACCTTTACCTCTGTATTGCAGCCATCCAAAAGAATGCTGGCGGCTTGGTGGTCGGTGGGGTCCAGCGCCATTCTCACCCCCATTTGGGCCCGGCTTATCAGCTGCGCCATGGGCGAAGGGTCCGGCGCAGTGCGCCCGGCTGCTGCAAGCTGACGCACCAGCTGTGCTTCCAGCTGGTGGTGCTGCTTGCGGTTTTGGGTCAAAAACTGGCCCAATTTTCGGTCGCGCACATGCGGCAGCATACCGTCAATCTTTTCCACCGCTTTTCTACTGCCCACGGTGCACTGTTCCAGCAGGTCGGCTGTATCGGGATTTGTCATAGCGGTTCCTCCTTGCTTGCACTTTTCGGGGTGCACCGCAGCTCATTTTACACTATAATGTAAAAGTTGAGGCGCGGCGTGTCGAATACCAGCATTCCCTGCACTGCAAACCACAATACCCGGAAAAAGAATCCAGCACAGCTAAAACTGCCTGTCCCATAAAAGCCAACGATAAACCATGCCGAAATTTTTGCTTTTTTATTCCCATTTTCTTTTGCGGCATAAAATTTTACAAATGAGTGATGGCCAAACCGCCTGCCACAGCAGAATGATTAAAAATGTACAGATAAAAACCTCTTTGCGAATATAAACTGCCTGCCTGGTAGTATATGGGGTCACTTTCTTTGGAAAACCGGTCCCTTATGCATATTACAAAAAAAGACCGCGTAAGTTTTTTAAACTTGCCACGGTCTTTTTTATTTTATCTGTAAAAAGGTGTGGTGTTATTCTACACTGATAATATAGTAATACACCGGCTGTCCACCTACCAGATGGGTAACCTCTACATTCGCCGACAATTTGGCAGACAGCTGCTGGGTCAGCTCTTCCGCATCCTCTTCATCCACATCGCAGCCCGAAATCAGCGTAACAAAGCTGGAATCCTTGCGGACCATGCTGCGGGTCAGTTTATAGGCAGCTTTCGCAATATCCTTTTCGGTAAAGGAAAGCTTGCCGTTCTCCAGTGCCAATACCTCGCCCTGGCGAATTTTGTGGCCATCAAAGTCACTGTTGCGGGCGGCATAGGTAATCAAACCGGTCGAAACCCGATCCGCCGCCTCCATCATTGCCACCGCATTGGCATCAGCATCCAGAGAATCATCAAAATTCAGCATGGCAGTAATGCCCTGCGGAATGGTACGGGTGGGCAGCACCACTACCTTGCGGTCCGCAAGGCCCACACACTGCTCTGCCGCCATAATAATATTTTTGTTATTGGGCAGCACAAAAACCGTCTTGGCCGGCACGCTCTGCACCGCCTGCAGAATATCATCGGTGGACGGATTCATGGTCTGACCACCGGAAACCACTGCCCCTACACCAATATCGGTAAATACATCCCGCAGCCCATCGCCCGCAGCCACTGCTACAAAACCATAGGGCGTATCCGGGTCTACTGCGGCATATTTAAACTTGGCCGCACCGGGGTTGCGCTCGGCCTCTGCCTGCTTTTGCAGGCCCTGGCCCTCCTGCTGGCGGTTTTCGTTCTGCTCTTTCATGTTTTCAATCTTCATGCCGCTGAGATACCCATGTGCCAATGCAGCACTGAGCACCTTGCCCGGGTCAGAAGTATGCACATGCGCCTTGATGATGTCTTCGTCGTCCACCACCACGACCGAGTCGCCCACGCTTTCCAGAAATGCACGCAGCTTAACCGCACTGGCACGCTCGTTTTTGTTTACCAAAAACTCGGTGCAGTAGAAGTTTTTCATATTGGGGTCAATTTTAGCGGCATAAACACCTTTCGCCACAAAATCGGCCTTTTCTGTTTCGGTTTTAGCTGCTGCCTCGGTGCTTCCCACAATCAGCCCATCCGCCAGCACGCTCATCATTCCTTCCAGAATGGTCACAAAACCGGCTCCGCCAGCGTCCACCACGCCGGCCTTCTTCAATACAGGCAGCTGTTCGGGCGTCTGCGCCAGCGCTTGTTTTGCTGCTTCCAAAATAATCGAAAACATCTGGGTCGTGTCCTGGGTATCGGCTTTGGCCGCCGCCTCAGCTCCCATGCGGGCCACCGTCAGCATGGTGCCTTCGGTGGGTTTCATCACCGCTTTGTATGCAGCAGCTACCCCCGACTCAAACGCCTTGGCAATATCCTGGGCATCTGCTTCCTTTTTGCCGGCCAGCGCCTTGGAAAAGCCCCGGAACAAAAGTGAGGAAATAACCCCGGAATTGCCCCGCGCGCCCCGCAGCATACTGCTGGCGGCAACCGCACTGGCCTTTTCCACCGTGCAGTCATCCCCCAGCTTCAAAAGCTCACGGCGGGCAGCCGAAATGGTCATGCTCATATTGGTGCCGGTATCGCCGTCCGGCACCGGAAACACATTCAGCTCATCAATCTGGCTGCGCTGGTTTTGAATGCTGTTGGCGCCGGAAATAATGGCGTCTCTCAAAACAGAACCTTTTATCATGCTTATAACTCCTATCGTGCCAGGCATCTGGCCTTCTATTTTACAGCGGCAAGCCGCCAAACTGGTTGTTTCGGGGCGTTTAGCCCACAATGTCATCCACCGAAACATGGATGGCACGCACCTGCAGGCCAGTGGCTTCCTCTACAGCATATTTAACCTTGTGGGTAATGCTGCGCACGATGGCCGTAATATTCAGTCCATAAGTTACCTTGATGTGCAGCCTGATGACAAGCTTGCCGCCCTCATCGGTTACACGAACGCCTTTGTCCTTAAAATCGGCGCCCAGCACCAGGCTTTTCAGGGTGTCGGTGGTGCCGCCGGCAGCCATGGCCGCCACACCGTAGCAGCTGGATGCCGCTGCCGAAACCAACTGCGCAAAGTAATCGTTTGTCATACTGATTTTGCCCAGGGGATTATACAGATTGACCATAACCGTCACTGCTCCTTTGCCGTGCCCTCAGCCCGAGCGGGTGGAGGACACCTGTTCAAATTCGAAAAAGATATCGCTGGTGGTGGGAGACAGCCCATCCAAACGGAGATTTGCCAGCACTACCCCATTGCGGTAAACCAGCGGAATGAAGGGCAGCTCTGCGGCAAAGGCCTGTTCAAAGGCAGCTTCGGCCGAACTGTCCGCCCGCATGGCGCTGTATGCTTGGGCAAGAGTTTCGCTCACCGTGACCCCGCCGCTGGCACTGCCCGCAGCGGAAAAAAATGGGCTTAGATCCATATTATTATACAACTTAATTTCGCCTATGTATAGGGTAAACTGTCCGGTAGCCACTTTTTCGCGGTACTGATCAAAGTCCGGCTCTTCCACTACCGTTATCTCAATACCGCAGTCCGCCAGCTGTTCGCTGATAAGCTGGGCTGTATACCGTTTAAAGCTGGAACCCGAATAGCACAAAAGTTCCAGCTGCAGGCGGTTGCCCGCCGCATCTTCATAATAACCGGAAAGGTCGCTGCGGGTATACCCAAGTGCAGTAAGGGCGCTGTCCACTGCAGCCTGGTCCTGCTCGGCTTTAAAAATATGCTCTCCCGTTAAAAAGGGATAGCGGGAATTTGCCACCGTAGTTGCCACATAAGCCCTGGAATAATACGCTTTATCGGCAATTTCCCGCCGGGAAATTGCCGCGCTGACGGCCTGGCGCAGCTCTGGCTGGGCCAGTGTTCCGCTTTCGCTGTTGACCCCTAAAAATACCAAATTGTTCTGGTTATAGCAGATGGTATTGCAGCTGTTGCTTCCGGCCAGATCTGACTCCAGCTGCGAAGCATACAGATCGATGGTTCCGTTTGCAAGCCCTGACACAATCGCCTCGTAAGCGCCTGCATCTTCCAGCTGAATTTCGGGGAAAGCCGTTTTTTGTGCAAAATCTCCCACTGCCTGCAGAATATCTTGATCCTCGCTCTGCACCAGTTGGTAACGGCCGCTCGCGGTGGGGAACTGGCTGGCAACCTCAGACGCTTTCAAAACCGGTATATCCAAAAGATACACAAACAGGCTGTCCGGCTCGGCAAGCGTTATCACCACCGTATCCCCCGAAACGGATACCCCGGTTACATTAGTAAACCGGCCGGCATATACCGCACTTTGGCGGGCAGCTTCCAAACTTTGAGCAATATCCTGCGCACCAATGGGCGTGCCGTCGGCAAACTGTGCCTGGGCAGGGTGAATTGTTACCGTAGTACCGGTATTTTCCACCGAGCTTGCTAAACTGTAGGAAATGGAAAAATCGTCCCGAATCTCTACCAAACGGCCGAAAATAAGCTGAGAGCACTGCAATGTCAAGCTGCTTTGGGTCAGGTAAGGGTTAACCCCCTGATCTTTTGACCAGGCCAACTGCAAGGTATCGGTTACAGGCTGTGTTGATACAACCGATTGTGCCGCAACCGGCTGAACCTGCTGGTCGGAACAGCCTGCAAAAAGACCAGCCGAAAACACCGCCGTTATAAAAACTGCTACAGTGCGCAAAAAAAATTGTGCACGCAACAGGGCATACCCCCTTTTTTCAAACACGCAAATTACCCCATTTTGGGGGTTATCGTCATCTATTGCACTTTTATAAAACGCAGCATACCATTTTTATTATACTGGATTTTTATCTGCTCGTCAAAATTTTACCACCCCTTTCTTTGGATGAAAAAAGGCTTGACATATATAGATCATCTATCTATTATATAGGTAGATGATCTATATATTATAAAACATTATTTACACCGCAAAGGGAGGGGCATATGGAAAAAAGCCTGGCTGTAAGCAGTACCACCTTACTGCTCTTAAAATTATTGGAAGAACAAGATCTTTACGGTTACCAAATGATAGAAGCGCTGGCGGCCCGTTCCGACCACACCTTTGAATTAAAAGCCGGAACTTTGTATCCGCTTTTAAAGGGGTTGGAGGAAAAAGGCTTTCTGACCAGCTATGAGCAGGCCACCAAAGAAAACCGTACCCGCAAATACTACCACCTAACGCAGGCCGGACACACAGCCTTACAGCAAAAACGGGCTGAATGGGAAGAATTCTCTGCCGCGGTCAATCAGGTTTTGAAGGGAGGCAAACAGCATGTCTGCCTGGGATAAAACACAGTTGTGGCTGTATGCGGTGACCGCTCAGGTGCGCTGGCGCGCCGCCCGGCCGGCCATTCGCCAGGAACTAGCCGACCATATTGAAGATCAGGCTGCGGCTTTTGAAGCGCAGGGAGAGGGGAAAGAAGAAGCTTTGGCCCATGCCCTTTCCTGCATGGGAGATGCCCGGCAGGTAGGCTGCCAGCTTGATGCCGCCTGGCAGCCAGGCAAAACCTTTGCCATTCCTGCGGCTTGTGCGGGGCTTTTTGGTATTTGGCTAATCTGCAGCATAGGGGCCGGTTTTTCCGTACCCAGCCTGGCTGCGCGCGCGGCAATCGGGGTTGCGGCATGGGGCATCTGCCTTTTTATGGCCCGGCTTCCGCTTGCCCGCCTGGCAGGTTGGGGCACCGCTTTGTTTTTAACAACGGCGGCCTGTCTTTGGTTTTTTAACCTAATAGGAAGTCCGGTAAACGGCAGGATCTACCTGTTTTGGGGCGGCAGGGTTCTGACAGGGTTATCCTATCTGGTCTGGCCGTTGGTATTGCTCTATGCTCTGGCATTGGCCCAGCTGACCCGCCACAAAGCCAAAGGGCTTTTGGCCGCAGTGGCGCTTTGGGTGTTTGCCTGCCTGCCGCTGATTGGTTCCGGCTGGAATTCTTCGGCTATCCTTTTTACCTTCTGTTGCCTGGTTTTGGTGCTGCTGGCCGCCGTTTGGGGCTGGCCTGGGGTTTCTTTTTTCAAAACGCTTTGGGGGCTTTTGGGCTTTTTTGCTTTGGTTTTGGCAACAGCGGGCCTGCGGCTTTTGCGGCAGCCCGAAGGCTGGGCTTTTTGGAAAGAGCGCTTTTTCGAAACAGGATATGTACAGCTTTGCGTACAGCGCATATTTCAGGAGAGCGGCTGGTTTTCGTCCGCTTCACCCCAGGCGCTTTATGGTCTGCCGAACGCTTCCACCGACTATTTGCTAGCAGCAGCGGTTGCCCGCTGGGGGCAGTGGGTAGCCGTGGCAGCATTTGTGTGCATTTTATTGTGGGCCGGCTTCATCGCCCGTGCCGCTGCTTGCAGGCAAAGCATAATAAGCAGGCTTCTTCTGGCCGGGGCCGGGCTGGTATTTTTAGGGCAAAGTCTTCTGTTTTTTGCAGAAAATACCGGCTTTCTGCCCTATGCGTCCACACCGCCCCCGTTTTTTGGCACACAGGCGACCTTGTTTGGAGCGCTGGTTTTGGGAAGTGTATTGGCTGCGGTTCGCCAGCGCCCGCTCTTACACGAACCAAACGGTGTTTTTTCGCATTCCATTTTTGACTGTTCCAAAGCCAGGCGACCATTTGCTTGAAATTTTATACATTGACACCGGCACAACCATATTGGCTTAACCATATTTTTTATACAAAGTTTACAGCAGATATGTTTTTTGCCGTACGGCAAAATACTTTTAGCTATTGTGCTGCAAAACCCAAAAATTATAATCCTTTGCTGCTGCACAAGAATCCCCCAGGATCTTTTGCCGAAGATCCCGGGGGATTCTTTTTTCTTTTAATCGATAGTCACATTCCGAATCCAACTGTCGGTGCGCATACGCAGAATACAGCCAATGGACTTTGTAACCGTTTCCATACGCATACCAAGGTAGACCACCCACGCCGGCGCATGAAAACCAACCCCCGTCAAAAGGGCCAGCGGAATACCCACCAGCCACTGGCATCCACAGTCGATTAAAAACGCGGTGCGAGTGTCGCCGCCGCCCCGCAAAACACCTACAATACAGGTCATTTCAAACCCGGTGGGGAACTGCATAATTGCCAACACCGCCAAAATTTTCCAGGCCGAATCATAAGCTGCCGGGCTGATATTGTACAGCGACAAAAATGGCGCCCGCAAAACCAAAAGCAAGCTGCAGCTGATTGCCGCCACCAATACCGACAGCAAAAGCAGAGTGTTTGCCACCTTGCGGGTGCGGGCACGGTCGCCTTCGCCAATGGTTTTGCCGGTAAGCACGGCTGCCGCGCTGGCTGTTCCAATCAACAATACCAGCGCCAGCTGGTTTGCCACCGTTGCAATACTGTTGGCTGTAACATATACGCTGCCCAAGTGCCCCAATATCATACTGGTAACCGTAACGCCGAAGCTCCAAAGCAATTCGTTGCCCACCACCGGCAGACTGTGGTGTATATAGCTGTCCAAAAGCTCGGTATCCTTGCGAAAACACTGCGAAATGCGAAACCGCACCTTTTTTTCGGCAAAGTACATATAACACAGCGCCAAAACAAGCTCGGTACAGCGGGCCAGCACCGTTCCCACAGCTGCACCGCGCACTTCCAGCCTGGGAAAGCCAAATTTGCCAAAGATAAAGCAGTAGTTAAAAAATACATTTACGAAAAAGCTGATGCCATAAATTCCCGCAGCTATACGCACCTGCTCTACACCACGCAGACTGGTGATGTAGTTATTAGAGATCGCATAGGGCAGATAGGACAATGCCACCAGCTCCAGGTAAGCCGCCGCCTGGGACCGAATATCCAAATCGTTTGTGAAGAGGCTCATGACCACATTGGGGAAAAAGTGGCAGGTCAGCGTAAACAGCAGTGCCACCACAAAAACAAACTGCATGCTAATTCGCATGACCTGGCGAATACGGGGAATATCTTTTTTGCCCCAGTACTGCGCAATCAACACACTGCCGCCGGACGAAAGCCCAAACCCGAACCCCATTAAAAGAGAGAAGGGCTGTCCACCCAGTGTGGCGGCGGATATGGCGGTATCCCCCAAGGTACCCAGCATAACGCTATCCATAGCGTTTACGCCAAAACTGATAACATTCTGCGCCGCGACAGGCAACATAATGGAAAAAGCCGTGACGAAAAATGCCTTTTCCCACAAAAAATTTTCTTTGAACCGTTTTACCAGCTGTTCCATATTTTCCTCCCAAAGCGTTTCGCCGGTTAGCGGCCCTTTTCTGCGGGCCAGTTGCTTATACACAGTTTTATTGTAGCATTTGCCCACCCTAAAAGGCAACCTAATGCCGCGCTGGCACTATACAAAAGCGTCCCTGCTTTTTCTGTTACAACCATAACAGATAGCAGTTTTACCCGATTAATAAGGCGCTAACTGGAAAACCATCAAACAAACCCAAAAGCTTTATTTGTTTTTTGTAAAAGGGTTTGCTATAATAAATTTACTGTGCCTGTTTTTTAGCCCAAACCGGCGCAAATTATCTAAAAATGCGAGGGAATAACAGTGGATGCATGGACCATCGTCTATGCCGTCACCGCCGCCATTATGGTGATTGGCATTATTATGTGGACTAAAAAGAGCCAGGAGGAGCCCGATGAGCCGGGTACTCTGCAGGCGAAAAAAGCGCTGGAAAACGACGGGGTGGATAAAATGATTTCTTCCCTGCGCCGGTATGCCTCTTCCCACGGGTTTAGCCTGGTGGAAAAGGTGCAGCTGGGCAGCGGCGATAAGCAGACCGTTCTGGATGCCGCCATTGTAACCTATAACGGCGTAGTGGGTGTGCGCTGTGTCGGTAAAAACGGCCAGATTTATGCAAATCCCGGCGACAAAGAATGGCTGTGGATTGCCGGCGGCCAGCGCCAGACCTTTATAAGCCCCATTGACCAGGCCTCAGCCGATACCCGGCTTTTGCGGGATAAATTGTTTGCTGCCGGGCTGCGCAATATGCGGGTGGAAACCTTTCCCGTATTTACTTCCCAAAACCTTTCCACGGCAGTGCCCAAAAGCATGCAGCCGCCCCGGCCTAAAGAGCTGATGAGCAAGTTGGAAGGAGAAAAATACCTGGAAGATACCGGCTTTGATAAGGACGCCGCCGTAAAAGCTTTGCAGGCTTAAACCTGCCGCTGCGCTGCCTGTTGGTGTGCCTTTTTTAACGCTATAAAAACAAAAAGCCCCGGCATTAATGCCGGGGCTTTTTATTTTTAGCTCTGGTATACAGCTTCCAAAGGACATAACCGGGCCTTATGCGGCTTTTGCTGTCACTTTCCCGTTTGGCGGGCCAGCTTCCGTCTCCAGTAATTTCCCATGGAAAACTCCGGGT
>JALFTI010000018.1 GCA_022778585.1 Pygmaiobacter massiliensis | reverse complement strand
CCAAACCAAATCATCGCATAACTTCTTGGAAAAAATCCTGCAATATAGTTTGAATACAAATAGTAACTTGCAACCATACCAACAAAGAATACAAAAACATTAATGCTTGCTCTTATTGCAGAATTACTATAAATAGAAATACACAGTGCAATCAATACCCAAATTGCAAAACGTCCAAGGAAATTATGAACATCTAATGCTCCATCTATCGCCATAAGCACACTTGAAAGTTCAGTTTGACGAAAATCCAAAAGTTTTGAAAACGTCCCCAACGCTATTCCAAGGAACAATAGAGCTATGGTATTTATAATTTTTCTATTATTGGATATAAGATTTTCTGCATTCCTTATATCATTCAAAAACTTTATCATAATGATCCTCACAAATTCAAGATTTGCAGGTCCGTTTGGTTCCATATTATCACATAACAGGATAAAGCGTAAGAACAGCCACAGCAGTGCAAACTACTGTGGCTGTTAACTGTCTTAAGAACACCGTCCCTTTGCGCCGGGGCATTTTTTATTTTTACTGTTTTTTCTGGCCAAATTTATACTCGGTACCCGCAAGCAGGCGGCGGATATTGGCCCGGTGCATAAAAATAACCAGCACCGCCATGCCGGTGGAAAGCACAGTGCAAACCGCGGCGCTTGCCTGCCCTGCGCCGGGGCCTGTATACCACCAAAAGCTTGCCACCGGGTAGGTCACCGCCGCCAGAATGGAAGCCAGAGACACAATGCGGCTTACTGCCAGCACCACAACAAACACCACCACAAGCGGCACAATCACCCAGGGGCTTAGCGCCAAAATGCACCCGGCAGAAACTGCCACCCCCTTGCCGCCTTTAAAGCCAAAGTACACCGGGAACAAATGCCCCAGCATGGCGCCTATGGCGGCGGTATAGGCCAGGTAAACGGGGGGCAGGCTGCACAGCTGCGCAAACGCAAACCGGGCCAAAAGCACGCTTGTCGTACCCTTTAAAAAGTCGCCGGCCAGGGTAAGGGCCGCGGCCTTTTTGCCAAATGTGCGCAGAATATTGGTCATGCCCGCATTGCCGGAACCAAATTTGCGAATGTCCTGGTGGTAAATCAGCCTGGAAACCACAATGCCAAAATCCACCGAACCCAGCAAGTAAGAAACCAGTGCGCAAAGGGCCAAAGCGGTTATATTCATCAAGGTGCCTCCTGTCATTTGCCTTCGCCCCGCTCGCGCGGAATAATGCGGATGGGTGTGCCCTCCAGCCCAAAGGTTTCGCGAATTTGGTTTTCCAAATACCGCTGGTAGGAAAAATGGAACAGCTGGCGGGAGTTTACAAAGGTTACAAAGGTGGGCGGCCGGGTGGAAATTTGGGTCATATAATAAATCTTCAGCCGTTTGCCCTTGTCCGAAGGGGGCTGCACCCGGGCGGTTGCGCGGGCCAAAAGGTCGTTCAGCACGCCGGTGGTCACCCGCAAAGCGTTCTGGCCATCCACATACTTAATCAGCTCAAACAAACGGTCCACCCGCTGGCCGGTCTTGGCGCTGATGAAGATGATCGGCGCATAGGACATAAAGCTGAAGTCCTGCATCAGCTTTTTGCGCTGCGCGTCCATGGTGCGGCCGTCCTTTTCCACCGCGTCCCACTTGTTTACCGCAATAATGCAGCCTTTGCCCTGCTCGTGGGCGTAGCCGGCCACCTTGGAGTCCTGCTCGGTAAAGCCCACGGTGGCGTCAATCATAATCACGCACACCTGGGCCCGGTCCACCGCGGCCAGGCTGCGTATTACCGCAAACCGCTCCACGCCGTCCTCCACCCGGCCCTTTTTGCGCATGCCGGCGGTATCAATAAAGGTAAACTTGCCGTACTGGTTATCCACATCGGCGTCCACCGCGTCGCGGGTGGTGCCGGCCTCGTCGGCCACAATCATCCGCTCTTCGCCCAAAATGTAGTTCAGCAGGCTGGACTTTCCCACATTCGGCCGGCCAATAATGGCCACTGCGGTGCGGTCGGGCTCTTCGGCGTCGGGGTGGGTAAAATCCAGCTTTTCGCACACGGCGTCCAAAAGGTCGCCGGTGCCGTGCCCGTGCACCGAGCTGATGGGGTACGGTTCGCCCAGCCCCAGCGAATAAAAGTCGTAAATTTCCATGGGCGCTTCGCCCAAAGTGTCGCACTTATTCACCGCAAGCACCACCGGCTTGCGGCTTTTCATCAGCATGCTGGCAATGTCCAGGTCGTTTGCGGTCACGCCGCTGCGCAGGTCGCACAAAAAAATAATGCAGTCGGCCATATCAATGGCAAGCTGGGCCTGCTGGCGAATATACAGCAAAATGCCGCTGTCGCTTTCGGGGTCAATACCGCCGGTATCAATCAGGGTAAACTCCTTGCCCTGCCATTCGCACTTGCCGTACAGCCGGTCCCGGGTAACGCCGGGGGTGTCCTCTACAATGGCCAGCCTCTGGCCAATCATTTTATTAAAAAAGGTGGATTTGCCCACATTCGGGCGGCCTACCACCGAAACAATGGGTCTTGCCATGGGTCTTTCTCCTTTCGCGGCGCTATGCTTCGCCGCCCAGCAGCATGCGGCAGAACGCGCCGCCGTCCTGCGGCACAACCTGGGTCAAAACACCCAGCTTCTGTGAAAATTCTGTCAGGGAAATGTCGTCCAAAAACAAATCCTGCTCGGCCCTAAGGGTGGTGGAAGGCAACAACAGCCGCCGGCTTTTCAGCCTGCCTTCGCACTGGGCTATAATATCGGTGCCGGTTAAAAGGCCGGTTACCGTTACATTGCCGCCAAAAAACCGGTTTTCCACCCGGTGTACCCGCACCCGTATGGGCGGGTATTTTTTTGCGGCCGCTTTGCAAAGCTCGGCAATCAGCGGGTAGGCCGAAACCCCGGTCACCGTATCGGCACGGCAGGGCAGCTTTACCCGGTGCGGCTTTTCAAGCTCGTCCATAAATTCGTCGTAAAACTTACGCCACATGCCCACGCCGTTGTCCAGCTGGGGGTAGCCGTCGTAAAAGCTTGCCGGCGGCATGGGCCGCCCGGCCTGCAAATACCACTCGTCCGAAGGGTACACAATCCGCTTTTTGTGCTTTTTCAGCATAATTTCGCCAAAGGCTTCCATCTGGTCAATCACCGCACCGGCGCTTTCCTTGTCGTAGGGGGTAAGGTTTGGCAGGCCGTCCCGGTAGGCGGTCAGCCCAATGGGCACCGCCGCCACGCTCTGCACCGCCGGAAACAGCCGGCAAAGCTCTTCCATGCTTTGGGCCAAATACGCCCCATCGTTTATGCCGCGGCACAAAACCAGCTGGCAGTTCAGCTCAATACCCGCCGCGGCCAGTTCCTGCAAAAGGGGCAGCACATTGCCCGCAAAGCGGTTTTTCATCATCTGCACCCGCAGCGCCGGGTCCACCGTATGCACCGAAACATTGATGGGCGAAATATGCATCTGTTTAATGCGGTCCAGTTCGCGGCGGGAAAGATTGGTAAGGGTGATATAGTTGCCAAACAAAAACGAAAGCCGCTCGTCATCGTCCTTAAAATACAGGCTTTTGCGCATGCCGCAGGGCAGCTGGTCCACAAAACAGAAGATGCATTTATTCTTGCACGAATGCTGCTTATCAATCAGGTAGGTTTCAAAATCGCAGCCAAAAGGTTCGTATTCGCCCTTTTGCACCCAAACGCTCTGGCGCTTTCCCGCCTGCTCAAACTCCAGCAAAAAGCGCTCCTTGGCGGTGTAAAATTCGTAGTCCAGCATGTCGCAAAGCTCGTGGTCATCTGCCTTATACAGCACGCAGCCCGCCCTAAGGCCGCTTTTAAAGGCCGCGCTGCCCTTTTTTACCCGCTTTACCTGTATGGCCAAAGCCGTTCCCCCCTTGCCCTGTACGCAAAAAGGGGAAGGAACTGGTCCTCCCCCTTGCATTTGCAGGTAAGCTTACGCTTCTTTTTTGACAATAATCGCTCTGCCCTTGTAGTAGCCGCAGTTGCCGCATACCTTATGGGGAAGTTTCAGCTCGCCGCACTGGTCGCATTTCACGAAGGCGGGGGTCTCCAGCTTCCACACAGAGGAGCGCCGTTTGTCTCTTCTCGCCTTGGAAACTTTTCTCTTGGGTACTGCCATGCTAAGCACCTCCTCTGATGGTCAATTCTTTGACAGTTTTGACAATTATGATAACAGCCTGGAGAACGCCTGAACATTACCTTCGGCCTTCTCCTCGCAGCCGCAGCCCAGCGCCCTGGGTTTGCCGCATACCGGGCAAAGCCCCTTACAGCTTGGGCTGCACACAATTACGCTGGGCAGACCCAGCAAAATCTCCGCGTAGCACAACTCGTCCAAATCCAGCCGGCCGTCCGGTGTAAAGGGCAGCTCCGGTTCGGCGCATTCGTAGTCCTTTTCGCGAAGGGTGTAGGCGGGGGTAAACCGCCAGCTGCGCTCAAATTCCGCAAGGCAGCGCGCACACTGCGCTTTTGCCTTAAACGCAATCTCCAGCGAAAGTTCCACAGCCCCTGCCCCGTTGTAGCGGCAGCTGTAGGCCACCTGCACCGGCTCGGCCAGCGTGAGCTCTGGTAAAAGCCCCCGGCCGGAAAGGTCCAGCCGGTATTCGCTGTGCAGGTCTTGCTCCTGTCGGTTCAAATACCGTTTAATATCAAGTTGCATTGTGGCACCTCACTAAGGTCGCCATATTATTATACGGGACCTTTTTGGTTTTGTCAACAAAAAAATGGGATTTACCGCCCGCAAAACCCGCCCAAAAAAGCCCTGTTTGTACGGGTATTTTTAGGCGGGCTGCCCCCTTTGCAAAGGGCGGCGGCCTTTTTTGGCACACTGCAGCCCCAAAAACACAAAACGCCAAAGCCCGCCGCTTTTGGCCTTGACAAGGCCGGCAGTTAAAACCGGTTTTTAAACGCCCGCCTCCTGCAAACGCCCGCCGCTTTGCCAAAAGCCCCAAGGCCCCCTGCGGCAAAGCAAAACCCACGCGCCAAAAAACAAAAGGCAAAAAGCACACCCGCAAACCCCAAAGCCCCCGCACCCAAAGGCAAAATACCCGCCCTGCCCCAAAGGCAAAACCCGCCCAAAGGAGGGCTAAGCGCCTGCCGCAAAAGGCTTTGCCAGCCAAACGGCAGGCGGGGCAAAGCGAAAAAAAGCGCATGCAGGGCCGGCTTTAAGCGCCGGCCGCCCGGCCGCCAAAAAAGCCCTGCCCCAAAGGCAAAACCCGCCCAAAGGAGGGCTAAGCGCCTGCCGCAAAAGGCTTTTCCGGCCAAACGGCAGGCGGGGCAAAGCGAAAAAAGCGCATGCAGGGCCGGCTTTAAGCGCCGGCCGCCCGGCCGCCAAAAAAGCCCTACGCCAAAGGCAAAATAAGCAGCAAAATAAAGCCCAAAGTAAAACCCAAAAAGGGCCAAACGCCTGCCAAAGCCGGCGGTATAAGCGTTTTTTGGCAGGGCGCGCTTTGTACAAATTTGCCCGGCAGAAAAAGGCTTTCTGCCGGGCAAAGGGTTTATTTTTTGCGGCTTACAGGTATTTTTTCACCGCGTCGGTCAGCTTATCCTCGTCGGCCGAAACGGTCACTACCATTTTAATGCTCTCGCCGGCCACCGCGTCCAGCTGGTCCAAAATTTTGCCAAGACCTTCCATGTCGTGGTTGCCAATCTTCAAAATGCCGTCAATATACACTTCCACAATGTCGTAATTGCCCGCCAGCACGCCGGCCACAAAGCCGTACAGCATGTCATAACCGGCAATTTTATATTCATCCACATCAATCAGCCGAACAGCGTGGGACACATCGTAGGTCAGCTTCATGGACTTTTCGATGCAAACAATATTGCCCGGCGTGGTCTTGGCGCTCTCATTGATCATGTCGATCATCGCTTTGGTCTTGCCGGAGCCCTTGCTCCCAACAATTAATTTAATCATTGGAAATACCTCCTTTATTTTGAACAGTCCGGTGCTTACCGGGCCGTTTCCTGCAGTTTTGCCATAAGCTCGTCGCGCTGCTGTTCGTAGCCCGGCTTGCCCAGCAGGGCAAACATGTTCTTTTTGTAGCTTTCCACGCCCGGCTGGTCAAACGGGTTAATCCCCAGAAGATACCCGCTTATGGCGCAGGCGCGCTCGAAAAAGTACACCAAATACCCAAAGTCCTCTTCGCAAAGGCTATCCACCTTCAGCACCAGGCAGGGCACCTGGCCGTCGGTGTGGGCCAAAATGGTGCCTTCCATGGCCTTGCGGTTTACATAGGACATATTCTGCCCGGCCAAAAAGTTCAGCCCGTCAAAATTCTCCTCGGAAGTCTCAATATACCGCTCGCTGCGTGGCTTTTGCACATCCACCACCGTTTCAAACAGCATGCGGCTGCCCTGCTGAATGTACTGGCCCATGGAATGCAGGTCGGTGGAAAAGATGACCGAGTCCGGCAGAAGGCCGCGCCCGTCCTTTCCTTCCGACTCGCCGAACAGCTGCTTATACCATTCGTTCATCATGGTAAAGTCCGGCTCGTAGCAGGCCAAAAGCTCTACCTGCTTGCCCTTGCGGTACAAAATATTGCGCACGGCGGCGTAGCGGTAGCAGTCGTTTTCTTTCGCAAGCACCGAAAGCTCCTTCTGGGCTTTAGCGGCGCCGGCCATCAGTTTGTCAATGTCCAGCCCGGCGGCGGCAATGGGCAAAAGCCCCACGGCGGTCAGTACCGAATACCGCCCGCCCACATCGTCGGGCACCACAAAGGTTTCGTAGCCTTCCCGGTCGGCCAGCTCCTTCAAGGTGCCCTTGGCCGCGTCGGTGGTGGCATAAATACGCTTTTTGGCTTCCTGCTTGCCTACGGTTTTTTCCAAATAGTCCTTAAACACCCGGAAAGCCACTGCCGGCTCGGTTGTCGTGCCGGACTTGGAGATGACATTCACCGATACCCGCTTGCCTTCGCACAAGGCCAAAATATCGTTCAGGGCGGCGGAAGAGATGCTGTTGCCGCAAAAATAAATTTTGGGTCCTTCTTTGCAGGTGTCGTTATACAGCTGGCCTTTCATGGCCTCAATGGCGGCGCGGGCGCCCAAATAGCTGCCGCCAATGCCAATTACCACCAAAATGTCGCTGTCCTGGCGAATGCGGGCCGCGCAGGCCTTAATGCGGGCAAATTCCTCTTTGTCATAGGTTTCGGGCAGGTTTACCCAGCCCAAAAAGTCGCTGCCCGGGCCGGTGCGGCCGCACAAGGTGGCATGCGCCAATTCTACCTGCGGCCAAATATTGTCAAATTCCCACGGCGCTACAAAGCCCGAAAGGTATTTTGTATCAAGCTTTACCGACATTCAAACTGCCTCCAACTTCTGCCCCAATGGCAAACCGAGGGGCTTTTTCCGTCTTTTTTTCTTTTTCTTAATGATATAGTAACCGGCGGGGAATGTCAATCGCAAATGGGGGATTTTGAAAATTTTAAAACTGCGCCGCAGCCTTCAGCAAAAGGCCAAACGCGATCGAAAAGTCCATTTTTTCCACCGTGCTTTCGGCCGTTACCGGAAAGCTGCCAAGGGTTTGGCCGCCCACCTTTAAGGTTACATTGCCAATGTTTTGGCCGGCCTGTACCGGCGCCTGCACGCTTTCGGGCAGCGCGCTGTCCAGGGTAAGGGCGTCCTTTTCGCCTTTTTTTACCAGCACGGTTTGGGGCAAGCCTTCCAAATCAAGCTTTACCTCGCTTTCGGTGCCGCCGGTTACCGCAAGGCTTTGGGGCAGGCTGTCGGCGCTTGGCAGCGCGGCCGATTCAAAGTTTGCAAACCCATAGTCCAAAAGGGCGGTGGCGTCGGCAAAGCGCTCTTCGCTGGAAGCACAGCCCAAAATCACCGCAACCAGCGAAAGGCCGTCCCTTGTGGCCGAAGCGGTAATACACACCCCCGCCTTGCCGGTGGTGCCGGTTTTCAGCCCCGTAATGCCGGCGTACTGCTTCAAAAGCCTGTTGGTGTTCAAAAGCTGGGTTTCGCCATTGCGCAGGCTGTCCATCCATATGGTGGTGTAGTTGGTAATTTGCGGGTGGTTTTTCAGCATTTCGCAGGAAAGAATCGCCACATCCTGCGCGCTGGAATAATGGCCTTCGGCGTCCAGCCCGCAGGCGTTGGCAAAATGGGTGTGGCTAAGGCCCAGCTGCCGGGCCTTCTGGTTCATCATCTCCACAAAAACCGGCTCCGAACCGCCCACATACTCGGCCACCGCCACCGCCGCGTCGTTTGCCGACGAAACACAAATCGCCTTAATCAGCTCTTCCAGCGTAAAAACCTCTCCCGGCTCCAGCCAAATCTGGCTGCCCCCCATGGAATAGGCATGTTCGGAAATGGGCACGGTGTCCTGCAGGCTTATTTTTCCCGCCTCGATCGCTTCCATGGTCAAAAGTAAGGTCATCACCTTGGTAATGCTGGCAATGGGCAATTCCTGCTGGGCCTGCTTTTGGTACAAAATTTCCCCGCTTTCCAATTCCATAAGCACCGCCGCCTTTGCGCTTACATCAAAGGCCGGCTGCTCAAACCGGCTTGCCAGCTGGGCCTGGGCGGGCAGCTCGGCCGGGGCCGATGCCGCCGCCGCAGCGCCGTTTGCCAAAAGCATAAAAAGGGCCAATGCCAGTGCAATCCCTCGTTTTTTCATCTTGCCAAAACCTCCCCTTTGCCGCCCCGCCTTCGCTTTGCGGCTTTTCACTTTTTATATCTATGCAAGGGGGCGCAAACTTAGCCCTGCCACCCATAAGCTGCCGCGCTTTGGCCCGTTTTGCCGCGCTTGCCAAGGCAGGGGCCACTGCCGGCCGGCTTTGGTTTTGCAGGCCTTTGCCCTGCCTGCCATTTGCCTTGCAAAGGCGCGGTGTGGTATACTAATATTTATAATACGCGCGCAGGGCGCAGGTGCCTTGCGCTTTTTTCAAAAAACGGGCACAGCCCTTTGAACGGAGAGAACGCACAGTGAAGGTGAGTTTTTATACCCTTGGCTGCAAGGTAAACCAGAACGAAACCGGCGCCCTGGCGCAGCTTTTTTACGAAAACGGGTTCGAGGTGGTAACCGGGGCCGAGCAGGCGGATGTATATGTGGTAAACAGCTGTACCGTAACGGCGGGCGGAGATAAAAAAAGCCGCCAGTGGCTGCGCCGCTGCAAGCGGGAAAACCCGGGCGCGGTTACAGTTTTAACCGGCTGCTACCCGCAGGCCTTTCCAGAGGAGGCCGCCGGCGTGACCGAAGCGGATGTGGTAACCGGCGCAAGCGCGCGGGCACAGCTTGTGGCGGATGTAGAAAAGTTTTTGCGCACCGGCCAGCGGGTGGTGCATATTGTGCCCCACACCCACACCGAACAGTTTGAAGAGCTGCCCATGGAGCGGCAGGCCGGCCACACCCGCGCCTTTATGAAAATAGAGGACGGCTGCGACCGCCATTGCGCCTACTGCATTATCCCCACCGCGCGGGGCCATGTGCGCAGCCGCAGCCCCGAAAGCGTGCTGGCGGAACTTTCCGCCCTGGTCAAAAACGGCTACCGGGAGGTGGTGCTAAGCGGCATTAACCTGTGCTGCTACGGCACCGACAATGGCTCTTCCCTGGCCGAGATCGTGGAAAAGGCCGCGCAGGTGGAAGGTCTGCAGCGCATTCGGCTTGGCTCGGTGGAACCAGACCTATTAAGCGAGGATACCTTGCGCCGGCTTGCCAAAATAGAAAAGCTGTGCTGCCAGTTTCACCTTTCGCTGCAAAGCGGCTGCGACACCACCTTAAAGCGGATGAACCGGCTTTACACCGCAGACGAATACCGCCAGCGCCTTGCGCAGATGCGCAGCCTGTTTGACCGGCCGGTTTTCACCACCGATGTGATTGTAGGCTTTCCCAGCGAAACCGAAGAGGAATTTTGCGAAAGCATGGCCTTTGTGGAGAGCATGCGGTTTTTAAAGGTGCATGTGTTCAGCTATTCGCGCCGGGCCGGCACGGTGGCTTATTCGCTGCCAAACCAGGTAAGCGAACAGCAAAAGGCCGAACGCAGCCGCCGCATGATTGCTGCGGCCGAAAAGGTACGCAGCGATCTGATCTGCAGCGAATGGACCGGCCGCCAGGAGGAGGTTTTGCTGGAACAGCCGGTGAGCAGCGGCTATTTTTCCGGCTATACCAAAAGCTATATTCCGGTGGTGATAAAAGCGCCGGGGCGCCGTTCGGGCGAAATTGTGCCCTGCCTTTTGGGCGAATTTGACGGCACCCGCTGCCAGGCCACCGCGCTGTAAAAAGTACCTGGCGCAAAAAAGCCTTGACTTGAAAATATTTCATGTTAGCACTTTTTCCCGCACTGTAAACTGTAAAAAGTACCTGGTACAAAAAAAGCCCCCGGGCCAATTGCGCGGTGCTCATAAAACAGTATGGCATGTGTTTCCCCAAAGCAGCTTGCTGCATACAAGCGGAACACCCGAAGAATCCGTGGACTCTTCGGGTGTTTTATTTTTTGTATAGAAGTTATTGCTTCTTGTACCCGCACTTCGGGCATACGCCTTTTTCGTTCAGCGCAATGCCGCAAAGGGGACAGCGATCCAAAGTACCTTCCGGCTTGTATTCCTGAGACGCAGCATTCACACCACTGGTG
>JALFTI010000011.1 GCA_022778585.1 Pygmaiobacter massiliensis | reverse complement strand
AGACGCAAAAACCATGTGCTTTGATCTGTCCGAGGGCGTACAGGAAGATTTCAGAACATCGGGCGCAGAGGGCGACTCCGAAGAATAACCGATAATTCGCCTTTAGGCGGGGTAAGCACTCCTATGGGGTGCTTATCCTTTATGCGGCAGCAGTAAGGGAGAAAAGGGAGAGCAAAAGAGCAGCGGCTAACGCCGCCTTAAAGAGAAGGTCACCTCTCCCTTTTCTCCCTCGCTGCACCAAAAAAGACCAGTCGAAAGACTGGTCTTTTTTTATTGCAAAAGCAAAAATTTTGAATATCTGCGCTCTGGACAACGCCACCGCCAGATATTCCTGCCGGGCGATGCTGTAAAAGAGAAAATACCATGCCACAACCTCATTTTTGGCAAAGCAGCCTGCCTTAAAAAGTTAAAAAACTCCTTTTCTCTTCCTTTTTCGCGACAATCGTGGTATAAAAGTAGTATCTTATTATCAATTATTTTTTATGAGGGACCTAATTATGAAAGATATCAATAAATTTGACTACATTGTCAGCTTGGGCTATAACTGCGAAGTTTCTTTTCGTATTGAAGAATATTTGGGGCATGGAATTGACTCTTATCCGTTATCCTGGGCATATGTGTCCGACCAGCAAAAAATGTCTTTTATTTTGTAAAATTTGGATAAAACCTATTCTTCGGAATTGGAACTGACCGACTGGGGCATGTTTCACTGCAAAGATGTGCCGATTACCCTGCACACCACCGTTGCCCACCAGGACCTGCAGTCCATGACAGCGCAGCAGCGCCAGCAGTTTGACGAACAGGCACAGGCTGAGATTCGCAGCCGTTTTCGCCATATGTGCGGCAAATGGCACCAATTGCTGAACAGCGGCGATTCTACCTTGTTTTTGTTAAAACAGCAGCCCTGGAACAAAGACCTGAATTGTTTTGTGGAAACCGAACGCTGGCTGCATCAAAATTATAAAGGTGGGCGGTATCTGCTGGCGGTTGCAGTGGAAGACCGTGCCCTTGGAAAACAGATTGCAGACTTGCTGCCGGGCAATTGCGCTGTGCTGTGTGTTTCCCGGTTTGCAGATGACAGCGACACCCAAAATGGCGGCGATCGTGCGGGCTGGCTGCGGGGCATACAATATCTTGATCAGTGCCAGTTCAATCAGCCGGATGCAGGGATAAATCAGGACAAATGCATGCTTTTTTCTGCTGAAAACGGAACCTTGCAGCTGCTTTAACCGTCATTTTCTGCATTTTTTACATACCGCGCAAGTTACAAAATAAAAATGGTCCCATGCCGGCGCAGCGTAAAATGCCGGCATGGGACCATTTTTTATTTTGCGCCTTTTGAGGAAAAGTTTCACTGCTGCTGTTCCAGACCTTTTTGCCAGACCGTTTTTTATCGGTCCGCTTTAAAAACACAAAAAGCAAAGCGTGTGCCGGACCAACTGCCAGCTGCCACTTGAAACAGGCCAGGCGCTTTTATTACAAAGGCAGGTCCTTTTGTTTAAAAACAGTAATACCGGCAAAGGCGAGCGCTATGCCGGCGCACAAAAGCGCCAGCGTGCCCAGCCAGGCTTTTTGCAGCCCATCGGCCAGGCCCTCGGGCCAAAACAGCGTAAAAAAGGTTAGGTATTTCATCCATTCCAACTTGCCGCCCATATTAGCCAACATCTGCAAAAGGTACATAAAAACCGGTATGCCGGCCCCAAACGCCAGGCTTAGCCGGGTTTCGTTAAACAGGCAGGAGAAAAAGAAGCACACAGCCCCAATAAAAATTTGCAGGCACAAAAGCCCGACATTCAGGCGCAAAAGTGCACCAAGCGCAAGTTCGCCAGGAAACATAAGCTGCGCCGCAGCCCATTCCAGCACTGTGCAGTAGCCCAAAAGCAGAAAAATGCCGCTTAGCAGTACCACAAGCTGGGTGCGCACAACAGCAGCGCGCTTTACCGGCGCCGCAAGCAGTACGGCCATGCTGCCGCTTTCCACATACTTGGCCACCAGCCCGTTTGCCCGCAAAATAGAATATACCATGGGGAACACCAGCAAAATCATACCATACAGATACGAACCCATAAAGCCCGCAAGGGTGGTGTTATCGCCGGTCATGCCCACCGCCGCCATCAGGTTTGGCATCATCTGCTCAAACTGCTCTAAAGCTTGGGCCATTTTAGGGTCATACATGCTTATAATCATGCAGATATACAAGCTGAGCACCGCGGCAAAAATAACCAAAAGCTTTGCCGAGCCCTTCATTTCTTTACGGTACAAAGCGCTGCTCATTTGGCTATCTCCTCCTTATAATAGTGCAAAAACAACTCTTCCAGTGTTTGCCGCGCGCTTACCGTTACCATTTTTGGGTTTTCGCCGTCCTGCCGGCCGCCAAAGTCACGGGCAAAGGCGGCCGCCTTTGCGGCGTTTTCCAGCAGCACCGTGTAGGTAGCCACATGCTTTTTGCGCAGCGCTTGTGCCGTATCCATCGCCACCAGCTTTCCTGCGCGTATCATGCCAATGCGGTCGCAGGTGCGGTCCACCTCTTCAAACATATGGCTGGACATTAAAACCGTCTTTCCCCGCTTTTTTTCCTCCAAAAGCAGTTCCACAAACCGGTTCTGCATCAATGGGTCCAGGCCGCTGGTGGGTTCATCCAAAATCAAAATAGCGGGGTCGTGCATAAAGGCGGCCACAATTCCTACCTTCTGCTTCATGCCTTTGCTCATTTTGCGAATGGGGCTGCTGGCATCCAGCTCAAACCGTTCCATCAGCTGTTTGGTACGCTGGTTATCTGTCACCTTGCGGTAGCTTTGCACAAAGCGCAGATATTCCTGCCCGGTCATCTGTTCAAAAAAAGCCATTTCACCGGGAATATAGCCCAGCTTTTTTTGTACATCGGGCGCCTGGGCCCAGCAGTCAAGCCCGGCGACTAAGCAGCTGCCCTGCCGCGGGCGGATAAAGCCCAGCAAATGGCGGATGGTAGTGGTTTTACCAGCGCCGTTTGGTCCCAAAAAGCCAAAAATTTCTCCCTCGTTCACCTCAAGCGACAGATCAAAAACCCCTTTGCCCGCGCCATAGTCACAGGTCAGGTGTGAAACTGCAATTACGCTCATAAATATTCCTCCCGATAAAATGCCAAACGCAAAAGCGAAAACATTTGGGACAGCTGTTTTAAAATTTGTTCCGGCGGCTGGTGTGCCTTTTCCTGTATAAGCCCGGTGGACAGATACCCCACCATCTGCAACGCGGTGGCCGGGGTTAGCTGGAGTTTTAATTTGCCCCAGTTTACATTTTTAAAAAGCAGCTTTTGCGCCAAAAGCATTGGCTGTTTATGGCCGTTTTCCAACTGTGCGCGCAGGGGAGCGTTTTTTTCCTGCGCAAGCTCGCTTAAAAAGTCGTAAAGGCCCTGCAAAAAGCTGTCCTGGCTGCCGGCTGCTTGCCGCAGAAGGTATACCAGCACAAGCATGGCAATATCGGCCAACAAAAAGCAAAAAAACACCCAAAGGCCGGTGCGCCTTTCCTGTTTTGGCAAAGGCTGCAGCGGGCTTTGCGGCACAAACCAGCTTTCGGTCCAACCTGCAAGGAACCGAAGCCCAACTGCCCCAAACAGCACGACGCTTACCGCTGCGCTGTACCTGCCGGCGCAGGTTTCGCCGCCTCCGGCATACCACCAATAGCCAAATAAGCCCGCCAAAACCGCCAAAAACACCCCGCAAAGCAGCTTTCTGGCAAAGCGCAGCTGTTTTTTGTTTGGTTCGCCCATACCCTTCTCCCCTTGCCGCACATTTTACCCCAAAAGCTTAGACCTGCCCATCTTGGGCAAAAGCCCACTTAAAAAGACGGTTTTGCGCGCCGGTTTTGGAAATTTTCTCTCCATGATATGCCCCTTTTTATTTTTTGCCGCACAAAACGCGCAAAGCCCCTGCCCTTTTTATCAAAAAGCGCCTTGTTTTTTTGCCGTTTTATGCCGGTTCGCAAACAAAAGGCTTATACAAACATTTTTAGCGCAGCAGCCGCAAAAGCCGCAGCGCGCAGCGGCTTTCGGCCAAAAACCTTTTCAAAGCAGATACATCTGCCAAAAACGCCCGGCTGCGAAAGCAGTGTTTGCCTTTTTCGCAAGCGCAGGGGCTATTTTGCTTTTCCCCTTTCAGCTTTTGCCCTTTCCATTAAAAACGCCCGCCTTGGCGCAGGGTTTTGGCGCTGGCTTTTCCTCGCAGGCTGCTTTTATAAAAAATGCGGCAGAGCACTTTTCTTTTTGGGCCTTGCCCCCTGCTATGCCGCGCTTTTTTCAGCCGTACTGCCAAAAAACCGGGCGGGCGCCTTTTGGCAGCCTGCCCGGTTTTTATAAGGCTTTGGTATGTAGGCTGGCTGGGCGCTTTTTTTAAAGCTCTCAGTCCAAAAAGTCCCGCAGTTTTTTGCTGCGGCTGGGGTGGCGCAGCTTGCGCAGTGCCTTCGCTTCAATCTGGCGAATGCGTTCACGGGTTACATTAAACTCTTTGCCCACCTCTTCCAGCGTGCGGGGACGGCCGTCCTCCAGGCCAAACCGCAGCCGCAGAACCTTCTCTTCCCGCGGGGTAAGGGTTTTCAGCACGCCGGACAGCTGCTCTTTGAGCAGGGTATGGCTGGCGGCTTCGGCGGGAACGGGGGCGTCCTCGTCGGGAATGAAGTCGCCCAGGTGGCTGTCCTCCTCCTCGCCGATGGGGGTTTCCAGGCTGACCGGCTCCTGCGCTACCCGCATAATCTCGCGCACCTTATCCACCGGCATTTCCAGTTCGTCGGCAATTTCCTCGGCGGTGGGCTCGTGACCATTGCGGTGCAAAAGCTGGCTGGACACCTTTTTTACCTTATTGATGGTTTCCACCATGTGCACCGGAATGCGGATGGTACGGGCCTGGTCCGCAATGGCGCGGGTAATGGCCTGGCGGATCCACCAGGTGGCATAGGTGGAAAATTTAAAGCCCTTGGTGTGGTCAAACTTTTCCACCGCCTTAATCAGGCCCAGGTTGCCCTCCTGAATCAGGTCCAAAAACTGCATGCCGCGGCCCACATACCGCTTGGCAATGGAAACCACCAGCCGCAGGTTGGCTTCGGCCAGCCGCTGCTTGGCCGCTTCGCCCTGGCGCACCGCCTTTTCGGCCTCCTGTTTTCCTTCGTCCGACAAAGCGAATGCGGGGTCCTGTTCATCCTTTAAAAGCTGCTCGGCCGCGGCCGCGCCCTTCAAAATACGCTCGGCCAGTTCCACCTCCTCTTCGGTGGACAAAAGCGGCACACGGCCAATCTCCTTCAGGTAAACCTTGACCGGGTCGTCAATGGCGACACCTTCCGCCGCCAGCGCCCCTTCAAACTGGTCGGCGTTCTCTTCGGTAAGCTTGAACTCCTCCACATCCGGGTCGGGCTCGTCCACTACCTCGATATTATGTCCTTCCAGCATTTCGTAGATCTTGTCCACCTGGTCGACCGCCTCAAAGCCGATCTCTTCCAGCACATCGCTGATCTCCTTCGTGGTGACCTTGCCGTTGCGCTTGCCGTTCTCCAACAGTTCTTTCAGTGCGTTTTTCTTTTCAGCCATTGTGATTCCCCTTCAGCTTTTTTTGTTTCAGTTTGTCCAGATAGTCGCTCAGCTCCGCCTCGCTCATTTTGCCAGCCTGGCTGGAACGGGGCACGCTTTGGGCAATTTTGTCCAGGTAAAAATCTACATCCCGCTGGGTAAAGGCCACATCATAATTTTGGGCCAAAATGCGGGAAAGCAGCGTTCTTGTCTCGTCGGTCAGGCACTGGGAAAGGGCGGAAAAATCCACATACTGCCCCTGCTCATAAAGCTGGCCAACAGCGGTATAAATTTGCGCTATCTGCTGGGAAAGCAGCTGCTGGGCAGATAGCTTTTTTAAAATATAGGGCAAAAATTCGGGCTTTTTTATGGCCGCAGCCATAAGCTGCTGTTCGGCAAAGGCCACCCCCATGGCCTTTTGGCCGCCCTGGCTGTACGGCACCTTCACCCGCCCCACCGAGCCTTCGCTTAAAAGCTGCTGCTGGCGCTTTCGCTCGTCCCGGCGGTTAAGCTGGCGCAAAGCCGACTGCAGCTGACTGGAAAGCGCCTGGCGGGAGATGTCGGTTTCCTGGGAAAGGCGGCCGATATACACATCCCGCTCGGTGGGGGTGCAGCGCCCGCACAGCACCCCAATGGCTTCCCGCACATAGGAAAGCCGGCCGTCCGCTGTTGCAAGGTCATACTTTGCCTTTGCGCGGGAAAGTTCGTATTCAATGGCGTTGCTGCAGCCGTCCAGCAGCATGGAAAACCGCTCGGCGCCATATTTTTTTAAAAATTCGTCCGGGTCCTTTGCGCCGGTAATGCCCAGCACCGAAACCTTAATGGACTCCTGCTCCAAAATGGCAATGGCACGGCGGGTGGCTTTTTGGCCGGCCTCGTCGCTGTCATAGCTTAAAACCAGCTCGTCCGCATAGGTGCTAAGCAGGCGGGCCTGTTCGGGGGTAAAGGCGGTGCCCAGGGGGGCCACCGCCGTGTCGAACCCGGCCTGGTGCAGCGCTATGGCGTCCATATAGCCTTCGCACAGGATATACCGGCGGGATTTGGAGCGCTTGGCCAGGTTAAGGGCAAACATATTGCGGCTTTTTTTAAAAACCGGCGTGTCGCCGCTGTTGAGGTATTTGGGCCCGCCTTCCTCGCCCATGCGCCGGCCGCCAAACGCAATAACATTGCCCCGCAGGTCGATGATGGGAAACATGACCCGGCCGCGGAAAAAGTCGAAATAGCCGCCCTTCTGGCTTTGGCGAATCATGCCGCCGGCCAACATTTCCTGTTGGGTATACCCCTTTTTTTGCAAATAGTCGCTGGTGGTGTGAAAGCCTGCCGGCGAATACCCCAGCCCAAACCGGCGGATGGTGGCGTCCTGCAGGGCCCTTGCCCGCAGATAACCGCGGGCCTGCATGCCCTCGGGAGTGTTCAGCTGGGCGCAGTAAAACCGCGCCGCGTCCTTATTCATAGCAAGAATGCGGCTTTTCAGCCGGCTTGTGTCGTCCTTTTCCTCCGGCAGCGGCATGCCCGCCCGGGCCGCAAGGGTTTTTACCGCCTCCAGGTAATCCACATTCTGTATTTTTTTTACAAAGGTGATGGCGTCGCCGCCCACACCGCAGCCAAAACAGTAAAAGCTTTGGTTTTCCGGGTAAACCACAAACGAGGGGGTTTTTTCGCTGTGGAACGGGCATAGGCCGGTGTAGGTGCGCCCGCGGTGGCGCAGCTTTACATAGCCGGAGACCAGTTCCACCAGGTCGGTGCGCTGGGCAAGTTCCTGCAAATAGTCCTGGCTGATCACCCTTTCCCCTCCTTTTGTGCATTTTCGGGCCGCCTTGTCTGGTATACTGGCCAAGGGTCAGTAAATGCTCCAGCCTTTGGGCACAAACAAATTTTCAAACATGCGGGTGGCAAACTCGTCGCTCATGCCGGAAATATAGTCGGTAACGGCACGCTCCACCCCTTCTTCCTCTGCAATGGCCTGGTATTGGCTGGGCATCTGCTGGGGCTTTTTTATAAAATACCCGTACAGTTCGCCGATCAGCTTTTCCACCTTTTTCTCTTCCCGCTTGGCCTGTTTATCCACATACACGGTGTCGTACATGAACTGGTGCAGCGCCTGGTACTGGGCAAAAACCTCCGGCGCCATGGCAAGGCTTTCGGCGCTATTTTCCACCAGCGAGGTAATTAAAGTGGTAATACGCTGGCTTTTGGTGGCGCCCAAAACCCGCACCGCCTCTTTGGGCAGCTGTTCGGGAGAAAGCACCCCGGCGGTTACCGCGTCCTCAATATCGTGGTTGATATAGGCAATGCGGTCGGCATACTTGACCACCTGCCCTTCCAGCGTGGCGGCCTCCTCACCTTTGGTGTGGCACAAAATGCCGTTGAGCACCTCCCAGGTAAGGTTTAGCCCGCGGGGGTATTTTTCCAGTTTTTGGCACACCCGCACGCTTTGCTGGTAATGGGCAAAACCGCCCGGGCAAAGCGACGCCAGCGCCCGCTCGCCCGCGTGGCCAAACGGCGTGTGCCCCAAATCATGCCCCAGCGCAATGGCCTCGGTCAAGTCCTCATTCAGCCGCAGGCTGCGGCTGATGGTGCGGGCAATCTGGCTGACCTCCAGCGTGTGGGTGAGCCGGGTGCGGTAATGGTCCCCTTCCGGCGAGAGAAACACCTGGGTTTTCTGCTTAAGCCGGCGAAAGCTTTTGCAGTGGATAATGCGGTCCCGGTCCCGCTGGTAGCAGGTGCGCAAAGGGCAGGGTGGTTCCTCTTTCGCCCTGCCGCGGCTTTTTTCGCTGAGTGCCGCATAACAGGAAAAGGTCATCTTCTCGATCTGCTCGGTTTGCTGGCGCACGGTCATACAAGACCACCTCCTGCCAAATGAGACCGCCATTTTTTGCCAAAAAAGGAAAAAACAAAGTCATATACAATATACGACACAGCGGGCAAAAACCCTTTTTGTTTTTTCATTTTTTCTATTTATGCAAAAAAGCACAAAAAAAAGCGGCGTTTTTTGGGCGTTTATTCCAACACCACCCAAAACGCCCCTTTGGCTTTTTTCAATTTGCGGCAAAAATTAAAACGGCGCGTGGTATACCGGGCTCACCTGCACCTTCTCCTGGCCGCGGCAAAGTTCGCTCAGCGCCAAAAGCAGCCCCTGTTCGGCGCCAAAAGGCAAGGTGGCGCAAATGGTTACATCGGCCCCAAAAACGGTGTCGGTAACGCGGGCGCCGGCCTCCTCAAACAGCCGCGCCGCCCGCTGGTAAAGCGGGTATTCCACCGCGGCCTGCACATTTACCACCGGCCGCACGCAGACAAGCTTTGCCTGCTGCACCGCAAGCTGCGCTGCCTGGGTGTAGGCCCGCACAAGCCCCCCGGTACCCAGCAAAATGCCCCCAAAATACCGGGTAACCACCACCACCACATCGGTGAGGTTTGCATGCTGAATGACTTCCAGCACCGGAAGCCCCGCCGTTTTGGCCGGTTCGCCGTCGTCGGAATAGCGCACCCGGTTTTGCCCCTGCAGGCAGTAGGCATACACATTGTGGCGGGCGGTGCGGTGCTGGCTGCGCACCTTATCCAAAAATTCCAGCGCCTTTTCTTCGGTGTCGGCAAAGGAAAGATTGGCAATAAATTCCGACTTTTTTTCCACCAGCGTGGCACATGCTGTGCCCTGCACGGTGATATACCCTTCCATACGGCTCTCCTTTCCGGCCATTGAAACCGCCGGGCTGGGCCCGGTTTGCCCGCTAAAAAACACAGCGCGGTTATAAACATAACCGCGCTGCCGCTTTTTCTGCTTAGTCTGTAATGTTGAAACGCTTTTTGAAACGATCAACACGACCGCCAGTGTCAACCAGCTTCTGCTTGCCGGTATAGAAAGGGTGGCACTTGGAGCACACCTCCACACGGATCTCCTTTTTGGTGGAGCGGGTCTTGAATACCTCGCCGCAGGCGCAGGTAACGGTGGCTTCCTCGTACTTCGGGTGGATACCTTCCTTCATGTCATTCACCTCTTTCTGGTTCTGATTATTAGTGCATGTAAGTGGGCATACACAGCATCACAACCTCTAATTCAAGCGATTGCTATAATAGTTTACCACAACTGTTTTACAAAAGCAACTGTTTTTTTGCCGCCAAATCAAACATTCTGCTATTTCTGCACCTGGCGGCGCACCGCGTCCATCCGCGCGTCCAGCTCGGCACTTAAATCGGCACAAATTTTAAGTTCCTGGGTAAGCTGTTCGGGGTTTTGCACCTGCTTTTTATACTTTAGCTGGTGTTCCAGCGTGGCCCAGCAGTCCATGGCAATGGTACGCAGCTGAATTTCCACCCGCATGACCCGTTTTTCCTTTTCCAGAAAAATGGGAACCTCCACAATTAAATGCAAACTGCGGTAGCCGTTTGGCTTGGGCTTTGCAATATAATCCTTGCGGGTCACTAAGCGTATGTCGTCCTGCTGCAAAAAGGCCTCGGCCAGTTTATATACATCGTTTGGGAACGAACAGATCACCCGCACCCCTGCTATGTCGGAAAGGTTCTGTTCCACCGCGTCCACCGTCATGGGCAGCCCCAGCCGGGCCAGCTTTTCCACAATGCTGTCCATCTTTTTTAAGCGGGTTTTTATGGTAACAATGGGGTTGCGGTCGTGCTGCAGAGAAAATTCGGTGTCCAGCACCTTAAATTTGGTCTCTACCTCCATCATAGCACAGGTGTAGTAGGCCATCAGCTTGCGCATAGGCAGCGCGTGTTCTTCCAGCGTTCTCAAGGCGCTGTTCATCATATTTGCGGTGAAAGATTTTGATGCTAAAGCCTGCTGGGGTAAAAAAATGCGGCCGGTTTCCTTCATTTCTAAACCTGGGGCCATGTGGCCCGCCCTCCTTATGTTTTGGTTTTGACCTTAGCGTTTCGTGTGCGCGCACTGCTTACCGAAACGGTCAGCGCGGCAGCCACAATCATCACAAAGCCCACATAATCGGCCATTTCAAACCGGGTGCCCAGCATTGCAGCCGAAAGCAGAATACTGGTGATCGGTTCGGTGCGGCCCATCATGGAAGCCAGCACCGGCCCGGCCAGGCTGGCCCCTTTTAGGTAAAGCGAAAAGGCGGCCGCCGTACCCACTACTATGACCCCCGCAAGGTTTACAAGGGCCGGCACGGTCCAATTTACCGCCAAATTCCACGGCCGGTTTAACAGGCACATGACCATGCCGTCCAAAAGCATGGCGCCGCCCACCACCGACCAGGTACTGTGGCGCGCCAAAAGCGGGCCCGAAAGCACCGTATACAGCGCGCCGCCTGCCGCTGCCGCAAGCCCAAAGCCCAACGCGCCGGCAGAAAGGTGCATGGCAGAAAAATCGCCATGGGTACACAAAAGCCAGGCCCCCACAACACAAGCTGCAATGGCTGCCGCTTCTATTTTGGCAGGCAGCCGGCGCAGCATGGCACAGCTGAACACCAGCACAAACACTGCCGATGTGGCCTGCAGCACGGTGGCGGTGGGCGCGTTGGACCGCTCGATGGCACCGAAATAGCCGTACTGGCTCCAAAGCATGCCCAAAAGGGAAAAGGCCAAAAAACGCGGCCATTCGCCCTTGCTTGTAAACAGCAAAAAGGTATTTTTTGCCCCGCATGTAACACAGCCCATTACCAAAAGCAATGCCCCCGCTGCCACCATGCGCACACTTACCAGCCATTCGGCAGTAAGAGGGGTATGTTCAAACAGGTACTGGGCCATGCAGCTGCTGGCCCCCCAGCACACGCCGCCAAAAGCCGCCAGAAAACCGCCCAAAAGCCAACTGTGCCGCTGCGCCATACCTTGCCTTCCTTTCGCGCAATGCCCTTGCGCCTTTTTTGTTTTTATGGTTTGCTGCGCCGCGCAAACTTGCGCGCAGCATAACAGCCGCTGTGCCGTTATTCTGCCATAGTTTTCAAGCTGCCCAAATGGGGAGATAAAACCGGCAGGGAAAGAAATGGATAACACCCGCTCTGCGGTTATTATACCAAATAGACGGAATACATGCAAACAAAACCGGTCTGTTTTGGTCTTTTTTCACAAAACGGCAGCCTGCATGTTTGTGCTTTGGGCCGCACCTTTTATTTTTACCGGCAGCCAAAAGGCAAGCCTGGCGCATTTTTATGCCACACAAAAGCACAGGGCGGCAGTGCCGCCCTGCAGATCAAAAACTTAATGCAAAATGCCGCAAAGCCCGGCGCAAAACACCCGCCGGCTAAGCCGCCGCGGCTGCCGTATGGCTGGTATATTGCCGCCTGCAGGGCTGCCGGCCGTTTTTAGGCCCTTGCCCTGCGCAGCAAAACCATATAAAAAGCCAACCTTTGCGCAACGCTTTGCCGCAAACCGGTTTTGGCGTTAAGGCCAAAGGCTGTAAACCAGCACCAACACCGGTTTTTCCTGCGCCAAAAGCTCGTTTAGGGTACGCTCGTCCCCTGTTTGCCCGCCCGCGCACAAAAAGCGGCCATTTTTACCGGCCGGCGCCCGGCACGGCAGGTTTGGGGCCGACTGCGCGTTATAAAACCGAAACACCGGCTGGCCGTTTTTTTGCCGGCCGGTGGGGCAAAAGGCCACAAAATGTCCGCCTTTTGGTGGCTTTCGCAGGTAGTACAAAATGTTGGCCGGGGCAAAAGAGGCCGTTTTGGCCGCTGCCTTTACCCCCACCGAAAGGCGCACCCTGCAGCCTTCGCCCCCAAAAAACGGGGCCACAAAGGCCGCGTGGGTGCCGCGTTTGCCCCCCAGCACAAACCAGGGTTCCAGCCGGCGGATTACCACCGCCGCGCTTTTGGTTTTGCCCAAAAGCCGCAGGGCATTATAGCAGGCCACCCAGCCGCATCCAAATGCGCCGCTTTGCACCCGGCCCATCCGGTAGGCTTCCAAAAGCTTTTGGTCCACCAAAAAGCCCTGTTCGTCCTGGGCGCTTAAAAAGCCCTGCGGCGTTTTTTGAAAAAGCGCGCCGGGGTTTAGGGTTCTGTTTTGTAAAAAGTTTTGAAACCGCCTGGTTTTTGCCTGCATACGGTATCCTTTCTGGCCGCACGGGCCGCTGGTATGCCGCTAAATGAGCGCTTACAAAGGCCTTTTTGCCCTGCTTTTTGCTTTTCTTCTTTTATTTGCCGCTTCGCCCGCAAGGCTGCAGTTTGCCTGATTATTTTTACAAAAAGCCGTGCTGTGCTTATTTATGGTAGCGCACCCCGGCGTTTATGGTACAGGCACGGTAGATCTGTTCGGTCAAAACCAGCCTGGCCAGCTGGTGGGGAAAGGTCATACGGCTCATGGAAATACGCCGTGCCGCCTGCTTTTTTACCGTTTCGCAAAGCCCGTGGGAGGAACCGATTACAAAGGCCAGGCTGCTTGTGCCGCCAAGGGCCGTTTTGGCAAAATAATCAGCCAGCTCCTCGCTGGAAATAAGCGTTCCTTCCACACACAAGGCGCACATTTGGCACCCTTTGGGAAGGCTTTGCAGAATGCGCTCGCCTTCCTTTTGGAGCGCACGCTCGATTTCGGCGCTGCCGGGGCGGCTTTCGCGGATGGGCTCTTCGGCCAGTTCCACTACCTTAAAATTGCAGTAGGCCTGCAGCCGCTTTTGATATTCGGCACAGCCTTCCTTAAAAAAGCGTTCGCTGAGTTTACCCACCACGATAAGGGTAATATTCTGCATGGCTTTCCCCCCTTAAAATGCCAATGTGGGGCTTACACAATGGCGGCGCAACGCCACAAGCAGCCCGTCCTTGCCGGGCAGGGCCCCTTTTTCCAAAAAGGCCCTGGTCACGGTTTGCAAAGCCCGTTCCGGCGTATTGTTTTCGCTGCTTAAATGGCACAGGGCAAACCGCTGGCAGCCTTCCTGCAAAAGCTTTGCCAGGGCGGCGGCGGTATCGGTATTGCAAAGGTGCCCCCGGCTGGAGGCAATGCGGGCTTTTAAGTAAGCGGGATAGGGCCCCTGCTGCAGCATGGCTGCATCATAGTTGGCTTCCAGCACCACCAGGTCTGCCCCGCGCAGATTCTGATAGACCGGCTCGGTCACGCAGCCTAAGTCGGTGGCCAGTGCCAGGGTTCCGCCCGACTCGGCCTGAATGCGAAAGCCGTGGCAGTCGGCCGCGTCGTGGCTGGTGGGAAAGGCGGTTACCGCAAACGGGCCAATGGCGGTTTTTTGCTCTTCCAGCACACAAAGCTTTGCGCCGGGCGGCACCAGCTGGCGGTACAAAAGGCTTTCCAGCGTTTTGCCGCTGGCATACACCGGCACCGGGTACCGCTTTAAAAATACCCGCAGCCCGCTTACATGGTCCACATGCTCGTGGGTGACCAAAATGCCCTGCAAACTGCCCGGTTCCACCCCGGCCTGGCTTAGCGCGGCCAGCGTGGTTTTGCAGTTTTTGCCCATATCCACACAAAGGCTGCCCGCCTTTTCCTGTATAAGCGCAGCGTTGCCCGATGAGCCGGAGTAAAGTGCCGTGAAACTTGCCATGTTGCCTTTTGCCTTTCTTTTTGGTTTTGTTCGCTCTGTTCGCTTTATATGCCGACAGATACACAAACTCTATTGTGATATTTTTCTTTCCTGCCGGGATATCCTTTTTGCGAATCCATTCTTCGGTATATCCGCGGCCGCAGCACACATATCCGTGTACCAAAACAGCCAAGAAGGTTCTTTCCCCAAGCCGAATAGGATTGCCTGTGCCATATGCCCCCACCTTGCCTGTAAGCCTTATCCTATCTATTCCATTTGGGACAAATCGTTCTAGGTTTCCTCGCTAAACCTCTCCGGCCCTTTTCCGATACCGCACAGGGGACAAAGCGGGTTTTCCTTTTTTAAAAAAACGCCAACGCGCCGGGGCAAACACCCCACCGGCCGCGCTGGCGTTTTTAGCTTAAACTTCAAATGGCGTTGGAAAGTACCCGTTCGGGCTTTTCTACCTTTTTAATATCGGCGCCCACCGCCCGCAGCTTGCCCACCAGGTCTTCATAGCCGCGTTCAATATACTGAATATCATCAATTTCGGACACGCCCTCCGCCGCCAGGGCCGCTACCACCAGTGCGGCGCCGGCCCGCAGGTCCATGGCCCGCACCGGGGCCGCTTTCAGCCGGCTGACCCCCTCAATGACCGCAGTGCGCCCGTCCACCTGAATATTGGCGCCCATGCGCAAAAGCTCATCCACATACCGGAAGCGGTTATCCCAAATGCTTTCCCGAATGATGGAAGTGCCCTTTGCCACGCTTAAAAGCACCCCCATCAGCGGCTGCATATCGGTGGGGAAGCCCGGGTGGGGCATGGTTTTCACATTCAGCGGTTCAATTTCGCCCACGCAGCACACCCGCACTGCGTCGTCGTACTCGTCAATGGTGGCGCCTGCCTGCTCCAGCTTGGCGGTAATGGGCTCCAGATGCTTGGGAATTACATTCTTAATGAGCAGATTGCCGTGGGTAATAACCGCCGCCACCATGTAGCTGCCAGCCTCAATTTGGTCGGGAATGATGGAATAGGTGCACCCATGCAGCGGCTGCCCGCCCCTGATTTTAATCACATCGGTGCCGGCGCCGCGCACATCTGCCCCCATGGTATTTAAAAAGTTTGCAACATCTACAATATGGGGTTCCTTTGCCACATTTTCCAGCACGGTAACCCCTTCGGCCTGCACCGCCGCCAGCATGGCGTTAATGGTGGCACCTACCGAAACCGTGTCGAAAAACACATGCTCACCCGAAAGCTTTTCGCTGGACACATGGATCATGCCCCGATCCACCTCGTAGCTGGCGCCCAGCGCCGCAAAGGCTTTCAGGTGCTGGTCAATGGGGCGGGGGCCCAGGTCGCACCCGCCGGGCATGGAAACACTGCCTTCGCCATACTGGCCCAGCAAAGCCCCCAAAAAATAATACGAAGCACGCATCCGCCGGCTCAATTCCTCCGGCGCAACGGTGGTCAGCATATGGGAGGTATCGATCTCCAAGGTGGAGCGGTTGAGCATGCGCACCTGCGCGCCCATCTCGTGCAAAATCTGCACCGAAGCCGCCACATCGCTGATGTCGGGCAGATTTTCAATTACACACTTGCCGCCTGCCAGAATGGTTGCCGGCAGAATGGCCACCGCGGCGTTCTTCGCCCCGCTGACCGACACTTCACCCACCAACGGCTTACCGCCGCGGATTACAAGCTTTTCCAATATCTGAAACTCCCCTCACTTCCACCCCGCCGCACGGGGAGAAGGTCGCTTTTCTTAAAGTAAATAAAAATGCGCTGCAAAAGCCGCACCTTTGCCAAAAGCATCTGCTTTATGGCCCTGCCTTTTACAGCCCTGGTACAGAAAGGCATTTTTCTTTCCGTAACCTTCCGTATTATATCACATTCTTTCCTTAAAGAAAAGTAACATTTTAGTATTGCGGCCAAACGCCCATATTTGCTTATTTTTTTGCTCCAAAAGCGCCCTTTTTGTGCATTGTGGCATAAAGGGGCGGCTTTTATGCAAAAAGCTGCGCAAAAAAACCGCGCCAAAACCATTTGGCGCGGTGCGCGGCATAAACTTGCTGCAAAAAAGGAAATTTTTCCAGTTTTTATAAAAGCCATGGCGGACAAGCCTTTACGAAAAAGTGTTTTTGACCGCTTTGTTTGACCGCTTTGCCCGTTTACAAATGCTCGGTATGCAGCGCGCGGGTGGCATTTAAAATGGCAATAACCGAAACGCCCACATCGGCAAAAACGGCTTCCCACATATTGGCAAAGCCAAAAGCCCCCAGCGCCAGCACCGCCAGCTTTACCGCCAGCGCAAACACCACATTCTGCCGCACAATGGCCAAGGTGCACCGGGCAATGGTACAGGCGGTAGCCACCCCCGAAGGCGCGTCGTTCATCAGCACAATGTCCGCTGCTTCTATGGCGGCGTCAGAGCCAAGGCCCCCCATCGCCACGCCAATGTCGGCCCGGGCCAATACCGGTGCGTCGTTAATGCCGTCCCCCACAAACACCAGCTTTTCATCCGGGCCGGTTTTGCCCAAAAGCTGCTCCACCTGGGCCACCTTGTCGGCGGGCAGAAGGCCTGCGCGGTATTCGTCTACCCCCAGCTGTTTGGCCACCTGGCTGGCAGAACGCTCGGAGTCGCCGGTCAGCATAACCACCCGCTCGACCCCCTGCTGCTTGAGCCGGCTGACCGCCAGGGCTGCGTCTTGCTTTAACTGGTCGGAAATAACCAGTGCGCCAAAATAGCGCCCTTCCACCGCCAGGTAAACCACCGTGCCGGCCGCCTGGCAGGGCGTATAGGCAATTTGGTTTTCTTCCATAAGCCGGCCATTGCCGCACAGGCAAACCTTGCCGTCCACCACGGCCTTTACGCCGCGGCCGGCCAGTTCCTGCACCTGGCCCAGCCTGTTTTCATCCAATGCAGCCTGGGCCGCCTGGCGCAGCGAAACGCTGATGGGGTGGGTGGAATACCACTCGCACAGGGCTGCGGTATTTAAAAGCTCTTCGTTTGTTACCCCTTCGGCCGGCAGAATATCACTTACCGCAAAGCTGCCTTTTGTAAGGGTTCCGGTTTTATCAAACACCACAATTTTGGCTTTGGCCAGCGCTTCCAGATAGTTGCTGCCCTTTACCAAAATACCCCGTTTGGACGCGCCGCCTATGCCGCCAAAAAAGCTGAGCGGCACCGAAATAACCAGTGCGCACGGGCAGCTGATGACCAAAAAGATGAGCGCACGGTGGAACCATTCGCTAAAATTGCCCAAAACAAGCGGCACCCCCGCCGCCAGCACCACCGCGCAGGCCACCACAACAGGGGTATACCAGCGGGCAAACCGGGTAATAAAAGCCTCGCTTGAGGCCTTTTGGGCGCTGGCGTTCTCCACCAGGTCCAAAATTTTGGCCACGGTGGACTGGCCAAACTCCTTTGTGACCCGAATTTTCAAAAGGCCGTTCAGGTTAATGCAGCCCGACACCGCATTTTGCCCCGGCGCAAGGTCCAGCGGAACGCTTTCCCCGGTCAAAGCCGAAGCGTCCACCGCGCTTTCGCCTTCCACCACCTGGCCGTCCAGCGGAATTTTTTCGCCCGGCTTCACCACAATGATATCCCCAATGGCCACCTCGTCCGGGTCCACCTGCAAAAGCTGGCCGTCCCGTTCCAGGTTGGCGTAGTCGGGGCGAATATCCATAAGCTGCGCAATGGACCGGCGCGAACGCTCCACCGCACAGCTTTGGAACAATTCGCCCACCTGGTAAAACAGCATAACGGCCACCCCTTCGGGGTATTCGCCCACTGCGAAGGCCCCCACCGTGGCAATGCTCATTAAAAAATTTTCATCAAGCATCTGCCCGTGCAGCAGGTTGCGCACCGCCTTATACAAAATGTCCCAGCCTACCACCAGGTAAGCGGCCAAAAATACCAAAAGCTGCGCTTTAGCCGGCAGCTTCAGGCAAAGCCCCAGCACAAAAATAAGCGCCGCCGCTATAATCCGCCCCAGCGCCTTTTTCTGTTTGCGGGTCATATCAACACCTTCTTTTCAGCGTTTGGCCGTTTTGGCGGCCGTTTTTTCCGTTTGCCGCTGCCTGCGCCCTTACAAAAGAATCCGGCAGTCCGGCTCGACCTTGCGGCAGGCCTTTACCACCTGCTGCATAATCTCGTCAAAGCGGGCGTCGTCCGCTTCTATGGTAAGCTTTTGGCTCATAAAGCTCACGGTAGCGGCGTGCACCCCGTCCAGCTTGTTGATGGCAGCTTCCATTTTGGCCGCGCAGTTTGCGCAGTCCAGATCCTGCATTTTGTAGGTTTTTTTCATGGGTTTCTCTCTCCTTTTTTGTGTGGTGTACCGCCGCTTTTTGGTTATAAAAAGGTAACCGGCACGGGTTTAAAAAGCCAAATTCTGCTTTCCTCGCTTTGGCCGGCGCCTTACTCGGTAAGGTGCTCCATGCCCTGGCCTAAAATGCGCCGCACATGGTCATCCGCCAGCGAGTAGATGATTGTTTTGCCTTCCCGCCTATTTTTAATAAGCCGCGCATTCTTTAAAACCCGCAGCTGGTGGCTCACTGCCGACTGGCTCATTTGCAAAAGCTGGGCCAGGTCGCACACGCAAACCTCGGACTCGAACAGCACATACAAAATTTTAATGCGGGTGGAGTCGCCAAACACCTTGTAAAGCTCGGCCAGGTCATACAAAAGTTCCTCGTCGGGCATGCGCTCGTTCACCGCCTGCACCACATCCTCGTGGGCACAGATAAAGTCGCACCGCTCTACCCCGTTATGGTCGATCAATGGGTTCACCTCCGCTGCTTTGGTTTTACATATGAACAACTGTTCATATGTTTGTCAGTTTCATTATAGCGCGTTTGGGCCGGCTGTCAAGGGGAAAAACGATTCTTTTTTTACCCCGCTTTTTGGCAGCCCTGCCAGGCGGGCAAAGCCTATGCAAAAAGCCTGCGCCCCCAAAAACAGTGCCACCCAAACTGCACCGCCAAAAAGCTCGGCGTCCAAACAGGCATTTGGAAATTCCTTTGAAAATTCCTTTTATATAAAGGCAGCATTTGAAACGCAGCCTGTGCCCAGGCCTGCTGCACACCATTGCCTGCGGCATCAGTGCCAGATGCTTTTCCCTTTTTTAAAACCGATGCGCCGATATACCGAGCCGCCGGCAGATCGCCTAAAGGCCCTACCGAAAGTGGGACCGGCGGTTTTACCGACGATTTTTAAGATGGGCTGGTGCCAAAGCGCTCTTTCCAAAAGGCTTAACCCTTTTAAATAAAAAAGCCGGCGGCAAAAAAAATGCCCCCTGCCCTTTGGCCGCCGGCCGGCCTGTGCTGCGCCCGGGCCTGCTTTTTTGTTTTGGCAAAGCCCCAAAAAACTGGCCTTAAGGCCACCTTTGCCCCAGGCGTGGCAGCCCCCTTCTGCCGGGCCTTCACCTTTTTGGAAAAAAGCCGCCGCAAAGGCTGCAAAATGGGAACAATTTGTTAAAAGTTTTGCAAAGGCTTGATTTTAGTGCCAACTGCGGCTACAATAAGAACTGTTGGCACTCTTAATGCGTGAGTGCTAACATCACAAAATTTGTACTTTCATACAACCGAGGTGTTTTTATATGGCAAAAAAACAGTTTAAGGCGGAAAGCAAGCGCCTGCTGGAGATGATGATCCATTCCATTTACACAAACCGGGAAATTTTCCTGCGGGAGCTGATCTCCAACGCCAGCGACGCCACCGACAAGCGGTATTACAACGCGCTGCAAAAGGGGGAAAGCGGCCTTGTGCGGGACGAGCTTTCCATTGACATTACACCCGACCGCGCCGCCCGCACCCTTACCCTTTCGGACCATGGCTGCGGCATGACCAAGGAAGAGCTGGAGCAGAACCTGGGCACCATTGCCAAGAGCGGCAGCCTGGCCTTTAAGCAGGAAAACCAGCTGAACGACCAGGATGTGGACATTATCGGCCAGTTTGGCGTGGGCTTTTATTCCGCCTTTATGGTGGCAAAGCAGGTAACGGTTATCAGCAAAGCGGACGGCAGCGACGAGGCCTTTATGTGGCAGTCCAACGGGTCGGACGGGTACACCGTGACCCCAAGCGAGCGGGAGGACTGCGGCACCACCATTATACTGGCTTTAAAGGACAACACCGACGAGGAAAACTTTGACGAATTTTTGCAGCAGTACACCCTGCAGAATTTGGTGAAAAAGTATTCGGACTATATCCGCTACCCCATCCGCATGCCTATGGAGCGCAGCCGCATGGTGGAAGGCAGCGACAAGGACGCCGACGGCAAGGACAAAACCCCCGAATACGAAAGCTACACTCAGGTGGAAACCTTAAACAGCATGGTGCCCATTTGGAAAAAGCAGAAAAAGGATGTAACCGAAGCCGAGTACACCCAGTTTTATAAGGACAAGTTTGGCGATTGGGAGGCCCCGCTGCGGACCATCACCTCTTCGGTGGAGGGCGCCGCCACCTACCATGCGCTTTTGTTCTTCCCGGCACAGGCACCTTACAATTATTACAGCCGCGACTTTGAAAAGGGGCTGCAGCTGTATTCTTCCGGCGTGCTGATTATGGAAAAATGCGCCGACCTTCTGCCCGATTACTTCAGCTTTGTGCGCGGCCTTGTGGACAGCCAGGATCTGTCGCTGAATATCAGCCGGGAAATGCTGCAGCACGACCGCCAGCTGAAGGTAATTGCCGCCAGCCTGGAAAAGAAAATCAAGTCCGAACTGGCCGCCATGCTGAAAAACGACCGGGAAAATTACGAAAAGCTGTGGAAGGCCTTTGGCGTGCAGATGAAGTTTGGCATTTACGCCAGCTATGGCGCCGCCAAAGAGCTTTTGCAGGACCTTTTGCTGTACCAAAGCTCTGCCGACCAGAAGCTTACCAGCCTTTCCGAGTATGTAAGCCGCATGAAGGAGAGCCAGAAATACATCTACTACGCCTGCGGCGAAAGCGCGGCCAAGCTGGATGTTATGCCCCAGAACCAGCGGCTGAAGGAACAGGGATACGAAATTTTGTACCTGACCGACGATGTGGACGAGTTTGCCATTAAAATGATGCGCGAGTATGAGGGCAAGGAATTTCGCTCCACTTCGGACGATGACCTGGGCCTGGACAACGACCAGGAGAAGCAGGATATTCAAAAGCAGACCGAAGAGAACAAGGAGCTTTTGGAGTATGTAAAGCAGAGCCTGGGCGAAAAGGTGACCGATGTGGTTTTGACCAGCCGCCTTACAAACTGCGCTGTTTGCCTGACCAGCAAGGGCGGGCTTTCGCTGGAGATGGAAAAGGTGCTGCGCGCCATGCCCAATGCGGCCGAAACTGCCCCCAAAGCCCAGAAGGTGCTGGAGCTGAACGCCAGCCACCCGGTGTTTGAAAAGCTGCGCCAGCTTTGGCCGGAAAAGAAGGATACCGTGGCCGCCTATGCCGGCATTTTATACGAGCAGGCACTGTTGATTGAAGGCCTGCCGGTGGAAGACCCCGTGGCCTACACCGCCGCCGTGTGCAGCCTGATGACCCAAAATTAAGCTAAAGCCTGCGCGCCAAAAAAGCGTTGGCTTGCAGTTTGATAGCATGTTGAAAACCGGTGCAGCCTGGACTTTTTTGTCCAGGCTGCACCGGTTTTTGCATCTGGCGGCCTTTAGCGGCGTTTTGATGCAGCGGCCTGACCGTTTTTTAAATACAGAATTGGGGCGGGTTTGCCTGAATTTTCCTTGCAAAAATGTAAAAATATGGCCTTTGCCATTTTTACTTTTTATTTATTTTCTCAATGCAGCAATACAAAGGCAAAACATTTTAAAACAAGCAAAGCATTTGACAAAAAATAATTAAAATAAATTTTTCTCTACTCTTTTCTCTTGTAAAAAAAGGCAAAACGCTGTAATCTTATACCAGATTATTAAAAAACGAGCATGGAGCAGCACAGTATGGAATACGCCTGTGAAAAACCGCTTAATATTGCCCCGGAAAACTGGAAAGGTATTTTAAACCAGTTTTGCCGCAGTACAGGGGATGTATATTATCTGTATGACTTAGAGCGGCAGAGGATTTTCTTTTCGGAAAATATTCTCACCGCGGGGGACCTTTTGGCCGTAAAGGAAACCGAATGCACCATTGAGCAATGGCAGCAGGTGGTGGACTGCCGAGATTTACACCGGGTTATGCGGCTTTTGGGCGAGGTGGAAAGCGGCCGGCGTGAGCGGTACAATTTTAACTACCGGGTACGCAACCGGCAGGGACAAACCGGCTGGGTAAATAGCCGCGGCCATGTTATGCAGGATACTGCTTCCGGCGAGGCGGCGTGGGTGCTGGGCCGGCTTTCGGCGGAAAGCTTAGCAAAACCAAAAGCACTTTTGGCCAACCGGGAACTGAAAAAAGAACTTCGCCGCATACTGGACAAGCTGCAGCCAGGCCACCTTTTATTGATAGGAGTAGACGACCTAAAGCGCATTAATATGAAAAACGGGCGGTATTTTGGCGACGCCGTGCTGGACGATGTGGCGCAGGTGATTACCGATGAGCTGCCGGCAGGGTGTGTTTTGTACCGCATGAACGGCGACTGGTTTGCCGTAAACCTGCCCGGGGCAGACAAGGCCGCTGTAAAGGGTATGTTTGAGCGGGTGCAGGCGCGAATTTCCGGCCAGTGCACCGTTTCGGCGGGATGTGTTTCCTTTTTGGAATACCGTGCGCCGGACGAGCACATTCTGCTGCAGTATGCCGAAACTGCGCTGGAATATTCCAAAACCCACGGCAAAAACCAGCTGACCTTCTTTTCGCCCGAACATTACGAAAAGAAGCTGCGCGAACTGGAACTGCGCGAGGAACTGCAGGCCAGTGTGCAAGCTGATTTTGCCGGCTTTGAGGTATACTACCAAGCGCAGGTATACGCTAAAACCTACACCCTGTACGGGGCCGAGGCCCTTTTGCGGTACCGTTCCAGCCGGCTTGGCAATATTTCGCCGTTGGAATTTGTGCCCATTTTAGAGCAAAGCGGGCTTATTTACCCGGTGGGGCTTTGGGTGCTGCGCCAGGCGCTGAAAAGCTGTGTGCAATGGCAACGCCAGCTGCCGCAGTTTCGCATAAGCGTTAATATGGCGTACGCCCAGCTGGAACAGGACACCATTGAAGAGGATGTGCTGGAGCTTTTACGAGAAAGCAAGGTTTCGGGCAGCGCTTTGACCATAGAGGTGACCGAAAGCCGCGAGCTTTCCAACTACCCACAGCTAAACCGCATTTTCCGCCGCTGGAAAAAGCATGGCATTCAAATTTCGGTGGATGACTTTGGCACCGGGTATTCCAGCCTGGGCCGACTGAAGGAACTGGAAATTGACGAAATAAAAATTGACCGGTGCTTTGTGCGGGAAATTCAAAACAGCGCTTACAACTACCGGCTTTTAAGCAATATTATTGAGCTGGCCGACGCCAGCCAAATACGGGTGTGCTGCGAAGGGGTAGAAACCGAACAGGAGCTTTGTGTGCTGGATGACCTGCACCCCACCCTTTTGCAGGGCTTTTATTTTGCAAAGCCCAAAAGCGCAGAGGAATTTGAAGCTTGCTTTCTTTTGGAAAACTGGCTGCCGCCGCGCCTTGCAAGCCGTCCTTCGGCCGCTTTAAACAGCGCCCCTGCCGCCCCTTCGGCCGAAAGCTGCGCCAACACCATTTTAAACGCCGAAAACGATATTTTTTACCTGTGCGACCTGGAAAGCTATGAGCTTTATTATGTAAACCCCGCCGGCCAAAAAATGTTTGGGGTAAAAGACTATTTGGGCCGCAAATGCTACAAGGTATTTTGGGGGCGGGACACCCCCTGCCCTTTCTGCCCCACCCAGTTTTTGCGGGAGGATTCCTTTTATATTTGGGAATCGCACAACCCATACTGTGACCGGCATTTTTTGCTGAAAGACAAAATTGTGCCCTATCAGGGAAAGAATGTGCGGCTGGAAATTGCACTGGACATCACCAAACAGGAATATATCAGCCAGGCGGCCAATGAACGGCTGGCCTTTGCGGATAAAATTGTAGAGTATATGGACGCCCTTGCCGCCTACCCGGACTACCGCCAGGCGGCAAACCAGGCTCTTGCTTCGGTGTGCGACTTTTACCAGGCTGACCGCTCCCATTTGTTTCAGCGCAACCCGAAACAGCCCGACCACTGGGACTGCGCCCTGGAATGGTGTGCCTGCAATGTAACCCCTCAGCAGGACTTTTTGCAGCAGATTACCCCCGCCGCCCTTGCCCGCTGGATGAAGCTGTTTGAGCGCGGCGAATCGATTTTTATTTTAAATACAGATGCTTTGCGCAAAGTTTCCCCGCTGGAATGGGAGCTTTTAGCCCGGCAGGATATTGAGCGCCTGATTGCGGTGCCCATACGGGACGGCAAGGACATTATTGGCTTTATTGGGGTAGATAACCCCCGCTACTGCATTCACGATGATTCCCAAATGCGGTTTTTGGCAAGCTTTCTTTTGGCCCGCATTCGTCAGGAGCACAGCGAACGGCGCTACCAGCTGCTTTTGCAGTCCAGCAATCAGGACCTGATGCGGGCGCTGAATGTGGGACTATGGACGCTGGAAATTTCCAAAAAAGACCATTCCGGCTTTTTGGAAACCGACGAAACCATGCGCCACCTTCTGCAGATTCCTGCCACCTTTTCCGGCCGCCAGGCATATGAATTTTGGCAAAGCCATATCCAGACCGCCTCGCTTGCCGCACTGCGGCAGGCTTTTGAGCGCATGCGCCAGGAAAAACAGGTGGTGCAGGTGGAATATAACTGGCTGCACAGCACCAAAGGCAGTATTCTTTTGCGTTTTTCCGGCATTTTATTGGAGGACACCCCTGCCTGCATACGGTTTAAAGGGTACTGCCGGCAGCTGCTTGCGCCGGGTGATTGAATAGCGGTTTTTGCGTTTTGAGGCCCATACGGCCCGGTGCGCTGCCAGCGTGCCGAGCTTTGGCCGCAAAAGCCCGCGCCTGCCTTTTGCCAAAACCCTGCCGCCCGCGGTGGTTTTTGTGCCGCCCCCTTTGCCCGGCCTGCCCTGCCGGGCCGGTTTGCCTTTAAACAAAAAAGGAGGCTGCCATGACCCAGCAGGAACTTTTGTTTTTTAACGCTATGCCCGACGCGCTTGTGCTTTACGAAGCTTTGCGGGAAAAAATTTTGTCCCAGCTGCCCAACACCACCATACAGGTGCAAAAAACCCAAATAGCCTTCCGGGCGCGGTATCTATTTGCCTTTGTGTCGCTGCGGCGCATAAAAGGCTGCCCCAAGGTTTTTTTGCTGCTTTCGTTTGGGCTTTCCCACCGGCTTTTCTCGCCGCGCATTGCAATTTGCAGCGAACCCTACCCCAACCGCTGGACCCACCACATGATTATCGATTCGCCAAAACAGCTGGATGCAGAGCTGATGGGCTGGCTTAGCGAGGCCTGGCAGTTTGCGCAAACCAAATAAAACGGGCTTTGCAGGTTTTATTTTCTGCCTTTTACCAAATTACACCGCCTGTTTTGCTGCCAAAAACGCCCATGCCTTTGCTGCTCCAAAAGCACCGCACAAACGCATAGCGTGCCCCCAACAGCGGTTTTGCCGCAAAGGCTAAATACATAAAATATTCAAACGGGTAAAGGAAACCTTGGCGGTTTGCTTTGCCCGTTTTTTTGTGGTTTGGGTACCAAGTTTTTTGGCTCACAGCCTTGGAAAAACTATTTTTCCAAAAACACCTTTTTTCTGCCAAAAAAGCAAAAGCCCCACAGGCATTTTTACTGGTTATTCCGCTGGGCACTGGCGCAAGGCCGCCAAAGCAGAGTTTTGGTGGTGGATATTCGCTTTTTGTAGTGCGCCGCGCGTTTTGCCTTTTAATGGTTTTACAGCCCAAAAGCACCGCATTTTGCCTGCTTTGCAAGGCAAAACTTTTTCGGTAAAAAAAGGTGTTGGCTCTGCATTGGTCCCGTTTTTTAAACTCTGGCAGGCTTTTTGGCTCAAAATACACACCAAACGCGTTTTTCATGGTATACTAAAAGCAGACAACAAAGCAGACAACATTCGCCCGATGCGCCGGGTGGGGAGGACTGCGCGGATGGAGACAAAAAACCTGTATACCGTTGTGGTGGCAGATGACGAGGACGAGCTGCGGGATGCCGTTTGCCGGATGGTTCCCTGGGAGGAATGCGGGTTCAAACTGGTGGGCAGCGCTTCCAACGGGCTGGACGCTTTGCAGCTGGTGGAACGGTACGAGCCGGATCTGCTTTTGACCGATATTCGCATGCCGTTTATCTCCGGCATTGAATTGGCTCGCCAGGTGCGGGAAATACGCCCGGCCACCAACATTGCATTTTTAAGCGGGTATGATGATTTTCAATATGCCAAGCAGGCTATTCAGTATAACATTATCAGCTATATGCTAAAGCCCCTTACCACCGAAGGCCTTGCCGCCGAGCTGCGGGCCATTCGCCAAAAGATTGACGCACAGTTTGCGCTGTTTCGCCAGGCGCCGCCCCGCGCCGACGCGCAGGAACAGCGGGCCGCCTTTTTAATGCCGCTGGTGCTGGACAAATACGCCGATACCGACGAGGAGCAGGCGGTGGTTTATGCCCGCCGCTGCGGGCTTTTGAACGGTGTGGGCGACCAGCCGCACTATATTGTAATGGTTTCCATGGTGCAGGACGCCGAAGGTGCAAACCGCACTGCGCCCCCCTTTGTGGGCGCGGTGGACACCCTGGTTTCCAAATACCTGCGCGGGGCCAGCTTTTACGCTTCGGGCAAGGTGGTGTCGGTGCTTTTGGGCAACGGGTACGACTTTGAAGAGTACCTGCACATTTTGGCCGACGAAATTCCCCAAATGGTAACCCGCGCGCTGGGCCGGCGCTGCCGCATTGGGGTAAGCCGCCCTACCCCCAGCCTGACCGGGCTGAACAACGCCTACGACGAAGCGGTGGAAGCGCTGCGCCAGGCCGACGCTTCCGGCGGGGTGCAGTTTATCGGCGACCTTTCCACCGCGGGCAAAGGCGGCCGGGCGCTGTGCCGGCGCGCGCTGGAAACCCTTGCCCAGCATTACATGGACCCCAACCTTTCGCTGGTTTCGCTTTCTGGTATGCTGGATGTAAGCCCCAACCACCTGAGCGCCTGCATTAAAAAGTACGCCGGCGAAACCTTCATGAACCTTTTAATCCACAAGCGCATGGAGGCAGCGCGGGAGCTTTTGACCAATTCCGGCCTGAAAATTCAGGACATTGCCGCCCGCTGCGGCTATACCGACCAGCACTATTTCAGCTACTGCTTTAAAAAATACTGCGGCGAGTCGCCGGGGGCCATGCGCCGCCGCCTGGGCGCCCAAAAGGAGGAGCCGGCTTCGTGAAACAACGCCTTACTTTGCGCCGCCCGCGCATTACCTCCATTTTGGTGGCTATGGTGGTGGGCATTGTTGCCCTTATTTTGTGCTTTTGCATTTTGGTGTTTTTGGCCCGCTACCGCAGCGCCATGGTGCAAAACGCCCTTACCAGCACCGAACAGGCCGTTTCTCAGGTTTCCAACACGGTGGGAAGCTATTTGCAGGATATGAAACAGTCCATGCAGCTGGTGGAGGACGCTTTGCGCCAGGATGAAGCCGGCCGCGACGAGCTTTTGCAGGCGTTTTTGACCTTTCGGCCGGATGTGGTGGCGGTGACCGGATATTCCGCCAACGGCGAACTTTGGGACTGCTGGGCACTGGAGCGAAGCCCCAGGCAAACCATTCTGCAAAACCTTTCGTTTAACCTGGACCGGGCCCGCAAAAGCAGCACCGCCTACCTGACCGCGCCCCATGTGGAGACCATTTTTGAGGGCTACTACCCCTGGGTGGTCACCATGACCACCCCGCTGAAGGTGGGCGGCAGGTATTCCTGGGTGTCGCTGGATTTAAGCTTTTCCAGCATTTCCAGCTATTTGAACAATGTGGGCATTGGCCAGCGCGGCTACTGCTTTTTAATGGATACCGAAGGCAACATTATTTACCACCCCCAGCAGCAGCTTTTGTACGCGGGGCTTAAAACCGAGGACACCACCACCCTCGCCGCTCTGGAAGGCACCAGCTATGTGGACGACACCGCCATTTACTGTGTGGCCGCCGTGGGCGACACCGGCTGGCAGGTGGTTGGGGTAAGCTATGTGGACGAGCTGGTAAACCGGAATGTGAGCGAAATGCTGCGCCTTTCCTTCTGGCTGGGGCTTGGCATTCTGGCCAGCGCGCTTTTAATCAGCTACAGCCTAAGCCGGCTGATCGGCCGGCCCATGCGGGGCCTTGCCGCCGCCATGGAAAGCTTTGAGCAGGACGCCGACCATTTTACCTACCACCCGGTGGACGGCACAAAAGAGGTGCGGGAGCTTTCCGATTCGTTTGGGCATATGGTGGTGCGCATTCAGCAGCTTATGACCACTGTGCGCCAGGAGGAGGTAAACCTGCGCAAAACCGAGCTGAAGGCCCTGCAGGCCCAAATAAACCCGCATTTTTTGTATAACACGCTGGACTCCATTGCCTGGATGTGTGAACAGGGCCGCAATGCCGACGCGGTGAACATGGTGCACGCGCTGGCCAGGCTGTTCCGCATCAGCATCAGCCGCGGGCATGAACTGATTCCCATTGAAAAGGAGATTGAACACGCCGAAAGCTATTTGAAAATTCAGAAATACCGCTACAAAAACCAGTTTACCTACACCTTTGATGTGGACCCCGACTGCCTATGCTACTACTGCAACAAAATTACGCTGCAGCCCATTATTGAAAACGCCATTAACCACGGGCTGGACTTTTTGGTGGAGGAAGGGCGCATTGAGGTAAAGGTGCGGTTTGACGGGGAGGATATTGTATTTTCGGTACAGGACAACGGTGTGGGCATGACCCCCGAGCAGATTGAAGCGGTGCTGCGCCCCGGTGCGCAGGACCGCACCGGCATTGGCATTAAAAATGTAAACGACCGGCTGAAAATTTATTTTGGCAAAAATTATGGTCTTTCCATTACCAGCGAACCGGATGAAGGCACCTGTGTGGAAATTCGCATGCCGAAGATACGGGAGGGAAATTATGAAAGCAAGTAGCCGGGCCGCCTGCGCCGTTTTGCTGGCGGCGGCGCTTTTGTGCGGCTGCAGCCAAACCCCGCAGGCAACTGCCCGCCACCGGGTGGCCATTGTGGCAAAATCTACCCAAACGGAATTTTGGCTTTCGGTATTTGCCGGGGCAAAGGCTGCCGGCGCCGAATACAATGTGGATTTGACCATTGTTGGCCCCGACGCCGAGGAGGACTACGAAACCCAAAACCAAATGGTAAAGCAGGCGGTGGAAGACGGCGCCGAGGTTTTGGTTTTTTCTGCCATTGATTATGAAAACAATGCCCCGGCCATTGACCAGGCCGCCCGCGACGGGGTAAAAATTGTCGCCATCGACAGCGGGGTAGATTCCGACGCGGTGAGCACCTACATTGGCACCGACAACTACGCCGCCGGCCAGATTGCCGCAAAAACCGCGCTGGACCAGATGGAGGGCGAGCTTTTTGTGGGGTTTGTGAACTACGATGTGAACAGCGCCAACGGCCAGGAGCGCGAGCGCGGCGCGGCCAACCAGTTTACCGCAAGCCTCCGCGCTCAAATTTGTGCCACCATTAACACCCTGGCCGACGCCGGCACCGCCAAGGCCGACACCATTGCCCTATTGACCGACCACCCCGAGATCAATGTACTGGTTGCCTTTAACGAGCCCACCAGCGTGGGCGCCGCCGACGCCGTGCAGGAGCTGGGCCTTTCCGACAGCGTATTTTTGGTGGGTTTTGATTCCAATGTGGCCACGGTGGACGGGCTGCAGCAGGGTTCGGTGGACGCTTTGGTGGTACAAAACCCCTATGCTATGGGATATTTAAGCGTGGAAAGCGCCTACAAGCTGCTGACCGGCCAGGGGGCAAGCCTTGCTCCGGTGGTGGACACCTCTACCCTGGTGGTGGACCGGGACAACCTGTTTACCCTGGACAGCCAAAAAGCGCTGTTCGCCTTTGAAGAGCGGTCGAATTAGATACTTTGCACAAAATAAAATAGAACCAATAAGCCATGTTGTCGGTTTCGCATTGATATTTACCCCCCTTTCGGTGATTTTTTAACTTGTTTTCTACAAGTTTCCTCATGTAAAATGAAGGTAAAGGGACGGGCCTTGCAGGGCTCTGCCCAAAACGAAAATACAAAGGAGTAAATAGGTTATGAAAAAAGCGCTTGCATTGCTGCTTTCGGCTGCTTTGGCTTTAAGCCTGGTTGCCTGCGGCTCCAACTCTTCCTCTACCGCTAGCTCCGCCGCTTCCGGCACTAGCTCTGCGGCTACCACCACTGGCGATGTGGCCAACAAGGACAAGCCCCTTGTGTGGTTCAACCGTCAGCCGTCCAACAGCTCCACCGGCGAATTGGACATGAACGCTTTGAACTTCAACGAGAACACCTACTATGTAGGCTTTGACGCCAACCAGGGCGCCGAGCTGCAAGGCACCATGATCCGCGATTACATCGAGGCCAACATTGACACCATCGACCGCAACGGCGACGGCATCATCGGCTATGTTCTGGCCATCGGCGACATCGGCCACAACGACTCCATCGCCCGTACCCGCGGCGTGCGCCGGGCTTTGGGCACCGCTGTTGAGAAGGACGGCGTTATTGACAGCACCCCGGTAGGCACCAACGCCGACGGTTCCGCCACTGCTGTTCAGGACGGCTCTTTGGAGATCAACGGCAAGACCTATGTCATCCGTGAGCTGGCTTCTCAGGAGATGAAGAACTCCGCTGGCGCCACCTGGGACGCTGCCACTGCCGGCAACGCCATTGGCACCTGGGCTTCCTCCTTCGGCGAGGAGATCGACATTGTTGCTTCCAACAACGACGGCATGGGCATGTCCATGTTCAACGCTTGGTCCAAGGCCAACGAAGTTCCCACCTTTGGCTATGACGCCAACGCCGACGCTGTGGCTGCTATCGCAGAAGGCTACGGCGGCACCATCAGCCAGCACGCCGATGTACAGGCTTACCTGACCCTGCGTGTACTGCGCAACGCTCTGGACGGCGTGGATATCGACACTGGTATCGGCACCGCTGACGACGCCGGCAATGTGCTGAGCGACGATGTGTACTACTACAATGCTGACGAGCGTTCCTACTACGCTTTGAATGTGGCTGTTACCTCCGAGAACTATGAAGACTTCATGGATTCCACCAAGGTTTACGAGCCCGTTTCCGCTCAGCTGGACGAGACTGCTCACCCCACCAAGACTGTTTGGCTGGACATCTACAATGCTGCCGACAACTTCCTGAGCGCCACCTATCAGCCGCTTCTGCAGAACTATGACGATCTGCTGAACCTGAAGGTTGAATATATCGGCGGCGACGGCCAGACCGAGGCCAACATCACCAACCGCCTGAGCAACCCCAGCCAGTATGACGCGTTCGCCATCAACATGGTGAAGACCGACAACGCTGCGTCCTACACCGCTCTGCTCAGCCAGTGATTTTGCACCTGTCAGCCGATAAGGAGCACCAAAAACTGATATAAAAGCTGCTGTTAGGGAGAAGAAATTCTCCCTAACAGTGGTTTTTGGAGAAAATCCGGCGAAATAGGATTTTGCCGAACCCGATACTATTGCAGGAACAGGAGTAACAAAGAATGGCAGAAGCAAAAGACGATATTGTCCTGTCCATCCGCGGCATGAGCAAATCCTTCGGCCGAAACAGGGTGCTGGATCACATTAACCTGAATGTGAAGCGCGGGACCGTCATGGGGCTAATGGGCGAAAACGGCGCCGGCAAGTCCACCATGATGAAATGCCTGTTCGGCACCTACCAAAAAGACGAGGGAAAAATTTATTTAAACGGCAAGGAAATTAATTTTTCCGGCCCCAAGGATGCCTTGGAAAACGGCATTGCCATGGTGCACCAGGAGCTGAACCAGTGCCTGGAGCGCAATGTCATTGACAACCTTTTCCTGGGCCGCTACCCGGTAAATTCCATGGGGGTTGTGGACGAAAGCCGCATGAAAAAGAAGGCTTCGGAGCTGTTCCGCAAGCTGGGCATGACCGTGAACCTTTCCCAGCCCATGCGCAACATGTCCGTTTCCCAGCGGCAGATGTGCGAGATTGCCAAGGCGATCTCCTACAACTCGCAGGTTATTGTGCTGGACGAGCCGACCTCTTCTTTGACGGTACAGGAGGTCGACAAGCTGTTTGAGATGATGCGCATGCTGAAAGAGCAGGGCATCTCGCTGATCTACATTTCCCACAAAATGGACGAAATTTTTGAAATTTGCGACGAAATTTCGGTTTTGCGGGACGGCAACCTGGTTATGACCAAGGCCGCAAAGGACACCAACATGAACGAGCTGATCACCGCCATGGTGGGCCGTTCGCTGGAAAGCCGGTTCCCCCCGGTGGACAACACCCCCGGCGAGCCCATTTTGTCGGTGCAGCACCTTTCCACCAAGTATGCGCCCTATTTGCAGGATATTTCGTTTGAGGTACGCCAGGGCGAAATTTTTGGCCTGTACGGCCTGGTGGGCGCCGGCCGCACCGAGCTTTTGGAAACCATTTTTGGTGTGCGCACCCGCGCGGCCGGACGCATTTACTTTAAAAACCGGCTTATGAACTTTAACAGCGCCAAGGAAGCCATTGACCATGGCTTTGCCATGATTACCGAGGAGCGCAAGGCAAACGGCCTGTTTTTAAAGTGCGACCTGACCTTTAACACCACCATTGCCAGCTTGGACCAGTATAAAACTGGCCTGGCGCTTTCCGACGTCAAAATGATAAAGGCCACCAACAAGGAGATCAAGGTGATGCATACCAAGTGCATGGGCCCGGACGATATGATCTCCAGCCTGTCGGGCGGCAACCAGCAGAAGGTCATTTTTGGCAAATGGCTGGAGCGCACCCCGCAGATTTTTATGATGGACGAGCCCACCCGCGGCATTGATGTGGGCGCCAAGTACGAGATCTATGAACTGATCATCCAGATGGCGAAGCAGGGCAAAACAATCATTGTAGTCTCTTCGGAAATGCCCGAAATTCTTGGTATTACAAACCGCATTGGTGTTATGTCGAACGGGCATTTGTCCGGCATTGTAAACACCAGCGAAACAAACCAGGAAGAGCTTTTGAGACTGAGTGCAAAATACCTTTAATTGGGAGAAGGGGCTTATGGGAGCAACAAACACAAAAATTCTTTCCGCCGAGCAGGAACTTGCGCTGGTTAAACCCATTGACGATTATGTCGGCGGCATTCAGGCCAAGATCAACGCTTTGCGCGAAAACGGTACCGACCAGGTTATTGATATTCAAAACCAGCTGGACAGCCTGAAGCGGGACCGCATTTATACCGAACAGGAAAAACAGAAACTTTCCGGCGAGCTGCAGAAAAACTTGGAAAAGGCCAAGGCAGTGGAAGCCAAAAACAAGGACGAAATTGCAAAGCTGATTGCCGACGCCGAGGGCTATTTGAAGGCCCATTACGACGCCGACTATTACCAGGCCGTAGTGGCAAGCTGCCAGGCGGAAAAGGTGCAGGCACAGGAAAAGTACCGCGCCGCCGTAGCCCAGCTGGAAAAAGCGCACCAGGAAACGGTTTCTAAAATTCAGGACCAGCGGGAACTGAAGGACGAAAAGTATGTGCACAAAAACCGCCTGTTTGACGCCAAAATGCAGCTGCAGAAGGACCTGCAGGCTGTTAAGGACCGCCAGCATGCTGCTTTTGACCACCGCTATCATTTGATTGACCTGCTGCGCATGTCCAAATTTACGGTGGGTGAAACGGTTGCCCAGCGGTGGGAAAACTACAAGTACACCTTCAACCGCCGCGACTTTTTGCTGCGCAACGGCCTGTATATTGCCATTATCGTTATTTTCATTGCGCTGTGCATTATTACCCCCATTGTAAAGAATGTACATCTTTTAACCCTTAACAATGTGCTGAACATTCTGCAGCAGGCTTCGCCGCGTATGTTCCTGGCGCTGGGTGTTGCGGGGCTTATTTTGCTGGCCGGCACCGACCTTTCCATTGGCCGTATGGTGGGCATGGGCATGACCGCCGCCACCATTGTAATGCACCAGGGCATTAACACCGGTTCGGTGTTTGGGCATATTTTCGACTTTACCGGCCTGCCTGTGCTGGCGCGGGTACTGCTTGCTTTGGTGGTCTGCATTGTGCTGTGCACCATCTTCACCACCATTGCGGGCTTCTTTACCGCCAAGTTTAAAATGCACCCGTTCATTTCCACCATGGCCAACATGCTGGTTATCTTTGGTTTGGTCACCTACTCCACCAAGGGCGTTTCGTTCGGTGCTATCGATTCTTCCATTCCCGGCATGATTATCCCCCGCATTGGCCGCTTCCCCACCATTATTCTGTGGGCGGTTGCCGCGGTGGTAATTGTATGGTTTATTTGGAACAAAACCACCTTTGGTAAAAACCTGTACGCGGTGGGCGGCAACGCCGAAGCCGCTGCCGTTTCCGGCATTTCGGTGTTCCGGGTAACAGTGGGCGCCTTCATTCTGGCCGGCATTCTGTATGGCTTTGGCTCCTGGCTGGAATGCATCCGCATGGTTGGCTCCGGTTCGGCCGCTTATGGCCAGGGCTGGGAGATGGACGCCATCGCAGCTTGCGTGGTGGGCGGCATCTCCTTCACCGGCGGTATTGGTAAAATTTCCGGCGTTGTGGTGGGCGTGTTCATCTTCACCGCCCTCACCTACTCGCTGACCACGCTGGGCATTGACACCAACCTGCAGTTCGTCTTCTCGGGCATTATTATTCTGGTAGCCGTTATGCTGGACTGCCTGAAGTATGTGCAGAAGAAATAATCCTTTGTTCTTTTAAGCATTTCATAACCTTTAAAACCGCAAAGCGCTTTGGCGCTTTGCGGTTTTTTATACTTTGCCCCATTTTGGCACACAAGACACCTTGCATGCAAAGCCGCAATGCATTACCATAAAATAAACTGCAAAAAGGGGATTTTTATGGTGCATGTTGTTTGGGTGGCTATACTTGTGGTCATCTTTTACCTGCTTTTTTGCCTGCTTTTCGCACTGGTGCGGGCAGCTTTTGCCAAGCGACGAAAAAAGCAAACCTTTAAGCGCACCTTTTGTGCCCTGTTTTGGGAACTTTTAAACCCGCTTAACTGGTTATAGAAAGCCGTCTGCCGCCCTTTTGTCGGCATCTTTTTCCGCAGGCGGCAAAAAGGTATTCCGGAATTTTTGCCCCACACAAAGCCTTTGCGGCCGGCGCGCCGGGCCCAAAACAACAAAGCCGGCGGGTTTTTGAAAAACCCGCCGGCTTTCTTCCTTTGTTTTCTCCTCTGTACTCTCTTCAAAAGGCAGCTCATCCGCCCTGCGGCAAGCCTTTCTCCGGCCGCCCTTCTTTCGGCAGGCTAAACCGCGCCGGTGCAGCAGGCCATGTTGCGGCTCAATTTATGAATGCCTAAACAGGCCCCCTGCGTGATGATAGATACTGCTGTTTGCATGTGCCCGCCCTTTGCCTTTACCGGTGCTGCGGCTCCTTTGGGGCCAGCAGGTCCTGCTGGTCGGGGTGTTTTTGAAACCAATCCACTGCATAGGAGCAGGTGGGCCAAACCTTTACGCCCTGTGCACGCAGGGTATCGGCAGCGGCCTGCAAAAGCCGGCCTGCCACCCCCTGTCCCTGCAGCGAAGGGTCCACAAAGGTATGGTCCAGCCGGGCAATGCCGTCCCGGGTGGGAAAGGTTACTTCGGCCAACAGCCTGCCGTCTTCCCCCTGTGCAAAAATGCGCCCGGCTTCTCGGTGCAGTTCCATAAAAATCACCTCGGTTTTATTGTACCCAAAACGCCGCACCAAACACAAGCGGCTTTTGCATAAAGGCAGCATTTTCCCCGTTTTATCCCTTTTTATTGGGGCAGGTAATGGGGGGCAGGTAAAATTTACCCTTCGTGCGCGGCTTTTTCAAACAGCCATGGAAGATTAGCAGCTGTGCCGGCACAAAGCCGCCTGGTTAACCCGGCTTAAAGCTTTTAAATACATAATGCCCCGGGTACCGCCCCCATAAAAAGCCCTTCGGCGGGCCGGCAGCTGCCTTTGAACGCTTTTTGCCCTGCCCCCGCGCATGGAAACGGAACCAAAAAACATAGCAAGCCGCCGGTGCTTTGTTAACCGGGCGGCTTTTTGGACGGCAGAAAAACATAAAAAAATCGGAGCAAGCAAAAGCTTGCTCCGATCTGGTGGAGATGAGGAGGATCGAACTCCTTACCTCTTGAATGCCATTCAAGCGCTCTCCCAAGTGAGCTACACCCCCACAGGCACCGCAGTCATCTGACTGCTTTGCTATTATAGCAATTTGTGGGGGCAAAGTCAACCCTTTTTTAAAATATTTTTTACCTTTTTATTAGGCCAGGCCGCTGTTAATGCCAAAGAAGAATTTGCTGATGGACTCGCGGCGCACATGCAGACCGTCGTAAAAATCGGTATTGTCACAGTTTGCCTTGGCCGGGTCGTAGGAGCCGTAAAAGTCAATGCCCTTCAATTCGGCCAGCGCACGGAAAAACTCTTCGCTGTAAATAACCCCGCCTTCGGTATCCATATGGGTAAACACATGCTGGTAATAATCCGGGTGGAACGGGGTTAAAACAAAGGTCAATTCCACCCCCTGCCCCTGCAAAAAGTCCACCAGGGCGGTAAACTGCTCGGTCAGGGTTTGGTCCGGCACCGGGTATTGGTCGCACATAATAAACGGCATGGTCGCACGGAAGGCAGCGTCGTTATCCACCGCCTGCTGGCTTTGCTCGCGAAATTCGCGGGTATACAAAAGGGTGCCGTCCAACATTTTAATTTCGGTGGCCTGGTCATACACATCCCCTTCCACCACCGAAGGTCTGTCCTCGCCGCTGTGGTCGCCGAAATAGTAGGCGATATTGCCCTGAAAATAATCCAGGCTGAACAGCGCTTCGGTATAAAACGGGGTGGTGTTAGGGGTATAGGCTACATCAAACCCCAGCACCGTGGCCAAAAATTCGTTGGCGGTGTTCTGGTCGGAATATTTGCCCTTGGCGTCCTTATTGGCCGAAAGAATCCACGGGTCCAGCACCATGATCATATGCTCGGGCAGGCGGTCGTACCGCACCAGCCAGCTGATGGTGCACAAAATGTCGGCGTAGTCCTCGCCGGTCATGCCCGCGTTATAAAAAAGCCCGTCGCAGCCGGCAATCTCCTTGGTAATCTGCAGCCCGCGGCTGGAACCAACCACCAATGTGTCGTAGCGCTGGGGCATATTTTGAATATAAAGGCGCAAAATCTGCCGCTCGTCCAGCTTTTCAAAATGAGAGATGGACTCCCCTTCCAAAAGCTTTTGGGCGATCTCCCGCTCGAACTGGTCGCCCTGGAACAGACCGCTCACATCCACCTGAAAGTTTACGCAGACCACCAGCAAAGCCAGCGGCAAAAACAACAAAAGCTTTACAAGCGTTTTTACCATTCCCTTGCATGCAGCCATGCGCACCCTTCCTTTCCCGCAGCGGCCAAGACCCCCGCCTGTTATGCAAAATTATACTATACCCGTGCCAAATTGCCAAGGCCCTGCCAGGCTGCGCCCAGCCGGGCATTTTTTCCTTTTGGCAAGGCTTTGGCCTTGCCCTGCGCCCCGGCCCGCCTCCTGCTTTTGGGGCAGGCGGCAGCATCTTTGCGGGGGGTATCAGCCTTTCGGGGCAAGGCCTGCTTTTTCCAGCGCCGGCAGCACCGCGCGCAGCGTAAAGCTGGTAAAAGCCCCCATACACACCCCCGAAACCACCAATACCGGCGCATAGGCGAAGGAAAACCCGCCCGAAAGCCAAAGCGACGCCAGCGCCAGCTGGCCCAGGTTGTGGCTTACGGCCCCCGCCACCGACACCGCCAGTACCGATGCTTTGCGCCGGCTTATAAAACGCACCGCCAGCATAACCCCCAGCGAACAAAGCCCTCCCGAAAGCGAAAGGGCCCCGGCCGCGCCGCCGCGCACCAAAAAGGCAAAAAGTGCCTTTAGCACCACAAGCCGCGCCGCCCAGCCGGCCGTTAAAAAGTACAAAGCATACATAACCACCACATTGGCAAGGCCGGGCTTAATGCCGGGCGGCAGCCCCAAAAGCGGCGCCAGGGTAGCTTCCAGCCAGGCAAGCAGCAGGGAAAGCGCAAACAAAAGCCCCCCCAGCGCCACCTGCCGGGCCGAATGGCGTGGTTTGTTTTCCATGCTTTTTTCTCCTTCCCCCGCTTTTAGCCTTAGCCGACCCATTCCACCCGAAGCTCCCCTGGCGCTGTATCGGCCAGAGAAAAGCGGTCGGAAAGCGCTGCCGAAACATACAGCACATTCTCCTGCCCCAGCAAAATAACCCCCAGTTCGGGGTGCTCTGCCATATAGTCCAGGGTTTTTTGTTGGCCCCAAACATAAAAGGTGGTGGACCAGAAGTCCGCCTGCGCGCCTTCCGGGCTGATAACCCCCACCGACACAATGTCGCTTTCCACCGGCCAGCCGGTACGGCTGTCCATAATATGGCAGTAGCGCACGCCATCCTCTTCAAAATACCGTTCGTACCCGCCGGAAACCGCCATTACTTCATCTTCCAGTTCCACTGCGGCAATATAGCTGTTTTCCTGCCCGGCAGGGTCCCGAAACCCTACTTTGAACCGGTTGCCAGTAATGGGGTTGCGCCCGCACACATACACATTGCCGCCCAGGTTCAGCACCGCGTTTTCCACCTGGTATTCCTCATAAATTTGTGCAGCCAGCGTACAGGCATTGCCCTTGGCAATGCCGCCCAGGTCAATTTTTTGCCCCTTTGCAAGCTGCACGGTTTTTGCCTGCCGGTCCAGCACCACCGCGCTGTCGTCCACCAGGCTGAGTGCCGCGGTGATCTGGCTTTGGTCGGGTACATGGGGCGAATCGGTGGTGACCCCCCACAAAAGGGTCACCGGCGCAATGGTGATCTGGAATGCGCCGTCGGAACAGCTGCTCAGCTCTAAGCTTTTCTCAATCAGCGAAAAGGTCTCGTCATCCACCTGCACCGGGCTGCCCGAACCTGCGTTTATTTTAGCCAGCTGGCTTTCTTCCTGATAAAGAGAAAGGCGTTCTTCATACTGCACAAAGGCCCTGCTTACCGCCGCTGCGGCCTGTTCGCCGTTTGGGCCGTATACGGTTTGGGTCATAATGGTATCCATAACAAAGGTTGTGTCCTGCCAGCTTTGGCGGGTTTGCCGAAAGCGCCATGCCAAAGCGCCCGCTGCCGCCAGGGCCAGCACCCCCAAAACCGCCAGCGCCCGTTTTGCCTGTTTGTTCATGCCTGTTTTTCCCACCTTTATGCCAAATGCCCCGCCGCCGCGCTAAAAAAACAGGGCTTTGAGGCTATTTTTATACTGTACCACACCCTGCCTTTCCATACAAGCAAAACGGGTGCGCCGGTGTTTTTAAAAAGGCGTTTCACACAGGAATTTCACATTTAACCCAAAAAGCTGCCGGCTTTTGCCCCGTTTTGGCACAAAGCGAACCAAAACGACAAAAAATTGCTTGTTTTACTGCTTTTTTAATATGCGGCAAACGGTAAATTTTGTGTATAGAATTGGTTTAAAAGGAAAAGAATACCTTATGAGGGGTTGCAATAGCCGGCTTTTTTTATTACTATAAAGGTATTGAGTCTGCGCTGTGCGCCGCAACCTTACCAACAAGAAAGGACCTGCAAAATTTATGAAAAAACTAATCGCACTTGTACTTTCCGTCTGCCTTACCGCCTGCTTTGCCGTTGGCTGCAGCGGTTCGTCCGAGTCTTACAACATTAACGATATTATGGCCGCCATTGAAGAGGCTGCACCGCTTTCCATGCCGGGCGATATGGATGATGACTTTTTGACCAGCATGTACGGCATTAACATGGACGATGTGGAAGAGTATGTAGGCAAGTACGCCAAGGTGAATGTTTCCAGCGATGAGGTGCTGATTGTGAAGGCCGCTAAGGGCAAGGCCGACACCATTAAGCAGGCCTGCGAAGCCCGGCGCGACGCCAAGGCCAGCGGCTGCGAAATGTATTTGCAGGACCAGTACGAAAAGGCCAAGGCCGGCCGCATTGTGGTGAAGGGCGACTATGTCATTTTTGTAATTGCCGGCGATAACGATGTGATCACCAGCGAGGGTGTGGAGAAGGCCTACGAGCCCATTGACAAGGCCATTGACGAGGCCACCAAATAAAAACCTTTGCACCGGCGGATAACCCCCGGCGCTTATACACCGCCAACGGCCGGCGCCCATTTTGGCACCGGCCGTTTGGTTTGGGCTTAAACCTTTTTGCTTTTGAACTTTGCCCAAAGCAAAAAGTCCCTGTTATAGCCCCCGTTTTATAAAAAGCCTGGCAAAGGGCCATGCGCCCCTTTGGCTTTTGTACGCTTACCGCTGCGGCCTTGGCCGCTTTTACCGGACAGGTTGGTGACGCTTTGATTTTTTCCAGTCTTTTGTTTTTATTCCGCTTTTTGCCCATTGCGCTGGCGGTATACTACTTAGCGCCTGCAAACTTAAAAAACGCGGCGCTGTTTTTAATCAGCATTGTGTTTTACTCCTGGGGCGAAGTGCGGTATTTCCCGGTAATGCTCAGCTGCATTGTGGGCAACTACCTGCTTGCGCTTTGCATGGGAAGGTGGGAAGAAAAGCCTGCCGCACGGCGTTTTTTGCTGGTTTTAACGGTGGTGTTCAACATTGGCATGCTGTTCTTCTTTAAATACACCGACTTTTTCCTGCGCAACCTGAACGCGCTTTTTGGCACAAATTTTGCCATGCTGAACCTGACCTTGCCGCTGGGCATTAGCTTTTATACCTTCCAGACCATGAGCTACACGCTGGATGTATATAAAAGAACCGTAAAGCCTGAGCGCAATATTATAGACCTTGGGGCCTATGTGGTGATGTTTCCGCAGCTGATTGCCGGGCCCATTGTGCTGTATAAGGATGTGGCCGCCCAGCTGAAGGTAAAAAAAGGGCGCTGCCATGCCAGCCAAATTGATGAAGGGGCAGGGCTTTTTGTGCTGGGGCTTGCCAAAAAGGTGCTTTTGGCCAACAGCGTGGGCGCCCTTTGGACCGATGTGCAGAACCTTGGCTACGCCAATGTTTCCACCCCGCTGGCCTGGCTGGGTGCCATTGCCTTTACTTTGCAGATTTATTTTGATTTTTCCGGCTATTCCACCATGGCCATAGGCCTTGGCAAAATGCTGGGTTTTGAGTTTCCGCAAAACTTTAACCTGCCGTATATCTCCCGCAGCATCACCGATTTCTGGCGCCGCTGGCACATGACTCTTTCGGGCTGGTTCCGGGAATATGTATATATTCCGCTGGGGGGCAACCGCCGCGGCAAACGCCGGCAGATTTTGAACCTGCTGATCGTCTGGTGCCTGACCGGTTTTTGGCACGGGGCGGAATGGAACTTTTTATTGTGGGGCCTTTACTACTTTGTGCTTTTAACCATAGAAAAGCTTTGGCTGCAAAAGCCGCTGGCAAACGGCCGGGTATGGCCCCACATTTACGCCTTATTCTTCATTGTGGTGGGCTGGGCCATCTTCGCGGTGGACTCGGGCCTTACGGACCTTGCCGTCTTTTTGGGGCAGATGTTCTTGCCCAGCGGCGGGGTGAGCGCAGGGTATTTTGTGCGCAACTACGGGGTAAGCCTGGCGGTGGCCGCTTTTTGCAGCACCCCGCTGCCTGGCCGGTTCTACCAGTGGCTGTGCCGGCAAAAGTGGCAGGCCGGGCGCATTTTGGTATTGGGTGCGCTGCTTTTGCTTTCGGTGGCATATTTGGTGGACAGCACCTATAACCCGTTTATTTATTTTAGGTTTTAAAGGAGGCGCATAGCGGTGAAAAAGCAAATAAAAGCGCTGCTGCGCTACCCTTGCCTTGTTTTGTTTTTTGGCTTTATTGTGCTGTTTTCGCTGGCCGATTGCCTGACCGCCGACCGGGATACGAGCGAACTGGAAAACCGCCAGCTTGCCAAAAAGCCCACCCTGACCAGCCAAAACCTTTTGGCGCAGGAGGAAAAACAAAAGTTTTCCTACCTGTACGAAACCTATGTAAACGACCAGTTTTTAGGCCGGGACGGCTGGATCAGCCTGAAAAGCCGCGCAGAGGATGTGCTGTTGAAACAGGAAAACAACAGCATTGTGTACGGCGAAAACGGCAGCATGTACCAAAAATTTTTCACGCTGAACGAAGAGCAGTTTGACAAAAACACCGCGGCCATTGCCGAATTTATGGCCCGTTACCCCGGCCTTGTAACCGCCATGGTGGTGCCTTCGGCCGACCGCATCAGCCCCGAAGCGCCCAACGCCCCGTTTGTGAACGAAGCGCCGTATATGGAAAAGCTGGACCAGGCGTTTAGCCAAAACGGCAGTTTTGTTGACCTGACCGACCTGTTTTTAGCCCATAACGACCAGCTGCTTTACTACCGCACCGACCACCACTGGACCACCGAAGGAGCGTTTTTGGCCTACCAGGCCTATATGCAGCAGATTGGCCGAACCCCCGCCTTTGACCCCAGTGACCACACCCTGACCAAGGTGGAGGATTTTTACGGCACCTTGTACAGCAAAAGCAAGCTGTACAGCGCAAAGCCCGACACCCTTTCCTATTACAGCGACCTGGAAAACCGGCTGGTAATTTGCCAGGGCGCTACCAAGGCCGACCGTGAAGCGGCCGCCGCAGCCGGACTTAGCGACCTGGATGTGACCTTGTACGACCTGGCCAAGCTTTCCACCCGGGACAAATACGCCATGTTTTTGTATTCCAACAATGCGTTTTCTCAGCTGTACGGCGAAGGCAGCGGCAAAATTTTGGTTATAAAAGACAGCTACGCCAACTGCTTTGTGCCGTTTTTAACCGCCGACTATGAGCGGATTGATGTGGTGGACCTGCGCAGCCTGAACGCCAGCATGGACACCATTTTGGCCGAAAACAATTACGACCAGGTGCTTATTTTGTATAATTTCCAAAGCTATGCCGAGGACACAAACCTGGTAAAGCTGAACCTGTTCCACTAATATAAGGCCGGCCGGCGGCATGTTTTGCCGCCGGCCTTTCTTTTTTATGAAAGCTTTCTGCGCGTTGTACCAGGCGCGCCGCTGGCAGGTATATGGATGCAGACTGGCAGGCTCATATGCGTTTTTCTGTTTGAACGGATTTTAGTCAGCTTTCCTTTGCAGCTTTTCTTTCTGTTTTCCTTCTGCCAAGGGGGCGGGCGGGGCGGGTTTTTTAGCCCCTTTTCTTACCCTCAAAAAGCGTTTTGCGGCTTTAAAAGCCACACTTTACAGGCAAAAAACAGAATAAAAAACGGGCACGCGCCGCAAGGCGTTTGCCCATTTTTTATAAAGCTTTTTCGCCGCGCCCAAAACCGGTTTTCGGGGGTGCGGCCAGGGTCCTGCGCCTGGCAAAAGGCCCAAGCCGGACCTTTTGGCCCTGCCTTGCTTTGTCCTGCGCGTTTTTCTTTTTTCAGCGGTAGGAACGCTCAAAAATGCCCGCGCAGTCTTCCAAACTCATCTGCACCCGGTCGGTGGTAAAGCGCCCGCCCTTAATATCAAACGCGTTTTGGGCAAGCTGGCTGCATTCGGCCCTTTCTATTCCGTAGTCGGACATTTTCAGGTCGGCCACGCCGCAGTCCTTCTGCAGCTGCACCAGCGCCTTCACAAAATCCATGGGGTCGGCGGCATCTTTTACCCCCAAAGCCTGGGCCATGCGCACAAAACGCTCCGGGCAGGCATTGCGCTTAACAAAATAGGTGTAATATTCCGCCGATATCATAATAAGCCCGGCGCCGTGGGGCAGCTGAGGATGATAGGCGCTCATGGCGTGCTCCATGGCGTGCTTGCTGGCAGTGGAAGCGTATACCATAGAATAGCCCGAAAGGGTGTTGGCAAACGCCATATGCTCGCGGGCCTCCAGGTCCTGCCCGTTGGCCACCGCCCGCGCCAGGTATTTGCCTACATTTTCGATAGCGGTAAGCTGCACCATTTCGGCCATAAGGTTTGTGTTGGTGGAAATGTACCCTTCGGTGCTGTGGAACAAGGCGTCAAAACCCTGGTAGGCGGTAAAGCGGGGCGGTACGCTGGTCATCAGCTCCGGGTCCACAACGGCAAGCACCGGGAACATGCTGTCCAGTCCGCCAACGCCAATCTTCTCCTTGGTTTCGGGGTTTGTAACCACACCCCATTGGTCCACTTCCGACCCGGTGCCCGCCGTGGTGGTAATGGCAACCCACGGCAAAACCGGCCCGGTTACCGGGCGCTTTTTGCCCGAAAAGCCGCCCGCATAGTCCCACAGATCTCCCGGCTGATGGGCGTACATGGCCATGACCTTGGCCGCGTCCATTACGCTGCCGCCGCCCAGCGCCACAACAAAATCGCAATTTTCCTGCTTAGCAAGCCGCGCTCCCTCTTCCACCACCGGCTTGGTTGGGTTTGCGCCCACCTTGTCAAACAGCACGGTCTGCACGCCGTTTTGCTCCAGCTGCTGCAGGGTGCGGTCCAAATAGCCGTTTACCCGGGTGGATTTACCGTTTGAAATAACCAAAAGCGCCTTTTTGCCCGGCAGCTGCTGCGCCGAAAGGTTATTAAGCTGCCCGGCCCCAAACAGCACCCGGGTGGGCGCGTACCAATTGTACCCCATTTTGCCATACCTCCCTGTTTGGCCTTTGCCCCCTTGGCGCAAAGGCTCATTTTGTGCAGGCCAAACCGCCCGCCCATTGCTTTTTTACTGGTTTTATTATAGCGGCGCCGGCACCTGTTTGCAAGCTGGCGCTTAAACCCGCCGCCCTTTGCAAAGGCCGGCGCCATGCCGGCGCCATTATGTAATATTAAAGGCCCTTGCCGCAAAAAGGCTGCAAAAAAGCCAAAAGTTTTAGGCTTTGCCAATGGTTTTTTGGGGGTGGCGGCAAATGGTTCAGGGCAGTTCGTTTACATGCTGGAACAAAAACTCAATAAAATACTTGCTTGCAATGGGCATGGCATTTTCATCCCGCATTACCAGCCCTATTTTGCGGCTAAGCGCTGGCTTAAGCGGCAGAATTGCCACCTGGTAATGGGTCTTTTCCAAAACCAGCTTGGGCAGTATGCTAACCCCCAGCCCCAGTTCTATCATGGATAAAATGGAGTAATCATCATGCACGCAAAGCCGAATGGACGGTTTCAGGCCCGCTTGTTTAAAGGCTTCCAAAGGCTCGCTGAGCGCGCCTTCCTCCAAAAGCAAAAACGGCTCCTGCGCAAGCTGCTGCAAGGTAACCCAGGGCTGCTTTGCCAGCTGGTGGTTTATGGGCACCACCGCCCGCAGCGGCCCGGTTTTTATAAACCGGGTTTTAACCCCGGGCAAAGCGTCCGGGTTCACAAACCCAAAATCTGCCTCGCCGGTGCGCACCCATTGGGGTATGGTGGTGTAATCTCCCTGGTGCAGCACAAACCGCACATTGGGGTAACGCTGCTGAAACTGCCCAATAAGCCCCGGAAGCCAGTGGCAGGAAATGCTGGATATGGTGCCGATGCGGATGGTGCCGCTGTCCAGGCCGCGAATTTCCTTTGCAATTTCCAGCATGGACTGGTATGCCGCCACCGACCTTTGTATGGAGGGAAACAAGCGTTCCCCTTCCAATGTTAAGTGCACCCCATATCTGGAACGGTAAAGCAGCTGAATGGACAATTCCTTTTCCAGCGAAGCAATCATTTGGCTAATGGCCGGCTGGGTATAGCCCAGCAGTTCGGCCGCCTTTGTAAAGCTGCCAAGCTCCACTATTTTTTGCAAAGCAAGGTACCGGTTCATTTTTCAAATAATCTTTCTTTATATTTATATAATAATCATTCATTTTACTTATTTACATTTGCAGTATATACTGAAAAAAAACAAAACACAAGCAGGAGAACAAAAATGGAACCGATTCAATTGACCCAATATGTAGTGGACGCCTTTACCGACACCGTATTTCGGGGCAACCCGGCAGCGGTGTGTGTTTTGTCCGCCCCGCTGCCCAGCGCCCTTATGCAAAGCATTGCAAAGGAAAACAACCTTTCCGAAACGGCTTTTGTGGTAAAAAGCCAAAACCGCCTGCAGCTGCGCTGGTTTACCCCGGGCGGCGAAATTGACCTGTGCGGCCACGCCACACTGGCCAGCGCCTTTGTTCTGCTGAACACCTGCCAAAACAAAGCCCAGCAGGTTACCTTTTTTACCAAAAGCGGCGAGCTAACCGTAAAAAGGAAAAACGACCTTTACGAAATGGACTTTCCCGCATATTCTCTGCAGCCGGTGGCTGTAACCGACCAAATGGTGCGGGCCATTGGCGCCGTTCCCGAAACGGCCTACCTGGGAAGAGACCTTTTGTGCGTTTTTAAAAACGCCGACACCGTGCGGACCCTGCGGCCGGACCTGGATGCGTTAAAGCAGCTGGACGGTTTGCTGCTGCACGCCACCGCCCTAAGCGATAAACCGGAATTTGACTGTATTTCCCGTTCGTTTGCACCCAAATTGCAGGTTGCGGAAGACCCGGTTTGCGGTTCGGGACACTGCCACATTATTCCCTACTGGAGCCAACAGCTGAAAAAAGCCGACCTGACCGCTTACCAGGCTTCGGCCCGGGGCGGCGTGCTGTACTGCCATATGCAGCAAAGCCGGGTGCTTTTGGCCGGCAAAGCCGCCCTTTACTGCCGCGGCGAACTGTTTGTGCCAAACCCGGCCGGTATGGAATAACCCAAATAGGCACAGCCCTGTCTGCCTGCTGCCGCGCCAAACCCGGCCCGAAAAAAAGAACCGCCGCCCTGCCGGTTTTTTTGCAAAAGCCGCCCCAGGGCAGGCGGCAAAACGGCAAAGCCCCCTGGCAGCCCATGCGCACCAAGGCACCCTGCCCGGCAAAAAGGTTCCTGCCGGGATAGGTTATTTACTAATTTCCCATAGGAATACAGCAAATTATATTTTGCATTTTACCAGGCTATATTGGGGGGTAAAAGCGCCAGGTTTCATCCGGCGCTTTTTGCTTAAGGTACGGCGCCGGGCGTTTTGAAAGACCGGGCGTTTGGGGACGCCGGGCGTTTTTGGGGGCAGTGGGAGTTTGGGGGCCGCCTGGCGTTTTAAAACAGCGGCATTTGCCCCCCTGCCCTTTGGGGCAAAAAGGGGGTACGCAAGCCTTGCAAGCTGCGCGTTTTGGGCTGTACCTCCATTATTTTGCCAAAGCTTTGGCAAAATGCAAAAGCCCCCTGCGCCACCGGGCCGTTTGCTGTGCTGCCGGTTGACACGCCGTCCAAAAGGCCGGTATACTTAAAAAAGCAAAAAGCGCGCAATTGGGCTGTTTTTAACACCCAGGGCCGCACATTTTTATCAATCTGCCCGCAGCACTTTCGCCGCAAAAGGGCCGGCAAGGGTGCCCGGCTTTGTGTTTTGAGCTTGCAGGCTATAAAAGCCGGGGGCACACCGGTATAAAAAGGAGTAAACCAATGAACTACCGCATTTTGGGCCGCACCGGCCTTAAGGTAAGCGAAATTGCACTGGGCTGCGAGGGCTTTTTGGACAAAACGCCCCAGCAGGCAAACCAGCTGTTTGGCCTTGCCGCCGAAAACGGGGTAAACTGCATGGACCTATATAGCCCAAACCCGCAGCTGCACCGGTTTGTGGGCAGCGCTTTGCAGGGGCAGCGGGAAAAGTTTATTTTGCAGGCCCACCTTTGCACCGTGTGGAAAAATGGCCATTACCAGCGCACCCGGCAGATGGACGAGGTGCAAAGCTCGTTTGAAGCGCTTTTGAAAAATTTGCAGACCGATTATCTGGACATTGGCATGATCCATTATGTGGATTCGCCCAGCGAGTGGGAAACCATTGCCAACGGCCCCATTATGCAGTATGCGCAGCAGCAGAAGGCGGCGGGGCGTATTCGGTATATAGGCCTGAGCAGCCACAACCCCAAAGCGGCACTGCCTGCGGTAGAAAGCGGGCTTGTGGATGTTTTAATGTTCAGTGTGAACCCCTGTTACGACCTGCAGCCGGGCAGTGAGGATTTGGATGCGCTGTTTGCGCCCGAAAGCTATGCCGCCCCGCTTTTGAATTTGGACCCCGAGCGGGAGCAGCTGTACGAAACCTGCCAGCGGCTGGGGGTGGGCATTACGGTTATGAAGGCGTTTGGCGGCGGTGACCTGCTTAACCAGGCACTTTCCCCTGCAGGCCGCTCGCTGAGCGTGCTGCAGTGCCTGCACTATGCTTTAAGCCGCCCGGCAGTGGCCTGCGTAATGGCAGGGGCCCACACCACAGCCGAGCTTGCCGCCTGCCTTGCTTACGAAACGGCCAGCGAGCAGGAAAAGGACTACGCCAGCGCGCTTGCGGCGTTTCCCCGCATGAGCTGGAAAGGCCACTGCATGTACTGCGGCCACTGCGCCCCCTGCCCCAAAGGTATTGATGTGGCCGCCGTGACCAAATTTTTAAACCTGGCCCGCGCCGCCACCAAGCTGCCCGAAACCGTGCGGGAACACTACGCCGTGCTGGCCCATACCGCCAGCGAATGTTCCGGCTGCGGCGCTTGCGAAGCCCGCTGCCCGTTTGAGGTACCGGTACGCCAAAATATGCAGTTGGCAAGCCAAGTGTTTGGCCGCTAAGCTTTTAAAGGCCAAAGGCTTCGCATTTATTTGACGAACCTGCCCTGCCTGTGTTATGATGAACGGGCAGGTAAAGCTGCCTTGTTAGGCGTTTGGGATTTTCCCTTTTTACCGTGCTGATAAAGGAGTGTTTTCACCATGGAATACACCTGTGTAAAAGCTGTATATTTTAGCCCTGCAAAGAACACCCAATTGGCGGTGCGCACCATTGCCAACGCCGCAGCTAAAAAGCTGGGCCTGCCCTTGCAGGAGCTGGACTTTACCCTGCCGGCGGCCCGGCTGGAAAAAACGCAGTTTTCGCCCGATCAGCTGGTGGTATTCGGCACGCCGGTATATGCTGGAAGGGTGCCCAATAAAATTTCGCCCTGGGTGGCAGAGGGCTTTTTAGGCAACGGTGCGGCCGCGTGTGCGGTGGTCACCTTTGGCAATCGCAGTTTTGATAACGCCCTTGCCGAATTGTGCAGCCTGCTTAGTCAGGACAGCTTTTCGGTTTTGGCAGCCTGCGCAGTGGTAGCCGAACATTCCTTTACCGCAAAATTGGCCCCTGGCCGCCCCAACAAAGAGGATATACAGGCGCTTTGCCAGTTTGGAGAAGCCTTTGCCCAAAAAGCGCAGGAAAATAAACCTGCTGCGCCGCTTGCGGTGCCGGGCCAGGCCGATGCCCCCTACTATACCCCCCGTGGAACCGACGGCAAGCCGGCCGTATTTTTAAAGGCCAAGCCCCTGACCGACCCCGCCAAGTGCAACCAGTGCGCCGACTGCGTGAAGGTGTGCCCCATGGGTTCGATTTCGGCCCAGGACCCCAGCCAGGTAACCGGCATTTGCATTAAATGCCAGGCCTGCATAAAAAGCTGCCCCACCGGCGCCAAATATTTTGCCGACGAGGCCTTTTTGTCCCATGTGGCCATGCTGGAGCAAAACTTTACCCGGCCGGCCGAAAGTACCTGGTACATTTAAAACAAAAGCGCATAAACATAAAACCGAAAGCAAAAAAGGCGGCCCTGGCTGCTTTACAGCAAGCCGCCTTTTTTGCAGGTTCGGTTTAAGCGCACAGGGTTTGGGCGCTGCCTTTGCAGGGCGGTTTGCCCTACGCAAAGGGTTTGCATAAAAGCCTATATGCGGGCTTTTCATTTGCTAACCATTACTTCCAACCATCATATAAAATAGCAAAAACACAGAACCTTAGCGGCTGTTTTTCTTTTATTGCAAAAAAACTTTTACCTAAACAAATGAAAAACAGCAAACAGCCTGTCAGGATTGTGCCCGATACCAAGCCGTTATGCATATAGATTGCGGCATAGATTTTGCGATGGCCCTGAGCTTGGAACTTTTTATTGCAGTATAGTAGCTTAAAAATAAACCCCATTGGTTTTGCCAAAAATAGTACTGCTTTACTTTTTAAAGCCAATGGTTAAGGGCGCTAGCCCAGCTAAAACAAAAACAATAGCTTATACGCGGGTATGGCGGAATTGGCAGACGCGCAGGATTTAGGATCCTGTACCTATGGTGTGTGGGTTCGACCCCCACTACCCGCACCAATTTATTATGGGCTTTGGCCCAGAAAGAAAGCCCCGGTCGGCCGACCGGGGCTTTCTTTTTGCGTTGGTGCCCGCTTTTTTGAAAACATTTGTGCAGCAAGCTTTTACAGGCGCCTGCCTTACAGGCCCAGGCGAAAGCATCCCTTTCTGCCGCAAGGTCCGCTTCATAAAAGCAGGGACACCTTTGGCCGTGGCGCGTTTCAAGCTGCGGCATTTAAAAATAACCTTGCTTTTTATAAACCATCCCTGCGTTTATTTCTGTTAGCCGTTTTGCTTGCCCAAAAGGTGTTTTTTGCAGGCCTGCCAAATGGGATTTGTAAAATTTGCAGCATTCGGCAGAATGGTTTGGCAAGGAAAGAATAACCGGTACCGGCAGGCCGCTGCGGCACGCTTTTTATTCCTGCCGCAAACGCTCCACCACCGAAAGTTTTTGGGCCGCCCGGCAGCTTAAAACCGGAATAAGCACCCCCAACAGCCCGAACAAGGGCAAAACCACAGCAATGGGCCACAGGGTAAAGCGGTAGGTAAAAAACCACAGCAGTTGGTTAAGGCCTTGCCCCATAAAGGGCGCCGAGACCAAAACCAGTACCAAGGCCAAAAGGACCGCACCCATAGTATACAGCAGCCCTTCGAAAGCCAGCATGGTTTTGAACTGCCGGCCGGTCATGCCCATAGATTGGAGCACGGCCAGCTCTCTGCGGCGGGCGGCAATACCGGTGAGGATGGCGTTTGTAAAATTGAGCACCCCTACCAGCCCCACAATAAAGCTGAGGGCTGCACCCAGCAAGAAAAACATGTGCTGAAAGCTTTCAAACTGTTTGGCGTAGCTGGCCTTGCTTTCATAGTCAAACTGAGGATTCTGGGTTTCGGTATAATCGGCCAAAAATGCCTCCATATCCGCGTTGGCCTCTTGGGATGTGTCGAAGGCGTAGTACAAAACACAGTCGGTGCCTGTATCCTGGATAAAGGTCTGGTCGTTGAGGATAAACTCGTCTGAGCCATAGTAGCGGTAGCTTAAGGTGCTGGGTACCGAAACCAGGGCGGCTACCGTATATTCTACTTCCCGGTAGGTTTTGGCCCGGCTGTTCCAGGGACGGCTGCCCTCGGTGACCTGCTGGTTAAACTGCTCAACCAATTCACCGGTGTCCATATAGTAATATTCATACCCTTCCACATACCGCAGGGTAACGGTATCGCCTACATTGGCCCAATAGCTGTCCCTTTGAGGGCGGCCATAATCGTCCTCAAAACAGACGGCAGCAATAAAACGGCTGCCTGGCTCATACAGCAAGGACAGGTCTCCCTCCAGCACAGTAAGCTGATTTAGCAGATAGGCTTCCATGCCATAAAGCTGGGCCGTCCACCAAAAGCCCCTCTGGTGTGCGCTGGGCATAGGCCACCTGGCTTTCCAGCGCCTGCCCGCTTACCCACTGGCTGCGCATGGAACGGTAATATTCCTCGCTGACAAACTCTTCCACAGCGCCTACCTTGCCATATGCCCGGCCCCCCTGCACAATGCCGTCCTGGGTTTGCAGCGCCTGCATTACCTGTTCGGGCACGGCCATATCGGTGTTAAATCCGCTGTTTCCGGTTTGAAAGCAGCCTGCGTCGGCAATTTGGAAATCGCAGGGTTTGGCGCGCAGGTACTTGTCCATATCAAAACCTCTGGCAAAGGTAACCGTTAAGGTAAGCAGCACCACCGCCAGCGAAAGGGACAGCACCGTAATGCCCGTTTTGCCCCGGCTGCGGCCCAGGTTTGCCCAGGCCATGGAAAAAAGGCTGACCCCTTTTCGGGTTCGCTTGGTGCGAGTGTGGGATTTGGGACCTTTGGTATAGCGCACCGCCTCCACCGGCGACACCTTCCCCGCCAGGCGCCCGGGCCGGCGGCAGGAGATGAGCACCGTGGCCAGCGCAAACAGCGCGGACAGGCCAAACAGCATGGGGCTGACCGACACCATCGTGCGCATTCCGTTAAGCTGCCCAATAACCACCGGTACCAGCGCACTCCCTGCCAGCCAGCCCAGCACCAGCCCCACCGGAATGCCCGCCAGGCACAGCAGCAAAGCCTGAATACGGATGATTCTGCGCAGCTGGCGCGGCGTTGTGCCAATGGTTTTCAATAGGCCGTAAAAGCGGATATCCCCTGCCACCGAAATTTGAAACACATTGTAAATAATAAGATACCCGGTAAAGATGATAAGCAGCAGCGCACACACCAGAATAACCAGGGTGATAGGGTCCATTGTGCGGGCCATTTTAGCGCCGGTATAACCCCAGTTCACCCCAATGCCCACATAGTTTTCTTCCCCGACCGTTTCGCTTTGGCAGCCGTTGCGGGCCAAAATTTGCTCCATTTTCTCTTCAATCTGCATGGAACTGCCCAGCATAACATCCATGCTGTAGGTGCCGGTAAGACCATCACAACTGGGCTGTTTTACACCAACCTCGTCCAGCACCTGCTGGGCGAGGCTGCGCGGCAAAAGCACCTGGCTGGCCACCATTGCCTCGTCATACTCCCAAAAGCCGCACAGGGTAAAGGTTTGGGTGGTGGTATGTCCGTCCACCTCAAAGGTTATGGTAACCTGCTGCCCCAGCTTTGGCTCAAGCCCCAGCAGCTCCAGCACACGGGTATCGGTTGCCGCCTCGTCGGTCCCCTCTTTGGGCAGCCGCCCCTGGGTTGGGTCGCAATAGCCCCAGTGCGCACTGTTTTCATCGCAGCAGCTCACCTCTACATGGTCCTTATTAAAGGGTATTTCTTGGGGCATGCCCACAGGCTTCCCCATTGCCGAATGGCCGGGTCGGCACTAAGCTGTTCCACCTGCTGCCAGTTTAGGCGCTTGAAGGTTCCGTGTGCCCAGCTGCCGGCCTGGCGAAAGTTTGCCTGCTGGTAGGCTTCGTTAATGGACAATACAATGGTAAACAGAGAGGTAAACAACATTGCCGTTAGGGCAATGGCCAGCACCGCCACCAGGTTGCGGGTGCGGTTTGCCAAAAGGGCACGCAGGCTTAAACGGCGAATACAGCCCCGGTTTGACACCTTCCTATCTGCTCTCCCCCTTTACCGCGTCACAATCCGCCCGTCCTCCATACGGACAATGCGGTCGGCCAGCTGGGCAATCTCTTCGTTATGGGTGATCATAACCATGGTTTGAGAAAATTTTTGCCCGGTTACCTTCATCAGGCTTAAAACATCCTGGCTGGTTTTGCTGTCCAGGTTGCCGGTGGGTTCGTCGGCCAAAACAATGGCCGGCTTTGCGGCCAGGGCCCGCGCAATGGCCACCCGCTGCTGCTGGCCGCCGGAAAGCTGGTTGGGCAGGCTTTGCAGTTTTTTGCTTAACCCCAGCGTTTCAATTACTTCGTTTGCATAGCCGCTGTCCACGGGGTTGCCGTCCAACTGAATGGGCAGCACAATATTTTCCCACACGCTTAAAACCGGCACCAGGTTATACGCCTGGAACACAAAACCAATTTTGCGCCGCCGGAAAATGGTAAGGGCTTCGTCGGTAAGGGCAAAAATATCCCTGCCGTTTACGGTAACCGTGCCCGAGGTGGGGCGGTCCAGCCCGCCCAGCATGTGCAGCAGGGTGGATTTGCCCGACCCCGAAGTGCCCACAATGGCCACAAATTCCCCCTGCTCAATCTCCAGGTCCACTCCGTCCAGCGCTTTTACCTGGGTATCTCCAATGCCATAGTACTTTTTTAAAGCTTTGGTCTGCAAAATTGCCATTGCTGTTTCCTCCTGTACATAAAAAGTTTTGCTGACCTTTCGGTATTCAAACAGTACCACAACAATCTGTCCTGGCACTTTCCGGAATGTGACCGTTTTGAAAGATTTGGCCCGCCTGCGCTGCAAGGGCTTGGCAGCGTTACTACCTTGCATTCCAATATAGCCAGAAGCTACCTTGTAAAGCAAGATAGTAAGGCGGTGAAAGATTGATTTTATCACAGATGCTGAAAGGGACGCTGGAAGGGTGTGTACTGGCGGTGCTAAGCACCAAAAAGCGTTACGGGTACGAAATTTCTCAAACGCTTATGGAGTATGGCTTTGGGCGTATTCCCGAAGGGACCATTTACCCGCTGCTGCTGCGGCTGGAAAAGCGAGGGGCCATTACGGCCAGCCTTTGTGCTTCGCCGCAGGGGCCCCAGCGCAAATACTACGCCCTGACCGAGCTTGGAAAAAAGGAACTGGCCGAATTTTTTTACCATTACCGAAAGCTGGCCCTGGCGGTGGACCAGCTTGCAAAAGCGACAGGAGGTTATTTGGATGCGCAAGAAAACGAAGCTGCTTTTGGAGCAGAATAACCGGGCAGAAGCCGCCCTAAACGACGAAGGACAAAAGCTTATGACCGATATTGTGGTGTACCTGCGCAGTTTTCGCATTAGCACCTGAGAGCAGAAACAGGTGCGCCGAGACATTATGGAAATGCTGCTGGATGCGCAAAACCGAAACGAAGACGCCCTGGCGGTTATTGGCCCAAACCCCAAGGCCTTCTGCGACAGCATTGTGGAGGCGCTGCCCCCTATGTCCCGGTTGGAAAGCGCGCTCTGTACATTGCGGGACGGGGTGCTGGCGGCAGCGGTTTTGGCGGCAATTTGGCTGGTATTTGGCGTTTTGCAAGGGGTATTGGGGGGTGGCAGCTGGCCTTTGCTGACCATAACCCTTGGGCAGCTTATTTCCGGCACAGGCATTATGCTGGCCAGCTGCGGTTTTGTTTACTGGGTTTGCCGGCATTCTTTTTCTGCCCAGGAGAAAAAAGGCCCCGCTGGCCTTGGCGTTTTTTGCGCTGTTTTTCATACTGTGCGCGGGAATTTTTCTGCGCCAGGTGGTTTTCAGCATGCCGGTTTGGGCCGGTATTGGCATGGTAGTGGCCTTGTTTGTTATTTATAAAGGCATGGACACCCAGCTGGATTGATTTCCGTTTGGGCCTTTGGGCTGCAGCCTGCCAAACCGCTGCAGCGGCAGGGCCGCTTTGGGCATGAGAAAAGGCGCTGTGGCGCTTTGTTTTTGGTTTTTCATTTTTTGTTTCAATAGGGCTATTTTTCGGCAAGGTGCCCGGCCATTTTATTTTTGTGCCGTTGGTGTGGGCGCTGGGCCGAAGGCCGGGGCGGTTTTATGCGCCCTTGTTTTGCCGGGGCTGCTGCAGCAAAGCCCACCGCACCAAACGAACCCCGCCGCACCAAAAAGGCTGTGCCCATTTGGGCACAGCCTTTTATTTGCAGCCAGTATCACCGGCGGGTACATTCTCGCGGGGCAGATACAGCGAAAAGGTGGTTTTGCGCCCCGGCTCGCTTGCTATCTTCACATACCCGCCCTGCTTTTCCGCAATCTGCCGGGTAAGGTAAAGGCCAATGCCCACCCCCTGGGTTTGGTGCGCCCCCACGGAGCGGTAAAAACGGCCAAAAATTTTGGCCTGCTCCTGTTCACAAATGCCCGGCCCCGTATTGGAAACGCAAACAGCCGAAAACAGCTGGTAGTTGTGCACGCATACATAAACGCTGCCCCCGGCGGGGGTATATTTAACAGCGTTATCCAACAAATTGCACAAAGCTTCTTCCGTCCATTTGGCATCAAAAACAGCCCGGCCCTCTGCCGGGCCTACCTGCAGTGCAATGTTCTTGGCCGCCGCCCAGGCAGCATACTGCGCGCTGGCCCGGTGTATAACCGGGGCAATTTCGCCCGGCTGCGGGTGCTGCGCCAAAATGCCGCTTTCCAGGCGGGATGTTTTAACCAAAGCTTCCATAAGGCTTTGCAGCTTTTCGGTCTGTAAGGCAATGGCCTGCACACACTCTTTCGCCTGCGGCTGCAGCGTTTGCTCCTGCAACAACTGGGTATACAGCTGCAGGTTGGCCACCGGCGTTTTTGTTTGGTGGAAAATGTCCGAAATTAGGGTGCTGATCTGTTCGTTTTGGCGGCGCACATTCTGCCCGGACAAGGCGCTGGCCGCAAGGTAGCGCCCCAGCCGGTTTTCCAGGGCAGAAAGGCGGCTTTCATCAAAATTTTGTTCCGAAAAGCTGCCGTCCATAGCGGCGGTAAGCATCTGGTCCAGCCTCTTTATGGTACAGGCCGTATGCCGGCGTTCTAAAAAAGCCGCCACAAGCGCCGCCAGCACAGCGGCGCCAGCACAGCTGCGCCCAGCACAATATAGCCGCTCATTCTTCCACCGCAAAGCTGGGCCAAAGCCCTGTGCCATTAAAAAAGCCTTTAAACCACAAAAACCGGCCTTGCTGGCCGGTTTTTGTGGTTTTATTTTACCTTTGCGGCAGCATGAACGCGCTGTTTGCACAAAACGCATATATTTTTGCAAGCAGGCACCTTTTGGGGCAAAGGCCGGCAAAGCTGCCCTTTAGCCTTTTTGTCGTCTGGGGCTTATCTGCAGGGCAGCGGCGGCAAGGGCTAACTGTGCCAACGCCTTTTTTATAAAAAATTTTCAGTGGCTGTCAATATACCGCTGCAGCAGGCCATGGTAATCGGCCAGGCTTGCGCGGATGGGCCAGGTTTGCTTTTGGAACAAAAGGTCCGGCAGATAATGCGCCCGCTTGCCCCCCACTGTCATGGAGCGCACACAACTGACACAATAAACCACCACATCGTCGCAGGGCATTTGGTCGGCCCGGCGCTTTTGCAGATTGGCCACCTGCTCTGCAGGCAGGTAAGGGTAAAAATTATCGCCGCAACAGATGGAATGCTCCCCGCTGAAGGCACTTTCCACAATTTCGATCTGCATTTTGCGCAGAAGGCTGCGCACCGCCCGGTGCACCTGCGGCTTTTGCCGGTAGGAGCAGGAGTCCTGCACCGACACGGTCAGGCCGGAATAATCCGGCAGCGAAAGGTCGGGCAGGCTGTCCAGCACCTCCCAATAGCTTATGGTGCGAATGCCCGGGTACAAACTGCGAAACCGCCTGTCGCAGCCGGCACAGTTGTTGATAATGGTGCTGCCCTTGGGAAGGTTTGGGTTGTGGTGGCAGCAAATACTGTGAAGCTGAACCGGGCCAAAATGCTGCCAAAGCAGCTTTAGCATAAGCTGCGGCAGCTGGGGCTTATACAAACTTGCGGCACAGCCGGGGTTAAAATAGCACCGGTCAAGGTCTATTTCTTTTACCGCAATACTGGGTATTGCCATTTTTTCCTCCTTAAAACACGCCCTGCCACCGGGCAAAAGCGCGGCGCTTTTACTGTATGGGCTATAAAACCGGCTGTGGGCCTTTGCCCCCTTTTGCCCCTTGCGGCAAAGGGGCAAAAACCTGCCCGCGCTTTTGCAAGGGGCGGCTTATTTTGCAAGCACAGGAAGGCTCTGCCCCGCGGCCCGCTGCGCCATAGCGCACCTTTTTCGTTGTTTTTTATTATACCATGCCGGCAGCGATAAACCGCCATGGTTTTCGCCCGCAAAGGGGGCGAAAAAACCTGCCTAAAAAGAAAAAGATCATAGCCGCTTTGGGCCATTATACCATACTGCGCCCTCATATGGTATAAGCACCATGGCATGGAAAGCAGCTGCCCGCAAAAAGCGAAAAAGCCAGCATAAAAAAGCCTGCCAGCCCTTTTGCGGCTATTAAAGCGTGAAAAAGCGAAGAACCAGCAAAGCGCGCTTTCTTTTTTTGCACCGCCGCCTTTTGCCGCACAAAAAAACTGCCCCGGCAGGCTTTTTTTAAAGCCTACCGGGGCAATTTTTCAGCCAAGCAGCGCATCCAGCAGCATCATAAGCCAAAACCCTACCAGAATACTGGCCACACCCGCCTGGGCATGGGGCGCACTGGTGGCCTGGGGAATCATCTCCTGCGCCACCACATACACCATAGCCCCCGCCGCAAAGCTTAAAACCAGCGGCATAGCCCCCGCTATGCTGCCGGCTGCCAAAACCGCCACCAGCCCAAAAAGCGGTTCCACCGCGCCGGAAAGCACCCCCAAACCAAACGCCTTGCCTGCGCCCATGCCCTGGCTGCGCAGCGGCAGGCTGACCGCCGCCCCTTCGGGAAAGTTCTGCAAGCTCATGCCCAGGGCCAGCACAAAAGCGGCGGCCAGATCGGCCGGTTCGTTTTGGGCGGCGGCCACCGCAAAGCTAAGCCCCACCGCCATGCCCTCGGGCAGGTTGTGCAGCGTTATGGCAAGCACCAAAAGCGCGGTGTTCTGCCCCGGCTGCAAGCTTTGGGGCAAAAGCCGGGCCGAAAGCCGGTCCATCAGCCACAAAAAACTGCCACCCAATAAAAAGCCGCCACCCACCAGCCAAAACATGGCCATTTTATCTCCGTTTAGCCGCTCCATAGCCGGCAAAAGCAGCGACCACACCCCCGCTGCCAGCATAACCCCGGCCGAAAACCCCATAAATACCTGCCCGCTTTGGCAGGAAAAGCTGCGCCAGAACAAAAACACCATGGCAGCGCCGGCACAGGTGGCCAAAAACATTCCTCCCGTGCCCAGCAGTGCGTAAAGCAATTGCAGTTTCAGCATGTATGCACCCTCCTTTTGTTGGGCGGCCCAGGGCCGCTATTACCAGTATAGCGGTGCGCCGGGTGGGGTGTTCTTGCCAAAGGAAAGGCCCGGGCAAGTTTTGCCTAAGCAGATTGCCGCATACATATAAAAAAGGCCATACCGCCCCGGCGCTTTGCCGCCGCTTTTAAAACCGCCTGTCGGTAAGTGTGCAGGCGGGTAAGGCCGTGCCGGACAAAAAGCCCACGCATAAACCTTTTGCCCGGGCGGTGGGTAAGGTGCGTGTTTTGTTTATGCAGTGCGCATAAACGCATAAACCAGAAAGGAAGGATGCATGTATGGAATTTGAACACAGCCAGACCTATCGCCTGCTTGGCGCCGCCTGGGCCCAGGCGCTGCAAAGCGCGGCTTTGTGCCAGCTTGGTGCGGCAGCTGCCTGCCAGGAAAACATTGTGCCGGCCCAGGCGCTTTTAAGCCGGGTTGCCGGCCAGGAACAGGCCCACGCCGGGCTGTGGCTTGGCTGGCTTTTGCAGAATACCCCGGCAGACACCGCCTGGTATTTGCAGCAGGCCGCCGCCCGGCGCCGGCGGGCCTGGCGCGAGGAGTACCCCGTGCTGGCCCGCACCGCGCGGGAAGAAAACTTTTTGCAGCTGGCCGAACTTGCCGACAACCTTTCCCGCATTGCCAAAGCGCAGGAGGTTGCTTTGCAGCGCATGACAAACCAGCTGCAGCAGGACACCTTATTCTGCCGCAAGCAATCGGTATTTTGGATCTGCCAAAACTGCGGCCACACCCTGTTTAGCGCAGCTGCGCCGGAACAGTGCCCGGTGTGCCAGGCCAAAAAGGGGTGCTTTTTGCCGCAAAACGCCCCGCGCTGAACCATGCGCGCGGCGCGCATTTAACCGGGCAGATAGCCCGTTTGCCCCTGCCAAAAAGCAGGCACAAAGGCAGGGACAAACAAAACTTTTTTGGCCTGCAGGCGTTTAGCTGCCATAAAAAGCGGTCCATTTTGCCGCATTTTGTGCACAGCAAGGTTTTTAGGCCGCATTTGCGGCATACCAAAGCGGACAACGGCATAGGTATATGCTGAAAGGGGCGAAGAGGATATGGAGTTACAGGTGGTAAAAGATACGGTCAACATTCGCCAGCAGCTGTGTGATCTTACGCTGGAAACCCCGGTGGAGACCGAACTGGTGATTCCGGACTATCAGCCGGAGATCTTCAAGCTGGTAAAAAGCTTTCTCATTCCGGTGGTGCTGAAACGGCAGGCGCTGGGCGGCAAGCTGAGTTTGGAAGGGTATTTCCGGCTTTTAATCTGCTACCAAAGCGAAGAAAGCCGCAGCTTCTGCACGCTGGAACAGAAGCTGCCGTTTTCCAAAACGGCCGAACTGAAGGCCGCGGCCGACGGGCCGTGCTTTGTGCAGGTGGCCGGCGAAACCGAATATTTGAATGTGCGGGCGATCAACCAGCGCCGGATCGATGTAAAGGGCGCGTTCGCGTTCCGGGTGCAGGTTTCGGGCGAGGTGCACCAGGAGATTATTACCGGGCTTTCGGGTGCGGGCATTCAGTACCGGCAGCTGCCGCTTTCTTCCAACCGCATTTTAACCCAGTGCGAAAAACAATTTACCGCCGAGGACACATTGGAATTTGAAAAGCCGCCCGAGGCCATTTTGACCTGCCAGTGTACCGGCAGCACCAGCGAAGTGAAGGTGGTTTCGGGCAAGGCGGTGGTAAAGGGCAGCCTGCAGCTTTCGGTTTTGTACCGTCCAGGCCCCGGCACCGAGGTACTGCGGGCGGAAAAGGAACTGGTTTTCAGCCAAATTTTAGACAGTGAACCTCTGCCGGACGACTGCATCTGCACCGCCCAGGTTTTGCCGGTGGGCTGCACGGTTATGGAGGCCGATGCCGCTGCCGGTTCGCTTGCCAGCGTAAGCGCGCTTTTGCAGTTTACCGCCAGCACAAACGAAGAGTTTGTAGCGGTAGATGACGCTTTTTCCACCCAGTACGAAACCGAAGCCGCCACCCAAACCGTGCTGACCGAACAGGTGCTGGACCGCCTTGCTTTAACTGTTACCGCAACCGCAGAGGGCGCATTGCCTGACCCGGACGCGGCAATTGTGGACTGCATGGCCACCGTACTGCCGGTGGAAACGGTAACCGAAAACGGCGAACTGAGCATTCGGGGGCGGGCCATTGCCCACCTGATCTGCCGCAATGCGCTGGGCGAGCTGGAATGCTATGACAAACCCTGCGACTATGTGCTGCCCAAACGGTACGATGTAACCTGCGGCGCCGTTACCGCACAGGTTTGCGCGCTGTTTGGCCAGGCCCACGCCCACAAAAGCGGCGCGCAGGCCAGCTGCGAAATTTCCATTTTGCTTTCGGGCACCGTCAGCCGCAAAAAGCGCACCGAGCTTTTGCAGGCGATCAGCTGCAGTGCCCCCCTGGAAAAGCAATCGGACGGCGCTGCTTTGCGCATCTACTACGGGCATGCTGGCGAAGATGTGTTCCAGGTGGCCAAACACTACCACGCAGACCCCGGCAAAATTGCGCAGGACAGCGGTGTGGAAACCGGCATTCTTTCGCAGGACACCCGCCTTTTAATTCCCTGTGCAGAGTAAGGAGGCAGAGGTATGGAACAGAACACCCAAATTTATCAGGACCTTGCCCGCCGCACGGGGGGCGAGGTATATATTGGAGTGGTGGGCCCGGTGCGCACCGGCAAAAGCACCTTTATTAAGCGGTTTATGGAAACGCTGGTGCTGCCCACCATAAAGGACGAAACCGCCCGCAAGCGCGCGCTGGATGAGCTGCCGCAATCGGCAGCGGGGCGCACCGTTATGACCACCGAACCCAAATTTGTGCCCGAACAGGCCGTGCAGATTGACCTTGGGGAGAATGTAAGTTTTAGAACCCGGCTGGTAGACTGTGTGGGTTACCTGGTAAAAGGGGCCATGGGCACCCAGGAGGATGAGCAGCCCCGCATGGTAAAAAGCCCCTGGTACGACAAAGCGGTGCCGTTTGAGGTGGCTGCCGAAACCGGCACCCGCCGGGTAATTACCGAACACGCCACCATTGGGCTGTGCATTACCACCGACGGCAGCATAAGCGACCTGCCCCGCGCCGCCTACGAAGAGGCGGAAAGCCGGGTAATTGGCGAAATGAAGGCTTCGGGCAAGCCGTTTGCAGTGCTTTTAAACTGTGTTTCGCCCAAGGCAAGCCAAAGTGTGGAGCTTTCCCAAAAGCTTTCCGGCCAGTATGGCGTGCCGGTTTTGCCGGTAAGCTGCCCGGAGCTTGACTCCCAGGATATTCTGGCCATTATGCGCAGCGTGCTGTACGAATTTCCGCTTACCGAGCTTAGCTTTTATATGCCCCGCTGGGTTACCATGCTGCAGCCGGACCACTGGCTGCGGCAGGATGTATACGCCGCGGTGCGCAGCTTTGCCGACCGGGTGGGCCGGGTGCGGGACCTGCAAAGCGCCAGCCTGCCGGAAAGTGCGTACATTACCGGCGCGCAGGTCACTGCGGCCGACCTTTCCTGCGGCACGGCAAAGGTAGAGGTTTGTTTGCAGCCGCAGCAGTTTTACCGGGTTTTGGCCGAAACCACCGGCCTTGCGGTACAAGACGAAGCCAGCCTGCTGCCCTGCGTGCTGGAACTGGCCCAGGCCAAGCGCGAATACGAAAAATTCCGCGACGCCATGCAGCAGGTGGAAGCCACCGGTTACGGCATTGTTATGCCCACCATTGACGAATTGAAGCTGGAAGAACCCCAAATTGTAAAGCAGGCCGGCCGGTACGGGGTACGCCTGCGGGCCAGCGCCCCCTCCATTCAAATGCTGAAAACCAACATTACCACCGAACTGAGCCCCATTGTGGGCAGCGAAAAGCAATCGGAAGATTTGGTGCGCAGCCTTCTGGATGATTTTGAGGAAGACCCGATTCGCATTTGGGAGTCGAACATTTTTGGCAAAAGCCTGCACGAACTGGTAAACGAAGGGCTGCAGGGCAAGCTTCTGCACATGCCGCAGGAAGCAAGGCTGAAACTGCAGGAAACGCTGGAGCGGGTAATTAACGAGGGCTGCCAGGGGCTTATTTGCATTATTTTGTAATGTTTTTGCCGCCGGCACCCGCACCGGTTTAAACGCCGCCCTTTGCCCCAAACGCAAAAAACGCCGTGTTCTTTTTTTAAAAGAACACGGCGTTTTTGCCTGCTAAGAAAGCGCCTTTCGGCCAAAGCCTTCCCTGCCCTGCCGGCTTTGCTGCCATAAGCGGGCTGCCCTTTTGCAAAGGCTTTTGCCCAAAACAAAACGGGAGGTTGCGGGCCGCTTTTTATAACCGGTTTTGCTCGCCCCATTCGCACATGGCGTCCAAAATGGGAATCAGCGATTGGCCCCTTGCCGTCAGGCTGTATTCCACCTTGGGGGGAATCTGCGGATATTCCTCCCGGTGGATCAGCTGATCGGCTTCCAGCTCCTTTAAGGTTGCGCTTAAAGTTTTATACGAAATGCCCCCAATATACTTTTTCATCTCATTAAAGCGCACCACGCCAAATTCCATTAAGGTATACAGAATGGTCATTTTATACTTGCCGTTAATCAGCGAAAGGGTGTAGCTGAACCCGGTGGTGCCAAGGGTTTCCTTCGCAATGCAGCGCTCTTGCATGTTGTACTCTCCTTTTTGTAAGTATAAAACCAATAAGTAAGTATTGCACCTTTATGTGCGTACTTGTTTGTATACCCATACTTGCTATAATTTTACTGTAGGCATCAGCCAAAGTCAATTACACCAAAAGGGAGGAGATTAAAATGGGAAAAAAGGTTGTGGTTCTTACCGCAAGCCCCCGAAAAAATACAAAACAGCTTTGCCATGACGCAGGCATTTATTAAGGCGGCCCAGGCCAAAGGGCATACGGTAACCCGTTTTGACGCCGCCATGATGAAAATTGGCGGCTGCCATGCCTGCGAAACCTGCTGCCAAACGGGCAAGGCCTGTTCTTTTGATGACGCTTTTAACCAGATAGCCCCGGCTATTTTAGCGGCCGATGTGGTGGTTTTCACCATGCCGGTTTACTGGTATTCCATTTCTGCCCAAATAAAAGGGGGAATAGACCGTATTTACGCCATGGTGGCGGGCGCCAAAAAAATTGCAGATAAAGAATGTGCGCTGATTGCCTGCTGCGCGGAAAACGGCCTTACGGTATTTGACGGCGTGTGCATTCCCATAGAGCGCACAGCCGCACCAGCCGGCTGGAGGATGGTGGGCTGAGTGCTGGTGCCGGGCGTGCTGCACGCGGAAGAGATGGATGAAACCGACGACTCTGCACAGGCGGCCGCCTGTGCAGAAAAAATGTAAGAAAGAGGGGTTACAAATGAGCAAAAAAATTGTGGTATTAAACGGCAGCCCTCGTAAAAACGGAAATACTGCCGCCCTGGTGAAAGCGTTTCGGGAAGGCGCCGAAAGCGCCGGCAACACCGTAACCGAGTTTTTTTTGGACGGCATGCAGATAAACGGCTGCAAGGGCTGTTTTGGCGGGCAAAACAGCCGGCCCTGCCCTTGTGTGCAGCAGGACGACATGGCCCAAATTTACCCGGCCGTAAAAGAATGCGATGTCGTGGTGCTGGCATCGCCGCTTTACTACTGGAACATGAGCGGCCAGCTGCGTACCGCCATTGACCGGCTGTTTGCCCTGGAAGAAGGGGACGAAAACCTTCTGCGCGGGCACGGCCGCTGCTGCGCGCTTTTAATGGCGGCCGAAGGGCACGGCTTTGACGATATACTGCTGTACTATAACCACCTGGCAGAACATTTGCAGTGGAAAAACCTTGGTGCGGTTTTGGCCGGCGGCAACTATTTTGTGGGAGATATGGAAGGTAAGGAAGAGCTGCAAAAAGCCTTCCGGCTGGGGCAATCCATTTGATAACCCGGCGGTTGCTTTTGCGGCAAAAGCCTTTGCAAACCGCCAAAAGCGGCGTTTTGCAAAAATAAGCCGCTGCAATGGGCCGGCATACTGCAAAAACGCCAAGGCCCAATTTTGCGCTGACACCTTTTAGCCGGCCCCCTTTGTACCGGCGCCGCAAAAGCCAAAGCGCCCCAAAGCCGGCGTTTGCCGCTTTCAGCGCATTGGGGGCATTTTCTCTTTTTTATCATCGGCCAGGCCAAAGCGGCAAAAGCCCCTTATTTTGGGCAAATTTTTGCACCCGGTATTGTTATAATACAGCTTTATTTTTATATAAAACAAAAAGCAGCAGCATTTTGTAAGGCAAAGTGCTGCTGCTTTTTTTCAAACGCCGTCGTTGCCCGGTTGCAGCTTTCATTCGTAAAATAAAAAGCAAAAATGCTGACTGAAAAATTGTCCACCAGCATTTCATTATTTAAAACATTCCTTTAATAAATATCTTGTAATATTTTTGCCCAATCTCTATGATAGATCTTTTTCCACTTTTAAACTCAATAGCAATCAAGTAAATCCCCTTATTTTTTGCAGTGACTCCTGCCGAAAGTCCGGCGGGTCCAAGAAGGACAGCCCCCATTCCAGCTCGAAGTACAGCGCTTGTAGCGCTCTTTGATCTTTCTTCACTGATTACTTCATAATCCTGTACTGTTTCCTTCGTTATCGGAATTTTCGTCTCTTTAAAATTTATATATAAATAATTGTTAAAGTCAGAGCAGCAATATGGGCCTAAATAGTCCCCTTTTATAACCTGATCTTTTGCACTAGCCATTTCCATCCTCCTTCAGATTTTATTCGCTTTTTGAGGTATAAAATCCTCGATATTTTATAAGAATATCTTCACTTTTTAATAAGAGTATTACTTACCATCCCTTCCCTTGATTTTAAATCATAAACATGAATGTATTTATAGTTACAATAGGCAGTGTAATGGAGGGGATGGTATTGATTGGTGATCGTATGAAAGAGATGCGTGAGAAAAATAATTTTACACAATCCGCATTAGCAAAAAAGCTTGATTTATCCCGTTCAGCTATCAATGCATGGGAGATGGGGATAAGTATACCGTCCGCCCAATATCTTATGGAATTGTCTAAACTATTCAAAGTATCGGTCGATTACTTGTTAGAACTAAATGAAAAAGAATATATAGATATTTCGTCTCTGAATCGGTCAGAGAAAAGTATCATGTACTCTCTACTGTCGTATTTTGAAGAAAATAAAACTACGCCCAAAATATCGGATATTGATGAAAAACTAATGGAAGAGATTTACAATAAAAGCAAAGAACTTGGTATTCGACTTCCTGATAGTGTTCGATGTATATTGGAAGAAAAATTTGGTTAATTTCTGCGCACTTTTAGAAATGTAAACAACAAGGATTTTAAGACAGTTCTTACACTTTAATGTCACAGAACAAAACTTATACTTTCTGCTGTTTTATATATTGAAAAAACAATTTAAAATAGAATAACCCACATTGAAAAAACAAATGTGGGTTATTTTTTATGAAAACTACGATACTATATTGTGATTATGGGCTTGTGCTTTGTAAATTAAATCTGTTGTAAGGAACCATTTGCCAATTGGGCCGATATGTTGTAAAATAAATGTACTGTATGCCGCATTTTTTCGCGGCAGCAACTTTACGAAAACTGGTGATCTGATGGCGAAAGCCCTTGAAACTTTCATAAAGCTGCTCAAGCGGTTTCGCCGCCTTGTGCTGGCCTTGTTTGACATTGTGGTGGTGTCCTGTTCGTATGTGGCCACCTGGGTGCTGGTGCTGCAGGGCAGCGACCTGTTTAAAACCATTGTAAACACTGCCGAGGTACAAAGCAGCGACCCGTTTCGGGAATACAAAAGCCTTATGGTGGCAAGCTGCGTATTTTTTGTGTGCTGCTATGTCATTGTATACGCCTTTATGGGCATGTACGACAGCCTTTGGCGGTACGCCGAGGTGGTGGAATTTTTCCGCTTTTGCGTGGCGTCCATTCTGGCGGTAATGGCCTTTGTGGTGGGTACCCAAATATTGTTTACCGAACAGCGCATTCCGTTTGCCGTTTATTTAATGAGCGCCATGTTCGCCACCGCCTTTACGCTGGTGGCCCGGCTGACCTACCGCATGTACCGCAACACCAAAATAAAATCTGCCGGCCAAAAGCGCCGCCGGGTTATGCTGGTGGGCGCGGGCGATGCTGCCGGCACCCTGCTGCACGAGCTGAACCGCAATCCGTCGAGCGATATGAATGTGATCTGTGCGGTGGACGATAACCCCCAAAAGGTGGGCCGCTCCATTTTGGGCATTGAAATTTTGGGTACCACCGCCGATATTCCGCAGCTGGTGCGCCAGTGCGAAATTGAAACCATCCTGATCTGTATTCCCACCCTTTCGGACGAGGACAAACACCGCATTTTGGGCATCTGCTCCAAAACCAACTGCAGTTTGCGCACCCTGCCGGACATTGTAAAGCTGATTTCCGACGGCAAGGACCTTTCTTCCCGCATTCGGGATGTGAAGGTGGAGGAGCTTTTGGGGCGGGATGTGATTGAGATGACCGCTTCCAATACCCTCATTCGGGACAAGGTGGTTATGGTAACCGGCGGGGGCGGTTCCATTGGCAGCGAACTTTGCCGCCAAATTGCCGCGGCCGGCCCCAAAAGGCTGATCATTGTGGACATTTACGAAAACAATGCCTATGCCATTCAGCAGGAATTGATCCGCCAGTATGGCGATAAGCTGGATTTGCAGGTGCAGATTGCATCGGTGCGGGACAGCCGCAAGATTGACCTGCTGTTTTGCCACTACCGCCCGCAGCTTATTTTCCACGCGGCGGCCCACAAGCATGTACCCCTTATGGAAACAAGCCCCGAAGAGGCGGTAAAAAACAATGTGTTCGGCACCTACAATGTGGCCATTTCGGCCGAAAAGTACGGCGCCGAGCGCTTTGTGCTGATCTCCACCGACAAGGCTGTAAACCCCACCAATGTAATGGGCGCCACCAAACGCATTTGCGAAATGATTGTGCAGACCATTGCCCGCACCAGCAAAACCAGCTTTTGCGCGGTGCGGTTTGGCAATGTGCTGGGTTCCAACGGTTCGGTGCTGCCGCTTTTTAAGGAACAAATTGCCGCCGGCGGCCCCCTTACCGTAACCGACCCCAACATTGTGCGGTATTTCATGACCATTCCCGAAGCGGTAAGCCTGGTTTTGCAGGCCGCGGCTTTGGGCGAAAGCGGCAGCATTTATGTTTTGGATATGGGTTCGCCGGTGCGCATTTTGGACCTGGCCGAAAACCTGATTAAACTGGCGGGCTTTATTCCCTACCGGGACATTGACATTGTGTTTACCGGGCTGCGCCCCGGGGAAAAAATGTACGAGGAGCTTTTGATGGACGAGGAAGGGGTACGCCAGACCGCCAGCAAAAAAATATTCATCGGCTCGCCGCTGCGCATGGACCGGGAAAATTTTGAAGAGCACCTGAAACAGCTGAAAAAGACCGCCTATTCCAACGACAGCGAGGCGCTTTTGCGCCAAATTGCCGAAATGGTGCCCACCTTCGACCACAAATGCTGACCCCAAAAACAAAAAAGGGCTGACGCCCAGGAAATCATAGAGCTTGTTATTAAAACGCTTGTCGCCATCGCAGCACTAATAACAGCCATAAATTCCAAACATCAACCCGCCGCGGCAAAAGCCCCGGCCCCTTTACAGGATATTATTTCGTATATGATTCATGGGAGGAATCTGCAATGAAAAAGCAGGATGCAGTTTTTTGGGCACTTGTTGTAACTTTTATTTTTGGCGTTGCCCTCCACTGGCCGTTGTGGTTCAAACTCATCACGCTTGTGCTTGCGGGCATGGTTCTGGCACAGGTGTGCGGGCGGTTTGCGCAAGCTTACAGCAAAGGGCGCTGAAGCAGGGAATTTTTCGGCTTTGATGAGCCGCCGCCATAACGGCAAACAAAAGGAGGCCGCCATGTACCCTTTTTTGAAACGATTTTTGGACATTGTGCTTTCCGCCGCCGCCATTGTGGTATTAAGCCCTGTTTTGCTGGTGCTTGCCTTATGGGTAAAATGTTCCAGCAAGGGGCCGGTGCTGTTTAAACAAAAGCGGGTGGGCAAGGGTAAAACCCATTTTTATATTTTAAAATTCCGCAGCATGTACACCGAAACCCCCAAGGATGTCCCCACCCACCTTTTGCAGAACCCCGACAGTGCCATTACCCCGGCCGGGCATTTTTTGCGCCGCACCAGCCTGGACGAACTGCCGCAGCTATTCAACATTCTTTCCGGCAAAATGAGCCTGATTGGCCCGCGCCCGGCCTTGTGGAACCAGTACGACCTGATTGCCGAACGGGACAAATACGGCGCAAACGATATTACCCCGGGCCTGACCGGCTGGGCCCAGATAAACGGCCGGGACGAGCTGCCCATTCCCGAAAAGGCCCGGCTGGACGGCTACTATGCCGCCCACCGCAGTTTTGGGTTGGATGTGAAGATCTTTTTTTTGACCATTCGCAGTGTGCTTGCTTCGGACGGCGTGGTAGAGGGCGGCACCGGCGGAAAATAACAGCAAAACCAAAGCCCGCTTTTCTTTAGCAGAAAGCGGGCCTTTTTACCAAAGGGGAGCTTTATATGAAAGAGAGCCGGCCTGCCTTTTGGAAGCAGCGTGCTTTGGGGCTTATTTTAGCGCTTTTTGGTTTTTTATTTGGCACAAGCTTCGGTGAAAACGGCTTTTGTTTGGGAGATAGGATCTTCTCCCTGCTGGGACTTTCGGTTTGGTCGGGCCAAACCGACGGGCTGCATTACAGTGCCTTTTTGGGCCTTTGCATCATGCTGGCGGGCCTTGGCTTAACAGTGATAAGGAACTAAATTACTTATCAACTGTTAGCTGACGGTTTTCGGGTGCATACGGAACTCCCGTCTGATTCCTAACAGGAATTAGGCGGGAGTTTTTTTGTTAACATAGTTTATATTGAAGGATAGCATTATGAAAACATTACTTTCCTGTGAGTTTAACATAGATGCCGGTTGTGTTGACCTGCAATATTCTGACGGAGGCATGATTTCCATGAACTGTACCGCTGTTGAGAATGAGGTGGCGAATAGTCGTTTCCAGCGGTCTGAACGGGACTGGCTCATCTACAACGATCCGCTGTCGTATGCGGAATTGATTTTGAATGGCGATCCGGAAGAATACCTGCGAACCGTAACAGAACTTCCGCAGCCAGGACTGGATTGACTGGTCATACTGTCAGTAGATTTCTATGATTCATCGAAAAAATCGCTGCAGAATGGTTTATGATGAGCCTTTTCTGCCGTTCTTGTGGATGTTAGATATAATGAAACAAAATTCATATGAAGAACAAGCCGAAAGTGGCGCAATACGCCGAAATGGGGTTGGAAGCCGGTTCGGTTCTGGCTGGGATAGCCCCACAGAACGACCGGCTGGAATTGCGGGCATTGCTGAAAAAATATGGAAAGAAAAAATGCTCGGAAAATTTTTTTGATGTTGATAGGAGAAAACAATATGAAAAACATAATCTTACAGGCGATTAAAACGGTTCCGCACGAAAAAGGTTTTTACTTTAGGCCGTCGTGAGAGGCTGGGGTAGCTGCAGTCCAGAAATGCCAAGAAGTCTTATGCTTCCGGCTGCGGAAGGTTTAATCAGGTTGCCCTGATGGACACGACTTTGTTTCAGTCAGGCAAAGACGGATATCTTTTGAGTTTATATGCGATGTATGGTAAGAGCTTTCAACAGCCGATACCGCTAAATGGGCTGAAAAGCGCATCGGTCAAAAGCGGCAGCCCCAGCTATATGTCCCTGCTCTACGAAGACGGGACGGTTCTGGAGGCAGATGGACGCCGATATTCTTCCTATCTCTGCGCCGTGCTCAATGAGAGTGTAAAAAATGTAGCGGAATGCGCCGCTGTATTTTCCCAAGGACAGCAGGCATACGAACAGGAAAACTATGCCGGGGCTTTAGAATTGTTTTGGGAAGCGGCCAAAAGAGACTATATTCCTGCGCAGATCTGCTGCGGAAAAATGTATGCAGCAGGCAAGGGTACTGAAGAAGACAAGGAGAAGGCGCTTGATTGGTTTAGAAAGGCTGCCATCCTGGACGATGCCACAGGCCAGTTGTACTACGCAAAGATGCGCTACAATGGCGAAGGAGGCGAAAAAAAGGATATGGAAAGCGCTTTATTCGATTTCTGTGCCAGCGGCGAGCACGGCAATGCAGAGGCACAGTACCGAGCGGGATCCATGTACCGGGATGGAGAAGGAACCAAAGCAGACGACGATAAGGCTTTTACATGGTTTAACCGAGCTGCAGAACCGGGATATGCCAAAGCGATGAGCGCATTGGGAGATCTGCATGAGAGAGGGCTTGGATTTTCGGTCAGTGAAGACAGGGCGCTGGATTGGTACATAAAAGCCAGGGATGCCGGCGATGAATCTGCTCAGGAGAAAATCGACCGCATAGAAAAGCATAAGAGAAAACTATTGTATACGCCCAAGGCACAAAATGCTTATAAGAGCGGAGATTATGAGCGTGCGCTGGAGTGGTGGTGGTTGCTGGCCAAAGACGGAGATATGGAAGCCCCATTCAAATGCGGCGAAATGTATGATAAGGGCTTGGGCACAGAGAAAGACTCTGTTAAGGCATTTTTCCGGTATGAAAAAGCTGCTGAACAGGGCTGCAGTGATGCAATGCTGCAATGCGGTATCATGTGCAGAGAAGGCGACGGCACCGAGCAGAGCGAGGAAAGGGCGCAGTACTGGTTTGATTGGAATATGCAGTTATTGGGCCAACATCTTGGGGGATTCTTTGGAAAGCTGGAAAAAGATGTGGAAAAGGGCTGAGGAAGGTTCCTCGATTTTTCTGAGACCGAAAAACAGGTGATGGCAGAGCTTTTGTAAGAAGTATGCCCCCGATATGGAGTCGACATCTGCAAGAAATAAAGCAATTCGGCCAAACTCTTTTGAGGAAAAACAAAGGGGGAAAATGATGCGAAATATATTGATACGAAATTCAAAGCTGTGGGTTATCTTCCAGGCAGTATCAGGGAAATACCACACCAAAAGCCTGCCTGCTTTGTCCCAGCGGATGAACGGAAGCGGTCTGTGATGGAAAATGTGCTGAAAGCCTACGGGCACGGCTGCGCAGCGGGGGATGTGATTGCGCTGATGGACACGCCCCCGCTCCACTCCGGCAAGGACGGATATCTTTTGAGCAAAGGCGCCCTGTATGGGAAGGGCTGAGAAACGCCCGCACCGCTACATGGACTGTGCGGGGCGGCATTGTGCAGCGACAAGCCCGGCTGCTTGCGGCTGAATTATCAGGACGGAACTGCCCTGAAGCGGTGCGCTTCTTCGTATGCTTCCTACCTCTGCGATGTGCTCAATGCCCTTGTAAAATACAGCGGGTTGGAAAAGCTGGAACTGACACCTCGGAATGTCTACCGCATCATGCAGGAGTGTAAAGCGACAGAGGCGACCAAGGCATGTGATTAAAAGTAATTTTTACTCTCCGACCGCGAGGCAAACTGCTCCCAAATTGGAATTCGATAAAGAAAAATTCTTAGATAACAGAAGTACTCTTCCGTATATGCTCGGTCAGCTTCACGCTGTGCATACTCATAAACAAAATTTGATTCCGTCTTACGGCGCAATAAATTACAAGGGGGATGATTGGGCAAATAAGGATAACCTGGCGCTGTTTGGTTTATTCTATCTGGCTACTGGAGCCATGGCTATGCCGTTTTTTGAAAAAAACAAGCAGGGAGGGGTTGTAAGTCCGATTGGAGATTTTGTGGAGTTAAAGCCCACCTTCTGGCCCCCGGAGAGCAAAGAGGAGGAAAATTAACAGGAGCGAGAATTTTGAAAAATTGGAACTGACACCCCGCAACATCTACCGGATTATGAAAGAATGTAAAAAAAGTGATTCAACTAAGCGGGTAATAACAGCTAATTTTTATGCAACAGCTCTACGAGATAAAGCTCCTACATTAGAATTAGACAAAGAAAAATTAGATGAATACGAAAATACGATTCGATATATGGTCGGACAACTTCATGCAATTCATACGAATAAAGAGACGATGCTCCCGTCCTATGGTGCGATCGATTACAAAGGAAGAGATTGGACGAAAGGCGACAACATGGCGCTGTTTTCTTTTTTTTATTTAGCAACAGTATCTTGTATACCTCCTTTTGAAAAAGGTAAAAACGGTGGAGTTGCTTCTCGAGTCAACGAATATATGGATTTAAAGCCCACCTTCGTAGCAGTAAACCTTTATGATATCCTCGTCCAAAACAGAAAACCGAAAACACGGCTCACCGCTCAGGTAATAGGTATCCTTTTCAATGGCAAAGGTATGCAGATCGGGATCTCTGGGCAGGTTACCCCAGGCCTTGTCCGCCACAATATCTAAATAAAAATAGTAGGGGTAATTTTCCCAATTGCCGTCCAAAAACTGTTTGGACAGTTTGGTGCTGGACAGCAAATTTTCGTCCGCGTCCTCAAAACCGATGGACTGTTTGCGCTTTTCATAGATGCCGCTCTCGTTTTCCCAGCTGGAAGGATCGCGTGTCTTGCAAAAGATCAGCTGCAGGTAGTCCTCGCTGCGCCTATAATCCCCTGCCGCTTCAAAAATTTGTTGGGCCGAGTCCAGATTTCCCTCTCGGTAAGCCTTCTGCCCCCGCACATATGCTGTGGGCAGGATTGAATCAATCAATTCCTGAGAGACCAGTTCCTCGTCCAGCTTTCGGAAAAAAATGAGGGCCTGTGCATAGTCTCTCTGCTCCAGCAAGGCGTTGGCCCGTGCGTAGGCATACTGTTCGGCAAACAGCAAATGCCCTGCCGGAATAGCGTCAAAATACTGCTGCGCCTTGGAAAACTGCTCGCTCTCCAAAGCAGCTACCGCTTTGCGGTAGGTGATGCCCACATACCGGCCCGTGCCCACCAAAAGAACCGCCGCCACCAGGGCTGCTATGCCCAAAACCTTATGTTTTTTAAAGGTTCGCGCCAGCGGCTGCGTTTGCCCATAAAAGCTATCGGCGCAGGGTTCGCTAGCCGCGCTGCCAAGGATGCTTTGGCCAAACGGAGCGCTATGCCCGCTTTGTTTGGCCCGCCAGCTGGCCAAAGTTTTTTGGACCTTGCTTTCGTTTACCGGCAAGCCGGACGGCTCTGCACCTTCCTGCCCGGAAAAATACACCCTGTGCAGCATGGCCATAAAGTCCAGGTAGGATTGTTTGTAGTTTCTTTTTACTTTATATTTTTGCTCTCTTTGCAGACGGTCGCACTCGGCCAGATAGGCGCTTCGCAGCTCGGCACTGCCCAAAAGCTGCTGCAAAAATTTTTGCTTTTCCTCTTCGGTGCTGGTGTAGGCCTGGTATGCCCGCAAAAACAGCGGCTCTGTTTCCTGCTGGTCTTCCAAAAAGGCGCTGTATGGCTCGTTTGGGGCGCTTTTTTCCGCCTGCTGCGGCGCGTTTTGGGCAGCCTGCTGCGGCGCGTTTTGGGCAGCCTGCTGCCCTTTTTCCTGCAGGGCATTGGGGGCTGCGTTTGCTGTGCTTTCCTGCTGCTGTGCTGGGGTGGGCGCAGGTGCGCTTTCTTGCCGCGCTTTTTCTTTTGCCAAAGCATCCGGCATGTCTTTTATGCCATGCGCTATACTGGGCCCGCTTGCATCGGTTTTAGGCTGCAGCTTCACGCCGCAGTACGGGCAGAACACGCTGCCCTGAGGCAATGCATTTTTACAGTGGGGGGCAATTCATCTTCCTCTTCCTTTCGCAGCTTTGCACCGCAGTTTGGGCAAAAACAGCTTTGGGGCACAAGCTTCTCCCCGCATTTTATACAAAACAAAATCTGCCCGTTTTCACCGGGCAGCTCCAAAGCATCCGCCTTCTGCTGGGACGGCTGGGACCGCAAACCCATATCGCCCCCATTAAGCGGCATTTTTTTTGCTTTGGAAACACGGTGTCCCAAAACACCGCGCTTTTTTAAAATATGGCTGCCCACCGCCCAAAATACCAGGGTCCACAAAAAGCAGGGCGGCTTTTCAAGGCTGCCCTCTATGCCCCAAAACAAAAGCGATACGCCTAAATTAACCAAAAAGCAAAGCAGCAAAAACCTACCCTGTGTAATCTTTTTTTGCCGGCAATGGGCAAAGCAAACAGGAAACACCGCATGTTGCATCATCATGCATACCCAAAGGCTGAAAAAATAAAAGGTTCTGTAATCTCTTGGCTAAGGTAGACAAGCCCGTTCATCAACATGTTTTCTCCTCCGTTTTGGGCCGCTTAGGCACAAAACCCGCCGCAAAATAAGCCGCCTTAAAATGCCCCCTATACCGTTTTGCACCGGCTGTGTACCGCACCTGTCGGGCGGGCTGAAATGGGCTGTAATTTTTTACTTAGTTGGAATTTGCGCCCCGCAGTTTTGGCAAAAACGGCTGTTGGGCAAAAGCCGGCTGCCGCACTGATAACAAAACTCCATGGCCGGCTGCCCAGGCACAGTGTTCTGGGCACTGGTGTCGCTTTCGGTCGGTGGAACCGTTTGGGCAGACACACTTTCCTGGAAAGGCACAGCATTTTGGGTGGGTGCAGTGCTTTCGGCAGACACGGTACCCGGGAAGGGCGCACCTTTCTGGAAGGGTACTTCGCTTTGGAAAAATTCTGCACTTTGGGTAGGTGCACCGCCTTGGGAGGGTGCAGTGCAGTCTTTTTTGCGGTTTCTTTTTCTTTTTTCAGGCAGCGGGCGGGTATACAAAAGGTCCTTGCGCCTTAATTTGCGCACCCCAATTGCACCGGCCGCCGGCGTAACAGCAAAATACCATTCGCTATAGAAAGAGCCAAGCCATTTCCAAAGAAGCAGCATGACCACAAAATTGCCCACATAGCAGATAAAAAAGTGCCGTCCCATGGTGATTTTCTTTTCGCGCAGGTGTGCAAAAAGAAGCGGAACCGGCAAAAAGAAAGCAGATAAAAACAAAGTGCTTACCAGTAACAGCAGGTAAAACAGATAGGGGGGGTCCAACAAATATTCCATAAACCTTTTCTCCTTTTCCCATCCAGAACGGTTTGCCGGCCAGCTGTTATCATGCGCAGGATAAGAAAAGCACGCCCGGCTTTCACCCAAGCCGGGCAGTTTTCACAAATCCAATAAATGTTATGTGCATATTGTAAAAAAACAGGATAATTCGTCAATTTTTTAGGCATTTTGCCGTTACCTATTGACTGGTTGCCGTTATCTTTTTGCGAAAAGCCCGACAAAGAGCGGCCGGCCTTTTGCCGCCGGCTGATTGGAAAGCTGCACCGCCCAAAAAGCCCGACGGGGCTTTTTGCCCTGCTTTTCAAGATGTGAGACCGGCGCAGACTGGTGTTTGCCTTTTGTAACCTTTTACTTTTAAAAAGCACAACTCTCATTTTGCCGGACGGCGCATTTGGTACATAAAATACCCGCAGGCCCCCCAAAAAAAGCAATACCCAAGGCATATGCCCTTGCAAACAAAAGTACCATTTTGTATTTTTTAAAGCGGTGCGCTGCGCAAAAGGCCTCTTTTGTGCAGCGCTTTGGGCCTTTTAGCAGATAGCCGCCAAAAGGCGGCTATTTTTTGCATGCTTTTTGCTTTATATTGCATTTTAAAGCGTTTTTTCCAAAACTTTGGCGGCACAAAGCGCAAAAAATAGCCGGCGCGGCATTTTGCCGCGCCGGCTGTATGGATGAATTTGCCCGCAAGCCGGGCGTTATTTAGGTTATTTAGCCGTGCCTTTGCCGCAGGCTGCGCTGGCACAGCAGCCGCAGCCGCCGCAGCTGCAGCTGCAGGAGCTTTTGTGGTGTTTTTTATTCCAAAAGCCCCGGGCCAAAATGGCAAAAAACGCGCCAAATACCACTACTGCCACAACAAAGGTGGGAAAATTCATAGAAAAACCGCTCCTTTCTTTGTGCTTACTGGGCGCCGGCGTTTACAGCCATTTTTTTCGCCGCAAGGCGTTTTTCCGGCTTGGGGGTACGGCGCACAACCAAATAGACCAAAAGCAAAACCGCCAAAATGGCCGCCGCGCTGCCTACGCCAAAGCTACCGCCCATAAAAAGGCTGCCCAGCTGGTATACAATAAACGAAACCACATAGCTAAACCCACACATATAGCCAATGGCCGCAAGGGTCCATTTGGGGTTTGCCATCTCCCGCTTAATGGCTCCCATAGCCGCAAAGCAGGGCGCACACAGCAGGTTAAACACCATAAAGCTATACGCGGTAAGGGCCGAATAGTGCCCGGCCACCGCCGCCCACAGGTTGGGGTCATCCTCCGCAACTTCGGCCCCCACATGGAACAGTACCCCAAAGGTAGAGACCACATTTTCCTTGGCAATCAGGCCGGTAAAGGTGGCCACCGCCGATTGCCAATCGCCAAAGCCCAGCGGCGCAAACACAAAGGCCACCGCGCTGCCCAGAAGGGCAAGCAGGCTGGTGTTGTTATCTTCCACCATAACAAGCTGGCCGTTTGCAAACCCAAACCCCTGCAAAAACCACAAAATAACCGAGGACGCCACAATGACCGTGCCAGCCCGCTTAATGAAGGAAAAGCCCCGTTCCCAGGTGGCGTTCAGCACATTTTTGCTGCTGGGCAGATGGTAGGCCGGCAGTTCCATAACAAACGGCGCCACTTCACCGGCAAAATAGCGGGTCTTTTTTAGCATAACGCCGCTTATTACAATGGCTGCCACCCCTATAAAATAGGCCGAAACCGCCACCAGGCCGCTGCCGCCGAACAGCGCGCCGGCAAACAGGCCCACAATGGGCATTTTTGCCCCGCAGGGCACAAAGCAGGTGGTCATAATGGTCATTCTGCGGTCGCGCTCGTTTTCAATGGTGCGGGAAGCCATAACCCCCGGCACGCCGCAGCCCGAACCGATCAGCATGGGAATAAAGCTTTTGCCCGAAAGGCCAAACCGGCGGAAAATACGGTCCAGAATAAAGGCAATGCGGGCCATATACCCCACATCCTCCAAAATGGCCAAAAGCACAAACAAAACCAGCATTTGCGGCACAAAGCCCAGCACAGCCCCCACGCCGCCGATGATACCGTCCGAAACAAGGCCCACCAGCCAGCCGGCCACGCCCCAGCTTTCCAGCACGCTTCGCGAACCCTCCTGCAGCCAGGCGGCGGCGAATACATCGTTGGTCCAATCGGTCAAAAAGGTGCCAAGCGGCCCCATGGAAAGCCAGTAAACCAAAAACATAATGCACGCAAAAAGCGGCAGCGCCAAAATGCGGTTGGTCACCACCCGGTCTATTTTATCCGAATGGGTCATTTGGTGGGCGGCTGCTTTTTTTTGCACCGCGCTTTCCACCACCGTATGGATATACGCATACCGCTGGTTTGTAAGAATGCTTTCGGAATCATCCTCCAGCTGCTTTTCACAAGCGGCAATCCAGGCTTCCAGCTGGTCTGCCAGCTGCTTTGGCAGGTTTAGCTGTTCTTGCGCCTTTTCGTCCCGCTCGAACAGCTTAATGGCGTAAAACCGCGCCGTTTGCGCGCCGGCCTTTGGGGCAATGCACGCTTCTATTTGGGAAAGGGCCTGCTCCACACTGTTTGCAAAAACCGGCGCGGGCTGCATTTGGCCGGGCGTCTGCGCCAGCTGCAAGGCCGCTTTGGCTGCTTCCATTACCCCTTCGCCCCTTAAGGCGCTAATCTCTACCACCTGGCAGCCCAGTGCCTGGGCCAGTTTTTCGGGGTCGATCTGGTCGCCGTTTTTGCGCACAAGGTCCATCATGTTTACCGCCAGCACCACCGGAATGCCCAGCTCCAAAAGCTGGGTGGTCAGGTAAAGGTTGCGCTCCATATTGGTGCCGTCCACAATGTTTAAAATGGCGTCCGGCCGCTGGCCGACCAGGTATTCCCTGGCCACTACCTCTTCCAGCGTATAGGGCGAAAGCGAATAAATGCCCGGCAGGTCCTGAATGATGACATTTTTGTGGCCTTTAAGCCGCCCTTCCTTTTTTTCTACCGTTACGCCCGGCCAGTTGCCCACATACTGGCTGCTGCCGGTAAGGGCGTTGAACAGGGTGGTTTTGCCGCAGTTTGGGTTGCCTGCCAGCGCTATTTTCCATTCCATGGGGTTTGCTCCTCTCTTGTTAGTTAAGACTAACCTTTCTCTCTTAAAAATGCACCGCCCAAACGGGGGTGCGTTCAGTCAATTTCCACAAGCTCGGCGTCGGCCTTGCGCAGGCTTAATTCATACCCGCGCACCGAAAATTCCATGGGGTCGCCCAAGGGTGCTACCTTGCGCAGCTGCACCGTTACCCCCTTGGTAAGGCCCATATCCATAATTCGGCGCTTAATGGCCCCTTCCCCGTGCAGCCTTTTTACGGTAACGGTTTGGCCCACCTTTGCCTGTCGCAATGTTTTCATTTTCTGCCCCCTCAAATCATAATCCGCATAGCAAGCGAACGGTCCAGCGCAATGCGGCAGTCCTTTACCTGCAAAATCAGGTTATCGCCCATGCGGTTCATTACGGTAACTTCGCTTTCCACCACAAGCCCCAGCTCCGCCAAATGGCGGCGCTGGTCATCCTTTCCGGTAATTTTGCGGATAACCGCCGGCTGGCCCAGCGTTGCCAATGTAAGCGGCATCATGCAGCACTCTCCTTTATAAACCCGCGCCTTGCGGCACTGGCCTGTTTGAGTTTATAAGTTAGTTTTTACTAACCTTCGGAATAACCAGAGTTTACCACCACTAACTATATTTGTCAAGCAGATTTTTGCCCGCCGCAGCAATTTGCTGCAAAAGGCTGTTAAAAACGCGTTTGCCAGCAAAAGGCTGCAGCGCTTTTTGTTTATTTTGTTTTACAGGCGAAAAGCGGCCGGCGGTGCGCATTTGGCTTATAGGGTTTATAAACGCGCAGCATGCCGCAAAAGGCAGCAAGAAGCGCGCACCCGTTTTGATAACGCAAAAGCCTGCGGCCAAAGGCCAAACGCAAATTTGCCACAAAAGGCTGCAAGTTTTTGGCCACAAACAAAGCGCCCGGCCGTTTGGCCGGTTTGCAACCTTGCAAAATGCGCCCGGTTTATGGTATGCTGGTATATAATAGACTTTCAGCAGAAAGGAAGGTGCAGCCATGCAGATTCATGAATCCGCGGAAGATTACCTGGAATCGATTTTAAAGCTTCAGCAGCGTGGCGGCCCTGTGCGGTCCATTGACATTGTAAAGGATTTGGGGTACAGCAAGCCCAGCATAAGCATTGCCATGAAGCGCCTGCGGGAAAACGGCTATGTTGCGATGGATGGGACCGGAAACATTGCCCTGACCGAAGCAGGGCTTACCATTGCCCAGCGCGTTTTGGGCCGCCACCGTGCCCTGACCGATTTTTTGGTGGCGCTTGGGGTGAGCGAAGAGACTGCCGCCGCCGACGCCTGTAAAATGGAACACGATTTAAGCGAGGAAAGCTTTGAAAAGATTAGGGCACATGTAAACGCCATGCGCCAGCGCTGAAAAAGCAACCCGAACCAAAAAGGCAGGGCCGCCATAGCGGCCCTGCCTTTTTAGGCTTTTTTAGGCTAATATAACAGCTAAAAACAAAAGGGGGACAAAACTGCCCTTTTGGCAGTTTTAAAACCGCCAAGACCTTTTTATTTTTTATGCCATTTTTGCGTTTTTATAACCATTTGGGGGCTGAGGCTTTTGGGGGCAAACTTGCACCACGCCGCACCCTTCAGCCCAGCTGCCAGCGGTTTTGCTGCCGGCGCAGCGGTGTTTCAAAAAAGGCCTGCATAGCGCAAAGCATATATTCTGCGTCCTTGCTGCCGGCCGTTTCGCAGGGCGAGTGCATGGCCAGTTGGGCCAGCCCAATATCCACCGTGGGAAGCGACACATGCCGGTTGGAAAGGTTGCCCAGCGTGGAGCCGCCCGGCTGGCCGGAACGGTTGTAGAACACCTGAAACGGCACGCCGGCCTGCCTGCACACCAGCTGGAATAGCCCGGCCGAGAGAGCATCGGTGGTATATTTTTGGTTGGCGGCGTATTTAATAACCACCCCTTTGTTCATTTCGGGTGCATTTTGCAGGTCTGCAAGCTCCGGCCGGGCCGGGTGCACCGCATGGGCGTTGTCGGCCGAAAGCATCATTCCCGAAGCCAGCATGGCGCTGATGCCCTCTTCATCCATGCCAAGCGCCAGACAGGCACGCTGAATGGTTTTGGCCAAAAAGTCGGAATCGGCCCCCTGGCGGGTGGTACTGCCCACCTCCTCATTGTCAAACACGCCGCAAAGCGCCAGTGCGTCCTGCTGGGCACCGGCCTGGCCTAACGCCTTTGCCGCGCAGTAGGCGCACTCCAAATCATCCAGCCGCGGGGCGGAAAGAAACTCCTGGCTTGCGCCCCAAACAAAGCCCGGCTGGCACAGGTACAAATACAGGTCGGCTGAAAGCAGCTGTTCGGGCTTTACCTGCGCCTTTTTAGCCAGCTTTTCCATAAAATCTTCTGCGCCGGCCTGCCCGTACAGCACCGGCAGATCCCGCTGGGCATCCAGCTCTTTTTCCTTATGCTCCAGGTGAATGGCCACGCCCGGAATCAGCACGGTGGGCTGCGCAAAATCCACCAGCCGGCTTTCCAGCCCCTCATCGCTTTGCACCACTACCCGCCCGGCCACCGAAAGCGGCCGGTCCAGCCAGCTGCGCCAAATACCGCCGCCGTATGGTTCGGTGTTAAGCCGCACATAACGGCTGTCGGCAAGCTGGGGCACCGTTTTAATCCGAAAGGTAGGTGAATCGGAATGGGCTGCGGCGATTAGCACCGTTTTGGCCGCCCTTTCGGGCAGCCTGAACCCGATGATGGACGAACCGCCCCGGCGCACATAATAAGCCCGGCCCGGCTCAAGCTGCCAGCGCTCGCTTTCATAAAGCTCGGTAAACCCCTGCTGCTGCAAAAGGGCAGCCAGGTTTTCCACCGCGTGGTAGCGGCTGGGGCTTTGGTCAATAAAATGCAGCATTTGGCGGCTAAGGGCGTGTTCCATGGGTTGTTTGCTCCTTTCCTGGGCAAAAGGCGGCTTTGGGCGGCCTTGTTTTTTGTTTAAACGGTTTGCAAAAAGCATACCACAGCGCCCCGCGTTTTGCAAAAGCTGAAAAACACGCAAAAAACTTACAGCCTAAATGCCCATGGTTTTTGCGGGGCGTGGCCTTTTTATAAAGGCATAGCAGCCTGCCCAGGGCCCGTGCCCCCCCCAAAAACCGGGCACAAAAATTTATGGCCGTTTTGCCTAAACTTTCGGCAAACAACTTTTATCCAAAACAGCACAGCACTTTGCGTAAAAAGGCGCAGGCTTTGCTTTGGCGCTGTCCGGTTTTGCTTTGCCAAAAGCGCATTTTGTCCCAAGCCGGGCCAGCCAAAGCCGGCACCGCTTTGCCTTGGCAAAAAAGCTGCCGCAAAAACACCAAAACGCCGGCTAAATGACGCTTTGCAGGCAAAAAAGGCTTGCGCGCTTTGTTTTTTGCTGACTGCCTGACCGCAGGCGCCTTTTGTTTTTTGCCGCCTGCCCGGCGTTTTGCCGGGCTTTGCAAACGGCCGGTTTTATGGTACACTTTTTTATAAAAATACCCCCGCCCCGCGCCGGCTGGGCGGGCGGGCAAAACTGGAGGGTGAAGCAAATGGCCGGTTTATGGGAACAGTTAGCAAAATTAAAAGACTGCCACTGGGTGGATTTGACCCACCCGCTAAAAAACGACAGCCCTTATTGGGATGGATTCCCCAAGGGCACGGTGGATTTGTGCCATAAAATTATCGATTACGACGAGATGGGCTTTGAGGTGCAGACCTTCCGCTTTATGGGGCAGTTTGGCACCCACATTGACTTCCCCGCCCACTTTATTCGCGGTGCTGTGCGCAGCCAGGCGTTTTCGGTGCGGGACATGGTGCTGCCCTTAGTGGTGGTGGATATTACCGAAAAGCTTGCCGGCGGGCCCGACTACACCGTAACCCGCCAGGACCTTTTGGATTTTGAGGCAAAGCACGGGCGCATTCCGGCCGGCAGCTTTGTGGCCCTTCGCACCGATTGGTCCAAGCGCTGGCCCGACGGCGACGCGCTGGACAATAAGGACGCCGAAGGAGCGGCCCATTTCCCCGGCTGGGGTATGGAGGCCGTAACCTTTTTGGCCACCGAACGCCAGGTGGCTGCCATTGGCCACGAAACGCTGGACACCGATTCGGCCGAGGAAAGCGCTAAGGCCGGTGACCTGGCCTGCGAGCGGTACTGGCTGGGGCAGGGCAAGTTTCAGCTGGAGGCTATGGCCAACCTGGACCAGCTGCCCGCAACCGGTGCGGTTATTGTGATTGGTTCTATTCCGGTGGAAAATGCAAACGGCATGCCGGTGCGCGCTTTTGCTGTTTTTGAATAAACCTCAAAAACCGCCGCTTTTTAGGCCGCCTTTTCTGGCCGGCCTGGCAAAAGCCCTGGTTTTTCATTTGATACAAAAGGCGCCTGCGTTTTTTTAAGCGGGCGCCTTTTCTTGCCAAAACCAATGCTGCTTTGCCGCCCCGGGCCATTGAAAGGGCCAGCAGGCCTTTTTGTTTTGGCAAATAGGAACGCCGCCTGCTTTGATAAAAGCCACCGGACAAGGCTTTTAAACGCCTGCCATGAAAAGCCGGCAAACCCCTGTTAAAAACAAAGCCCTGTTTTGCCGCGCTTTTATTTAGGGCACGGGTATTTTCAGGTTTTGGGGTAAAAACAAAGCGGGCCGCCGGCAAACAAACACCGTCGCTTATTTTAAGCCTGGCATTTTGCCTTTTCCCATACAAAAGGGCTTTAAAGTGCGCTTTTTTATTGGCAGGCCATCTTTTCAAACCGCGCCGGCACACTGCACAGGCAGGTTTTGGGCTGTTTTTTCCATTTTGGGGGTGTTGACAAGCCTGCCTTTTGCATGTTACGGTCATGTAACATGAAAAAGAATTGGATTGTAAAAAAACAAAATACCTGTTGTTGCTGTTGAGGGACCACTGTTTTTGCGTTTTGGCCAAGCGGCCAGGCGCGGCAGACAGACGGCCCTTTTTGTGTTGCCTGTTCGCCCCCTTGACCGCAGTTTTTAAAAAACAAAACTTTTCTTTTGTATTAAAAACCTGCTGTTTAAAAGGGCTGTGTGCACAGGCACACAGCCCTTTTGTTCTGTCCGCGCAAGGCCTTGTAATCCGGCTTAGGCCGGCATGAGGAAGGAGAAGACCATGCTTGCATTTGAAAACCTTTCCGGAAACACCCCCATGATCCGCATTCATTACCGGTATGCCGGCAAAACCCGCAGCCTGTACGCCAAGCTGGAAAGCTTTAACCCCAGCGGCAGCATTAAGGACAGGGTGGCGGCGTATATTCTAAACCAGGCCTGGCCATGCGGGCAGCTGTACCCGGGCCAGCCCATTGTAGAGGTAAGCAGCGGCAACACCGGCATTGCCTTTGCGGCGCTGGGCGCCATGAGCGGCCACCCGGTACATATTTTTATGCCCGACCATGTAAGCCTGGAACGCCGCCGCCTTTTGGAAATGTACGCAGCCTAACTGCATTTGGTAAGCGGCGAGGAAAACAGCTTTACCCATGCGCTTGGTTTAGCCAGAAAGGTTGGCGCGCAGCTGGGCGCCTTTATGCCCGCCCAGTTTGAAAGCGCTGCACCCCCCTGGCCCACTACCATACCACCGCCGCCGAGCTGCTTGCCCAGCTGCCGAATGTGGCGGGGTTTGCCGCCGGGGTGGGCACCGGCGGTACCCTAATGGGTGCAGCGCGCCGTTTGTGTATGCGAGGGGCGGTAATTGCGGCGGTAGAGCCGGACGCATGCCCCGTTTTACAGGGCGGCAAAAACCGTGCAGCCCACAAAATTGAAGGCATTGGGGATGGGTTTGTTCCCCATATTGTGGACCGAAGCCTGATTGACCGCTTTTATACCGTGAAGGATGACGACGCGGTGTACATGGCTTTTCTATTGGCCCGAAAACTGGGGCTTGGGGTTGGCATATCGTCGGGGGCAAACTTTTTGGGGGCTGTTATGCCGGCCGAAAGCCTGGGCGGGCCGGTAGCCACCGTTTTTGCAGACGACAACAAAAAATACCTTTCCACCGCCCTTTATAACCCCGCCGGCCCGCAGGAGGGATTTATTTCCAGCCAGATTGAGCTTTGGGCTGGGAAAAACAGGGAATTTTTCGCCGCTGAGGCTTTGCCTGCCAGCTGAGTTTTTGGGCAAAATTTGCCGGCAGAATAAAAGCAGGCTGCAAAGGCCCCTGCCCTTTTGCAGCCTGGCTTAAAAAACCGTTTTACTGGGCCGGCCATTTTTGCCTTGGCGTGTTTTCCCCATATTCTGCCATCTGCCAGCTATTTTTCCCAAAGCCGCTATCTTGCAGGGGAAATTTTATACCGCCTGTTTTATAAAAAGGCTATGGTGGAACGGCTGTATTTTACCCCACCAAATAGCACCACAGCGGCAGTGTAACCATAGAAAAAAGGGTAGATCATACAACACACTGGGTTGCAAACGCCGGTGCACTGTTATAGCGCACAGCAAAAATAGCGGCCGTTGCGCCGGCAGGCATACCGGTCATAACCACGCTTACCCCCAGTGCGGTCTGGTTTAGCCCCAACACAAGCCCCGCCGCCAATGCAATGGCCGGCAGCACCACCAGCCTAAAAACGCTAAACAGCGCTGCCGTGCGGCTAAACAGGTTGCGGATCGGTGCATCGGCTAAAATAGTGCCCACAATAAACATGGTTAAAGCGCTGTTGCAGCTGCCCACATACTGCACTGTTTGGGTAATAAGCCCGCACAGCGGCAGCTGGGTCACCATAACAAAAATACCCGCGTAAATTGCCACCAGGCAAGGATGGGTAAGCACATTTTTTACCACGGTTTTTTTATTTGTTCGGCTGCCCAGCTCAAAATAGGTAGTGCCCACCGACCACATAACAACGCGCATGGGAATTAAAAAACAGAAGTGTAAAGCCCCCCTAAACTTCCCCAAATGCCTTCTGCCACAGGGTTGCCCAAAAAGCCGCTCATGGGAACAATGGTGCAGTACTGCAGCACCTTGCGCTGCGCTGCACTGCAGCGGCAGTACAAAAACCGGTTTAATACCAGGCACAATACCTGCAAAAGTACTGCGCTACACAAAAGCAGCGCACAGAAACGAAAAATCGTCATGTTAAATTCAATTAGGCAGGACTTAAAAATATTGCACGGAATAACCACCTGAATACACAGGTCTGTCAGGCATTTTTTGCCGTTTTCGTCTACAACCCCGCGCTTTTTCAGCACCACGCCAATTAACATCATGGCAAACAGGGTGCCCTGCAGGCTTAACAGGCGTGGCAAGCTCATATCATTACCACCTTTTTGCAGCGCCGCTTTGCTTTACCTTTTTGCAAAGCAGCGCCGTTTTTTGTTTTAAACTAAGCATAGCACCCCCCGCTTCACATTATATAACTGTTAAAAATAGTATATAATACAGTTAAAAATTGTAATAGGAGGTATGCTGTGAACCTTTCCAGCTTTGACTATTTTGTGGCACTGGCACAGGAGGGCAGTTTCACTAAGGCAGCGCAGCGGCTATACATTACCCAGCAATCGCTTAGTTCGCAGATTGCCAGCCTGGAACGGGAACTGGGCTGCCAGCTTGTGGTACGCCGCATTCCTCTGGAGCTTACCTATGCAGGGCATGTATTTTTAAAATACGCCCTGGCCATGCAGCAGCAAATGCTGAACCTGCGGCGCGAATTTTGCGACATTACCCAAAACCAAAAAGGAATTTTGCGCGTTGGTATTGCCTTTACGCGCGGGCGTGCCCTTATGCCCGGGCTAATTGCGCAGTTTCAGGCGCAGTACCCCAACATTGAGGTACAGCTTGTGGAAGCAGCCAACAAAACCCTGTACCACAACCTGCTAAACGGCCAAACCGACCTTGCCATTGCAAATTTTACAGCGGCCGCACCAGAGGTGGAGCTTTGCGATTTTTACTGCGAGCAGGTGGTTTTGCTGGCAGAAAATAATCTTTTAAAACGAACGGTTTCGCTAAACACTGCCGCTTTGCGCAAACAGTTGGAATGTGGAGATCTTTCGGCCCTGCATAGCTGCCCGTTTGTTTTGGGTACCTTTGACAACATAGCCGGTAAAATTGGCCGCAGCCTGATTGAAGCTGCGGGCTTTTCCCCTGTTGTAAAGGCCAAGTCTGGCAATGTAGAAACCCTTTTGGCGCTGTGCGCACAAGGGATTGGCGCCTGCTTTTGCCCCCAAAATTTGGTTGGGGCGGCGCTTTCGGCCAGCAAGCTAAAACAAATGCAGATGTTTTGCCTGGGCAGCCAGGCAAAATACGCCATACGCTTTGGCTTTTTAAGGACCAACTACCAATGGAAGGTTATTGAACAATTTATTGACATTGCAAAGCGGTGCACCGCTTTATAACCGACAAAAGGTCACAAAAAAAGGGGGCATATGCCCCCTTTTGCAGTATTTGCAGCGGCATTTTGGTCAGCCAAAATCCAGCATACCGCTTTCCGCCATAGAAACAAAGTCATCATCCGCCACCACAATGTGGTCCAAAAGCCGCACATTGATTAGCCGCAGCGCTTCGGCCAACTGCCAGGTAAAGCGCTTGTCAACAGGGGAAGGCAGCGCCACGCCGTATGGGTGGTTGTGTGCCAGTATAACACCGGTGGCGTTGGTGGCAACAACCTCGGCCACCACCTTTTTGATGGGAAGCGCCGTAGCATTTGCCGTGCCTTCCGACAGCTTGGTACAGCGCAAAAGCTTATGTTTGTCGTCCAAAAGGGCTACATATGCCTGCTCGTTGGTGCAGCCCACAAACCGCGGCAGAAAAAATTTGCCTATGGCTTCGGTACTGTCCAGCACAACGCCGGTGCTGGCGCGGTCGGTGGCATAAAGCCCGGCGGCCTGCCGCACCAATCCCAAAAGTGTAGCGGTGGAAGGACCTACGCCCTCCACCTGCAAAAGCAGGTCATACGGTGCGTCCAACACGCCGGAAAAGCTGCCAAACCGCTCCATCAGCCGATGCGCAAGCTGGTTGGTATCGGCCCTGCAGTGGCTGAAAAACAACAAAAGTTCCAGCGCGTTCACCGGTTCAAACGCGGAAAGACCAAATTCCCGAAAGCGTTTGCGCATGCGTTCCCTATGCCCGTCATGCACTCCCAAATTGACACCTTCCCCCTGCCGTTTTATACTGGTATTGGCCGTTTGCCCAAATAACTGCGGCAAAACACGCCAAAATTTTTTCCAAAACAGAACCTTTGGCTTTTGTGCCGCGCTTTCCAAAAGCGCCGCGGGTTTTGCTGCCCCAAACGGGCCAAACCCTTAGCATAAAATAAAATACCAAAAGCTTTTCTGTGGTTATTATACCAGAAAACAGGGTGCTGCGGGCATAATTTTTGCTTTTTAAGCGGGTATTTTGTTTTTTTATGTAAAATGGCGGCTGCAGGCCACATGGCACCTATTTGCCGGCACGCCTTGCCCGCTTTTTACAAAACCGGCCGTTTGCACCGGTTTTTAAAAAGTTTTTTCACAAGCGCACCGTTTGGGGCTTTGCCGCAACCGGGCAACAAAAAGGAGATGCCTTTGAAACAGTTTACCGCTACTACCAACGAAGAAGGGGTGCGCCTTTCCCGTTTTGTGGAAAAGGTGACCGTTGGGCTGCCTTCGGGCGTTTTATACAAATCGTTCCGCAACCGGCGCATTAAGGTAAACGGCAAGCGCCAGCAGCCGGACTACCGCATTATGGCGGGAGATGTGATTGAATTATACCTGGTGGACGACTTTTTTCCAAAGCAAACCGAACAAAAACCTCGTCCCAAAAAGGCAAAGCCGCTTACCATTGTGCGCCAGGACGAAAATGTGGCTTTTTTATATAAGCCGGCGCACCTTTTGTGCCATTCCGACCGCACCGGCGACGCCAATTTGGTGGATTTGTTTATAGACCACCTGCTTGCCACCGGTGAATACCGCCCTGCGGGCGGCGCGCCGTTCAAGCCGGCCATCTGCAACCGGCTGGACCGCGGTACCGAAGGGTTGGTGCTGGCCGCCAAAACCTACCAGGCTTTGCGGGACGCCACCGCCATTATACGGGAAGGGTTTATTACCAAGCAGTATTTGGCCATTGCGGCCCACCGCCCGCCCGAAGGCAGGCTTTCGGCCTTTTTAAAGCACGATGAAGCCAAAAACCGGGTGTTTGTATATAAGCGCGCCGCATCCGACCGCAAGCCGATTGAAACCGGCATTGAGGTACTTTGCGAAAAAAACGGTTTTTCCCTTTGCCGCATTACCCTGTACACCGGCCGCACCCACCAAATTAGGGCCCATTTGGCCTTTTTGGGCTGCCCGCTTTTGGGGGACCGCAAATATGGCGACAAAGACATAAACGCCGCGCACCCCAGCTTTACCGACCAGGCTTTGTGCGCGGTGCAGATGAGCTTTGACCAGATCCCCCCCGAAAACACCCTTTGCTACCTAAACGGCGAGACGGTTAAGCTGGAAAACCCCGAGCTTTTGCGCCGCTTTGCCGAGCTTTAAGCTTTTAAGCCTTTATTTTGCCGCCTAAAAGTTGCCCCGTGCCAAACGGCCGGTGCGCGTTTTTGGGGTGAGGGTTTGGGCTTTTGCTTTTTGCTTTGCAGTGCTTTTTTTGTTTGCGCTTTTTATATAGCCAAAGCGTTTGGCGCTTTGCACCAATTTAAAGGAGTAGACCTATGGAATTATTGAAGCAGCGCATTTTGGCCGACGGCGCGGTGCGGCCGGGCAATATTTTAAAGGTGGACAGCTTTTTGAACCACCAATTGGATGTAGCTTTGCTCGACCGGATGGGCGAGGCATTTTTTGAGCATTTTAAAGCCCAAAACATTACCCGCATTTTAACGGTGGAAGCAAGCGGCATTGCCATTGCCATGGCGGCGGGGCGCTTTTTTGGGGTGCCGGTGGTGTTTGCCAAAAAGTCCCAAAGCAAAAATTTGGACGGCGAACTGTACACTGCCCCGGTAAAAAGCTTTACCCACGGCACCATAAACACCATTGTAGTGGAAAAGCGGTTTTTGACCGGTGCCGACCGGGTGCTGATTGTGGATGACTTTTTGGCCACCGGAAACGCCCAGCGCGGCCTTTTGGCCCTGTGCAGCCAGGCCGGTGCCAGCGTGGCGGGCATTGGCATTGCCATTGAAAAGGGCTTTCAGGGCGGGGGCGACGCTTTGCGCCGGGAAGGGTACGATGTGTATTCGCTTGCCATTGTGGAAAAGATGACCGACGACAGCCTGACCTTTCGAACATAAAGACTGCTGCCTTTTTACTTTGGGGCAAAAAAGTGTTGGCGGGGGCAGTTTTTCCAAAGCGCGCGGCGTTTTTAAGGTTTTTGGTTTTAAACGGGTATTTTTACAAAAAAAGAGACCGAGGCATAAAAGCCCCGGTCCTTTTTTGTTTTGTTCAAAGCAAAGCCTCACACCACAATATTCGGCCGGTCCTGGTCGCCATCCGCCCGGAACATGGTAAACCCTTCCGCTTCGCTGGTAAACAGGTAAAAGTCCACATTCTCCCAAATGGGCGGGGTTAAATAGTGGGGAATCAGCGTTTCGTCCTGCTCGGTGCGCTGGGTAAAGCCGGCGTTTTCCAGCGTTTTTTCGGCCACGCCATAGCAGTACAGGTCCATATACTCGCCCTTTTGCCGGGCCAAAAGGTCACAAAGCGCGCTGCCAAACTGGGGCAAAAGGGCCGCGGGGCCCACCACATCGCACAGGCGCAGAACCGGCGTGCCGTTCACCACAACCCGCCGCATACAGAACAAAAGCCGGCACACCCCATCCAAAAAGCCGCCGTACACCTGGTAGGTTTGGCGGGGGTACTCAAAATACCGCCTTGTCAAATACCAGTGGTCCTTATAGGGGCGGGCGTTTTCGGGCGGGCAGAAGGCTTCGCACATCTGCTGGGCGGTGGCAAACAGCTCGAGCCAGCCGTCCCCCGAAACCGGCGGCCAACTGGGCGAAACGGGCCTTGCCACCTGAAAATTGGTTGTCTGCCCCAGCCGGTACCAGTGCTGCATACGCGCGCCGGTGTAGCCCAAAAATTCGTAAAACGGTATGGTGTTGGGCCGGATATTATTGCAGCTTAAAAGTGCTGCGCCGGTCAGGTCCTTCAAACGGCTCATCAATTCCAGGCCGCTGCCCTTGGCTTTTTTGTCTGCGCACCAGATGGACACCCACAAATGGTCGCCGGTGCGGTTGGAAGGGATGAACCCGCACACCGCGCACACCTTGCCCCCTTCGCCCAGGCAGAGGGCAAAGTTGAGGGTTTCCCGTTCGGCGTCGCCGTTTTGGTAGTAGTAGGTGAAATAATCGTCCAGATTGACAAGCGGGTGGCGGCTGCCCCAGTGGGTGTTCATAAACTGCAAAATGGCGGGTTTATCCGCAAGGGTCGCCAGCCGAAACTCGTACTCCATCAGTATGCCGCACCTCCCGTAATGGGCAAAACCGCCCCGGTAATAAAGCCTGCTTCGTCCGAAAGCAGAAAATCAATGGCCGGCACCACATCCTCCACCCGGGCGTTGCGGCCCATGGGGTTTTGCGCGGCCGAAGCCTGCACCACCAGGTCCGGGGTATCGGCCAAAAATTTGGTCTCCATCATATACGGGGCCACGCAGTTTACCGTTACTTTTGCGGGCGCGTACTCGGTGGCAAGGCTTTGGGCCAGCCCCTTCAGTGCATTTTTGGCCACAATATAGGCGGTGGCATTTTTGGGCGGTATGCCAATGATATAGCTTGTAAGCATAAAAAGCACCCGGCCGTACTTGTTTTTGGCCATTTGGGGCAAAAACGCCTTGCAGATGCGCACCGCCGACAGCACCTGCACATTCATGTCCAAAAGAAAACGCGCTTCGTCGAACTTTTTAAACTTGGTGTTCACCATGCGCAGCGCCGGAAAATGCACAAAATGGGTGATGGCGCCAAACTGGGCCTGCACCGTTTGGATAAAGCCGTCCAGGGCCGCTTCGTCGGTGAGGTTTACATCGAACAGAAAAAGCTTACAGGGCAAGGTGTCCTGCAAACTTTGCAGTTTTTCCAGATCCCCCGCGCCCTGGGCGATCACAATATCGCCCGCGCGGGCAATGCGGCGGATAAGCGCGGTGCCCACATCGCTGGTGGCGCCGGTGATGAGATAGGTTTTTTGCACAGATACCCTTCCTTTCCGGGCAGCTTATTTTGCAAGCCCCGCTTTTATGGTGGCCCGGCAGACCTTTTTGCCCGCCTGGTTGACCGCCTGCGCCTTAATGGTCACTTCGCCGAACACGGCGTTGACCTCCTCCACCACGCCGGTGATGGTGAGGGTGTCGCCAATGAACACCGGCTTTGCAAACTTGGTTTCCACACTGTGCAGAAGGCAGTGTTCCCCCGGCAGGTACACCCCAGCCAGGGTGGAAAAAAAGCTTGCCACCAGCATGCCGTAGCACACCCTGCCCGGATAGCCCCGCCCGGCGGCGTAGCTTTCCGACAGGTGGATGGGCGAAATATCCCCCGAAAGCGCGCAGAATGCGGCCATTTTTTCTTCGGTAATGGTAACGGTGAACTGTTCGGTTAGGCCCTTTTCCATTTGGGCCAGCGTATAGCTGTGCAGTGTGTGCAAACTGCCCCCTCCTTTTTTGCCAAACAAAAAAGGGCGCCCGCCAAAGCGGCCGCCCCGCTAAACCTTACTGGCAAAGCCGCTCGATCAGGTCCAGCATGTCCCCCACATTGGAAAGATTTTTTACATCCTCCAGCTTGAACTTAATGGAAAACCGCTTTTCCATTGCCACCAAAAGGTTGATCTGCTCCAAGCTGTCCCAGTCCTCAATATCCTCGCTTGTGGTTTCACGGCTGATCACAAGCTCCTCATCATCAAAAACCGTGCGGAAAATTTCGCTCACCGCGTCAAAAATTTGCTGCTTGTCCATTTTTACTGTTCCTCCCCGTCGGCCTGCTCCAGCCGCATACACCGGCCGCGGGGCTGGTAATCGGCCAAATTGAGCACAAAGCTTGCGCCTTTTTCCGACGATTCTTCTTTTCTAAAGCCCATTGTACCATAAATGTCTGCCACCAACAAGTTTTTTGCGCTGGCAAGGTACTCGCCTTTCAGCTTTTGCACGCCAAGGCTTTGGGCCTTTTTTACAAACTGGTCCATCATGGTATCTTCCAGCCCGCGCTTGAACACCCGGCAGCTCATAATCCACAAATCAATCCGGCAGGTATCCCCTTCTATGGTGCCGATCATGGCCGAGACAATGCCGTTATCCCCAAAGCGGTCGGTCAGGCGGCCGTACAGGGTAATGGCCTTTTTGTCCCGCTCGGCTTCCATCAGGCGGTTTACCTCCGCCATGGAATAGCGGCGGGTGGTCAGGTTAAACTGGTTGGTCTTATTGATCAGCTGGGTAATGCGCTCGGCATGGGCGGGGGTAAACCGCCCGCATTCGCACACCATGTCAAGGCTTTCCAGATAACTGCCGTAATCGGCAAAGGTCGCCTGCAGCTGGGCGCGCTGCAAATTTTCCTTATACATTTCGCTGCGGTGGGCGTCGTCGGCCGAAAACACGGTGGTTTCAAACCAGCCGGCCCGGTCAATGGCGGCGATCATCTCCTCCGGCCCGCTAAACTGGGCCAGCGCCACCTGCGGCAGCTGCTGGCGCATCAGTTCCCGCTCGGCAGGGTTATCGTCCACAAAAACCAGGCTTTCGGGCAGAATGTTCAGCGTTTTGGCTATTTTTTCCACCGATTGGGGCTTGGGGTCCCAATTGGCTTCAAAGCAGAGAAAATCGTCGGGCTTTAAAACGCTTTCGGGCCGCCCGAAGCCCGCCTTGGCAATGGACGCTTCGTTTTTGCTGGCCACATTGAGCAATACCCCCAAACCGGCCAGCTGCTTTACATAGCTTTGGAAGGCGGTATAGGCCATGCCCTCGCCGCTTTCGGCCCCAAGGGCAATGCCGTCGGGCCCGTCGTCCCCGATCACACCGCCCCAAAGGGTATTGTCCAGGTCCAAAACAAGGCCCTTTTTATTTTTCCCCAAAAGGCTTTTGATGATATTGGCCAAGGCAAAGCACAGCTTTGGAATGCTTTCCATGGAAAGCGCGTACTTGTACAAATACCACTGCGAGGCGGAAAACCAGTTGTCCAGCCCGCTGCAGGCAGAAAGGTAGCAGATGTCGTTTAAATAAAAATTGGCATGGCTTTGCACAAAGTCGGCCAGGCGGGCGTTCAGCTCGTTTACATACCGCACCCCGCCGCGCGCATCCACCGCGTCGCGGCTGCCCATAACCCGATAGGGCGGCAGGTCGAAGTTGTTTACAATAACCGGGCAGCCCAGTTTTGCCGCGGCCAAAAACGCCTCTTCAAACCGGGCAAAGTCTGCATCCTGCTTATCCTTCACCTGCTGGGGCGTATCGGTCACGCTGGGCCAGAACTTGAGGTTCTGCCGGCTGGTGTGCAGATAGACAAAGTCGGGCGCAAAGTCGCGCAAGGAGCCATCGTCAAAGACCAGCTGCTCGTAGAAAAGACCGTACTCCCCTTCCCAAAACAGCGGCTTGATGCCGTTTTGCAGCAAAAACAGCTCCAGTATATTTTTAATTTCCCCAATGGTGCTGCCGCTTAAAATGGCCACCTTTTTTTCAATAAGCCCCTCCTGCTTTAAAAGCTCCCGCTTAAGCGAGCGCTTTTTCTGCAAAAGCTCGGCGGAATCGAACGGGTATTCCAGCTGTTGCACGCCTTTTCCTCCTTTTTGGCCACGGCGCGGCCTTTTGATCCATTTACATTCTTTGTTAGTATACCACGCCCCAAAGCCGCTTGTAAAGAAAACGCAAAGCAAAGGCCATTTGCCCGCCAAAGCGCAGTACCTGCCGGCAAACGGCAGGCGCACCGGCAAAAACAGGCGGCTTTTCGTTTGCGGCAGGCGAGCAGTCTTGCAAAAGGCGTTTTGTCCCAAACAAAAAACGGGGCCGCGTTTTTTAAAACAGCCAAAAAACGGGCAAAATTTGCCCCGCCTTGGCCCCCAAGGCAAGGCAGCCGGCCTTTGGGGCAAAAAAAGGGCCCCGGCGCAAAACGCGCCCAAAGGGCCCTTTTCGGCACCGGGTTTGGCGGCGCCGCGCTTTTATTTTTCAATACTGGACAAAAACCGGCGCACCCGCTCGTTTTCCTGGTTTTGGAAAAATTCGGCCGCGGCTCCCTGTGCCACCACCTCGCCGGAATCGAAAAACAGAACCCGGTCGGCACAGCGGCGGGCAAACTCCATTTCGTGGGTGACGATCATCATGGTAATGTCCTCGGCGGCCAGTTTGGCAATGACATTGGTCACCTCGGCGGTCAGCTCAGGGTCCAGGGCGCTGGTGGGCTCATCAAACAGCATAATGTCCGGCCCAATAGCCAGCGCCCGGGCAATGGCAATGCGCTGCTGCTGGCCGCCCGAAAGCTGTGCGGGGTAGTTGTCGGCCTTATCGGCAAGGCCCACCACATCCAAAAGGCGGCGGGCGTTGGCCAAAGCATCCGCCCGGTTTTGGCCCAAAATGCGAATGGGCGCCACCGTAATGTTTTCTATGGCTGTCATATGGGGAAACAGGTTGAACTGCTGGAACACCATGCCGGTTTTCATGCAGATGCGCCGCAGCTGCTTTTCGCTTTGGTATACCGCCCGGCCGTTTTGGGTGGTAACCAGGTATTCACCGTCGATGGAGATGGCCCCGCTTGTGATTTTTTCCAGATTGTTGACACAGCGCAGCAGGGTGGATTTGCCCGAACCCGACGAGCCAATAATGGCCACCGCCTCGCCCTTTTCCACCGTAAGGCTTACATTCTTCAGCGCCTCAAAGCTGCCAAACGACTTGCATACATGCTCTACCGAAAGGATCGACACCCTTTACACCCCCTTCTTCTGGTAGCGGTTATACCGCACCTCCAGCTTTTCGTACACCTTGGTCAGCACCAGGGTCAAAAGCAGGTAAATAATCGCCACCACAATATACGCCGTAATGTTCATATCCCGGTTTACTGCGCCCTTGGCGGCCTTCAGCATTTCGCCCACGCCAATGGCGGTTACCAGGGCGGTGTCCTTTACCAGGGTAATGGTTTCGTTGCAAACCGGCGGAATAATGCGCGAAACCGCCTGCGGTATAATAATAAGCCGCATGGTTTGCCCCGGGGTAAAGCCCAGGGTTTTGGCCGCTTCGTGCTGGCCAATATCAATGGACTGAATGCCCGCACGGTATATTTCGGCAAAGTAGGCCGCGTAGTTTAAAACAAAGGTTAAAACCGCCGAAGGAAACTTGTCCAGCGTGACCCCCAAAAACGGCAGCCCATAATAAATAAAGAACAGCTGCAGCATAAGCGGCGTGCCCCGGAACACCAGTATGTAGGTTTTGGACACCCACTTAAGCGGATAAAACCGGGAAATACTGCCCAGTGTGAACACCAGACCCAGCGGCAGCGCAAAAATAAGGGTCATAAAAAACAGCTGCAGCGTGGTAGCAAGCCCCCGCAGTATGGAGGGCAGTATTGTGGCAATATAGGCAAGTTCCATGCATGTTCCTCCCCGAAAACAACGCGGCGGATGTAACCTGCATCCGCCGCGTTATGCACCGTTTTGTGTTGCTTTACCATACTAACGCATTAGCATTCTTCTGCACTGGCAGTATACCACATTACAGCCGCCTTGCCAAGCGTTCTTACTAATAATTGCCGTTATTTTACCACAATGTCGGCGCCAAACCACTTTTCGCTAATCTGGCCGGAAGTGCCGTTCTCAATAAGGGTGGCCATCGCATCGTTCACAGCCTCGGTCAGTTCGGTGTCCGTCTTGCGGAAGCCAATAACATACAAATCCTCGCCAAAGTCCACCGGGGCCACATTAAAGGCGTTGTCCATCTGGGCATTCTTGTACTGGCCCAGCACTTCGTCCACAATAATGGCGTCCAGACGGCCGGCCTGCATATCCATAATGGCCTCGTCATAGGTGGGGTACTCGGTCAGGTTGTCCTGAATGTCGGGGTAAATTTCGTCGGCCTTAATCACTTCCAGCGCGCTGGATTCTGCCTGGGTGCCCAGGTTATAGTTGACCAGGTCCTCTTTTGCGGTAATTTCAACCCCCTGGTTGGTCATAATGATAATTTTGTTGTTCAGGTAGGCGTTCGAAAGGCTCATGCCCTCTTCCCGCTCGGGGGTAGCGGACATGCCGTTCCAGATGCAGTCGATTTTGCCGGTGGCAAGCTCCAGCTCCTTGGCGTCCCAATCGATGGGCTGGAACACCGCTTCTACCCCAAGCTCCTCACAAGCGGCGGTGGCAAGGTCAATATCAAAGCCTACCAGGTTGCCGTCCTCATCCCGAAAGCCCATGGGGGCAAAGGTGTCGTCCAGGCCAATAACCAAGGTGCCCTTTTCCTTTACATCTGCCAGGGTGGTGGAATACTCCGCCGCGCTTTCGGTGGCGCTTTCGGCCTGGGAAGAAGCGCCGGAAGAGGCGGCACCCGAGGTGGTGCCTGCCGCAGAGGACGAACCGGAAGTTCCGCAGGCGGTCATGCCAAGGGCCATGGCCAGTGCCAAAACCAGTGCAAATACTTTTTTCATATCCATTTCTCCTTTTTAAGGGGGTGCTGACCGCCCTTTCTTTTTCCGATGGCCTTAGTATACTTCATTCTGATAAAGTTGTAAAGCATTAGATTGCTAAAAAACACCTTTTCAGCACCTTGCACAAGCAACATGTTGAAAAAGGCGTTTTGTGTTGGTACATTTTGCGGCAAAAGCCGGTTAGCAAAACGGGGTAGCCAGGTGGCCGGCTTCCCGCAGGCGCAAACAGCGCAGTTTAACCCGCTGGGACAATGTAAAAAAGAAGGCCCCATACGGAACCCGCGCCACCTCCGCCAGGCTGCAAAGCTTATCCACCAGGCACACAATGGCCGCAGCCCGCCGGCAGGGCGGCAAAATGGTCAGCGGCCACATATGCTTTCGAATAATCTCCCGCTCCCAGATCGGTAATAGCAAAGGCTTCGGCTGCGTTTTTTGCGGCAATGGCCGGGTGAAAAAAGCCATGCAGCCGGCCATGGTCCGGCCAATGCCAGTCGTACAGGTAAAAGTCGTGCAAAAGCGCGCCGCGAATCAGCTGCTTTTCTTCGCCGCAAAGGCCCAAAAACAGGTAAAGGCGATAGCTGTACCAAGCCACCGCCAGAGAATGGGTCAGGGTGGTGGTGGTTCCGTGCTGGATATATTCATCCATTTTGCGTACCTTGCTGCTTTGCAAAAGCTCAAAGACGCACTGTTCAAACAAAAGCGTTTGGTTTGCTGTGGGCTGTGCCGGCATATGGGTTTTCTCCCTTTTTAAGCGGCGTTCTCCGCGTTTTTTCTTTTATAGTATACCCCCATTTTTTAAAAGAAAAAAGAAATATTTGCAAAAAAAGCCGACCAAAAACCGCCAAAATACCGCCCGCTGGCCCTTTTGCGCCGCCGTTTAAAACAGCATTTTTAACCGGTTTAACCGGTATAAGGGCTAAAAGCACACATTGCAGATTCTGCGCCGCCTAAAAAACCGCAGTGCACCAAACCGCCGCCTGCAAAAGGCCGTGCGCCCTAAACTTTGCGCGCCCAAAGCGGCGCAGCCCGCCAGTTTAGCTGCGCCATACACCCAAACACCGCCATAGGGCGTTGCACCGCTGCCGCCCGCAAAAGGCCGTAAAACAAAACGGCAAAAAGTGCCAAACCAGCACATTACGGCTGCCAGCGGGTGCGCACAAGGCTTTTGCCGAGTGTTGCCTGCCAGCGCCTTTTCCCTGCTTTGCGCAAAACGGCCCGCACTGCCATGCGCCCAAGTACAGCAGGCGGGGGTGACAAACCGCCCGCTATATGGTATTATTTTTTATTATATTTTGTGCGGCCCCTTTTAAACCGAAGCCGCCCGCTTTGCCCTGCCCTTACGCAAAAAGCGGGCGGCAGGGGCTGCATTTTGCAAAAAAGGAGCGTTTTTTTTGAAGCTGAAACGGATTGGCCAGGCAGGTTATGTTTTAACCGGGCTTTGTATTGCGACCGGCATTGTGCTTTATTTTTTGGATTATTCCTGGCATTTTAACTTTGTTATGCTGATTGGGGCGGTGCTGCTTACCCTGAGCAGTATTATTACCATTATTGCGTCCTTAATGGAGATTGACCGCATTCAAAAGACAAAGCCGGTAGAGGAGGCCCCCGAACACCGGGTAGAACTTTTGCAGGTGGCCGATGAGCTGCATGCCGGCCGGCTGAGCGGCCGGGCGCGGGAACTTGATGCCGACGCCAACCCCGCTGCAAGCGATACAAGCGCCAGTGAAAAGGAAGCGGGCGGCGAAACGGCTGCCCCATGCGGCGGTTTAAGCGAAAAGGAAGCCGGCAGCGAAGCGGGTATGCCCGCCGCACCGGCAGATAGCGCCCCTCCTTCGTCCGACCAGCGCAGATAACCACAAAAAGCGGCCACAGGCGGCGTTTTGCAAAAACCGGCAAGGGGTTTTGCCGGCTTTTTGTCCCTTTTTTGCCTGCCGCGTAGCTTTTTGCAAAGCGTTTTGCCCCCTTGGCGCAAAGCTGCCGCAGCCGCCAAAAGCGGCCCGGCTGAACACAGCGCACGGTACCGGAAGTACCCGTATGCGCTTTTTCGAGCAAATTCTTCTTGCATTGTGCTGCAAAATAAGGTATAATAATTACCGCTTCTACACTGGGGCCTTTAGCTCAGTTGGTCAGAGCTGCCGGCTCATAACCGGCTGGTCCGGGGTTCGAGTCCCTGAAGGCCCACCAAAAAATCCGAACCTTATGCCGATTGGCAGCGGGTTCGGATTTTTTTACAGATAAAAACGCCCAAGGCAGATTTGAACCGGCCTGCCTTGGGTGTTTTTGTTTTTTGCAGGTTTAACCGGCACACCTTTCACCGCGCTTTTCACCGCAGCTGCATACCCACCTTTAAAAACCGGAACATGCGCAAAGCCGCCGCATAGTACAGTGTTTCGGCGTTTTGCATGGCGCTTTCCAACTGCATGGGGCGGTCCACCGTGGTAAAAAGGGACTGAATGCCGTGTTCGTAAATTTGTTCGGCCCCTTCCCCCAGGCTGCCCACCAGCGCCACGGCCGGCACCTTATGGCACAGGCAGCATTCGCCCACACCGCACAAAACCTTGCCGCTGGCCGACTGCCCGTCGGTGCGACCTTCGCCGGTAACCACCAGCGAAACCCCTTCCAGCCGCTGCGAAAAACCGACCAGCTTTAACACCTCTTCAATGCCCGGGCGCATCTGTGCGCCCAAAAAAAGCATAAGCGCCGCGCCAAGGCCTCCCGCTGCGCCCGCGCCGGGATGCTGGCTGACATCGGTTCCGAAGGTATTTTTTAAAACCTGGCGGTAGTGGCACATGCCCTGTTCCAGCCGGGCAAGCTGTTCGGGCGTGCCGCCCTTTTGGGGGCCGTACACCATGGTTGCCCCGTTTGGCCCGCACAAGGGGTTTGTTACATCGCACAAAAGGGTAAAACGGGCGCCGGCACAAAGCGGCGTAAGGCCGCTTAGGTCTATCTGCTCAATCTGCTCCAGTGCGCCGCCGCAGCCCGCCACCGGTTTGCCCTGCCCGTTTAAAAACCGCACCCCCAGCGCCTGCATGCAGCCAATGCCGCCGTCGTTTGTGGCCGAACCGCCTATGGCAATGGTAAGGTCGGTGCAGCCCTGCTGCAGCGCCTGCAAAATAAGCTGGCCGGTACCGTAGGTGGAGGTTTTTTCCAAGTTTCGCTCCTTGGGGCGCAAAAGCGGCAGGCCGCTGGCTGCGGCCATTTCCAGCACGGCGCGCTTTTGGTCCAGCCGGCCCCACACGGCCTTTACCGGCGCGCCCAGCGGGTTTTGCACCACGCTGGTGCAAAGGCGGCCGCCCACCGCCTGCACCACTGCTTCTACCGTGCCTTCGCCGCCATCTGCCAATGGTACCCACTGGCACTGCGGGCTGCAAAACACCTGGTTTGCTGCCTGGGTAAGCAACTGGGCGGTGCGCTGCGAAGTGAGCGAACCCTTAAAGCTGTCGGAAGCAAACAAAAATTTCATGCTGGTTTCCCCCTGGCAAAACACCGGCTCACCCCCCGCCGCAGCCGGGCGAAAAAGCTTGCTTTACGCCGCTGCCGGGGTTGTGGTTTTTTTGTTTATTTGGGCAAAAACGCCCCCCCGCGCCCCTTTGCGCTTTTGCCAACACAAAATGCCGGCGGCTGTTTTTTAAGCGCTGTTTTTTGCACCGCGCAAAAAGCTTTTTAAAAATGGCAGCTTATATAGGCAAACGGCAACGCTTAGCGCGGGTATTGCGCTTTTTTCCTTTATTTTACCTGCTTTGCCTCAGGGCGGCAAGGGCCCAAAACAGGCTTTTTCTTTTAAAAAGCAAGGTTTTGCAGGGATCTGGCCGTTCATTCCAGCCACAAATTGTCTTTTAGCTGATCTAGCAGCACATCGGTACCGCTTCCCTTCAAAACTTCCCACAAATAGCCCAGCGGGTCTTGTTTGGCTTTCTCAGAGTCTTGTTTGGCTTTCTCAGGGGCCGCTACTGCAAGGTAGTCTATGGCGTCTCCAGTCATCTTCTTAGATGCCTGATTTGCAAACTGCTTGATATACTTGCCGCTTTTCCCAATCTCTTGTGCACCTTCAGCGAGACCCGTTAGGTCGAAAGCAGGGGAAACCATTTTTTTAAACAGCTCTATTCCCCCTGCTTTTTGCGCAGATACACCTTTTTCCTGTTTCTCATACATTTCATCGCCTGTACCCATTACAGTGCTTAAAAAAGCCAGGACGGGCGAGTTAACGCTATACACCAATGTATCCGTCACCTTTTCGGGAATTTGATACTCGAGTTTTTCCGCTGCGCTTAGCCCCATAAGAGCTTTTTGTTTTTTCTCTTCGCTGAACTTTTTTAGATCATACGCCAGAATGCTGTCATCCTTCAGCGTTTTATAGGCTGTGTCGTGCGCGTTAAGCTGGTCGTATGCTTGCTGGCGTTGGGCGCGCTTTTGTTCCAACTCCTCCCGCGGAGCCATATTTTCGATCGCCTGCTGCAATTCGTAATCAGCTTTTGCCATATTTGTAACAAGATCTGCATACGCATCATCACCGGTGTGCTTTTCCCATTCATTTTGCAGCCCAAGACATATGCTTTCCACATACAGCCAAAAATTAGCATCCTTTTCAGCACTGGAGCCAATTGCATAGTTTCTGGCCCGGTATTCTTCAATGTCATCCTTCAGTTCCTGGACCTGGCCCATCTTTGCTTTAATCGCATCTTGGTCTTCCTTTTCAATCTTGTTCCAAGCGGTTGCATCCTGATTATAATCGTTGTCTTCCCAGGCTTTTACCTGTTCGGGATGTTGTTCCAGGTACAAAAGCAGCTGCTCAATCTCATCGTCGTGTTCTCCCTTTTGATTCATACCTGCCAGAGGGTTTGCTGTGGAGCCGCTGTCCTCCCAGCCCAAGAGATTATTTTTTGTATATTCTTTATCTATTGTTTCACCTTGCTTAAGCAAAATTTGCAGGAAGTCCAGATCCTCTTCCTGTGCCTCTTCTGCCGGCTGGTCGCCGGTCTGTTCCTGGCTTTGTGCTATTGGCTCTGCCGGCTGGTCGCCGGTCTGTTCCTGGCTTTGTACTACCGGTTCTGCCGGCTGGTCGCTGGTCTGTTCCTGGCTTTGTGCTACCGGTTCTGCCGGCTGGTCGCCGGTCTGTTCCTGGCTTTGTGCTATTGGCTCTGCCGGCGAGGTCTGGTCTTGGGTCAGGCTCACTTCCTGCGGCTCTTCCAGCAACTCTTCCAGCTCCAAAAGTACCCGGTCGCCCACAGTTATATCCATCTGGCTAAAAAGCGACAGCTCCTCGGCCAGGCTTTGCTTCTCTTGCAGCATGGGAGCCAGATTTTGGGGCTTTTGCGCAAGCTGTAAAGCAGCATTTTGGGGCCAGAAGCTTTGGTAATAGGGAATGCTTTTTTTGTTTGCCATAAGCGCTCCTTTTCCATTTTTGTGTTTTTAGTCCTTTTTTTCCAAAATGCGGGTCAGGGCCTGCAAAATCAGCTTGCGGTCCTCCATGCGGTGCTCTACCGTTTCCAGCCGGTTAAACAGGGTTTTAATCTGCTCGCCGTGAGACGCATGGATCGAAGCCGCCTCCCGCTGCCATTCGGCAATGGCGTCCAGCTTTTTATTGATGGTCTGGTTGCCGGCAAGCACCTGGTCCAGCTTATCCGAAGGGGGCGGCGGAGCGCCGGTATCGCGCCCAATTTTGTAAAAAAAGCCCACCGCCGACACCCCCAGCGCCAGCGCCGCTATCAAAACCGCCGCTTCCATTACAAGTTCTGTGCCGGTTTTTGGTAGCTAAGGGCCTGCTGGCTGTCCCCCACACCGGCAGTGGTGGGGTCGTTTATGGCGTTCCACACGCTTACGGCCACCAAAAGGCAGACATACGGGTTTTTTACCGCCGCCAAAAGGGTGTTTGTCAAAAGAGACCAGCTGGTAATATCCGGCCCGGTTAGGCCAAAATAGGCCAGCACCGGTGTAAGCACCGCTAAGGCCAGCTGCGCCCAAAACACGGGGTTTTTAAACCGCACTAAAAAGTTGATCTTCACACACAAGCCTCCTTTTTTACCACAATGACCTCAATGCCCATGGCAAACAGCTTTTGGGCATAGCGGTCGGCATTGTCCTTCTTGGCAAAGGCGCCGGTCTGCACCCTAAAATATTCCCCCCGGGTGGTAATAAAGCTTTCAATGCCCTTTTTTGCCAGCGCTTTTTGGTAGTTTTGGGCGTTTTCCTTCACCAAAAAGGCCCCGGTCTGCACAGCGTAAAGCGCAGCGGACGGATCCTGTTTTTCTGGTTCATCTTTAGGCAGGGTGAGGGCGGTGTAAAAGCCCTGGACCTTCGCTAAAAAGGCATCCCAGCCATACGGTTCGCCTGCGCGGATGCGCCG
>JALFTI010000017.1 GCA_022778585.1 Pygmaiobacter massiliensis | reverse complement strand
GCGATCAGATCCTCAATACCCACCGGCTTCAGCTGGGCCAGAACCTGCCGCATGCCGGTCGATTCGAACTGGAACACCCCATAGGCATCCCCTGCCGAAAGCATTTCAAAGGTGGCTTTATCATCCAGAGGAATTTGGTCCAGCCGGAAGGACGGGTCCTTTTTTTGCTGAACCATTCGTTCGGCGTCCCGCAGCACCGTGAGGGTACGCAGCCCCAAAAAGTCCATCTTCAAAAGGCCCAGTTCTTCAATGGTGGTCATGGTAAACTGGGTCACAATCTGCCCGTCGTTGCAGGAAAGGGGCACATACTCCTGTGCGGCCTCCCGCGTGATGACCACCCCTGCTGCATGGGTGGACGCATGCCGTGGCATGCCCTCCACCTTCAAGGCCATCTCCACCAGTTCATGAATAGTTGCGTCTTCTTCGTAAAGCTTTTTTAAATCGACAGAAACTTTAAGCGCCTTTTCCAGCGTCATTTTCAGTTCGCTGGGCACCAGCTTTGCCACGGTGTCCACCTGCTGGTAAGGCAATGCCATAGCCCTGCCCACATCCCGCAAAGCCTGGCGGGCAGCCATGGTACCAAAGGTAATAATTTGGGCCACATGGTCGGCGCCGTATTTTCTTACCACATAGTCAATAACCTCCTGGCGGCGCTCGTAGCAAAAGTCCACATCAAAGTCCGGCATACTGACCCGTTCGGGGTTCAAAAACCGTTCAAACAGCAGGTTATACTGAATGGGGTCAATTGCCGTAATACCAATGCAGTAGGCGCACAAGCTGCCCGCGCCGCTGCCGCGGCCGGGCCCCACCGGAATGTTCTGGCTTTTGGCGTAGTTAATAAAGTCGAAGACGATAAGATAATAGTTGATGTAGCCCATCTTATCGATGATGCTGATCTCGTAATCCAGCCGCCGGCGGATCTCTTTGGGGACATTGGGTCCGTAGTGTTTTACAAGCCCTTCTTCACAAAGCCTGCAAAAGTATTCCTTATTGTCCTGTCCATTGGGCGCTTCAAAATAGGGCAGCTTGGTTACGCCAAATTCAAAATCAAAATTGCACATTTGTGCAATTTTATTGGTATTTTCGCAAGCCTGGGGCACCAGCTGGAAAAGCTGGTACATCTCATCTGCACTTTTTACATAAAACTCATCCGAACCAAACTCCATCACATCTTCATCCTGCACGGTTTTGCCGGTTTGAATGCAGATGAGGATATGGTGCATGCGGCTGTCCTCACGGGTCAGGTAATGACAGTCGTTGGTGGCCACCAGCGGAATATCCAACTCTTCGGCAAGGCGGATAAGCGCCGGCAGAACCTCCTTCTGTTCGGGAAGGTTATGGTCCTGTATTTCAATGTAGTAGTGGTCCGGCCCAAACAGGTTCTTATAAAAGCATGCCGTTTCCTTTGCTTTTTCAAGGTCGCCCGCCAGAAGGGCCTGAGGGATCTCGCCGGCAAGGCAGGCCGAAAGCGCAATCAGCCCTTCGTGGTGGCGGCACAACAGCTCATGGTCGATACGGGGCTTGCCGTAAAAGCCCTCTACAAAGCCGGCAGAAACCAGCTTAATTAAATTTTTATAGCCGGTTTCATTTTCGCACAGCAGCACCAGGTGATAGCTCGAAGAATCCACCCGGTGGACCTTGTCGGTTCGGCTGCGGGGCGCCACATACACCTCACAGCCAATAATCGGTTTAATGCCCGCTTTTTTTGCGGCCTTATAAAAATCCACCGCACCATACATGGCGCCGTGGTCGGTAATGGCCACTGCCTTTTGCCCCAACTGGGAAAGCCGGTCAAACAGCTTATCAATCCGGCAGGCACCGTCCAAAAGGCTGTATTCCGTATGCAGGTGCAGGTGAGTAAACTGCCTGGGTTCCATAAGTCAGCCCTCCTTTTTTTGGTTTTGCTGCTTGTCCTGTATTCTGCAGTCCTGTGCAATTTGGGCCAAGCGGCGCAGCCGGTGGCTTACCCCGGATTTGCCCAAAGGCGGATTGAGAAGCTGGCCCAGTTCGGCAAGGGAATATTCCGGGTGGGAAAGCCTTGCCTGGGCCACCTGGCGAAGCTCGTCGGGCAAGGTGGCAAACCGCTGGTTTTCCTGCAAAAATTTTAAATTTTCAATGGCGGCCTGCGATGCGTTTAAAATTTTATCAATATTCGCGTTTTCGCAGTTGGTAATGCGGTTTGTCTTGTTGCGCAGCTCCTTGTAAATTTTTTGGTTAATCAGTTCCAGGCTTGCGTTGGTGGCACCCATCAGGGTTAAAAGGTCTGTTACCTGTTCGCTGGCCCGGTAGTACAGCACAAACGAATATTGCCGGCGGGCGCGCTTGGGCTCGTAGCCCATTTCACACAAAAGCTCATACAGGTCCTGCGCAAGGGTTTCCTTAAAAAGCACAAATTCCAGGCTGTACTCTTTCGCCGGGTCCATTACCACGCCGCAGCACAAAAAAGCCGCCCCTAAAAAGGCGGCCCGGCAGTCGGGGCATTCCAGCAGGCTTTTGTCAAGGTGCAGCTGCCCATCGGGCTGGGTGCGGCCAAACTCTTCCAAAAGCTTCCAGACATAGACTGGCTCTTTTACCGCAAATTCGTAGATAACGCCATCCTGGCGCTGCTTTTCGGTAATGCTGCTTTTAATGCCCAGCCTGCGGTATAAATGCTGGGCCTGCTGGGCGATCATGGCGCGCTCGGTATGCAGCACCACGCCTTTGGAATCGAAATATTTGCCAAAGCAGGCAAACCCATAACAGGCTGCCCGCACGCAGCAGCGTCGGCGAGGCTGCGTGCGGCAGATTTCGGTTTTGACCTGGGTAGAAAAACTCATGCTGGGGTTATACTCCTCTTTGAATGTCCCGGTGCAACAGCTCCGGCTGGTAGCCAATACCGCGCAGGTAATCGGCCAAAAGCAATGCAAAGGTAACCGAACGGTGCTTGCCGCCGGTACACCCTACCGATATGGTCAGCTGGCTTTTTCCTTCCCGAATATACAAAGGCATAGATGTTTTTAAAAGGCGTTTCAAATCATCCGCCAGCTGCTTTGACTCCTCAAACTGCATAACATAGTCATAAACTTCCACGTCCAAACCGGTTTTGTGCTTCAGTTCCGGAATGTAGAAGGGGTTGGGCAAGCAGCGCACATCGAACACCAGGTCCGAATCCTTGGGCAGACCGTACTTAAACCCGAAGCTGATAATGTTGAGCGCCATACCCTTATTCTGGTCGGCTGTAAACAGCGAGACGACCCGGTCCCGCAGCTGGGCGGTGGAAAGAACCGAAGTATCGATGACATAGTCCGCCTGAGAGGCAAAAGGTGCAAGGACCTCCCGCTCGCGCCGAATGGCCTCTTCCACCGGCACATGGCAGCGAATGCTGATGGGATGGCGCCGGCGGGTTTCCTTGTAGCGGCGCTCCAGCACCTCGCTTTGCGCATCCAAAAACAGACATTTGTAGGCAATGTTCTGCTCTTTCAGCTGGGCAAGTGCCTGGCCAATGCCGGAATAATCTCCGCTGCGGATATCCATAACCACGGCAAGTTTTTCTACCGGCTCCTGCGACTGGCGTGAAAACTCAATAAATTTGCCCAAAAGCGCAGGGGGAAGATTATCAATACAAAAATACCCGATATCTTCCAACGCGTGCACTGCCAGCGATTTGCCGGCGCCGGAAAGGCCGCTCACAATCAAAAGCCCCATTGATTTCTCCCTTCTTTGGCAAGGGAACGCTTCCCTTCAGCCCACCACCCGGATCTCCCGTTCCAGGGTGTAGCCGGTTTTTTCCTTTACCACCGCAGCGGCATAATCTGCCACTGCAACAACATCCGCACAGGTTGCACCGCCCAAATTCACCACAAACCCCGCGTGCTTTTCGCTGATAGCAGCGCCGCCCACCCGGTATCCTTTCAGGCCACACTGGTCGATCAACGCGGCGGCGTAGGCACCGGCCGGCCGTTTAAAGGTACTGCCGGCGCTGGGTTTGTCCAAAGGCTGTTTTTCTTTGCGGCGGGCCAAAAGCTCCTCCATTTTTGCGCGAATTTCCTGCTGCAAAGCATTATGCAGCGAAAACCGGGCCCGCAGAATAACTCCGCCCTGCTTTTCAAAACGGGATGTGCGGTACCCAAAACCAAGCTGGTCGCGCGTAAGGGTGCACACCGTGCCGTCTGGTTCCAGGCAGTCTACCTCGGCCACCACATCCGCCATTTCGCCGCCGTAAGCCCCGGCGTTCATATATACGGCACCGCCCACCGAACCGGGAATGCCATAGGCAAATTCCAGACCGGAAAGGGAAAGCTTTTGTGCGGCAAGGCACAAAGCCGAAAGACCTGTGCCTGCATCTGCCTCCAGCATGTGCGGTTTTTCGGGCAGGCTGCGCACAGCGCCGCTTGCCATATGCAGCACCAAGCCGTCAAAACCGGCGTCTGAAAACAAGGTGTTAGACCCCTTGCCAAGCAGATACACCCGAACCGACGCCTGCTGTGCAAGCTTCAGCGCTGTTTCAATTTGGGCAAGGCTGCTTACCGCGCCGAAAAGCGCAGCCGGGCCGCCTATCTTAAAGGTGGTGTAAGGCGCCAGGGGCCAGTTTTCCCGCACATCTATCCCGGCTAAGGAAAGCGCCTGAGCCAACTTTTTATATGTTGTCATGGCAGCCTCCTTAATCGTTTGTCATACCAAGCTTCTCCAACAGCTCTTCGGCCGCATTGTAGCCCATCTTTTTCTGACGGTTGTTCATAGCGGCAATTTCCAAAATAACCGCCAGATTACGCCCGGGACGCACCGGAATGACCGAATAAGGAATCGGCACGCTCAAAAGTTCCATGGTCTCTGATTCCAGGCCAATGCGGCTGTAATTTTTTGCTTTATCCCAGGGTTCCAGCTCCACAATCATATCCACCCGTTCGGACGGTTTAACTGCACCAATGCCAAACACCCGGGCCACATTGATAATGCCTACGCCCCGCAGTTCGATGAAATGGCGAATATTTTCCGGCGCACTGCCCACGATGGTGCGGTTTGACACCCGCCGCAGTTCCACGGCGTCATCTGCAATAAAGCGGTGGCCGCGCTTCACCAGTTCAATGGCAGTTTCACTTTTGCCCACGCCGCTTTCGCCCAAAATCAAAATGCCCTCGCCGTACACCTCTACCAATACACCGTGCCGGGTAATGCGCGGGGCCAAGTCCACCCCCAAAATAGAGGTCACTGCACTGGTCAAAGCAGAGGTATTTTCTGCCGAGGTCAAAAACGGCACTTCGTACCGGCGCGCCAGCTCCAGCATGGCTTCGGAAGGCACAAGCCCCCGGGCAAGCACCACCGCCACCGGATGGGTGGAAAACAGCTCTTCCAGCCGCGCCTGGTGGTCGGGCTGCGCCATTGCTTCCAGGTAGGAGGTTTCGGTTTTGCCCAGTACCTGAATGCGGGTGGGGTCAAAATACTCTTTATACCCGGCCAAAAGCAAACCCGGACGGTTTACATCCGCATTGGTTACCATAACATCCTCCACCGGGCAGGGAGAATACCGAACCTCCATATGCAGTTCCTTTACCAGCTTGCTGAGACTGACCTTGAATTGCATGGAACACACCTCTTTCTATTTACAAAGCGCCTGAAAAACCACTATGCGCAATGATATAACAATTCAGTTTATATTATAGTATAAACTATTTATGAGTGCAAACGCTCTTTTGCCTTCTTTACACTTTTACCTGCTTTATGCTTTTGCTTAAAAAAGAGCGAATGCACTGGCATTCGCTCTTTCTTCAAAACAGCCACACCTTTAAAGGCAAGGCGGCAAGTAAAAACTGCATCTTTTGCCGGCAAAGCTTTTCCTGTTTACCGCCTGCAGGCCAAAGTTAAAGTATATTGCCTTCTTTCGCCCGTTTTTTTTAAAGCCTGGCTGGGTGGTTAAGCCGGCCTTCTTGCCTGCTTTTGCAGTTTGCGGAAAGCAAGGCTATCTGCACAGCCCCAAACCACACCGCCCTTTATACCTTTTTGCCTGATTTGCCGGATATTTTACGGCAAAATTTTGCGCAGTGTGCAAAATTTTATCGATCCATCACCATATAAACCGGCTTTTTTGAGCTTTGGGAGCGCTGTTTTTTTGTATGCACTTTGCACGGCGGCTTTTATTGATTTATTGCTTTTTAACCCACCTGCACCTTGCATTGGAAGGTAACGGCATCTTCCTCAAACAGCTTGCCCCCTTTTTGCAGCTGGTAGGCCAAGTGGCTGTTGTAGGCGTAAAACTGCCAGCCAAACGGAAGCAAAGAGGAATGCCTTTTTTCGCCCAGCTCCTTGTATAAAAGTTCGGCCTGCTGCTTAAGCTGGCACTCGGCCTGCTCTTGCAGCTGGCTGGGGGTAAGGCTGCCTGCATAGTCATAAATCGTGCCAGTCAGGGTGACCTGTTGGACCAGGCGCTGGCCTTGCTGCTTCACCTCGAACGCCACCGACATATCTTCCAGCCAGCACACATCTTCCCCCGAAAGGCAGCGAACCGCACCGGAATGTTCGGTCAAAACTTGGCAAAGCCGCAGTGCACGGTCGGCCAGAAGGTAATTTTCGCCCTGCACCGGCAGCACCAAAGCCTTCTGTACCAGCGGCTCTTTTTGTTCGTTCTGCTCCACCAGCGGCAGAAGATAATCCTTTTCATCCGAAAAAGTATAAAGCCTGCGCACCAGTGCATCCGTATCGTCCGGGCGCTTTTCCAGCTGCTCGGAAAGTTCTTGCCATTCCCTTTCCTGCTCGGTCAGAATGTCCGGTTCACAGCCATACACTGCTGTATTGGTGCGGGAATAGTTTTCCTGGGAAAAGTAGTCTACCACCTGCTGCATCATCTGCCGGCTTGTATGGGAAGAAAAAAGCAAAAGTTCGTTTTGGGCATAAAACAACTTTTTGGCGGTTTTGCTTTCGGCGTCGGCCAGGGCCTGGCCTGGGCTTTCCCCGGTGCCGGTCACCAAATTGGGTGTGCTGCTGGCTTGTTCGGCATCTCCCTGAGCGGTAAGGTATAAAATGGTAAACGAATATCCGGCACTAGCAGGCTGTGCAAAAATCAGCTTTACTACCCCGCGGTCTTCCAAGGGCAAAGGCCGGCTGCAGCCGGAACAAAACGCCAGGGCCATTACAAGGCAGAGGATTTGCCATTTTTTGACCATATAGTTCCCACCTTTCCGCCGGCCGCCGCCAGCAGTGCTGTGAGCGCTGTGAATATGGTAAGCGCTCCATACCAACTTTCGGTTTGTGCGCCCAGGCTGAGTCCCGCTGCCAAAGCAGCCAAAAGGCAGCTGGCAGATGCGGCGGCCCGTTTTTGCACCCGGCCGCTGCCCAGCGCCAGCCGGCTTGCCGCCAAAAGCAAAAACACAATTTTTTCTACCAGCACCAGCGCCCACACAAACGCATGCAGGCTGTCAATGCGGCGAAAAACCGAAAGGCTGCCCACCCGGGCCAGCGTATAAACCGGCTGGCTGTGCTGCGCGGCAAAGCTGCCCAAAACGCCTTCCCCCGCTATGGTAAGCAGTACAAAACCTGCCGCAGCAGCAAAAACGGCCCGCTGCACACCTCCTTTAAAGCCATTTTGCGTTTCCTGCCCCAGTACAGCCCAGGCCAAAAGCACCGGCGATAACCGAAAACTGGATGCGGCAGCCTTTAAACTGGTCAGAGCCAGGTCCTGGCGAATGGTAAGCTGTTCGGCAGAGGCATTCTGCCAGTTGGAAAGCAGAATGGCAAAAATGGAAAACGCCAGCATAACAGCCAGCACCTCGCCCGAACGGGCCACCCCTTCTGCCCCCAGCTGCACCCCATAGACTGCCAAAAGCCCAATCAGCAGCAAAAACAGCCAAAACGGCAGTTTCCATTCAGCAGAGCTTTGCAGGAAACGAAAGGCTGCGGTGATAGATTCGCCCGCTGCGGCGCACAAAAGCACAAAAGCCGCCAGGCGGGCCAGGTTATTTTTGCGCGGCAAAAACCATTTGTCAGCGGGACAAAGCTTTTCCAGTGCAGTCCACACGGCAACCACCAAAGCGGCGTTTATCACGGCCGCCCACACTGCGGCCTGGGCCCCGGCCTGCATGGGCTTAGCCCCCGGGCGGGCAATCAAATCAATAACCAGGCTTAAAAACAGGCAGATATCCAGTTCTCGGCGGTCAATGCGGGGTTTTGTCAGCATGCAAACCCTCTCCTTTTTTCTTAAACTGATGAATGGTGAAAAATGCCCCCTGCCGCCCCAGCCAGCCGGTGCGCAGCAAACCATCCTGCAGAAGGCCGTTGGAATAAGGCGTAAGCGGCGCGGTGTAGGGCATGCCATAAGTGTCAATGCTGAACACCCGGTAAAACAGTGCCATAAGCAAAAGCAGAATGCCGCAGGGGCCCAAAAGCCCGCCTGCCAGAATAAACAGCATGCGCAGAATGGTAACAGGCTGATACAGGCTTGGCACTGCAAAGCCGCAGATGGCTGAAAGGGCCAGCAAAATAATGACCGGAGAGCCAATAATGCCAAACCGCACTGCGGCGTCCCCCACAATAAGGGCAGCCACCAGGCTGACACTGTGGCCAATGGGTTTTGGCAGCCGCAGGCCGGCCTCTTTCACAACTTCCAGGAGAATATTGACAAAGATGGCCTCCAAAAAAAGCGGCAAAGGCGTAGCTGATTCGCTGGCTGCCACCTTGTAGAGAAGCTGGCCTGGAAATAGTTCCGGCGTAAAATTTGCCGCACTGACAAAAGCGCCCGGCAGCATAACGGCCAGAAAAAAGGCCATATATTTCAGCAGCCGAATAAACGAAGCATAATAAGGCCTTGCGGAATAATCATCCATGCATTGAAAATGTTCGGCAAAAAAGTATGGCACCAGCACGGCATACGGGCTGCCGTCTGCCATAACAGCCACCTTCCCCTCGCACAGCTTGGCACATAAAGTATCCGGACGCTGGGTCATTCCGGTACAGCCAAACAGCGAAGCGGGCGCACTTTCCAAAAAGGGCGCCAGGTAGCTTGCGTCAAACACCATTTGCAGCCTGATTTCTTTCAGGCGTTTGCGGATGGTGTCGACCATTTGCGGGTCGGCCAAGTTTTTTTGGTAACAAATTGCCACTTCGGTTTGGGTTGCTTCGCCCAGCTGCAGGGTCTCCATAACCAGGCCGCCCCCTCGCATGCGCCGGCGGATAAGCCCCATATTTTTGCGCAGTACATCGGTGAACGCTTCTTTTGAGCCATACACATTCGCCTCGCTGTCCGGCTCGGAAACCGAGCGCAGGGCAAAGTCCTGCGTGGAAAACACAAGCGCCTCATCCACCCCGTCCACAAACAGCAGACTGTGGCCCGCGTTCAGCAGATAGCAAACCTGTTCGCTTGACTGGGCAGGCTTGCTGGTAAAAGGCAGGCCGGAATCCTTTACCAGCCATTCAAACAGTTTTTTGCCGTCTTCAAACCGCTGCTCGGATTCCTGCAGCGGCCGCAGCAGCATAAACCAGGTATTCTTAATTCCGGCCACCACATCGCACAGCACCGCCGCGCAGGGCACCCCGCAAAGGTTTGCCTGGTGCAGGTAATAATCACCCGAATCGCCAAATTCCTGCTGCAGGCAGGCAAGGTTTTCTTTTAAGCTGTGGGAAATCTTTTGCATGTTTTTTCCCCCTTTTCCGTTTCAGTATGGGAAAGGGGTATGGTTTTCATTCGGCGCGGCAAGAATAGAGATAAAAAGCCGCTTTAGCGAGCTTTTAAGAAACGGAGTGAAAACCATTGGCCATGCTTTGGGTCCGCACCCTGACCATCTATCTGCTGATTTGTGCCGCTGTGCGCCTAATGGGAAAACGACAGCTGGGTGAATTGCAGCCTTCGGAGCTGGTAACCACCATTTTAATCTCCAATTTGGCTTCCATTCCCATCGAATCGCCGGATATTCCGCTTTTGTCCAGCGTAATACCCGTACTGATTATTGTTTGCCTGGAAGTGCTGGTAGCCGCGCTGTGTTCCCGCAGCCATCGGGCCGAACGGCTGATTTCCGGCTCGCCCCAGGTTTTAATTCAGGACGGGGTAATCAACCAGCAAATTTTGCGCCAGCTGCGTTTTTCGGTAGAGGACCTACTGGCCGCTTTGCGGCTGAAAGATGTATTTGACCTTTCGCAGGTAGCCCTTTGCCTGGTAGAAACAAACGGCAGCCTAAGCGTTTGCAAGACCTCACAGGACAGCCCGCCCAGCTGCCGGGACCTACGCCTTTCCCCTGCGCCGGCAGACCCATTGTTGGCGGTATGGATTGACGGTGTAGCCGAACCGGCGGCCCTTTGTGCTTTGGGCAAAAACGAGGAGTGGTGCCGCCGCCAGCTAGAACAAAGGCGGCTTTCCCCCGACGATGTTCTGGTGATTTTATGCAGCAAATCCGGCAACTGCCGGATTATAAAACGGGAGGCAGGTAAATGAAACGGATTGCCATCAGCATTGTTCTTTTGGCGAGCATGGTATTGCTTTCGTTTTTTTCCAGCCGGGCGGTGGACCGGTCCACCCGCCAAATGCTAAACCTGTTTGACCAAGCCCTCGAACAAAGCCGCACTGCCGATTACGAAGCGCTGCCTGCTACTTTACTGGCTTTGGAAAAAGAATATTCACAAAAGGAATGGCTGTTCCAGCTGTTTATTCCGCGCAGCTATACCATGAACCTGCACTGCAGCCTGCCGGCTGCAGCCGCCTACCAAAACCCGGAAAACGCGCCGGACCTGGAGGCGGAGCTTTTGCGCGCCAGAATACAGTTGGTACAGCTGCACCAATTGTTTTCCAGCATTGTGTAAAATGCGCCATGAAAAATAGATTCTCTTATGGACCACTTAAAAAGCGGTATTTTTTTATTTTGCTTCTCTTTACCCTGCTTTTAAAGCTTCCCTCTATTGGCCCAAAAATTGGTTTTTTCCAGAAAAAAGAAGGCTAAGGTTTTTCCTTAGCCTTCCTTTTTTATTTTTATAAGATAAGCAGCCCGCTTGAAAACAAGCTTCATACCCAGCCTTACTGGCCGCTTTTGCGGTTAAGCAGTTCTTTGAGCTCCTCCATAAAAGTATTGATATCGCTGAACTGCCGGTAAACCGAAGCAAACCGCACATACGCCACTTCGTCGATCTGCTTGAGTTCTTTCATGGCAAGTTCGCCCACTTCCAGCGAGGACACCTCACGCGAAAGTGAATTGAGCAAGGTCTGCTCAATCTCATCCACCGCGTTTTCCAGCGTTCCAATGGGTACCGGCCGCTTTTGGCAGGCCCGCAAAAGACCGGTGAGCAGCTTCTGCCGGTCGAACGCTTCCCGGGAACCATCCTTTTTTACCACCATTAGGGGCACCGTTTCAATACTTTCATAGGTGGTAAAGCGCTTTTCGCAGGAAAGACATTCCCTGCGGCGGCGGATGCGTTCCCCGTCATCCGCCGGGCGGGAATCAATTACTTTAGACTCTGTTTCTCCGCAATAAGGACATTTCATATTCGGCACTCCCTTTCCGCCGAACTTTGCCGGACAGCCGGCATAAAGCCGCAAAAGACCTTTGGCAAAATATCGAAAGCTGTTGCAGCTTCTGCAATTACCATTTTTTCATTATAACGCCCCGGCCGCGGCAAAGTAAAGCCCTGCCGGCCTTCAAATGGTATTTTTAACCGCAAGCTGCAGCTGCTGGCGCAAAAACTCCCTAGCCTGCAAAAGGTCAGAAAGCTCACCAAAATTGTGCCGGTACAGTTCAATAATAATGGCGCCGTCAAACCCTTTTCCAACTAGCCGGCGGAAAAAAGGCAGGTATTCCATACTGCCCTGCCCGGGCGGCAGGCAGTCCTCCCCTGGCATATGGTCGCTGATATGCAGATGCGCAATGGCAGAGCCCATTGCGTCTATCATCTCCATCAGATCCTCGCCACTTCGCACTGCCTGCTTTACATCCAGCGTAAAATGCACTTCATCGCCCAATTGACGGCGCATACGCAAAATATTTTCCACGCTGCCGCATTTGCAGCGCACTACATTTTCCTGGCAAAGGGTAATGCCATAGTCCTGGCGGGCAATCCGGCTAAGGGCAGCAAAGTTTTCGCAGTAGTAGCCAAAATCCACCGGGTTATGCCGCGAATCTCCGTGCATGGTAAAAATGCTGGCACCAAGGCGGCTGGCACAGGCAAACAGTTTGCGGTACAGCTTAATGCCATCGGCCACCCTGCGCGGATAGGAAGAGGCAAAGTAGAGGGGTTCCATACCGGAGGTAAAGGGATGAAAAGCAACAATCCGGGTTCCGTTTGCGTCGCAAATTTCTTTTAGTTGGTCCACAAACGGCGCGTCGGTTTCGCACATGGTATTCATAAACAGCTCGGTACAGCCTACCTGTGCGCCGCACAAAAGGGCAAGCGCGCGTTCGGTCTCCAACGGAAAAAAGCAGGAAGTGGAAATGCCAAGCTCCATGAAAGCATCTCTCCTTCCTGCTTTTGCAGCATATTTATTTTACCCCACAAAATTGCCTTGTGCAATAGCCGGCATGCTGTTTACAAAACCGCAAGGCTATGTACAGCACATTTTGCAGCCTTACAAAACGCGTTGAGGCCCGCTGTACTTCACTGGGCCAGCAGCTTTTCCACCGTAGCAATCCGGACAGAAAGGCACAAAAGGTCCATTGCCTTTTGCAGCTCTTCCACTGTGGGATAGGTGGGTGCAATACGGATATTGGAGTCATGCGGGTCTTTGCCATAGGGGTAGGCTGCGCCGGCGCCGGTCAGCACTACGCCGGCATCCTTGCACAGCTGCACGGTGCGCTTAGCGCAGCCCGGCATGGTATAAAGGCTGATAAAGTAACCGCCGCGGGGCCGTGTCCAGCGGGCAATCTCGCCGTAAGGAGCAACCTGTTCGTCCAGGGCCTTCAGCACGGTTTCAAACTTGGGCAGAATGATTGCACGGTGTTTTTTCATGTGGGCCACCACACCATCCAGGTCTTTCAAAAACCGCACATGCCGCATTTGATTCATTTTGTCAAAGCTGATGGTCATGGGGAACATGTTTTTGAGAATATAGTCCAGCATTTCCTTGCTGGCTGCCATGGAAGAAACGCCGGCGCCCGGGAAGGTAATTTTGCTGGTGGAGCAGAACATGACCGGGCGGTTTTCATTCCCGCAGCGGCGGCATTCGTCCAGAATGTTCAGCACCTTATCCGGCTTTTCGCCAAAGAAATGCACCACATAGGCGTCATCCCAGAAAATTTTAAAATCGGAAGCGGCGGTCTTCATAGCGGCCAGGCGGCGGACTGTCTGGTCCGAATAGCAATAACCATCCGGGTTGGAATAGGTGGGCACGCACCAAATACCCTTTACCGCGGGGTCCTGCACCAGCTTTTCCACCTGGTCCATATCCGGTCCCGTTTCGGACATATCCACTGCAACAAGCTCAAACCCAAAATATTCGGTTACCCTAAAATGGCGGTCGTAGCCGGGTACCGGGCAGATGAACTTGCGTTTTTCACAATCGCGCCAGGGTTTTTCGCTTTCCGGAAAACCATAGCGGAAACCCAACGAAACAATATTAAACATTAAGTTTAGGCTGGAGTTGCCCCCTACCATAACCTCTTCGGGAGAAACCCCCATAATTTGAGCAAACAGGCGGCGCGCTTCCGGCATGCCTTCCAAATACCCGTAATTGCGGCTGTCGATACCGGTGTCGCCGATATAATCCTCCACCTGGTTAATCTTCAACATATCCATGGAAAGATCCAGCTGTTCCTTACAGGGTTTTCCGCGGGACATATCCAGCTTGAGCCCTTGGGCCTGAAATGCCTGATACTGTTCCTGCAGTGCAGCCAGTTCCTGCGTAAGCTGCTGTTTTTCCATTGTAAGATAGTTCGTCACGAGCGTGCTCCCCCTACTAAGAAAATATAATCGCTTTGTTTTTTTATGTGATTTGTCAATTTCAAACCTTCATATTAAGCAGAAGGCCAGATATATTATATACGAACCTTAAAAAATAAACAAGTAAAAATTTACTTGACAAAACGAAAAAATTTCGGTATTATAAATAAGCGCCATTCAGGAACGCATGTGTGTGGCTCCTGAAGATAAATAGATGAGGTTATTTGAGCACCTCGGCTTTCGTGGAGAGATGGCTGAGCTGGTCGAAGGCGCACGATTGGAAATCGTGTATACTGGAAACAGTATCAAGGGTTCGAATCCCTTTCTCTCCGCCATTGGAAAACCGCTTTTCGGCAAAACCGAAAGGCGGTTTTTTCATATTTCATTTTCATATTTAAAACTTTTGCGACAGCTCCAAAAGGCGTTTTAACGCCAGAAAGGCAGAGCCTGCGCTGCCCTTTTGCTATTTTCCACATTATAAGCAAGGGCAACATTTTATGTGCATGCTCTGCCAGGCTTTTAACCCGCTGTGTATGTTAAAACAAAATGTTGTTTGCGCCATTTTGCTTTTTGGCAACACAGAGCTTTTGATACTCCCCTTTCTGCCAACAGATAAAAAGCCCCCAGTACCCTATTGGGCACCGGGGGCTTTTTTCTTTTACGCCTTTTTTGCCGGCGGGTTCTTTGCCAAATACCCGGCCTGCAATGCCGCACGGGTGGCATTGGGATAGAAATAAAATAACAGAACTTTTTCTTCCATGCCAATTAGCCAAACAGGCTGATCTGATTACTTTGAGGCAGGCTGCCAAAGGCGCCGGCTTCTTTCAGCGCCTCCACTACTGCCGAGGAAACGCCGCTCTCCGACTGGAATTCGTCAATGGACAAAAACTCTTGGCAGCGCTGACATGCCTGCTCCATTGCCACCGCCGCCGCTTCGCCCACCCCTTTCAGGGCAGTATAGGGCAGGCGAATTTTTCCGTCCTCCAGCAGGTATTTTTTTGCGGCCGATTTTCCCAGCTGGATGGGCAAAAATTCGTACCCGCGGCAGAGCATTTCATTTACCAGCTGCAAACTGGTGAACATATCCTCATCTTTCGCGGTCTTTTCGTCACTGCGCAGCCGGGCCGAAATTTCCCGCATGCGCTGCTGGGCCACCTCTACCCCGCCCACCGCAGACTGGTAGTCGATATCCGCGCCGCGCACCGTGAAGGTGGTAGCGTAGAACGCCAGCGGGTGGTACAGCTTAAACCACATAAGCCGAATAGCGGCAATCAGGTAAGCAACCGCGTGGGCTTTGGGGAACATATACTTAATTTTTTTACAGCTTTCCAGGTACCATTCCGGCACATCGTGAGCGCGCAGCATATCTTCGGTGCCTTCCGGAAAACCGTTTTTTGCCACCTTGCCCTTTCGGGTCAGCTCCATAATATTGAACGCCTGCTTGGGCTCTACCCCTTTGTGCAAAAGGTAGGTCATAATACTGTCACGGGTACCAATCACATCCGAAATGGTACAGGTGCCGTCCCGGATAAGGTCCTGGGCATTGCCGTTCCACACATCGGTCCCGTGGGAAAGGCCCGAAATTTGAATCAGGTCCGAAAAGCTTTTGGGCTGCGCTTCAATCAGCATATTGCGCACAAAATTGGTACCCAGTTCCGGAATGCCAAAGGTGCCCGTTTCGGAGCCGATCTGTTCCGGCGTAACCCCAAGCTCCTTGGGGCTGACCAAAAGGGAGATCACCCGTGAATCGTTCATGGGCACATCGTCCATGGAAATTCCGGTCATGTCCTCCAGGTGCTTATAAATGGTGGGCACATCGTGGCCCAGCTCGTCCAGCTTTAAAAGCGTATCGTGCAGATATTTAAACTCGAAATGGGTGGTATATACGCCTTTTTCCGTATCATCCGCCGGGTGCTGGATGGGGGTGAAGTCATACACCTCATGGTCGCTGGGAACCACCACCATGCCGCCCGGATGCTGGCCGGTGGTGCGCTTTACCCCGGTACAGCCCAGAGAAAGGCGGCTTTCCTCTGCTTTATTTACGATTTTGCCCCGCTCGGCCAGATACTTCTTTACATATCCGTAAGCGGTTTTATCCTGCAAAGCCGAAACGGTGCCAGCCTTGAACACAAATTCCTTGCCGAACAGTTCTTCGGTATACCGGTGCACCTGGGTCTGGTATTCGCCGGAAAAGTTCAGGTCAATATCCGGCTCCTTATCTCCATCAAACCCCAAAAAGGTCTCGAACGGAATGTCATGGCCGTCCATTAAAAGCTTTTCCCCACAAACCGGGCAGTTTTTATCCGGCAGGTCAAAGCCGTCTGCCACCGAACCATCGGTAAAAAATTCGCTGTACTTACACTTGGGGCAAAGGTAGTGAGGCGGCAGCGGGTTCACTTCGGATATACCGGAAAAATTGGCCACTGCCGAAGAGCCCACCGAGCCACGGCTGCCCACCTGATAGCCGTGCTGGTTCGAGTAGGCCACCAGCTTTACCGCAATAACATACAAAACCGAATAGCCGTGCTTAATAATGGAGTCCAGTTCCCTGGCAAGCCGCTTTTCCAAAAGTTCGGGCAGCGGGTCACCATACCGGCGACGGGCGTTTTCCATGGTGGAATTGCGCAAAAGCTCGTCCGAGCCTTCAATGGTAGGGGTATAGGTCCCCTTGGGGATGGCCCGAATGCTGCCGTCGATTTGGTCTGCAATCTTGCGGGGATTTTCGATGACCAGCTCCCTTGCCTTTTCCTTGCCAAAATAGCTGAACTCTGCCAGCATATCGTCGGTAGTGCGAAAGTATAACGGCGCCTGAAAGTCTGCATCCTTAAAGCCCTTGCCCGCCATTAAAATGGCCCGGAAGGCTGCATCCTCCGGCTCGGTAAAATGCACATCGCCGGTAGCCACGCAGGGCAGGCCCAGCTCCTCGGCCAGCTTTACAACGGTGCGGTTAAAGTTTTTAATATCCGCGTCGCTTGTAACAATGCCGTCCCGCACCATGTACTCGTTGTTGGCGACCGGCTGCACCTCCAAATAATCGTAAAAACGGGCAATTTTTACCAATTCCTCATGGCTGCGCCCTTCCACAATGGCCCGGTAAAGCTCTCCTGCTTCACAGGCGCTGCCAATAATCAGCCCTTCGCGGTATTTTACCAGCTCGCTGCGGGGAATGCGGGGAACCCGCTGGTAATACTTAATATGGCCATAGCTCACCAGCCGGTACAAATTTTTAAGCCCTGTCTGGTTTTTGACCAGCAAAATCATATGAAAGTTTTTCTTGGACACCGCCCGGCTTGCGCCCAGCTTGGTATTGATCTGCGCGACCGAGTAAATTTCGCGCATTTCCAGTGTTTTTACCATTTTGAAAAACACCTGGGCCAGAATTTTAGCGTCGTCGGTTGCCCGGTGATGGTTAAACTGGGGCAGTTCCAGGTATTCCACCACCTTGTCCAGTTTATGGCTTTTCAGGCTGGTATAAAGCGCCTGGGACAGCGGCAGGGTATCCAGATAGGTATTTTCAAACGGCAGCGAATATTCCTGTGCCAACCGGCGGATAAACAGAATATCAAACCCGTGGGCGTTGTGGGCTACCAGCACATCGTCCCCGACAAACTGTAAAAACGCCTGCACCGCCTGCTTTTGTGTCGGCGCATCGGCCACCATGCTGTCGGTAATGCCGGTCAGCTTTGCAACTTTTTCGGGAATGGGGCGTCCCGGGTTTGCAAAGGTGGAAAATTCCTCCACCACCTGCCCGTCTTCCACCCGTACCGCGCCGATCTCGGTAATGGTGTCCTTCTTGCGGTCCAAGCCGGTGGTTTCAATGTCGAATACCACAAAGCGGCCTTTCAGGGGCGTGTCCGCCTCGCCGTAGACCACATCCACCATATCGTCCACAAAATAGGCTTCACAGCCGTAGATCAGCTTAAAGTCCGGGTCTGTTTTATGGATCTCATCGGCAGCCAGCATGGCTTCCGGATACCCCTGCACTACGCCATGGTCGGTAATGGCCACCGCCGGGTGACCCCATTTATGGGCAAGCTTTACGATTTTGCCCGGGTCGCACAGGCCATCCATGGAGCTGAGCGAGGTGTGCAGGTGCAGTTCGATGCGCTTTTCGGGCGCGTCGTCGCTGCGCCGGCGCCGTTCCACCTTGATCACATCATAAGGGCGAATGACCAGGTCCTTAAAGAAGCGGTCATGCTCGCAGACGCCTTTCACAATTAGAGTATCGCCTTTGGCGATTTCATCCCAGCGGCGGGTATTTTCGCGCAGCTCGGTCAACACCTTCAGGTTGATGGAGCCGGTTTTGTCATGCAGAGAAATGGTATAAATTTTTCTGCCCCGCTCCACCAGCTCGGTGGCAAACACATCGCCCCAAATGGTAACCCGGCCGCTTTCCTCCCGCAGGTCTGCAATATCGGTAAGGGTGCCGGGTTTAAACTCTTTGCCGGCTACCAGCCGGGCGGGGGCATCGGTAAGCTCCACCCCGGCCAGGTGAATTTTTGCTTTGGTGGTTCGGGCGGGTTTTACTGTGCAATCGGCTTGTTTCGCCGCCTGCTTTTTGGCAGCGGGCTTGGCCTGCTGGGGCTGGGAAGCAGGCTGCTGCCATTCGCATTTCAGCTGCACCTGTACCGCACAGCCGGTTCGCTGGGCAATACAGCGCCCCAGCTTTTCTTCAAATTCCATCTGCCGCAGCAGCGTATCGCCATGGTGCACCGTAATGGTAACCAGGTTTTCGTCAACCTGAACCGCGCAGCCGTCCAGAAAACCGTTGATCGGCATTCCTTTGCGCTTGAGCTCTTCGGCCAGCTGCAAAACCACCTGTTCATTTAAATGGGCACAGAAAAGTTCGTTTTCTACCCGAACAGCATACCCTTCAAACGCGCCGGCGGCAGCCTGTTCCAGTGCCACACATTCCTGCACGGTGCACAAAACCGGCAGGCGCAAAGTAAGCCGCACCTGGTTTTGCTGGCGGTCTACATGTACCGCCGAAAGTTCGGCCTGCTCCAGCTTTTCCTGCAGCGGGGTGGGCAATTCGGGCCAAATTTTTAAAAGCAGTGGTTTCAAAAGAATGCCTCTCCTTTCCAGCAGGTGCATTTTGCCCTGCTTTTTAAAGTATGGTAGCGCGCATTTTTTGCTTTTGGGTCAAGCAAACTTTCCCGTTTTGCCGGGTGTGTTTTCTCCTTGCCAGGCAAAGTTTATGTTTTAGAAAAAACAAACCCGGCCGGATAAACAAAAAGCGTTCCCTTCACGCCGCGGCACAAACACAGCGCCGGGTATTCCGGCGCTGTGTTTGTGTTTTTTCAGAGTTTTTCAATCTCTTCCATCAGCTGGCCTACAATGTCTCCCCGCAAAGTGCGCACCTGCTGGCCTTTGATAAACAGCACAGCGCAGTCCTTACCGCCGGCAATGCCGATGTCGGCCTCCCGCGCTTCGCCCGGGCCATTCACCACACAGCCCATTACCGCCACCTTAATGGATTTATGGCAATCGGCCAGCCGTTGTTCTACCTGGGCCGCAATGCCGGCCAGGTCAATACAGGTACGCCCACAGGTGGGGCAGCTGATCAGCTCTGGCCCTGGTACCGGGTAGCCTGCCGCACGCAGAATATCGTACCCGGCCTGCACTTCCTTTTGCGGGTCATCGGTCAGCGAAACCCGCAATGTATCGCCAATGCCCTCCAAAAGCAGGCTGCCAATGCCCATGGCCGATTTGACCAGCCCGGTGCGGTAGGTGCCCGCCTCGGTTACACCCAAATGCAGCGGATAGCTGCACTGTGCGGCAAGCATGCGGTAGGCTTTTACCATGGTAGGCACATGGCTGGACTTTATGCTGATGACAATATCTTCAAAATTGTGCCGGCGCAAAATTTCCACATGACGCATGGCACTTTCGCAGAGCGCTTGTGGGGTGGGCGCGCCATATTTTTGCAGAAGGTCCTGTTCCAGGCTGCCGGCATTTACCCCAATGCGAATGGGAAGCTTTTTTGCTTTACACACATCCACCACCGCGGCTACCCGCTCATCCGAGCCGATATTGCCGGGGTTGATGCGAATTTTGTCCGCCCCTGCCTCGGCAGCTGCTATGGCTGCCTGGTAGTCAAAGTGGATATCGGCCACCACCGGCATGGAAACCGCTTTTTTTAAAGCCGCCACCACTGCGGCGTCTTTTGGGGTGGGAACCGTAACCCGAATGATCTGGCAGCCCGCCTTTTCCAACCGAATGGCCTGCTCCACATTTTGTGCAATATCCTGTACTGGTGCGTTCAGCATGCTTTGCACCGCCACCGGTGCGCCGCCGCCAATGGCAACCGTGCCAACCTGCACCTGTTTTGTCTGGCTGCTCATAACAAACCTCCCGCTTTGGGCTTACAAAATATGCCCAAACCCATTTTAGCGTTTTTCCTTTTTCATTTACAAGGGTTATATCCGGCCGCGGGCCGGTGTTTTACAAAGCGCGTCCCAGCTGCCTGGCTGCAAAAGGCCACTTAAAACAGGCGCGCCACATCGTTAAAGGTGGCAAACAGCATTAAAGCAATCAGCAAGGCAAAGCCTGCGGTATTAATCCAAATTTCGTATTTTTCCGGTATGGGCTTGCGGCGCACCGCCTCTACCAGCAGCAAAAATAGCTTACCGCCGTCCAGCGCGGGGAACGGCATCAGGTTAAATACCCCCAAGTTCACGGTAATAAGCGCTACCACCATGCCAAGCGACTGCCAGCCATAGCCCACCGCTTCACTAATAACCGTTACAACCCCCACCGGGCCGGACAAAGTGCTTACCGCCACCCGGCCTGTTACCAGATCCACCAGCGACAAAAATACCAAACGCGCCAGCGAACAGGTCCACAGGGCTGCTTCTTTCAGCACCGAAACGGGCGTTTTTTCAATGGGCAGCACCTTAAAATCAATTACAATGCTCTGGTTGCCCTCATCATCCAAAGGCTGGGTGTCAAACTGCACATCTTCCAGTTCAACCTTTTTGCCGTCCCGCACCACCGTCAGGTCGGCGGTGCCGTCCTGGGTACGCACAAATTCGTACACCAGGTCGTCGGCAATAAAACAGCGCCGGCCGTTCACCGCAATAATTTCATCCCCCACCTGCAGACCGCTGCGCTGGGTGGCCGCGTTTTCGGAAAACTGGGCCACAGTGCGGCTGGTAATGGCAGGCTGGGCCGAAACCAATGCCACCAGAACACAAAACCCCAGTACCAGGTTCATAACCCCGCCGGCCACAATAACCAGAATGCGCCGGCTGACCGGGGCACGGGTAAACGAACGCTCGTCTTCGGACTCTTCATCCTCCCCTTCCATGCTGACAAAGCCGCCCACAGGAACCAGCCGCAGCGCATAGGTGGTATCGCCCCGCTTGCGGCTGAACAAAACCGGCCCCATACCTATGGCAAATTCGTTTACCTTAATACCGGACAGCTTGGCCGTGGCAAAATGCCCCAGCTCGTGAATAAAGATGACCAGCCCGAACACGAAAATACAGGCAATGATTCTGAGCAATAAACCTACCATTCCATTCTCCCCGTTTTGCAGAATACCGCCGCCCTTAAGCCAGCAGATGTGCCTCGCTTTCCACCAGCCGGCGGGCGGCTTTGTCACAATCGAACACATCGCTTACAGTATATGCACCTGTTGCGTCCGCAAAACGCTCTTCGGCCAGAGAAACCAGCCGTCCAATCTCCAAAAAGCCAATTTTGCCCTGTAAAAACAAGGCCACAGCCGCTTCGTTTGCCCCATTCACCGCAGTTGGAACAAGCCCGCCCTTTTCAATGGCTCTGCGGGCGGCGGCCAGGCATTCAAAGGTTTCCTCGTCCGCCACGCCAAAGGTCAGCTGGCTTAGCGTGGTAAAGTCCAGCTCGGGCGCGCAGCCCTCCACCCGTTCGGGCCAGGTCAGCGCATACTGAATGGGAATGCGCATATCCGGCACCCCCAGCTGTGCAATAACCGAATGGTCGGTATACTGCACCATGGAATGGATCACGCTTTGGGGCTGCACCACAATCTGCACCTTGTCGGGCGCAAGGCCAAACAGCCAAACCGCTTCTATCAGTTCCAGGCCCTTGTTCATAAGTGTTGCGCTGTCAATGGTAATTTTGCCGCCCATGTTCCAGGTGGGGTGGCGCAAAGCGTCCGCCGCCGTAACACCGGCAAGCTGCTGACGGGTTTTGCCGTAAAACGGCCCGCCGGATGCGGTGAGCAGAATTTTTTGCAGGCTTTTGGCGCTGTTTTGGTCCTGCAGGCATTGAAAAATAGCCGAGTGTTCACTGTCCACCGGCAAAATTTTGACCTTTTTGTCCCGGGCAGCTTTCATTACCAGTTCACCGCCGGTCACAAGGCTTTCCTTATTGGCCAGGGCCAGGGTTTTTCCGCTTTCAATGGCGGCAAGGGTTGGCCCAAGCCCCGCAATGCCTACCACTGCGTTCAGCACCGTATCAGCGCCATCCATGCGGGCCAATTCCAAAAGCCCTTCGCTGCCTTTTAAAACGCAAGGCGCGCTCGGCTTGCCCGCAAGCTCCTGCTCAACCTGACAGGCAGCGGCAGGGTCTGCCACCGCTACCACACGGGGCGAAAATTCGGCAATTTGGCGCAGCAAAAGCGCTGCGTTGCGGTTTGCTGCAAGGCCAAACACCTGCATGTTCTGGGCCCGGATCACATCCAGGCTTTGTGTGCCAATGGAACCGGTGGACCCAAGCAGCGTAATGGATCTTGTCATGTTTTCTTCCTTTCCCGCCATACCGGCCCCCGGCCGCCAAGTAACCGCTAAGCCGGGCGCCGGCGCGCTTTTATCTGGCCGGTGCCTTTTTATTATCGCGCAACAATTTGTAGAAACCGTGAAATCATGGCCAAATAAGGCATAACCAGCAGCACGCTGTCAAACCGGTCCAAAATGCCGCCATGCCCCGGGAAAATGGTGCCATAATCTTTAATGCCGCACTGGCGTTTGATGGCGCTGGTGAACAAATCTCCCAGCATGCCCAGCACGCTGCCAATACCTGCCACCACCACCAAAACCAGATAGATATACGGCTTGATGACCGGCTGGCCGGGGCCCAGCGACGGTAAAAGCAGGCTGTAGATAAAGGTAAACAGCTCTGCCAAAACCACACTGCCCACAACGGCACCTATTGCGCCTTCGGTTGTTTTTTTGGGGCTTACCTCCGGCATAAGCTTGTGTTTGCCAAAGGCGCTGCCTGCAAAATAGGCTGCGGAATCGCCGCCCCACGCAATGGAAAAGCCCAAAAGCATGAGATACACTGCGTCCCAGCCAAAACTTTCAAACGGGTAGCGCTCCTTCAGTTCCACCAAAGAATGGAACCCGAACAGCACCACCCCGCAGAACAGCACCACCGCACTGATCTGTTCAAACAGGATATCCTTAAACTCGAAGATGGCACAAAGCGCAATATACAAAATGGTGAGAAACATTAAATACGGCATGACGAAGCGCGCTTCGGAATAGTCCGAAAGCAGCACAACCAGCGTAATGGGCACCACCGCCAGGTACATAAAAAACGGCCGCTTCAAGCGGAATGCGCTGATAATTTCATGAAAAGCCAGCAGGCATACCAGCGTGATGGCCAGATTAAAGAAAAAGGTGTGGTAAAAGTACAGCACTGCCAGCAGAATGGGAATGCCCACCAGCGAGGTGATAATTCGTGTTTTCATAGAAAAAAGCCTCCGTGAGGATATTAAATTCCGCCAAAGCGGCGGCTGCGATGGTTGTACTCATCCAGCGCCAGGTCCAAATGGTGGCGGGTAAAGTCCGGCCAAAGCACATCCATATAAATAAACTCCGAATAAGCACATTGCCAGAGCAGAAAGTTGGAAAGGCGCATCTCTCCGGAAGGACGCAAAATAAAATCCGGATCTTTTTGGCCGGCGGTATAAAGCCGGTCACTGATCAGCTGCTCATCAATCTGTTCGGGCAAAAGCCCTCCCTCGCGCACCTGGCCGGCTATGGAACGAACCGCGTGCACCAGTTCGTCCCTTCCGCCGTAATTGATGGCCACATTCAAGATCATGCCGGTATTCTGGCGGCTGCCCTCTTCAATTTCTGCCATCAATTCCTGCAAATCCTTTGCAAGCGGGGTTCGGTCCCCTAAAAAGCATACCCGGTTATTCTCCTTTTTATAGTCAAAGGCCTTAACCAAGTAATCTTTAAACAGGCCCATAATACCCGCAACCTCGGCGGCAGGGCGCTTCCAGTTTTCGGTGGAAAAGGCGTAAAAACTGGCGCTTGCCACCCCAAGTTCGTTGCAGTAGCGGGTAATGTCCTGGAAGACCTGCGCCCCTTTCCGGTGGCCGGCATTGCGGGGCAGCCCCCGCTTTTTTGCCCACCGGCCGTTGCCGTCCATAATAAACCCGATATGCAGCCCCTCGGCCCGGGTGTCCAGTTGCTGTGCCATCTTTGTCTGAGGCTCCTTTGCTTATACTAAAAGCAGACCGCACACGAGCCCGCGTGCGGCCTGTTTTTCATTCATCAGATTTCCATGATCTCGCGGACCTTGGCTTCGCAGATTTTATCGATCTCCTTAATGAACTTATCGGTGATCTTCTGCATTTCCTCTTCCAGGTTCTTCTGGTCGTCCTCGGTCAGCTCGCCGGCTTTCTTCTGGGCTTTAAAGCTTTCCATAGCGTCACGGCGCACATTGCGCACTGCCACCTTGGCTTCCTCGCCCAGCTTCTGCACATCCTTGGTCAGCGCTTTGCGCCGCTCCTCGGTAGGCGCAGGGAAAATCAGCCGAATCACCCGGCCATCATCGATGGGGTTAATGCCCACATCGCTGCACTGGATGGCCTTTTCAATGGGGTGCAAAAGCGACGCATCCCAGGGCTGAATGGTGAGCACACGGGCTTCTGCCACCGCCACAGCCGCCACCTGATTGATGGGGGTGGGGCTGCCGTAGTAGTCCACCATAACCTTATCCAGCACGGCGGGGTTTGCGCGGCCAGCGCGGATCGTCTTCAGTTCTCTGGAAAGATGGTCGGCAGCACCCGACATTTTTGCCTCGAATTTTTTGGTCGACTCGCTCATATCACGCGTCCTCCTTCACTAAAGTACCAATATCTTCGCCCAGCAGCGCGCGGACGATATTATCCGGGTCCTGAATATCAAACACCAGCAACGGCAACTTATTGTCGCGGCACATGGTGGCAGCGGTGGAATCCATTACCTCCAGCTTGTCGGCCAAAACCTGCGAGAAAGAAAGGGTTTTGTACCGCACCGCGTCGGGATATTTGTGGGGGTCCTTGTCATAAACGCCATCCACCATGGTGGCCTTAAACACCACCTCGGCGTTAATTTCCGCTGCACGCAGTGCGCTGGCAGTGTCGGTAGAGAAGAACGGGTTACCGGTACCGCAGGCCAAAATGACAACCCTGCCCTTTTCCAGGTGACGGGTAGCACGGTTGCGGATATAAGGTTCGGCCACCTGCTGCATGGACAAGGCCGTCTGAACCCGCACTTCGACCCCCATCTGCTCCAAAGCATCGGCCACAGCCAGCGCGTTCATAACGGTGGCCAGCATACCGATCTGGTCTGCGCGGGTGCGCTCCATATCGCCGCTGGAACGGCCCCGCCAAAAGTTGCCGCCGCCTACCACAATGGCAATTTCGGCGCCAAGGCTGACCGCCTTTTTAATGCTGGAACAGATGGCTACCACTACATCGTAGTCAATGCCAACCTTTTTGTCGCCGGCGAGCGCTTCGCCGGAAAGTTTTAATAAAATGCGCTTATATGCAAGTTCCAAATCCCCACCGCCTATTTCATTTTTATGCCATGCCTGCCTGGCACACCAAAAGGCCGCGCGCGGCCGCCCACTAACAGGCAAGGCGCGCAAAGCGGCTTTTATGGTCCCGGCCAAAAGCCGAGTACCCGACAGACTTTATCATGAATATTTTACAATATGCCCTTTCCAAAGTAAAGATATAAGATACATTTTCTGACCTGACGGCTTTTGGGCGCTTTTTTCTTTGCTGCAGGCCAGAAAGGAAGCAAAACCATTTGCAAAGACATATTTTTGTAACCTGTCTGCCAACTGCCGGTGCCCCAAAAGCAAAAAACTTTCCATTTATGCCAGCAAAAGGACGGCAAAACTGTTTTGTTTTCACCTGTGCCGACAACAAAGCAGCAGGCCAAAACGGCCCACTGCTTTTTTTACAAAAGCGCCCGCTAAAAACACCGCGTTTAAATTGCGGCCATTGCATGGCGGCTTATTTATTTTTTCGTACTGTTTTTCCCGCTTCCACCAGGTTTTCGCAAACGGCCAATGCCTCGGCAATCACCTGGTCCATATCATAGTACCGGTAACTGCCCAGCCTACCGCCAAACACCACCTTGTCCTGCCCGGCGGCCAGGTCGGCATACTGCTGGTACAAAGCAGAATTTTCCTGATCGTTCACCGGGTAGTAGGGCTCGTCCCCCGGCTTCCATTCGGCGCTGTACTCCCGGCTGATAACGGTGCGCGGCTGGGTGCCAAATTCAAAATGCTTGTGCTCGATAATACGGGTATAGGGGGTTTCACTGTCGGTATAGTTTACTACTGCGTTGCCCTGGTAATTTTCCATATCCAGCACTTCGGTTTCAAATCGAACACTGCGGTAGGCAAGCGCCCCCAGCTGGTAGCCAAAATAGGCGTCGATGGGACCGGTATACACCACCTTTTTGGCCTTTTCGTTCCAGCCTTCCTTGTCTTTCAGGTAGTCGGTATTCAAAAGCACCTGGGCCCCTGCCAAAAGCTTTTGTACCATAGCGGTATACCCGCCCACCGGAATGCCCTGGTACAGCGCATTAAAATAGTTGTTGTCGTAGGTAAAACGCAGCGGCAGCCGGCGAATAATAAAAGCGGGTAGTTGGCTGCAGGGGCGGCCCCACTGCTTTTCGGTGTAGCCGCGGACAAGCTTTTCGTAAATGTCCACTCCCACCAGGTTGATCGCCTGCTCTTCCAGGTTTTGCGGATCTTCCACCCGGTGTGCGGCGCGCTGGCGTTCAATTTCGGCCATGGCCTGGGCCGGCGTAATAACCCCCCACATTTTGTTGAAGGTATTCATGTTAAAGGGCATGTTGTAAATTTCGCCCTTATAATTTGCAATGGGGCTGTTGGTATAGCGGTTAAAGCTGGCAAACTGGTTAATGTACTGCCAGACCTGTTCATTATTGGTATGGAAAATATGGGCTCCATACCGGTGAACCTGAATCCCCTCTATTTCCTCGGTGTACAGGTTACCGCCCACCTGGCCCCGCTTTTCCAGCACCAGCACCCGCATGCCGGCCTGCACGGCTTTTTGGGCCACCACAGCCCCATACAGCCCGGCGCCCACAATCAACAGGTCATATTTCTTTTCCATGGGCCGCCTCCTTAGTTAAAGCCAAACAGTTTTTGGGCAATTTTATACCCCAACACGCAGATACGCTGCCCCGCCTTGCCCTTCATATTCAAGGCGCTGCCCAGCAAACCGCGCCGCAGCCGGTTCCAGGCCCAGGGGTATTCCCGCTTAATATCCTCCCAAAGAGCGTCCTTTTTGGCCAATGCCTCATCGGTGCCTGCCCGAATTAACAGAATGGAAGAGATGGTGGTCATAATTTCCAGGTAGTTGAACATGTACTGGCGCTGGCGCGGATTTTGGATTTTTTCCAGCCGCACCGCATGCAGCATCAGTTTATTGACCGCAATCTGCTGGTCAATGCGGCCGATCATGACCTTTTCGTTTACCGACTGGTCCTGCCGGCCGATATAGTAGCGGTAAAAGTTTACATCCAGGTAATAAAACCGCTGCACCTGTTTTAAGGGCTGGTAAACATACAGGTTATCCACATAGAAGGTATGTTCGGGCAGCTTAAGGCCGCAGTCGCGCAGAAGCTGGGTGCGGTAGATGACCGAGTGCATTAAAAGGTACTGGCCCTTGCGGAAATGCCCTACATCGTCCCAGGTGAGAATGCGGTTGGTGGGCAGAACCCCTGCATATCGCATCACCTTTTTGTGGGCAACGCCCTGCTTTTCGTACACAAAGTTCGAAACCAGCATATCGACCTTTTCGCTTTGTTCCACAAAAGAGCGCAGTGTTTTTAAAATTTTGGCATAGGCGACAAGATCCACCCAGTCATCGCTGTCCACCACCTTAAAAAATACGCCGCTCGCCTGCTCCATACCGGTGTTCACCGCACCGCCATGGCCCTTGTTCGGCTGGTGAATCGCCCGCACAATCGTGGGATTTTCCTTTGCAAGCCGGTCGGCGATCTGCGCGGTGGCGTCGGAAGAACCGTCGTCCACAATTAAAATTTCCACATCTTCGCCGCCCGCAAGCAGGGTTTTCACACAATGTTCCATATAATCCTGCGAGTTATAGCAGGGCACTGTTACAGAAAGAAGTTTCATGGAAATTACTCCTTTTTTTAAAATACCAGCCGGACCGCACCACCCCGGACCGTCCTTAGCGGGTTCTATACAAGTTTATTATAGCCGCTATGGAGCGATTCGTCCAGCAAAAGAGCAAAAACTGCAGGCGGCTTTTTGCAAAGCTTTTGCGCTTTGGGCCTTTTTAAAGTGCCTGCAGCGCCTTTTGCCAAAAGCTATTTTTAGCCAAAAAAAGCCGGCCAAACCGCAGCTTTCATTAAGCGCTTGCCTTTTCCACAAAAGGCATACCTTTTTCCTGTTTTGGCCAGGGTGCAAACTTTTGGGGTTAGCTTATTTTGCCAAGCTGCCATATGCCATTTATACTGCCATACAGCCCGCCGTTTTAATCGGTGCAAAAAAAATGCAAAGCAAAACCATATTTTCTTTTGCTTTTTTAGGGATAGGCAGGCGGCGTGCTGTGTCAAGCCGGCTTATCCGGCTGGCTTGACAAAATCTCCAAAAAAAGTGTTTAATGAAAGTTGTATCAGTATTTAGAAGGACGGAGGCAACCCATGCCAAAAAAGCAGCAAGCGTATGATAACGAAAGCATTACCAAACTGAAGGGCGCCGACCGGGTGCGGCTGCGCCCGGGCGTTATTTTTGGTTCAGATGGGCTGGAAGGCTGCGAGCACGCGGTGTTTGAAATTCTTTCCAACGCCATTGACGAAGCGCGCGGAGGTTATGGCAGCCAGGTGGAGGTAACCCGCTTTGCGGATGGCTCCATCCAGGTAACCGACCACGGGCGGGGCATTCCGGTGGAATATAACAACGGCGAAGGGTGCTATAACTGGGAGCTGTGCTTCTGCGACCTGTATGCCGGCGGCAAATACGACAAACAGGGCAGCAGCTACGAATTTTCGCTGGGGCTGAACGGGTTGGGCCTGTGTGCCACCCAGTACGCTTCCCGCTGGATGAAGGCGGACATTTGGCGTGACGGCATGCACTACCATTTGGACTTTGAGCGGGGCGAAAATATAGGCGGCCTGCAGAAGGAACCGGTTAAGGGCAAAAAAACCGGCACCACCATTCGCTGGCTGCCCGACAGCGATGTGTTTACCGACATTGCCGTTCCGGCCGATTATTTTTTGGATGTTATGAAGCGCCAGTCGGTGGTAAATGCCGGGGTGGAGTTTATCTTTCGCGACGAGGCAGTGTCCCCCGCTGCCGAAGCCCGCTTTTGCTACGAGCACGGCATTGAGGACTATGTGAACGAGATTGCCGGCCTGGACGCCATGACCCCGGTGGTGTTCCGGGAGTCTTCCGCTTCGGGCCGCGATGCCGACGACCGGCCGGAATACACGGTGAAGATGAGCGCGGCGTTCTGCTTTTCCAACAAAAACCAGCTTTTGGAATATTACCACAATTCCAGCTGGCTGGAGCATGGCGGCAGCCCCGAACGGGCGGTGCGTACTGCCTTTGTAAGCCAGATTAACGCCTACCTGAAGGCAAAGGGCATGTACAAAAAGGGCGAAAGCGCCATTACCTTTACCGATGTGGCCGACTGTTTGATTTTTGTTTCCAACTGTTTTTCCAGCCAGGCCAGCTACGAAAACCAAACTAAAAAGGCGATTACCAACCGGTTTGTGGCCAGTGCCATGACCGAATTTTTAAAGCACACGCTGGAGGTATACTTTACCGAGCGGCCGGATGAAGCCCAAAAGATCTGCGCGCAGGTGCTGGTAAACAAGCAAAGCCGCGAACACGCCGAAAAAACCCGGCAGTCGATTAAAAGCACCATGACCGCCAAGATAGACATTGCAAACCGGGTGGCAAAGTTTGTGGACTGCCGCACCAAGGATGTGGCCCGCCGCGAGGTATATATTGTGGAGGGCGATTCCGCCATGGGCGCCTGCAAGCAGAGCCGGGACGCCGAATTTCAGGCCCTGATGCCGATTCGCGGCAAAATTTTAAACTGCCTGAAATGCGACTACGACCGCATTTTTAAAAGCGATGTGATTACCGACCTGATTAAGGTGCTGGGCTGCGGGGTGGAAGTACAGGGCAAAGCCAAGAAAGACCTTTCCAGCTTTGACCTTGCAAACCTGCGCTGGAACAAGGTGGTCATCTGTACCGACGCAGATGTGGACGGTTACCAGATCCGCACCCTGGTTTTGACCATGATCTGGCGGCTGATGCCCAAACTGATCGACGAGGGGTATGTTTTTATTGCCGAGTCTCCGCTTTATGAAATTCAAAGCGGAGGGCGCACCTATTTTGCCTACACCGAACCGGAAAAGGCGGATATTCTTGCGCGCATTGGCAAAAACCGCTACACCATTCAACGCAGCAAGGGCCTTGGCGAAAACGATGCGGACATGATGTGGCTGACCACCATGAACCCCGAAACCCGGCGGCTGATTAAGGTGACAGCCGACGATGCCGAGCGCACTGCCCAGGTATTTGACCTGCTTTTGGGCGACAACCTGGAAGGCCGCAAGCAGCATATTGCCGAACACGGGTACGAATACCTGGACGAGCTGGATGTTTCCTGAGAAAACGAGGTAGTAAATGGCTAAAAAACCGACAAAAAAACGGCCGGCCCTCACCCGCCCAAAGCTGGGCGACACGGTGGAGATTATGGATGCCGGCGTGGTGGTGGAAAGCAAGGTTACCGAAACGCTGGAAACCAACTATATGCCCTACGCCATGAGCGTAATTGTCTCCCGCGCACTGCCGGAGATTGATGGCTTTAAACCGGCCCACCGCAAACTGCTTTACACCATGTACACCATGGGGCTGTTAAAGGGGGGGCGGACCAAATCGGCCAATATTGTGGGCAGCACCATGCATTTAAACCCCCATGGCGACGCCGCTATCTACGAAACGATGGTGCGCCTGGCCCGCTCCAACGAAAGCTTGCTGGTGCCGTATGTTTCGGGCAAGGGCAACTTTGGCAAGGCCTACTCGCGGGATATGTCCTATGCGGCTTCCCGGTATACAGAAGCGAAGCTGGAGCCCATCTGCGCCGAGCTTTTTTCCGACATTGACAAGCAAACGGTAGACTTTGTGGACAACTACGACGCCACCACCCAAGAGCCTACCCTGCTGCCGGTTACCTTCCCCACCATTTTGTGCAACAACACCCTGGGCATTGCGGTGGGCATGGCCTCCAACATTTGTTCCTTTAACCTGGCCGAAGTGTGCAACACCACCATTGCGCTGCTTAAAAACGAAAAGGCGGACCTGTTTGCCACCTTAAAAGCGCCGGACTTTGTGGGCGGCGGTTACCTTTTGTACGACGAGGACGCTTTGCGCCGCATTTACGAAACCGGGCGCGGTGCGGTGCGTGTGCGGGCCAAGTACCGGTATGTAAAGGAAGAAAATATTATTGAGGTAACCCAAATCCCCCCCACCACTACGGTGGAGGCCATTATGGACAAAATTTCCGACCTGGCAAAAGCCGGGCGGGTTAAGGAATTAAGCGATATTCGGGATGAGACCGACCTGGGCGGCCTAAAGCTTGCCCTGGATTTAAAGCGCGGGCAGGACCCGGATAAGCTGATGGCCAAACTGTTCAAACTGACCCCGTTGGAGGACAGCTTTTCCTGCAACTTCAATGTGCTGGTAGGCGGTATGCCTCGGGTAATGGGGGTGCGCCAGATTTTGACCGAGTGGTCGGCTTTTCGGGCGGAGTGTGTGCGCCGGCGCACCTACTACGACCTTGCCGGCAAGAAAAAGCGGCTGCACCTGTTAAAGGGCCTGAAGGCCATTTTGCTGGACATTGACAAGGCCGTTAAAATTGTGCGGGAAACCGAGGAAGAGGACGAAGTGGTGCCAAACCTGATGATTGGCTTTGGCATTGACAAGGAACAGGGCGAATATGTGGCCGAAATTAAGCTGCGGCAGCTGAACCGGGAGCACATTTTAAAGCGCACCGCCGAAATTGGCACGCTGGAAGAAGAGATTGCCGACCTGGAAGATATTTTGAACCGCCCGCAGCGCATTCGCCAGATTATGATTGACGAGCTGCGGCGCACCGCCGAAAAATACGGCGAAGAACGGCACACCGAAATTTTGTACGATACCGGCGCCGATGAGCCCGAACAGGACAGTGCCGGCGACCTGCCCGACTACCCGGTTACGGTCTTCTTCACCCGGGAGGGATATTTCAAAAAAATTACCCCTGCCTCGCTGCGGATGAGCAGTGACCAGAAGCTGAAAGAGGGAGATGCGGTGCGCTGCGCCATTGAAACGCAGAATAACGCGCACCTGCTTTTCTTCACAAACCGCTGCCAGGTATACAAATGCCGCGCCGGCGAATTTGAGGACACCAAAGCCAGCCTGCTGGGCGACTATATTCCCGCCCGGCTTGGCATGGAGGAAGGCGAACTGCCGGTATACATGGCGGTGACCGACGACAGCTACAAAGGCTTTCTTTTGTTCTTTTTTGAAAACGGCAAGGTGGCGCGTGTTCCTCTGGAAAGTTACGCTACCAAACAAAACCGCCGCAAGCTGCTGGCCGCTTACAGCGACAAATCGCCGCTGGTAACAATGGAGCAATTGTCGGACGAATGCGAACTGGCCATTGAAACCAGCGCAAGCCGGCTTTTGCTGGTACACACCACCCAAATTGCCGAAAAAACCACCCGCTCCACCGTTGGGGTACAGGTGGTTACCTTAAAAAAGAATGTCTTTATAAAACATGTGCGCCGGGCCGAAGCCATGGAACTGGAAAATCCGCACCGCTACCGGGTGCGCACCCTGCCCGCTGCCGGCGCCTTACTGCGCAGCGAGGACCTGGTGGAACAAATTTCGCTGTAAGGCAAAGGCTGGCTTTCAGCAAAGCCTTTACCCGGCACATTCCACTTTTCCAAACCGCACAGCAGACAAAACAAAAAGCCCCCAAGCGCACCATGCGTTTGGGGGCTTTTTATATCTTTTATTTTGCGCTTTTGGCCAGCCAGCACAGCCAGGGCCGCTGGAAAAGTGTTTTTCTGCCAAACTTTCGGTTTGGCCAAAAACCTTCGCCGCTAAATGGTTTTCCTTTTGCCAGGTTTTATGCCGCCCTAAAAAATGCTGCGTTTCATTTTTGCCCTGCGGGGCTTTTTGTCGGCACTTTTTTTGCCCTTTTATAAAAACAAAGTATGGCCTATGTCTAAGCACAGCCTTTTGCAGATGTGGGCAGTCAGAACCATCTTGCATGGTCTTTTGGACCAAAGCGCGGCTTTCTGCCCCTATTGGGGGCCCCTTATTCCAGATAATCGGGGTATTCTTCCAAAAGCTTTTCCCAGGCGTCATAGGCTTCCTGCTGGGCAAAGCGGGCATCGTCCAATGCGTCGCACAGCTCGGTCAGCTTCACATGGTTGCTGGTAATTTCGGGCAGGGCCAGGTCGTTTTCCATACCGGTAATGTCGGCCCCCAACTGTTCAATTTTGCGTTCCAGCTCCTTGGCTTTTGCGCGCACTTCGGCTTTCAGCCGGCGCTCCTCTTTCTGGTTCAGGCCGTTTTTTCTGGCTGGTTCGGCCGGTTTTTCCTTTGAAAGAGGCTGCTGCGCCGCTGCAGCGGTGCCCTTACGCATGGCGTCAAAGCTTTCGTAGAAGCTTCCCTTCCCATCCTCCAGGTACAAAATGGGGCAGCCCAGGCTTTTCATCAAATATCGGTCATGGGTAATCAGCACCAGCGTACCGGTGTACTGTTCCAGCGCCTGGCCCAGGCTTTCCCGCATGTAGATATCCAGATGGTTGGTGGGTTCGTCCAGCAAAAGAAGGTTCGGCCGCTCCAAAAACAGCTCCGCAAACCGCAGCCTGGACAGTTCCCCGCCAGAAAGGCTCTGCACATCCTTAAAGACCTCTTCGCCCTTAAAGTAGAACCGGGCCAACAGGCTGCGCACCTCCAGCTCGGTAAATTGGGGCCACCGGTTCCAGATGGCGTCGATCACCCGGCCACCGCGGCGGTGCTGCTGCTGTTCAAAATAGCCCGCCTGCACCCCGCTGCCCAGCCGCACACTGCCGCTTTCGGGCAGACGCTGGCCCGAAAGCACCTTCAAAAGTGTGGATTTGCCGGTGCCATTGGGCCCGGCAATAATCAGCCGTTCTCCCCGCAGCACCTTTAGGTCCAGCTGCTGCACCAGCAGCTTTTCCCCTGCTTTCACGGTCAGTTTGCGGGCGGTCAGCACATCCTCATAGGGCTCCAGGTCATATTCAAACCGAAAGCGCAGCTTGTAGCCCTGGGTTTTGGGCTTTTCGGTAATTTCCATTTTTTCCAGCTGCTTGCGGCGGCTTTGGGCCATTTTCGTGGTGGAGGCCCGCACCAGGTTTCTATCCACATAGTCCTGCAGCTTTTGGGCCTTGGCCACATCCGCGTCGTGCTGCTTTTGCTGCAAAGCGCGCTGCGCTTCCTTTTGGGGCAGGTAGGCCGAATAGTTTCCGCGGTAAACGGTCAGGTGGGTGTCTTCCAGCTCCCAAATGCGGTTTGTAACCGCATCCAAAAAATACCGGTCGTGAGAAACGGTCAAAATGGCGCCCCCATAGCCCGAAAGGTACTCTTCCAGCCATTCCAGCGTGGCAAAGTCCAGGTGGTTTGTGGGTTCGTCCAAAATAAGCATATCCGGGTTTTGCAATAACAGCTTGGCCAGCTGCAGCCTGGTGCGCTCGCCGCCGGAAAGGACCGACACCTTTTTTTCGTAGGTTTCGCTTCCAAAACCCATGCCGGACAGCACATTTTTAATCTGCACATCCATTTGATAAGCGTCCTGCGCGTCGATGATGGCGCTGGCCTGGGCGTGGCGGGCCAGAAGCTGCTGGTTTTCCGGTTCGGCTGCAAGCTGCGCTTCCAGCTGCCTTAGCTCTTCCATGGCCTGCAGGGCGGGGGCATAAGCGGTGCGCATCTCCTCGTAAACACAAAGCGCGGTATCCAGCGCGGCATTCTGTTCAAGATATCCCACAGTTACACCGCGTCCCAGCGAAACCTCTCCGGAATCGATGTGAAGCTGGCCCAAAATAACCCGGATCAGGGTGGTTTTGCCGGCGCCGTTCTCGCCGATCAAACCCACCCGGTCCCCTTTGTCCAGCCCAGCGGTAATATCGCATAAAACCGGATCGGCGCCAAAGCTTTTATTGACCTTTTGCAAAGTAATCAGCATGGTTTTCTCTCGTTCTTTCGCTCTTGGCAGGGGTTTTGGCTGCTATGCCAAACCCTGCGTTTTACATTACAACCGGATGGCCTGATCCCAAAAGACCAGGCCATCCACATTTTTATTTAAACAGACGGTTCAACAGCATAACCGCCAGGCTGATGGCACCCATTACCACCAGAATGCCCAGCATGCCGAACACCATTACCTCCAGCGACTGGAGCACTGCAGCAATATTCATGATATCCTCCTTACCGGGCAATCAGGTTCAAAACCAACCCGCCCGCAATAACCGAAGCGATCTGACCGCCCACATTTACGCCGGCCGCGTGCATAAGCAAAAAGTTTTGCGGGTCTTCTGCCAGGCCCATTTTATGCACCACGCGGCTGCTCATGGGAAATGCCGAAATGCCGCAGGCACCGATCATGGGGTTAATTTTGTTTTTGCTGAACAGGTTGATGAGCTTTGCAAACATGACGCCGCCCACGGTGTCGAACACAAAGGCCACCAGGCCCAGGGCCAAAATCATCAAGGTCTGCAGGTTCAAAAACTGGTCGGCCTGCATTTTGGTGGAAACAGTCAAACCCAAAAGCAGTGTAATCAGGTTAGCCAGCGTATTTTGGGCGGTTTCGGAAAGGCCGTTCAGCACGCCGCATTCCCGAATCAGGTTGCCAAACATTAAAAAGCCAACCAGCGCCACACTGCGCGGCGCCACCAGCCCTGCAATAACCGTAACCACAATGGGGAACAGAATGCGGGCCGTTTTGCTGGTGTGTCCAGGCCGGTAAGGCATGCGGATTGACCGTTCCTTTTTGGTGGTAACCAGCCGGATAACCGGCGGCTGAATGATGGGCACCAGCGCCATATAGCTGTAAGCGGCCACAATAATAGCCCCTAAGTACTGGGTGCCATAGTAGTTTGCCACATAGATCGAGGTAGGACCGTCCGCCGCGCCGATAATGGCCACCGAAGCGGCGTCGGTGATGGAAAAGCCCAGCACCGTGGCCAAAGTGAGGGTTAAAAAGATGCCAAACTGGGCTGCTGCGCCAAATAAAAGCAGCTTGGGGTTCTGCAAAAGCGGGCCAAAGTCGATCATGGCGCCAATGCCAATAAACAAAAGCAGTGGGAACAGTTCGTTTGAGATACCCGCTTCAAACAGTTCATCGATAGGGCCAATTTCCAGCCCGGTGGGATACTGCTGATTCACCGCCCCCGAAAGCGGCAGGTTTACCAAAATAGCACCAAAGCCCATTGGCAAAAGCAAGGTGGGTTCCATCTGCTTTTTAATGGCAAGCCAGATAAGCAGCCCACCTATAACCCACATGGCCACCATTTTAACAATTTCCAGGCCTGACATTTGAAACAGGCCCCCTAAAAGGGAATTCACAAACAGGGTGATTTGTTGCATCAATTACTCTTCCTCTCACTCACAATCAGCGGCCGGCACACACCGTTCCAGCCAGTCGGTTAAATCTCGAAAGACCTGCTTGCGGCAAGTCTCGTTGAACAGTTCATGCCGGGCTCCAGGGTAAAGCTTTAAGGTCAAGTTTTGCAGCTTTGCCCGCAAAAGCCAGTGGTATACTGCTTTTACCCCTTTGCCGTAATCCCCCACCGGGTCGGCATCGCCGGCCAATAAAAACACCGGCAGCTGTTTTGGCAGCTTTTGTGCCCAGTCTTCCCCCGACACCTGCTGCAAAACGCTCATCAGGTCATGAAACCCGCTGACCGTGAACACAAAGGTACATTTGGGGTCTTTGGCATACCGGGCTACCACCTCTTGATCCCGGCTGATCCAGTCATAGGGGGTGCGCGGCTTTTCTATGCGCTTTAAATATGCGCCGAAGGCAAGCCGGTTTACCAGGCTGCTGCGGTAGGTTGGCCCACGCATTTTGGCAAGCAAACGGGTAATGGCAAGCCCCGCAGCTGCAGCAGGGTTTTTGCCCGCTGTGCCGCACAAAACAAGCCCCGCCAGTTCGCTGCCCCAGCGCGCGGCATACGCCCGGGCGTAAAAGCTGCCCATACTGTGCCCCAAAAGCACAACCGGAACCCCCGGCTTCCACTGTTTGGCCAAGGCTGTCATTTGGTGCAGATCTTCCAGCACATAACGCCAGCCATTCTTTGGCCCCATATAGCCGTCCACGCCGTTTTGCCCGTCACTGGTAGCGCCATGGCCCAAATGGTCGTTGCCGCACACGGCATACCCATGGCGGCACAGCCAATCGGCTAATTCATCGTACCGGCCAATATATTCGCACATGCCGTGAGAAAGCTGAACAATTGCTTTTACCGGCGTTTGGCACGGCTCGTAAAACCAGCCGGCCACCGTGTTTTTTTGGTCCGATGAAGGAAAATCACGCCTTGATTTTATGAGCTTTTTCGGTTCCATCGTTCTCCAGTTCTTCCTGTGTTAAAATAACCCGTTTGAGCTCTTCAAACCCTTGCACCGTGTAGGTGGGCTGCAAATTTAGGGTATTCTCCTGCCCTTTAAAATTGCACCAGCAGGTTGCAAGGCCCGCGTCCACGCCACATTTAATGTCGGCGGTCAGGCTGTCGCCAATCACCAGCACCTTTTGGCGGTTGGTAACCCCAAGCCGTTCCAATGCCAGGTTCACAAACCGCTTATCCGGCTTATGAATGCCCATTCTTTCGGATATGAAAATGCCGTCCACAAACGCAGCCACACCGGAATAGGCCAGGCGGTTTTTCTGCACCTTCTCTGAACCATTGGTGATAATGGCAATGGTTGCGTAATCCTCCACCGCCTCCAGAAATTCCAAAGCGCCGGGCAGCGGGCTGCAGCCCTGGCTCAGGCAATTCATATAAAATTCGTTAATTTTGCCGGCATTGCCCAGCCTGCCCAGATGCGCCAAAAACTTTTTCCAGCGCACCACAGCCAATGCGTCGCGTTTTATTTTTCCCTTTTCCAGCTCCTGCCAAAGCTGGCTGTTCAGCTGCTTATATACCGCCCGGTTTTCCGGCGTGTCGGGAAATTCAAACTGGGCAAAGGTTTTTTCCAACGCCTGGTTTTCGGCCTTGTCAAAATCCAGAAGGGTATTGTCCAGGTCGATCATAATACAATTGTAATGTGCCATGGCCCCTCCCTCACAGATAAAATTCCTCTTTGGTACTGCGGGTAAACAAATTTTTAAAGGCGTCATCCACATCCGCCTTGTCGTACAAAATACTGCTGACCGTTTGGCAGATGGGCAGCTCTACCCCATGCTGGGCGCCCAATGTAAGCAGCGCTTTCACGGTGGGGGCACCTTCGGCCAGCTTGGTATAGCTTTCCCCTTTTACCACCGCTTCGCCAAACCGGCGGTTATGGCTGTGCAAGGAAAACAAGGTTGCCTCGTAATCTCCCAAGTGGCACAACCCATAGGCCGAAAGCTCCCGTCCGCCCATGGCCGCAATCAGGCGGGCAACCTCCCGCGCGCCGCGGGCCATTAAAGCCCCCTTCAAGCAGGAAAGGCCCTTGCCGTCCAGCATACCGGCTGCAATACCCATAACATTTTTGGCAGCTGCACCTATTTCGGTACCAATAAGGTCGGTGCCAATATACAGCCGCAAAAGTTCGTTTTGAAAATTTTTGACCACCCGCTCGGTGACCGCCCGGTCATCGGAATCTATCACCATGCAGTTGGGAATACCCGCCAAAAAGTCCTGCACATGCCCGGGGCCTACCCAAACCGCCAGGTCGATGGGCTGGGTAATGGTTTCCCGCATAACCTGGGTTAGGCGTTTGCCACTAGCTTCCTCCAGCCCTTTCATGCAAAGAATAAAGGTTTTGCCTGCCACCGGGTACTGGTTAATGCGGCCGGCAAACTCTCGCAAATGCTGGGCGGCAATGGAGATGATAATATAATCACTTGCGCTGAGCGCAAGCTCCAAATCATCGCACAGCTGGACCTGGGGCGGCAGGGTCAGGTAGTCATTTTTGCGGCTGCTGCGCAGCGTTTCAAAACTGGCCGAACCAGTACGGCCCCAAAGCACCACATTGTTTTTTTTGCTGTGAAACCAGGCCTGAAACGACCCCCAGCGGCCGCATCCCAATACCGTACAGTTCATATGCTCCTCCTTATGGAAAACATTCTTCCCATTGCTGCAGGCTGCCCGCCTGCTGTGTGTTTTTACTGTGCAGCCGGCTGCTCGGTCTGTTCCGTTTGCTCGGTCTGCTGGGTGGGAGCCTACTGGTCGGCAGGCGGCTGGCTTTGCGCCGGCTGCTGTTCAGACTGTACAGGCTGTTCCGGTTCGCTCAAAGCGGGCGGCGTAACGCTTTGCTCCGGCTCGCTTTGCGACTGGCTTCCGGCAGGTGTGCTCTCGGCCGGTGCGCTGGATACCGGCTCGCTCAAAGCAGGAGTACTTACCGCCGGTGGGTTTGGCACCGGCTGGCTTTGCACCGGTGTAGTGTCCGGCTGCTGTGCTGCCTGCTGGTTCTGGTCCCACTGGGCCGTCGCCTCCGACTCGCTGGGCATACTGCCAGTTTGAATACGAGTCGGCGCGTTTTTATTGACCGGGATGGATTTGTCGGCGTTCAGACTGTGGCAGCGCAGGTACTCAATCAGCGCCTGGGCTCCCTTTTCGGTCAGATGAAGGCCATCGCTTTCGGAATATTCGCTTTTCAAAAAGCCGTCCTCATCGGCCAGTGTTTCATATACATTCAAAAAGTGTGCGCCTTTTTGGGCAGCCAGCTGGGCCAGCGCCTCATTAAAATCGGCAATCCGCTCGCACACAACCGCAGCGCTGGAACGGCCTTTGCCAATGGGCGGCACCGAAGCAATTATAATATCCGCTGAGGGACAGGCAGTATGCAGCGCATCGTACACCTTGGAATATTCCGCAATAAAGTCATCGGTTTGCAGGTAGGTGTCGTTGGTGCCAAACATCATAACAATTCGGCCCGGCTGCAAAAGCTTTACCGCTTGGGGCATGGTAGCCGGGGAGGAATATTCCTCAAACCAAATGCACTCTTTTTCGATAACACTGCCAATACCGATACCCACATACCCCAGCATATTCTGCAGGCTGATTTGGCCAAAATTATAAAGCCGTACCGTATTGGAATCGCCCACAAACAGGGTATTATCCACATAGCTTTGGCCGGCATCGGCTGTTTCGGGCAGCACGGTGGGCACCGTTTGGGAAGGGGTTACCACAAATTCGTCCGCGCCGGGCGCCGGCTTTTTCCCCTGGAACAGTGCCGCTGCTGCCAAACCCAAAAGCAAAAGCAGTGCCGCACCTGCTACCCACAAAACCCGCCGGCTGGCAGCGCGCTTTTTTGGGGGGCAGGCAGGTTGTGGCTGCTCCTGCGTTCCCTTGCGCAAAAAGTCGCCTTCCACAATGGGCAAAAGGTCCAGCGGCTTTCGAATGGTGCAAAACGGGCACAGTGCTTCCAGTTCGCCGGGCTGGGCATAGCCGTACGCTGCACCGCAAGCCGGCACGCCGCAGGCGGCCGCACCTTTCAGGTCATCCTGCCGGTCGCCTACCATTAACGCTTTTTCTGCCGGAATTTCCAGCTGGCGCAGCACATTGGCAATGACCTTTGCCTTGGTGTCAATTCCCTTCTCCTCTTCTACGCCGCCTATTACAGCAAAATAAGGGGTAAGGCCCCAATGGTCCAAAAGCTGGCAGGCAGTCTGTCGAGGCTTTGCCGTTGCAAGGCATACCTTGCAGCCGTCCTCATACAGGGCAATAATCAATTCCCGCATGCCTTCATAAACTTCGCTTTTATACATTTCCCCCGCCAGGTAATATTCCCGGTAGGTTTGTATGGCCCGCGGCACCTGTTCCTTTGGCAGATACTCTGCAAAGGTGGCTGCAAGCGGCGGGCCAATATGCCTGCGCAAAGAATCCTGCTCCTTATGGATGCCAAAACGCTCCAGCGTAAGCTGCATGGAATGCAGAATACCGGGCGCTGTATCGGCAATGGTTCCATCCAGATCAAAAAGGACTGCTTTAAAATTCATGCTTCACCATTCCTGTTTTTCATGCTGCACCCTGGCAAAGGGTGCGCAAAGCCGCACAAGCCATGATAAAAGCGCCCCGCCTGGCCAAAAGCTTTACAGGGCATGGGAGCAATGAGCGGGCGGCTTTTTGACGAACTGAACGATTTTCGTCTTACCATTTGTTTTACCATAATACCAGACTAAGACCGCAAGCGCGCCTTTTTTTACCTTTTTTTCATGGTTTTTTCAAAGGTTTGGCGTGTTCTTGGCAAAACTGGGCGCAAACAGCAAAAGCCCTGCCGTATTTTGGCCGGCCGCACCATTTAAATAACCGTTTACAACCCCATACACTTTCAAATGCACTTTTGCCGCGCAGCACACAGCAGCGCGGCAAAAGCCGTCCTTATGCCAAAATCACATAAGGAATATTATACCACGGCAAAGCATCTTAGTCAAAGCAGCGGCAAAGTTTTTCATAGTTTTGATATGGATAAAGCCGGCAAACCGTATTTTATGGCCTTGGTTTGCTTTTTACACAGCTTCCGCATTTATGCCTGTCCCGCCCAAACAGCCAAAACAAGATACAGCCGGCGATTTTCGGCTGCTTAGCGCCCGCCCTTTTATACGCTTATTGGTCAAACCGCTCTATCCCGTCCTTTGTAACCTTTGCCAGCACAAGCGGCATAGCAGCGGGAGGTGTATCGCCGAAGGTGAGCGCCGAAAGGAAGGTTTGCCGGGCAGCCAGGGCTTTTTCTTCGCTGCTGGTATACAGCCAGGCTAAAGTATCCCCCTTGTGCACCCAGTCGCCCGCCTTTTTGCACAGCACAATTCCGGCGGAAAAGTCGACAGCATCCTCTTTTTTCTCCCGTCCGGCGCCCAGCTGCACAGCGGCAATGCCGATCTGCTCGGTATCGGTACGGCAGATATAACCGTCTTTGGGCACATAAACCGGCTGACAGATCTTTGCCTGTTCAAACCGGTCCGGGTTATCAATTACAGCCACATCGCCGCCCTGCGCGGCCACCATTTGCCGTAGTTTTGCAAGCCCCACGCCGCTTTCCAGCGCCTTTTTAGCCATGGCCATTGCTGCCGGAAAATCTGCTGCAAGGCCCGAAAGCTCCAAAAGGCCGGCCGCAAGGTCCAGGCATACGCTGGTTAAATCCTGAGGGCCTTCCCCTTTTAGGGTTCGCACCACTTCGGCCACCTCCAGGCTGTTGCCCACTGCAAAACCCAGTGGCGTGTCCATATCGGTTACCAATGCGGCGGTGCGCCGGCCGTTGTGTTCGCCAATCTCCACCATAGCTTTCGCCAGCTGAATGGAATCCTCCAGCGTTTTCATAAATGCACCGTTTCCGGTTTTCACATCCAGTAAAATGGCGTCGGCGCCGGCGGCCAGTTTTTTGCTCATAATGCTGCTGGCAATCAGCGGAATACAGCCCACTGTGGCGGTTACATCCCGCAGGGCGTACATTTTTTTGTCGGCAGGCGCCAGATTGCCGGTCTGCCCAATAACCGCAAGGCCAATCTTTTCCACCTGTTCAAAAAACGCGCGCTGGTCCAGGCTGGTGCGCATGCCGGGGATGGACTCCATTTTATCGATTGTGCCGCCGGTATGGCCCAAACCCCGGCCACTCATTTTTGCAATTTTGGCGCCGCAGGCCGCCACCAGCGGAGCCACCACCAGTGTGGTTTTGTCCCCCACGCCGCCGGTGGAGTGCTTATCCACCTTAACGCCCGGTATGGCCGAAAGGTCCACCTGGTCACCGGAACGGGCCATACAGTCGGTCAAAATAGCAGTTTCCTGTGCGTCCATTCCCCGCAGGTAGATGGCCATCAGCAAAGCTGACATCTGGTAATCGGGCACCTGGCCCGCCACATATCCGTTTACCGCAAACTGTATTTCCTGCTGGCTGAGCTTTCCGCCGTCGCGTTTTTTTGCAATAATATCATACATACGCATGGGGCATTCTCCTTTTTTTGCGGCAAAGGGCCTTTGTCGTTTTGCAAAGCCCTTCTGCCTGAAAGTATAAACAGCCCAAGCGAGATAAATCCCCCGAAAACGGAGGATTTACCTTGCCCAAGGCAATAAGTTTGCCTTTTGGTTATTTGGTTTTCAGGTACGGCTTGCCGTTTGCGGCCGGCACATGGGATTTACCCACAAACAGCACCAGAACCACTACTGTCACCACATACGGAATCATGGAAATAAGCTGTGCAGAAATGGCAGCGTTGGTGGTACCCACCACTACTTTAAGCCCTGAGCACATGCCAAACAACAGGCATGCGATCATAGCGCCCTGGGGCCGGAACTTGCCGAATATGACCGCTGCAATGGCAATAAAGCCCTGGCCCACAATGGAGATGGGCCTGAACTGGTTGGTGGTGGCCATGGTAACGCAGGCACCGCCAAGCCCTGCCAAAAAGCCCGAAATGCACACTGCCGTAAACCGCATGCGCATCACATTAATGCCCAGCGTTTCACAGGTAGCCGGGTGTTCGCCGCAGGCCCGCAGCCGCAGCCCAAACCGGGTTTTATAAAACAAAAACCACACAAAAATTAAAACCACAAACACCAGGTAGGTGGTAGCATAGGTGGAGAACACATTTTTCAAAAAGTTCTGCACCGCGCCGCCGCCATTAAAGGTATTGGCAAACAAAAGCGGAATTTTGCTTTCGGCGCTGAGGGGCACCGTGTCGGAAGAATTGAAAATAGCCTTCGACATCATAACCGCCACGCCCGGCGCCAAAAAGTTGATGGCAGTACCGCTGATGGTCTGGTCGGCCCCCAGGTTGACCGAAGCCACCGCGTGCAACGCGCCAAACAGCATGCCCGAAAGGCCGCCGCACAGGAAAGAAAGCCAGGGGCTTCCGGTAAAATGGCCCATAGCCGCCCCCACAAAGGCGCCAATGGTCATCATGCCTTCAATGCCAATGTTGACAACGCCGCTGACTTCGGAAAAACACGAACCCATTGCCGCGAACAGAAGCGGCGGCGTAAACAGCAGCGTGGCATACAAAATAATGCCCAGCGTATTGAGAAAAGCATCCATTACTGTTTGCCCCCTTTCTTCGCCTTGGTCGGCAGCTTAAACACATGGGAAATGGCAATGAAGAACACCACCGTACCCATAATAATATTGATCACTTCCGACGGCGCGCCAATCAGGTTCAGCTTGCTGCCGCCGTATTTGAGCGCACCATAGAAAATTCCGGCAAAGAACACCCCAATGGGGTTAGAGGCGCCGATAAGCGCTGCGCTGATGCCCTGGAAGCCAAAGCCTTCCTGGCTGGTGAAGATGCTGATGCGGGCGCCCATGCCAAGCAGCTGCACCGCACCGCCAAGGCCCGCCAGTGCACCAGAAATGGCCATGGCGGTATAAATGGACCGGTTTACATTGATGCCGCCGTACTCTGCCGCGCTGCGGTTGAAGCCCACAGCTTTCAGCTCATAACCGAGGGTGGTTTTTTCAATGATGATATAGATAATAACCGTGGCCACAAGCGCCAGCACAATGCCCCAGTTTGCGGCCGGGCACAGTGCGTCCAGCATGCTTTGCGGCAGCAGAATGCGGGCTGCGTCCTGCACATTTTTGGTGGCTTCGGCATTGCCTTCGTTATGAATCGCCTCAAGACCTGCAATATAGTTGGAAAGGTAATAAGCAATCCAGTTGAACATGATCATGGACAGCACCTCGTTGATGCCCCATTTTACCTTCAAAAAGGCCACGATCAAGCCCCAAACAGCCCCTGCTGCTGCGGCCGCCAAAAGGCACAGCGGAATAAGCACAACGCTGGGGGCAGGCACCAAAATGCCCACCACACAGGCTGCCATGCTGCCCACCACAAACTGGCCTTCGGCGCCAATATTGAAAACACCGGTGCGAAACGAAAACGCTACCGCCAGACCGGTAAAAATGAGTGGGGTGCCGTACACCACGCAGTAGGCCATATTTTTAGTGGTACCAAAAATGCTACTGAACAGCTTGGCGTAAGCTTCTGTGGGGCTAATGCCCATAGCCGCCAGAAAAACGGCCCCTACCACAAAGGAAAGCAGGATGGAAAACACCGTAACAAGGAACTTGCCGCCCAATACTTTTTTAACCGTTTGCATTACAGCGCACCTCCTGCCATTAACAGGCCCAGGGTATTTTCGTCTGCGTCCTTGCCCGACATACTGCCATTGATTTTGCCGTCATAGATTACATCAATTCGGTCGGAAAGGCTCATGATCTCGTCCAATTCAAACGAAACCAGCAGCACTGCCTTACCCTTGTTGCGCTGTTCCACAATATATTTGTGCACATACTCAATGGCGCCCACATCCAGCCCACGGGTGGGGTTTACTGCAATCAAAAGATCCTTGTCGTTGCTGACCTCACGCGCAATAATCACCTTTTGCTGGTTGCCGCCCGAAAGGGTTCCGGACGGCTTTGATGAACAGTCGCGGGGACGCACATCGAACTTTTCAATTAAGCCTGCGGTAAAGTCCCAAATGGCCTTTTTCTGCAAAATGCCGTTTTTTGCAAATCGCTTTTCCTTAAAATTTTGCAGCACCATATTTTCGGCCACAGAAAAATCCAGCACAAGGCCATGCTTCTGCCGGTCGGCGGGGATACTGGATACCCCATGTTCAAAGCCATACCGGGCCGATTTATTTAAAATTTCTTCCCCGTTTACCTTTACGCTGCCGGATGTGGCTTTGCGCAGCCCGGTAATACACTCCACCATTTCGGTTTGACCATTGCCGTCAATACCGGCAATCCCCAAAATTTCGCCCTTGCGAACCTGCAGGGTCAGCCCCTTCATGATCTCTACCCCGCGGTAGTCCACCCCGTGCAGGTCTTTGATATCCAGCACTACATCGCCGGGCTGCTGTTCGGGCTTTTCCACCTCGAAGGTTACATTGCGGCCCACCATTTTGCTGGCAAGCTCGCTTTCCGAAAGGTCCGAAACCTTGACGGTGTCGATATATTTGCCCAGACGAATAATGGTACAATAGTCGGCCGCAGCCTTAATTTCGTGCAGCTTATGGGTAATGAGAATGATGGATTTTCCGTCCGAGGTAAGGCTGTGCATGATCTCGATCAGCTCGCTTATCTCCTGCGGGGTCAGCGAGGCGGTGGGCTCGTCCAAAATCAAGATCTGCGCGCCGCGGTAAAGTGCCTTTAAAATTTCCACCCGCTGCTGCATGCCCACCGAAATATCCTCAATTTTGGCGTCCGGGTCCACAGCCAGGCCATACTTTTCGGAAATTTGCTTCACATTTTTGCGGGCGGTGGCCATATCCAGCGCAAGGCCCTTGCGCGGTTCCATACCCAGCACAATATTTTCGGTAACGGTAAAGGGCTGCACCAGCATGAAGTGCTGGTGCACCATGCCGATGCCCGCTTCGATTGCTTTTTTGGGGTTATCCAGCCGTACCTCTTTGCCGTTGATGAAGATTTGGCCGGAGGTGGGCAAAAACATGCCGTACAGCTGGTTCATCAGCGTACTTTTGCCCGCGCCGTTTTCTCCCAAAATTGCATGGATCTCACCCTTGTGGACCTTCAGGTTCACCTTGTCGTTGGCTACAAAATCGCCAAACTTTTTGGTGATATCCCGCATTTCCACCACAACGGTGGAAAGATCCAGCCGTTTCTCCTCGCTCAAAGAAAATCCCCCTTTACACCGGATTGTTGCCTGCCTGGCGCCGCCGACGCCCCTTATTTACAAAACAGCTTTTCAAATGATCACTACATCCGAAAAGCCTTCCCCAAGCGCCAATTCGCGCAGCTTTGTAAGAAACTCGACGCTTGGCACCTGCAGGGTTTCGCGCGCCTCTGCGCGCACCCCCATGGGCCGGTAGCAGATAATTTTGTACCGAACAGGCCGTTTTGAAAGCCACGGGGCCAAAAGGCGGCAGGTTTCCCGCACCGTCTGCTCGGCATCAAACTGGTCGGGAACAACTACGGTGCGCACCTCTTCCAGTTTGCCGTGCTTGGCCAAAAACAGCAAATTCTTCTTTACCATCGCATTGCTCTGGCCGGTCAGGCGAATGTGCTGCGTTTCGTCCCAGGCCTTCACATCCAGCATAACCCCGCCGGTAACCGCAAGCAAAGCAGGGTCCTGCTCAAAGTCATAACTGCCGTTGGAATCCAGCAGAGTGTCCAGCCCTTCTGCCTGTGCTTTGCCCAAAAGTTCGGTCAAAAAGCCGGGCCAGCGGGTACATTCTCCGCCCGAAACGGTAATGCCCCGAATAAACGGGCAGTTTTTGCGCACCTCTTCCATCACCTGGTCGGCACTCATGCGCCGCACCCGCGGGGAAGAACCATGGGGACAATGCTTAAAGCAGACGTCACAAAAAACACATTTGGCCGCATCGTAAGCTATTTGGCCATCCTTTTGAAAGATGGCCCCGGTTGGGCAGTGCGCAAGGCAGCTGCCACAGCCAATGCACAGGTGAATGGTCTCGGGGTTATGGCAATACCGGCAGTCAAAATTGCACCCTTGCAGAAAAATAGCGGTTCGGTTGCCGGGTCCGTCCACCGAGCTAAACGGAATGATTTTGTTGACCAGCGCTTCCATCAGCCTGCCCTCAGCGTACCCTGCGGTCCAGCGCCTTGCAGTTGCGGCTGGCGCCCAGGCCCAGCGTGGTGGTGTTCTGGCGCACATTCTGCCCGCCGGCCAGCTTTTCCATTTCGGAGCGTTTCACCAGGTAGCCGGTCACCCGCACCACATCGCTGTCGCTGGAATAGAAGGACAGGTAACGGATATCCAGCTGGAAGCTGCCGCGGATTACATCCCGCACGAAGGCCGGGTTTTTGTGTACCGTCATATCCACCGGGAAAATATCGCCGGTGCCGGAGGGGAAATATTTCTGGTACAGGTTAATATTCTTCAAATGGTCCACCAGCTCGGCCGGCTCCTCCCCAATGGGAATGCGGGTGCCGGGGCTCACATTGTGGTCGCTGTCAATACCAACCTGGGCGTGCAGCAGATAGTGACCGCCGGTGGCTTCACAGTAGGGCGCCTGGTGATCGTTATTGAATGCATTGATCCGGTCCATAATCTCCACACCCAGCCGGTCGGCTGCTTCGCTGTGGCCAAACCGGCCTTCCAGCCCCTCTTTTTCCAAAAGAATGTTGACACATTCGGCCAGGCCTACCATGCCATACATGGCGGTAAACCGTTCGCGGTGGATAAGACCTTCCCGCACCAGGAAGTTGGATTCGAAAAAGCCGCTTTCTTCCACCACAAAGCGCACCCGGGCGTCCATATACCGGGCCATAATGTCCATAACATAGGGCAGCTGATTTTCCTTAAAATCGGCAATATTTTTAGCACGCTTTGCAATATTGCTTAAAAGCAGGCGGCACAGCGTATAGGACCCACCGCCCTTATAAAGGCCGTTATAGCAGCTGGCGATACAATAGTCATCCCCCAATTCCGAACGGAACATGCGGTCGTTTGCAAAGCTGGGCTTTGCGGTGCGCAGCGCGCATTCAATGCCAGCGGTTAAAAATTCATCCGGCGTGTCGGCGCTCACCCGCATGGTCAGGTTGGGCACAGCGTCCTGCAGTTCGGCTTCCACCTGCATCAGCAGGTAGCCGGTACGGGTAGCCTTGGGGCCAATATCCGCATGGCAGAACGAATCCAAAATGGTGCGGTCCACGCTGGTCAAAAACAGCCGCAGCGCCTTTTTTACCGTTTCGTCATCTTCTTTTGCCACATACGGCTCCAAAAGCTGGTCCAAATCGCCAATATAAACCGGGTAGTTTGTAATGCTGGGCACATTGTGGTACAAAATCATCAGGCTGTTCAGCGCTTCCCACAGGTCGCGGGGCGGGTCCAGCTGCAAAAATTCGCTGCCCTGGCGCAAAAACTTCTCGTAGTCCGGGCAGATATACCGGGGCCGATAGGGTGCTTCGCCCTCAAACAGGTTGCAGATGCAGCGGGTATCCACATCGCAACGCATCAGTTCATCCAACCCTTCGGGCTCATCCAGAACGGTCAAAAAGTTTTCAGCATGGCGAGCCAGGTAGGTTACCTTCTGTTCATGGGTGGCGGTGGGATCCTGAATAGTTTTCAGAATTTCCGCACGCTTTTCCTCCACCTGCTCCATCGTAATTGGTCTCATATCAATTCCCCCCCTTATCCGCTGCGCAAAAGCGCTGCGGCAAACACAATGCACAATTTTACCTTGTTTTTCCTTATATTTAATCATAACAAAACACCCTGCCGATTGCAATCAAAATCCATTCTAAACCGCCATTTTTCCACCACTTTTGAACGGCAATTGTCACAAAATGTCAAATCGCACAGGTCTTGTTTTAGCAAAAAGACAAACCAAAAAAGCCGCACGCGGCTGCGTGCGGCTTTTGAAATGGGACCTGTTTCAAATCAAACCCCAAATTTTTATTCGGTAATGGTGAAGACACCTTCCTGGCCCAGAGATTCATCCAGCTCGGCAGGAGTAGAGGGTACGGTAATGGTACCGGCCATGATATCGGCCTTAGCCTGCTCAACCGCCTCGATGATCTCCTCGCTCAAAAGGTCACGGGTGGGAGCCAGGTCCACACCGCCGTTGGACAGATCATACAGATGCACGCCAGACTTAAACTCACCGTTCAGCACAGCCAGAGAAATGTCCTGAGCTGCCACATCCACCCGCTTCATAGCGGAGGTGATGACCGTTTCGGGAGCCAAAGAAGCCTGGTCGGTATCAACGCCGATGGCATAGATGCCGTTGGTGGCGCAGTTTTCGATAACGCCGTTGCCGGTGCCGCCTGCAGCATGGTAGATCACATCGGCGCCCTTGGTGTACATATCATTGGCAGCAGTGGAACCAATGGAGGCGTCCGCAAAGGAGTTTGCATTGAACTGCAGAACCTGGCAGTCGGGATTGGCGGCTTTAACGCCAGCAATGTAGCCGCAGCCAAACTGGTTCATGGAGTCAGAATACATACCCTGCACATAGCCCACGATATTGCTTTCGGTGGTCATGCCAGCCACCAGGCCCACCAGGTAGGAAGCTTCCGCCTGAGAGAACATCAGGCAAGCCACATTGGGCAGGTCAATGGTGCTGTCATCGATGATGGCAAACAGCTGATCGGGGTTTGCTTCGGCAGCGGCGCGGGTAGCGTCGGCCAGCATATAGCCCACGCAGATAATCAGGTCATAGCCTTCATCCATGAAGGTTTCGATGTTAGCAGTGTAGTCCGCATCGGTCCTGGACTCCAGATAGCTGACCTCAACCGCGTCGTTCTCTTCGGCCAGAGTGCTCAAGCCTTCCCAGGAAGTCTGGTTGAAGGACTTGTCGTTCACGCCGCCCACATCGGTAACCATGCCAACCTTAATGGTTTTGGTGGTTTCCGTTGCAGCAGAAGATGCACCGGAGGCGGAAGAATCTGTTGCAGCGCTGCTCGAAGAGCTGCCGCTGCAGGCGACCATGGACAACGCCATGCAGGCTGCCATGGCCAAAGCCAGAAACTTTTTCATGTTGGTTCTCTCCTTATCTTGTTTTTCCAAGGCGCCTGCACCGTGCGTGTTTTGGGCTGTTTTAGCCATGGCGCAGTACAAGCTCCCAAGCCTTTCGGGCAAAGCATCGCTCTGCCACACTTCTACCATACAGTATAGTCGTCACAGCTCTTTTTTTCAATCTTTTTACACAATTTTGCCATGTTTACAAAACAATAACAGCCCTTTTTTATTATTTTGACAAAAATTGATAAAAAACAAACTTATTTACACTGGCGGCCAACACTGCTGGCAAAAAGGCCACCCACATTACCGGCTGCGCGTTTGCAATTTGGTGTTAAAGCCTTCAAGGCAGCCAAAAAGGCAGTCAAAAAACAGCTCATTTTGCCACAGCATTTTACCCCATAAAAGCGCGATAAAAAACGACAAAAGCTGCTTTGGGCAAATGGATAGACAAACTAAAACAAGCATACATTGGGCTTTTAAACAAAAACCAAAATCCCCCAAGCGCGCAAAAAGCCGGCCCAAAGGCCGGCTTTTTAAACAAAACTTCTGTTTTTTGCCATTTACGGGGCCAAATCCTGTGGGCCAAAACCGTAAGGCAGCAAATCTCCCAGGGTCATTTCCTGGTAATCGGTCTCGCTTTTGGCCAAAATAACCCGCAGCTTTTTGCCGCCAAATTCATAAAGCGCCTGGCGGCAAACCCCGCACGGACCGGTTATGGGAAAATCGGTGCAGCCTTCCTTGCCCGCTACAATGGCAATGGCCTCAAAATGCCGCTCGCCCTCACTTACCGCTTTGAACAAAGCCGTACGCTCGGCACAGTTGGAGGGCGTATAGGCTGCATTTTCAATATTGCAGCCGGTGTACACCCGGCCGCTTTCGGCCAACAGCGCCGCCCCTACTTTAAAGTGGGAATAGGGTGTATAGGCGTTTTCGCGCGCTGCAAAAGCAGCCCGGATCAATAGCTCATTCTGCATGCTTTCACTTCCTTTACAGTTTGACGGCAGCGCCAAGCGCAATCTTCATCATATCCGTAAAGCTTTGCTGGCGCTGCAGGGCAGTGGTAATCTCCGGGGAAACAAAACTGTCAGATATCGTAAGTAGGCAGGCTGCCCGTTTTCCCAAAACCTTGGCATTGTGGAACAAAGCAAAGCTCTCCATCTCCACCGCAAGGCAGCCCTGTTCATCCCGCAGCCGCTCCCAATAGGTGGGGTTTTGGGACGGGTCGTTGCGGTAAAACACATCGCTGGAGTGAATGGTTCCTTCCACCATGGAAATACCCAGTTCGCCGGCAGACTGGCGCAGCGCATCATTCAGTTCGGCACTGGGGTACGAGATGGGGGACAATTCGCCATTTTGGGTGCGGGCGTAACTGCTTTCGGAATAAGCGGCTTTTGCCAGCACCACATCAAACAGCTTTGCCTGGGCGGAATAAGAACCGGCCGAACCGATCCGGATGATATTTTCCACCCCGTACTGACTGTACAGCTCGTAGGAATAGATGCCGATGCTGGGCATTCCCATTCCCGAACCCATTACAGAAATTGGTTTATCCTGATAAGTGCCGGTGTATCCCAGCATGCCGCGCACCTGATTAAACAGCTGCGGCTTTTGTAAAAAGGTTTGTGCAATAAACTGGGCCCGCAGCGGGTCGCCGGGCATGAGCACCGTTTTTGCGATCTGCCCTTTTTCGGCCTGGTTATGCGGTGTAGCCATAAAATGCGCCTCCGTTTCCTATTCATTGCCCACCGCAGCTATTTGTTTTAAACGTTTGCCCGCACCTTACCGTACAGGCAAGCGGCGTTCTTACACGCTGAAAAAGCGGCGGCATCTGTACTTTTATTGTACCGATACCCGATTGGAAAATCAAGAAAACAGCAAAAGTACAAAATGCATCTGCGCTGGCGCTTGTTCGCTGTGCAGATTTGCAGCCATGTTTCTTCTTCCGCCCTACACCCTGGCAAATCTCCCCAAGCGGTATTTTATTTTGCGGCAATTATGCAAGCGGCCGCATTTTTGCCGGGGCATTTAAAAGCCCCGGAAGGTTCCACCGGAAGTTTACCAGCCCTTTTGCGCAAGGTTTTTTTCGCCGCTTGGGGGGCGGCTAGCTTTTACAAGGCTATAAAACCGGGCCAGCAGATTTTTTGTGTCTCGTCTTTACGCCTGCGGGGTTTTGAGCCGGCAGGTATACCGCTCACACAAAGGTACCAGCAATGCGCCCAAAAGGTTCCCCAGCGAAATCCACAAAAGCCGCCCCAGCGCATTTGCCGACCAGCAAAGTCCCATCCAGCCATAGAACATATCAGCCACACAGTGTTCAAACCCACACAAAATAAAAACCGCCACGCAGAAAACCACCAAAAGCACCCGCACCAGCTGGTTATCGGCACTTTTGTAGCCATCCACTGCCAAATACATTAAAAGCCCGCAAAATACCGCCAAAAAGAAAAGGCTCACAAAGCTATCGGAAAGCTTTGTCTGCCACAGCCCAAAAGCCTTTTCGGCCAAAGCAGGCCCCACGCGGGTAAGGCGAAGCGCCAGTGCCGCCAAAGCAGTGCCCGCAAAGTTGCCAAGCCACACAACCCCTAAAAAGCCCAGGTAACCTAGGTTTTGCCCCAGTGCATAACCGGCTTTGCCGGTAAACAGGTAAAAACCCCGGGTTATAATGGTGATAAGCCCCAAAGAGAAAAATACGCACCCTGCCAAGCGCACTTCGCAGGATAAAAACACAGCGCCGCCCACACTGATGAGCAGGCCGGCCAGAATGCCATTGAGAAAGATTTGCATTTGCCGCATAAAACACATTCCCCCATTTATTTTCCTGCCCATTTTGGGCGTTTGAAAACACCTTTTAAAAAGCACTGGCCTTGCCATGCGGTTTTGCTTTGCACCGGCTATATGCAGCACAGCAAAGCAGAATTTCTCCGGTTTGCTATTTCCGGTTTGCTATTTTTATAAAAAGCAAACTGACACCACAAGCTTTCGTCCAAGCAAAGCAAGCATTTTATGCGAGCGTTTGCGCCGCCCAAAAAGCCGGCACCAAAAACCGCCCAATAAGCCACACCCCAAAAAACACCTGCGCTGCCAAAATAAGCGGCACCCAGGGCATAAAGGCGCGGTCGCGTGTTTTGTGGTGAAACAAAAGCATACCTAAAAAAAGCCCGGCCGCACCAAAAAATACCGCCAAAAGCAGAAGGCTGCGTTCCCGAATGCGCCTTTTGGCGTGTCTTGCCTTCCATTTATCCAGCCCGCACAGCAAAAATGCCAGCAGGTTGACCAAAAGCACACCGCCAGCCATTATTTTGAAAAAAAGCAGATAAAACGGCATAGCTTCCCTCCCCTTTTACGGCGCGGCCCAATACCGCCAGACCGGCTAAAATGAGCAGCCAGCCAACAAAACCCAGTATACCAGACGGCGTTTTCTCCCACAAGACAAAAAATTTTACCGGCTTACAAAAAAAGGGTTGACTTTCCAGTGCCAACTATGGTATCATAACATACGCAGCCGCAAAGGGTCTTCAGATAGGCGCCCGTAGCTCAGGTGGATAGAGCAACTGCCTTCTAAGCAGTGGGCCAGGGGTTCGAGTCCCTTCGGGCGCACCAATTATGGTAGGTGTAGTTCAGTTGGTAGAGCATCGGATTGTGGTTCCGAGTGTCGTGGGTTCGAGTCCCATCTCCTACCCCATTAACAAAGAAAGCGAATTCCTTGGAGTTCGCTTTTTTTGTACCGCCGGGTAATGCACCCGGCCTATATTGGGCTGTCGCCAAGTGGTAAGGCACAGGACTTTGACTCCTGCATTCCGCTGGTCCGAATCCAGCCAGCCCAACCAAATTGCGCAGTTTGCGCTGCAAAAAGCCCCGGCCTTTGGCCGGGGCTTTTTGCTGTTCTTTTTTTACTTTTACTGCGATTTTGGGCAGCTGGCTGTTGTGGCAGGCCAAAACCACCGCCTGCTCCAGACATTTTTCGCAAAAGGCTTACCCTTTTTCATTTTCCAGCTGCAGGCGGTATTCCTGCAGCTGTTCCTTTGCCGGAACCGACAAGGTCGGATATTCATGGCAGCAGCTTTCCAGCGCCTGAACCGTGATGCAGGACACCAGATAGCGGGTATACCATTTGCGGTCGGCAGGCACTACATACCAGGGGCTGTGGGGCGAAGCGGTGCGGGTGATAACCTGCCCCAGCAATTGCTGATACTCGTCAAATCTGGCCCGCTCTTTCAGGTCCGACTGCGAAAACTTCCAGTTCTTTTCCGGCTGGTCAATGCGTTCCAAAAAGCGTTCTTTCTGCTTTTCCTTTGACACATGCAGAAAAATTTTTACCACCCGGTAGCTGTTTTCGTACAAATATTCTTCATAATTGCAGATCTGCCGATAGCGCTTGTGGAAAAAGTCCTGCTTGTCCTGATTCAGCAGGCGCGGCGCCATGCGGTAGCTTTTATACAGGTCATGCAGCTGCACGGTCAGTACATCTTCGTAATAGCTGCGGTTAAAAATGGCAATCTCTCCCCTGCGGGGCAAGCACCGGTTTACCCGCCACAAATAATCGTGACTAAGCTCTTCACTGTTGGGCTGCTTAAAGTTATAAACCGTGACCCCCTGTGGGTTCAGGCTGGTCATAACATTTTTAATGGTACTGTCCTTGCCGGCTGCGTCCAGCGCCTGAAACAAAATAATCAGGCCCTCGCGGCCGTCGGCATAAAACGCTTCCTGCAAAAGGGCCATCCGCTGCATGTTTTTTAAGGTTTTTTCTGCCAGTTTTTCTTTGTTTACAGCGCTTGGCGAAATACTGGTGGGCAGCTGCTTCAATTTACATGCTTTGCTGCCGTCGAACTGAAAAAGCGATGGATTCATGGTAAGCCTCCGTGTGTTTTTTCTTCCAGTATGCCCCACCTGCCTTTTGCTTATGGCAAAAGTACAAAGGGCCAAATACACCTTTTTTATTTTTGCGGTCCGGATTACACCAAACCGCTTAAACGGTCTTTAAGTGCCAGGCGCAGCTGTGCCGTTTGCCGTTTATTGGCGTATTGGGCCAAAACTGCTTTTTCGCTTTAAAACCACAAAAGGCCGGGCCGCAAGGCCACAGCCCTTTTGTGTTGATGTGTAACCCCAAACGGGCAAAACCTTGCGGTTTTTTACAGCAGTTTTTGCAGTTTTTGCTGAAAACGCCTTTTACTTATCCTGAATTTCGCCCTTATTGACCGCTTTCAGATAAGCGTTGATAAACCCATCCAGGTCGCCGTCCATTACTGCGTCCACATTGCCGTTTTCGTAGCCGGTGCGGTGGTCCTTTACCAGCGTATAGGGCATAAATACATAACTGCGGATCTGGTGGCCCCAGGCAATCTCGTTCTGCACACCCTTGATATCCTCAATTTTATCCTTGTGCTGCTGCAAAGCAATCTGGAACAGCTTGGCCTTCAGCATTTCATAAGCATAATCCCGGTTCTGGAACTGGCTGCGTTGGGTTTGGCAGGACACCACAATGCCGGTGGGCTTGTGGATCAACCGCACTGCCGACGAGGTTTTATTGATATGCTGCCCGCCTGCACCGGACGAACGGTACACCTGCATCTCCACATCTTCGGGGCGAATATCCACCTGAATAGAGTCGTCCAGCTCCGGCATAACCTCCAGGCTGGCAAAGCTGGTCTGCCGGCGCGCCTGTGAGTCGAACGGGCTCACCCGCACCAGCCGGTGAACACCGTTTTCGCTTTTCAGCATACCATAGGCATTCAGCCCCTTTACCATAATAGAGGCGCTTTTAATGCCGGCTTCGTCCCCGTCCAAATAGTCCAGCACCTCTACGCTGTAGCCATGGGCATCTGCCCAGCGGTTGTACATACGGTAAAGCATTTGGGCCCAGTCCTGCGCTTCGGTGCCGCCGGTGCCTGCGTGGAAGGTAAGAATTGCGTTGTTTTTGTCATACTCGCCGGAAAGCAGCGTAATCAGACGCAGTTCTTCCAAAAGCTTTTTTACCTGCTCCACATGCTCTTCTGCTTCGGGCAAAAGCGCTTCATCACCGTCCTCCTCGGCCAGTTCGGCAAAGGTTTGGGCGTCCTCCAAAAGGCCGCACAGCTGCTGGTATTTGTCCAGTTTTTCCTTAATGGCACTCATCTGGGCAAAAATTTGGCGGCTTTTTTCCGGGTCATCAAAAAAGCCCGGCTCGCTGCTTTTTTGGGTCAGCTCTTCATAGGTTTGGCTAATGGCCTCAATGCCCAGCGCGTCGCCCAGGTCGGCCACCTCCGGCTCCAGCTGGCTTAAATCGCGTTTTACATCGTCTAAAATGATCATTTGCGTTATTCCTTTACCGGTTCTTCATAGTTTATTCTTATCTTTGTATTATACTGATTCTGTTGGAAATTGTAAAGGGTATATGCCTTTTGCATTTTTTATCTGTTTCGTGTATGATGAGAATAATTGGCAGCTTTGCGCATTTTTATCTGCGCTGGGCCAAAATCGACCCATCTTGTTTGGAGGAGCCGTATGTATCAATTTGAAGGGTGCGAATGCCCAATTTGTAAAAAAACAATCGTTTCCGGCGACGATTTGGTGGTTTGCCCGGAATGTGGCGCGCCCTACCATCGGGAATGTTATGTAAAGCATGGTGCCTGCCTGTATGAGGACCGGCACGCTGAAGGGTTTGAATGGCAGCCCCAACAGCCTGCCCGCCCCCGCGTGGCCTGCCCGCACTGCGGGTATGCCTGCCCAGCCGGTGACCGCTATTGCAGCCATTGCGGTGCGCCGCTTGTTTTGGAACAAAAACCGCCCGTTAACGGCGGTGCAACCCCTCGTCAGGTGCCCCCTGATGGGTCCGAGCGCGACTTTTCCTCTTTTTTATATACCCAAATGGATCTGCCCGACCAGTTTGACGGCATTCCGCTGAAAGACTGGACCACCTATATTGGCCCCAGCGCTCCCTATTACCTGATGCAGTTTGCCCGCCAGGACCGAACCGGCAACAAACTGGGCTTTATATTCAGCGCCGCTTTGTTTGGCCCGTACTACTTCTGCTACCGGCGGGTTTGGTCCATGGGCATTCTGGCGCTATTAATCAATGTGGGGCTTAATATTCCCGGCGCTTTATACTACCTGCAGGCCGCGGGAACAACTCTTCCGTTTGCCATATCCGCCTCTTCCCTGGCCACCATTTCCTGGGTGTGTTCGGTTTTATGGGTGGTGGTAAACGCATTGTGGGGTTTTTCGGCCGTGTGGCTTTACCGGCGTCACAGCGCCCGTACCATGCACCGCTGGAAAAGCCAGGCTGCCAGCGAAGAGGTGTACCAGCAGCGCCTTATGGCCAAAAGCGGCCCCTGCAAGGCATTTTTGTATCTGCTGGCAGGTCTTGCGGTACTTTCGGCTGTTTTTAGCTTTTTGCCATTTCTTTTTATATAAAAGCAAATTATATAAAAGCAAAGCGGTAACCATTGGCGCTTTGTTGTTTATTCCCTGTTTTTGCACTGCCAAACCAACAGGCGGACATAACCGCCAAAAGGAGGACCTGCATGAAAATTAAAAAAGCCGTTATTCCGGCCGCCGGCCTTGGTACCCGGGTTTTGCCCGCCACCAAAGCCATGCCCAAGGAAATGCTTCCCATTGTGGACAAGCCCGCCATCCAGTATATTGTGGAGGAGGCAGTAGCTGCCGGAATAGAGGATATTTTAATTATTACCGGCCGCAACAAAGAGATTATTGAGGACCATTTTGACCGTGCGCCGGAGCTTGAGGCAAACCTTGCCAAAAACCACAAGGACAAAATGCTGGACCAGTGCGTGAAGATTGCAAACCTGGCCAACATCAGCTATATCCGCCAGCGGGAAACCAAGGGGCTGGGCCACGCCATCAGCAAAGCGCGCAGCTTTACCGGCGATGATCCCTTTGTAGTGCTGTACGGCGACGATGTGATTATGGGCAAAGACCCTGTGGCTGCCCAGCTGTGCCGCGCTTACGAGCAGTACGGCAAAGCCTGCGTAGGGATTAAGCAGGTTGCGCCCGAAGCCATTAGCAAATATTCCTCCTTGAAGGTACAGCCTTTGAAGGACAACCTGTACGATGTAACCGATATGATTGAAAAGCCTGCGCGCGGGCAGGAATTCAGCCTATTTTCCATTTTGGGGCGCTGCCTTTTGACTCCCGAAATTTATGATATTTTGGACCGCACCGAACCGGGGGCCGGCGGCGAAATTCAGCTGACCGATGCCATGGCCGTACTGGCGCGTCGGGGCGGCATTATCGGGGTGGATTTCACCGGCAAACGGTACGACATGGGCTCTAAATTGGGGGTTATGCAGGCCCAGGTGGAAACGGCCTTGCGCCACCCAGAAATTGGCGCCGAATTTACCGCTTACCTGAAAGAAATTGCCGCCGGACTGTAAATTGCAAAATATGCCCAAAATACCACTAGAAATTTGGCAATTTTTTAAAAAACAGTTGACTTTATGAATCTGTTCACGGTATAATAAAGCGTCGCGTAATAACGCGGTATCCTTGCCTTTGCTTAGGGCAAAGGCCATATGTCCAAAAGGAGGTGTACAGAAATGAAAAAGTACGAGACCGTTGTGGTGCTCAGCTGCGCCGGCGATGAGGAATCCACCGCCGCTTTGCTGACTAAGTTCAAGGACCTGATCGCGAAGAACGGTACCGTCGAGTCTGTGGATGAGTGGGGCAAGCGCAAGCTGGCCTATCCCATCAACGACGAGACCGAGGGTTACTACACCGTCATCAACTTCAGCTGCGAAGAAAGCTTCCCCGCTGAGCTGGACCGTGTGTATAAGATCACCGATGGTGTTCTGCGTACCCTGATCGTTGCCAAGGGCGAATAAGGAGGTTTCCATGCTGAATGTAGCTGTGCTGATGGGCCGCCTGGTGGCGGACCCCGAACTGCGGCAGACCCCTTCCGGGCTGTCTGTGACGACCTTTCGGATTGCCGTAGACCGCAACTATGCCAAAGCCGGGCAGGAACGCCAGGCCGATTTTATTGACATTGTTGCCTGGCGGCAGACAGCCGAGTTTGTCTGCAAATATTTCCGCAAAGGCTCGATGATCGCTGTGCAGGGCAGCATTCAGACCCGCTCTTACGAGGACAAAAACGGCAATAAGCGCACCGCCTTCGAGGTAGTGGCCGACAATGTGTCGTTTACCGGTTCCCGTTCCGAGAGCGCCGGCGCAGGTTATACCGGTGCCGGGCAAAACTCCTATGCAGCGCCCTCTTCCGCCGCACCTTCCCCTGCCCCCAGCTTTGCGCAGGGCAGTGCCGATGATTTTGCTGTGGTGGATGAAAACGAAGACCTGCCGTTTTAACACGATTTTTTAAGGAGGTAAGTACCTTGGCTTTTGAGAGAGCTGAAAGAGGCGAGCGTTCGGGCCGTCCCCAGCGCCGCAGCCGCAAAAAGGTCTGCAGTTTCTGCGTGGATCGGGTCGAAGAGATCGATTACAAGGATGTTGCGAAACTGCGCAAGTATATTTCGGAGCGCGCGAAGATTATTCCCCGCCGCGTTACCGGCACCTGCGCCCAGCATCAGCGCGAGCTGACCACCGCTATTAAGCGTGCGCGTCACCTGGCTCTGCTGCCCTATGTGAGCGACTAAGTTTTTTTAAAACGGCCACCTTTTCAGGTGGCCGTTTTTGTATGACTTAAAACCCTTTTGTGCGCTGCCATTTTTTCACTGCATCGCGCGCAGCCTAAAAAAATATGAACCTTTGCTGTAAGCGATAATCGCTTTCTTTGCTATATATCCTGCTGGTAGTTGGGGGCATGGCAAAGAAAAGGCGGCGGGCAATTTTGCCCGCCGCCTTTTTTTACAACATCTTTATTTTAAAATGGGGCAAAACCCCCGGCGCACCTGCCTGCCAAACCATAAGCGATAAAACTTTACAGGTTTTCCTCTATGCGCACCGCGCCAAAATTGCGCACCGAAAGCACATAGCAGCAGCCTTCTCCAAACGCGTTTTCCATAGCGGCAATATATGCGCTGAGCTTTTCTTTGGGAACAAAGGCTTGAATGGTGCCGGCAAATCCGCCGCCCTGCAGCCGCCAGGCGCCGCTGCCCTGCAGAATGTGCTGGCTGATTGCCACCCCCAGCGAAACGCCCTGCTCGGCAGGGTGTTTAATACTGTAGGCATTTTGGTTATACTCAAAAGAGGAATGTCCACCCTCAATGATCAACTGCTTAAACTGCTCAATATCTCCCTGCTTGACAGCGTCCCTCAAAGCCAGGGCGCGGCGGGAATCGGCAAAGAAGTGAATGGCACGCAACACAGCGCGGTCACCAAGAGCCTTGCGCACCCGGCCCAGGTTTTCATACAGCTCGGTTTCCTGTACCTGGCGCAGCACCTTCTTGCCAAAGAATCCGGCCACCTGCTCCATTTCACTGCGAATGGCAGCATAGTCATCGGTCAGGTCGGCATGGCTGCCTTTTGTATCGGTAATGCACAAAGCCAAACCATAGCTTGCCAGATCGAAAGCCACCGGGGTTACCACCGGGGCCTCGGGGTTTTCAAAGTCAATGGTAATGGCGCTGCCCACACTGCTGGCCATCTGGTCCATCAGGCCGCTAGGCTTGCCGAAAAACACATTTTCCGCATACTGGCTCATCTGGGCAATCTGGATGGGGGTAAAACGGTCCTGGTTGAATTCGCCGTTCATAACCGCGCCAACCACTACCTCGAAAGCGGCCGAAGAGGAAAGGCCGCTGCCCCGCAGCACATCGCTAGTGGTGTAGGCGTCAAAGCCGCCCACCTTTCCCCCCAGCTGGCAGATGCGGGCAGCTACCCCGCGGATGAGCGCTGCGCTGCGGCCTTCCTCCTGCGGCTGCGGATCCAATTGGGCAAGGTCCACCTCATCGGCACGGGAAAACCCTTTGGACTTCACCCGAATAATGCCATCCTGATTTTGAGACACCACCGCAATGATATCCAAATTTACCGCCGCCGCCATGACAATGCCGTTATTGTGGTCGGTGTGATTGCCGCCAATCTCGGTGCGGCCGGGCGCAGAATAGATTTGCACCTGACGGTCGGCCCCATACAGCTGCGCAAATTCCTGGATAGCCTCTATATAGCGCTGGCGCTGTTTTTCCACCCCAGCCTGGTCGGCATTATACAAAGCGGCAAACGCCCGGTCAAACCGGCCTGCCGCAATCTGTTCACAATACGCTTTTGTGGTATACACATCCATCACCTCTGGTTTTGATTATAACAAAGCGCAAAGACCTTTTCAACGGCGATAAAAACGCATTTTTATGTAGAAATGTTCCAAAAGACTTTCCTTCTACAGTTTTTGTTTTGGGGCTTTGCTCTGTTTGCATTGTCTTCCTAAACCACAGTTTTTTTGTTTTTTGCGCTGCTGAAAAAAGCGGCCCTATTTTAGGTGCCCAAAATTTTGCCTGCGCGCTTTGAGCCGCCGTTTTGTGAAAACCAGGCTTTTCGGTGTGCATTTTTCGGCAAGATATATGGACAAATGTTGATTTATCTGCTACACTAACAATAGTTGCAGCACAATTGGAGCCATTTGCAAGCGAGGTGTAACCATGGCGAATGTATATAAACAAAGTTTTAAGCAGGCCCAGGTGGATAACATCGAGCTTTCTGTTTACAACTGCGGGCTGCAAAGCTGTGAAAAAGGCTATACCTGGGGTCCCGGCGTGCGGGACCATTACCTGATTCACTATGTTGCCAGCGGCAAGGGCACCTATGTGGTGAATGGGGTGACCTACCCGGTTTCCAGCGGCGATGTTTTTTTGGCAAAGCCCAGCCAGCTGATTACCTATACGGCCGACCAGGAAGACCCTTGGGAATACTATTGGGTGGGCTTTAACGGCTCGGCGGCCAACAAGCTGGTTCTTCAAATGCCGTTTCGCCCCGATGCGCCGGTGCACACCTGCAAAAACCCGGAGCTGATCAAACAGTCGATTTTTAATATTTTTCTTTCCCGCGGGCCGGAAAATTTCAGCGAAGCTTACATGGTGGGGTACCTGTACCTGTTCATTGCCGAGCTGATGAAAGAAAACGATCAGACGGCAGGGCATCCCCAGCAGACTTCCAGCAGCGTATATGTGATGAATGCCATTAAATTTATCCAGTTCAACTACTCCCACGAAATTACCATTGATGATATTGCAAAATCGGTGGGGGTTTCCCGCAGCCATTTGTACCGGGTTTTTATGAGCAACATTGGGGAGTCCCCCATTGATTACCTGACCCACTACCGAATTAACGAGGCCTGTCATCTGCTGCAGACCGGCCAGTTTTCCATTGCCGAAATTGCCACCAGCGTGGGCTTTTTCGACCAGTTTTATTTTTCCCGTGTGTTTAAAAAAAGCAAGGGGGTGCCACCCAGCCGTTACCTTGCCAGCAAAGAGGCGGGAATGACGAAAGAGGAGTCCCGCTGAATGAAAAAATTTGCTTGCGCTTTTTTTTGTTTTTGTTTGATGTTTTTGTTGGCCGGCTGTGGTGCGCACAGCAGCGAACTGGCGCTTATTATGCCGCAAAGCGCTGCGCCCTACCCCTTGCCCGACCAAAACAACCTGCAAAGCCAGCTGGAGAAAGCCGGCTTTGCGGTACATACCTACCTTGCAAACGACCAGGAGGACCCGCTTTCCCTTATGCAGCAGGCCGGGCAGGATGGCTGCCAACTGTTTTTGGTGGGGCTTAATGACCCCCAGCAGGCCGCCGGGCTTGTAGAAGAAGCAAAAAAACACAACCAATGCCTTCTGCTGTTCGGCGCAAAACCTCAAGACAGCGTGCTTGGCGATTACGACAAAGCCTGGTATCTTGGAGCCAACCTGGAAAAGGAAGGCGAACTTTTGGGAGAGGGCCTGACCCATTTTTGGAAAAGCGGCGCCATTGCCGATTTGAATGCCGACCACCAGCTGCAGGCTGTTATTTTAGGGTATGATGAAACAGACCCCCGCCCCGACGCCGCTTTGCGGGTGCTGGAAAACTACGGCATCTACCACACGGTGTGTGCCCGCAATACGGTGACGGACCCAGCCGATTCTGCTGCTGTTCGCACCCTACTGGAACCGTTTGTTGGACAGGCCGAACTGATTTTATGTGCAGACCCCCTCCTTGCGCAGGCCGTTTGTCAGGCTGCCGCCGAGCTTTCCCTTTCGGCACCGGTTGCCTGCTTTGGAGCACAGGGGTATTCGGACGAACAGCTATCCCAGATGCCTGTTTTGGTGGCAAGCCGCTGGCAGGACGGCCAGGCCTGCCAGCTTTTGGTACACTGGGCGGATAACGCCGCCCATGCGCGGCCTATTACCAGTGGGACCGATTTATTTTTGGACGGAAATTTGAGCGCCTATGTGGGCTTTACGCTCTACCCGTCTGATCTGCTTTTGACCGAACCGGACGATTCGCTTGTTTCGCCGCAGTCTGCCAGCGCATAAACACGGCGGCACACCAAAACGCCCGACCTTGGCGCCGGGCGTTTTTTATATGGTAACCATAGGAGCCTTTCATGAAAAAAAACGAGATTGTTGAACTGACCATTGATTCCATATGCAGCGACGGCAACGGCATTGGCCGTGTGGATGGGATGGCCGTTTTTGTGCCGTTTACCGCCCCGGGAGACCGGTGCCTGGTAAAAATTGTAAAGGTGCTAACCCGGTACGCATTTGGCATCTGCACCCAACTGCTTGTGCCGGCAAAAGGCCGCGTTGCGCCCGACTGCCCGGCTTTTGGCCGGTGCGGGGGCTGTTCACTGCGCCATTTAAGCTATGAAGCAGAGCTTTGCGCCAAGCAGAAGATTGTAGCCGACGCATTTTGCCGGCTGGGCAACCTGCAGGTACAGGTAGCCCCCTGCCTGCCAAGCCCAAACCAAAACCGCTACCGCAACAAGGTGCAGTACCCCTTTTTGCAGCTGCCGGACGGCAGCGTTGGGTATGGTTTTTATGCTTTGCGCAGCCACCGGGCGGTGCCCTGCAGCGACTGTTTGCTGCAGCCCAAACTGCTGAACCAATTAGCAGAGCTGACCTGCCAAATTTTGACCCAATTTGGGGTGAGCGTTTACGATGAACAAACCCACCGGGGCGTTTTGCGGCATTTATATCTGCGCCAGGGTGCACATTCTGGCCAAATTATGGTTTGTTTGGTAATAAACGCCAATTCCCTGCCCTGTGAGCAGGAGCTGGTCCGGGCCCTTACCCAAACCTTCAGCGCTGTGCGCACCATATTGATTTGCAAAAACCGAGAGATTGGCAATGTAATACTGGGCACGCAATTTCGCACCATATATGGCGACGGCATCATTGAGGATACCCTGTGCGGCGTACCGGTTGCGCTGGCCGCCCCTTCCTTTTACCAGGTAAACACACCCGGCGCCGAACAGCTGTACCAGGTGGCCCGGCGTTTGGCTGCCCCCAAAAAGGACGAGCTGCTTTTGGACCTTTACTGCGGCACCGGCACCATTGGGCTTTCCATGGCAGCCGACTGCGGCCGGCTGATTGGGGTGGAGGTTGTGCCCGAGGCGGTGGAAAGTGCCCGTACCAATGCTGCCCGCATGGGAATTTCGCACGCAGAGTTTTTCTGCGCCGACGCCGGGCAGGCCGCCGCCCAACTGGCCCGGCAGGGGCTGCGGCCTAATGTGGTAGTGCTGGACCCTCCCCGCAAAGGCTGCGACAAGGCCACCCTGGACGCTTTGGTGCGTATGTCGCCCGACCGCATTGTCATGGTAAGCTGCAACCCCGCCACCGCTGCTAGGGATGTTCGCACCCTGGCCGAAAACGGCTATCTGCCCGGTCAGGTACAGCCGGTGGATATGTTTCCCCGCACCCGCCATGTGGAGACGGTATGCTTGATGTCTAGGAAAGAGAAATAAATAGCGAAAAGTAGCGTATTTACGGGCTTTTTTGAGATTAGTAGGTAGCTCATGAAAGTCCGTATTTCTTATATTGAAACATATCCACTGTAAAAACGGTCAGAGGGTTTAGGCTGTGGATTAGATGTAGTGGGTTGTGGCACTAGGATAGATGTTATCTAGGGTGCTAACTCAATTTGAGTGAGTGATTTAGATGTTGTCTAATCCGGCAACTCGACTGTTGGCAATATGGCAGGCAGTGGATTAGATGTTATGGAAGGAGTGAAGAAAATGAGTAGAACGAAAACAGATGAAGTGATTCAGTTTATGTCGCAGTATTCATTGGAAGAGGTTCTTTCTGGAATCATAGAGCTTCAAATGCTTCTCTATGGACATGATGATACATTTATTCCAGCTTCTGAATATTTAGCAGTAAATGCCTTATATGCTTGCAAGGAAGTTGGTAATAAAGCTTTTATGTGGAGGGATTATGAAGTCTTAGAACAACATGCAAAGAGTGCCTGTGCACCTAATATAGATGAACTTTTTTCCGAAACAATTAAAATGGTAAATGCCAGTGATGAAGAAAAACAAAAATTTCTACAGTCAAAAATGATGCAGATGAAGGGCAACTTTTATAGAGGCGACGGTTATATTCATCAGTTAGTAGACGTTGCCAGACGCTTATATGCACCTCTTGATAATGAAATGGAAAGTGAGCTTGGTTTTTCATTTACTGCATATGAAAAATCAATAAAATACATTTTCACACAATACGGCATTAAAATTGCCAAAGCTTATCAAGAAAAATATAAATTCAAAAATATGATAAAAGCCTTTTCTTGCAAAAATAAACCTTGTCTTCCAAGCATTAAGGAAGGATTTGTTTTTAGGATATATAAGTCTGAGTTGAAGTCAATTGTAGGTGATGCAGCATATAAAATGCTCGATTATATGAGTGTAAAAGCTTTCGATAATACTTTTAAGAAAGTCGAATTCGAGGACTTTAAGATTTTATTGTCAAAGCCTTTTGTTGACTTTGGGGAGTATATTTATATGCCGTTACTATTTTCAACTTTGATGAACATTCCTAAACAATTCCATTATTCTTTTATTGCGGAGAAGATATTCGATAAAAAGACCGTTGGAATTTATACTGGAAATCGTGGGGATGTAGTTGAGGAACTTACTGCTACTTATTTAGCAAGGTTGATAGATAAGAATAAAATATATTGTAGCCTTTCTTATCTTGGAGAAGATGGTGAGGCTGATGTCACTACAGTTGTGAATGAGGGTATGCTCTTCTGTGAGTGTAAGAGTAAAATTATTACACTGAATTCAATAAGAGGGTTACACGAAAGCATTAAAACAGATGTATATCAAGCCATAGGTGCGGCTTATGAGCAGGCATTCAGGTCAATCGAAAGAGTACAAGAAGGAAAGAAATTCGTTACAACATCTGGAGAAGAAATTGAAATAGATGATATCGCATCAAAATATATAGTTTGTGTTACTGCTGAGAATTTTGGAATAATTCCGTCAGAAATACAGGATTATATAGAAATTGATAATGTCTTAGGCATTCCATATGTGGTCAACGTTTATGACTTGGATATAATTACAAGAGAATGTAAATCATACGAGGAATTTATCCAGTATATAGAATTCAGAAAGAAAAATTATGATGTTATTTCAGCATTAGATGAACTTGATGCATTTGGCTTTTTTAAGAAAAATGGAAATGTGAAGATTTCGATTGATGCTGATGAATTGATGTTAACTGATTACACATCTGATTTTGATAAAAAATATAAGCTCGAAGATAAAAAGGTATTTCAGGAATTCTTTGGACGATAAAAACAACCCTCTCAACCATCATGGCTGGGAGGGTTTTGTGCGTCTATGCTTATCTTTCTACATCGACCATAAGTCCGGATTTCAATTCAACCGTGCAATGGTCATCCCAGATTGTGATTTGCTTAAGCCAGCGTTTTACAAGGGCTTCATCAAATGTGGTAAGGTCGGAAGGCTGTTCTTTAATGAAATCCTGCAATTCTGTAATTCTTTGCACCTGTTCATCGCGTTGTACAGTGTCCATTGAGGCTTGCTGGCGCTTTTCTCTGAGTGCAAAAACCTGGTCGGCAATCTCATCGTAGGCTTCTTTGTTGTTGGCCTTTTTTACAAGTTCCTGTTGAAGTTCCATAAGCTTTTCATTGATGCCACCAGTGGTGATTGCAGCAGAAGCTCTGATGACCGATGCGATATTTTGCTGTAGCTGTTTCTGGTATTTGGATTTATCTCCAAGCAGCTCATTCAAGGCAGTAAGTACGATTTCCTGCAGGTCAAGTTCGTTGATGGTTCTGGCATGGCATTCAAGGCCAGTAGGTTCTAACTTGCTGATGCAGCGCCAGACGATGGA
>JALFTI010000010.1 GCA_022778585.1 Pygmaiobacter massiliensis | reverse complement strand
GTGGCTGTCTCTACCACTCCTTCCAAAAAATATATTGTGCCAGCGCAGCTGGTACCCAAGGGTATCCACATTATTGCAGTAGGGGCGGATATGCCCGGAAAGAACGAATGGGATCCTGAAGTGTTTAGGGGTGCAAAAATTGTTAATGACAGTATGAAGCAGTGTATCGCTCGGGGTGAAACACGAAATGCGCTGTTAGCTGGTGTTATTCAACAAAATGACATCTATGCAGAGATTGGTGAACTGGTGACCGGTAAAAAAATGGGCCGTATCAATGAGGAAGAAATTACTATTTTTGACACGACAGGAATGGCCATTCAGGACAATGTGACGTCGGTAAAAATTTATGAATTGGCCCTTCAGAAAGGTGTTGGCAGTTGGTTTGAATTTTTAAAGGGAGAAGTTTGAAATATAGTTTCTGGCATAGCTGTTTGTAACCTATATAAGAGGATGAAATATGAGCGCAGGTTCCATTTATGTGCGCGCAGGGACACAGGAGCATAATCGATCATAGCGTTTATAATGTGGGTACAAATTTTAAGCGTTACAGCATTTTGTAAGTGCTAGTCGCAGCGCGTGGACCAAACAAACGGAGAGCTGTTGGGTACCCTTATCAAAAGCGGATGCTTTCATAGTAAAATAGAAGGAGAAACAACCCGCTTTTATTTTTGAAAAATCCATACTGAACCATCAAGAAAGTTTTATATAGCAAGGTTTTCCCAAATGCAAGGTCCATTTTTCGGCGCCAGTGTCCGAAAAATGGACCTTGTTTGGGTTATCAGTGCCAGACTTGACAAACATTGCAGTTAAAATTACAATGAACAATGTTCATATTGGGGTGATAAGATGAATACGGTTGTAACATCAAAAGAAGAAATTTTGAAAACCAGTCGGGAGCTGATTCAGCAACAGGGGTGGTCTGCGATTAATATTCGTTCTGTTGCGGCCGCCTGTGGTGTATCTGTAGGGTCTATCTATAATTATTTTAGTTCCAAAGCTCAACTGGTGGCAGCTACCGTAGAGAGTGTGTGGTGTGAAATCTTCCACCGCCCGCAGGACGAAGCTGTATTTCAGGATACGCAGGCTTGTATTACCTGGATGTATAGACAGATGGAGTATGGCTGCAAGCAATACCCTGGGTTCTTCACGCTGCATTCTTTAGGGTTTATGCGGGAGGAGAAGCTGGACGGCAAACGGAAAATGCAACAGACCTGGCAGCATATTTTAGATGGTTTGTGTTCTGTATTAAAACGAGATGTTAAAGTTAGGCCTGGTGCTTTTACAGAGCAGTTTACACCGGAAAAATTTGCAGATGTACTATTTTCCCTTATGTTGTCTGCTCTGCTTCGTCAAGATTATGATCCGGGCGCTATACTGGAGATCGTTCGCAGAACTCTTTATTAAAATTCCCACCTGATTGTGGGAATTTTTATCCTAGAAACTGAACAATGTTCAACCAAAGGAGACTGTCTATGAAAGTCAAATGAAACACCTTACTGCTTCTTGCTTGTTTGGTATGGAGCGCAGCGGGCTTTAACATGCTTCGCATAGGGGTGATTGCATACCCATCTTATCGATCTGTGCTGAATATTCTGTTATCCGCACTTGTTTTTGTTGTGTTTCAAAAATTTATTTTTGGAAAATTGGTAAAAAAGCACACAGCCAGAATTCATTTCTATGTGGAAGAACGGCATTTTTCTTAAATTTTTTGATGGAAAAGCATTCGTTATTATGGCGGTAATGATGACCGGTGGAATTGGTCTGCGGGCGAGTGGATTGGCGCCGGAGCAGTTTATCGCAGTTTTTTATACGGGTTTGGGGGCTTCGCTTTTATTAGCGGGGTTGTTGTTTGACCGTAACTTTTGGCGCAGCAGTACTTGCTGATGCCACAGTTGTAAATAAAATGAAACATAAAGGAGAATAACGGATGCAAGCGATTGTAGAAACAATATTTGATGCGGTATATCTGATTTTGGTTATTACCATCGGCATTCAAATGATCCGCAAAAGTAAAGCAGAGCGCCAATTTAGACTGTTTGGCTGGATGGCAGTTGTGTTGGGGGCAGGCGATTCATTCCATCTCGTTCCGCGTGCTATTGCTCTTTGCACCACTGGCTTAGAAAATTACACCGTTGCCTTAGGACTTGGAAAATGGATCACCTCAGTTACTATGACAATTTTTTATGTGCTGCTCTACTATGTGTGGCGGCAGCGGTACCGGATCAAAGGGCAAAACGGATTGACAGGTGTTGTGTACGGCCTGGCCGGTGCAAGGATTGCTTTATGTATGATGCCGCACAACCAGTGGCTTAGCGCTGAAGCTCCCCTTTCCTGGGGGCTTTACCGTAACATTCCCTTTGCCCTGCTGGGGCTTTTGGTGATCGTACTGTTCTATTATAGCGCAAAGAAGCAGCAAGATCGGGCGTTCCGCTGGATGTGGCTGACCATTGTGCTGAGCTTTGGTTTCTATATCCCGGTGGTGCTGTGGGCAGATGCTGTGCCGATGATTGGAATGCTGATGATTCCCAAGACCTGTGCCTATGTTTGGACGGTTTTAATTGGGTATTTTGCTATGAAAAAGGAATGCAAATAAAGGAGAAACGAATATGAAGCGATATATGAATATGGCGCTGCTGTACGCTGTTCTAGCCATGGCTGGCGGTGTGTTTTATCTGGAATTTACCAAGTTCAACGGCTTTGCCGGAAAAACCACCCTGGGGGTAGTACACGCGCATTACTTCCTGTTGGGGATGGTATTTTTTCTGTTGCTTTTGCTGTTGGAAAAAACTTTTCTTTCACCGGGGCAAAGACCGGACGGGTGCTGCTTGCCTATCATATTGGCCTGAATTTAACGGCTGTGATGTTTGTGGTGCGAGGTGTAATGCAGGTGCTGGGAACAAAACTTTCTTCTGGCATGAGTGCGGCGATTTCCGGTGTTGCCGGAATCGGCCTAGTACTTGTGTTTCTGCAGCTCAAGCGCAGTATATCAAAAATGTAATTTGAGGTTTATTGAAGGTTTTCCGCCATACTGAATAAAATTTAAAAACCTTTTAGAATTTATTTAAGCTTATATGCTTGCGCTTCCTACTAACTGTTCTATGTCGCTGGAAATTCGAGAGTATTCTGCATCGATCTGTTCTGCCAAAGCACGCAGATGATCCAATGTACCACAGATTTGGTTCCTGAGTTGCTGTACCTTCTCTTGGGCGTCATGTATTTGATCCAGTACAGTCCAGTCTGCAATAATTCCATCAAAAAAGTAATCGGCAACCTGCAGGGGGCCATGAATTTTGATCTGGATGTCTGCATCAATTGTAATATCAGTCAGTTCTGTTTTGAAACGGAGCAGTTGTGTCTGCAAATCTTCAACCAGTGTCTGGGCTTTGTTCAGAGAGTGATGTTTTAGCACACCCGTAATTAAACCGCCGCCAAAAAGATCAAAGTGTCCCAAGCCTTCAGCATCATCCAGTTGCAATAAAATTGTATCTGCACAGGAAATTACAGCGCTGCCAATGTCCAAAGTTTCCTGTAGTTTCTGCTTTTGAAGCAGTAAATCTTTTTGTTTGTGCTCAAGCTGCAAAATTTGTTCGGCCGTAATTCCGCCGGCCGCTTTCAAAGCCTCAATCTTTTCCTGCAGGACAGAGGCGTAATTTTCCTCACAGCCTTGAAGAGATATCAGCTCTGCCTCACACTGCTTCAAATGTTGCTGCACATGAAGCAGCTCGTTTGTAGCGGTATCATATTCCACTTGGGCGGAATAAGCCTCCTTGCGTGCCTTGGACAATTTTTCGTCTGCTTTTCCGATGAAATTGTAGAAAAACGCAGTCAAACTTCGATTTTCTAACTGTTCTACAACTGCCTGTTTTTCAGACAAAAGCTGCTGTAGTTCTTTTGTACGAGAGGTATAGCTTTCCTGCTGAGCAATGAGCTCTTTAACGGATGCCTCTAATTTTTTCTTTCTTGCGCATTGTTCTTGCAGCTGACTCAGTTGCTCATCATAACATTTCATAGATACCATTCCTCTCCCAAATCAACCCAAAATTCATTCCAGACAATGACTTCTTTCGCGAAAAAAAGTTTCACGAATCAGATTTTGCATGAAAATCTCGCTTTGAGCCGCTTTTGTGAATGTGTGGAAGCTAATATATTTATAAAGAAGAAAGTCAGGAAATAACCTTTATTATACATTTTATCACATTAAATAAAAAAGTGTGGTTTTAATAGAACTTTTTCGATATATAGTCGATATGTTTTTTATTATAAATTTTCTAATATAAGATTGTATCATTTTTTTAATGCAAAATTTAATGTTTGGTTTGATGTTTTATAAAATATTATGGGAAGAGGATTATTCATTACGGATGTAAACTAGCCTCAAAAACTTTTTTAATTATTTTGGGCTGTTTTTAGCGGTTTTCTTGCCGTTCCACTTTATCTTTATCTATTTTTGACCATACTGTTTCCGTGTGGTCCGGGATTATGGTCAGGAAAGCTTCTCAGATTTTGTCGGTGAATTTTGCTGATAGGGGCATGGAGTGCTTTTCATGCTCATGACCGCCTGGATGTAACCCTGAGAGTAAAAAATTAAGCAAGTTATTTCTGCGTTACCCGCAGCCTGGGAAGATGTTTTGTTTTTAAAAATTAAAACCTTAAGAGAATATTTATGAGTATCCTCTATTGGCTGTGATATCATTTCAGGACTTCATCAAGACATACAAAAGAAACTGGAAACTGCCGGGACAGTTGTTTTGATAGAAAAGCCTCTCAAATCCGGAGCCGCTATAAACAAAAAGACAGGCACTTTCGAAAGGAGGTGCCCGTCAAGTGATCAAATCGGAAATTCATCTGTGGTGTTTCAGCAGTCAAATAAAAAAACGCCGCAGTAAAAACCGCAGCGTTTTCCAATTTTGGTGGACTCGAAGGGGATCGAACCCTCGACCTCTGCGATGCGAACGCAGCGCTCTCCCAGCTGAGCTACGAGCCCGAATTAATCATTTTTAATCAAAAAAGTTATAAAAAGTAGATTTTTGAAATATTCAACTTTAAGGGAAAAATCCGCAAAATAGAACTACTAAATGGAAAGAAATCCTAAAATGTGAGATGCAATTTCATATGGACGCGAACCGTATGCTCTTCCAGATAAGCTACGCTACCGACGATACAGATGAAAACTGCTTAATTATTATACTATGGTTTACTTTAAAAAGCAATAGGATTTTTGAAATTTTTAAATAGCGGCTCGTTGCATTCAAAATGTGGCTGGGGTATAATAACTGCAGGGCTTTTAAGAAAATTTTGCTGTTTTTAGTGCCACAAAATTGGTATAGCAGCTACCTCGGAAAAGCATGCAAAAAGGCGCGGTTTGCGTCTGACAGGAGGATGTTGTCCATGAAAGATGGATTTGTAAAGGTTGCAGCCTGTACCCCCAAATTAAAATTAGCCGATTGCGCAGCCAATGCGCAAGCTCACCTTGCCATGATGCAGGAGGCTGCAGATCAAGGGGTAAAGCTTGTTTGTTTTCCGGAACTTTCTTTAACCGGGTATACGTGTGGGGACCTGTTTTTTGCACGCCCGTTACTTACCGCAGCGCAGGATGCGCTTGCCCTATTGGTGGTAGCCACCGAGAAATTGGATATTGCCGCAGTAGTAGGTATACCTGTAAGTGTGGAAGGAAAACTTTACAACGCCGCGGCTGTATTGGCCAACGGCCAGGTGCTTGGCATTGTTCCTAAAACTTTTTTGCCCAATTATGGCGAATTTTATGACCGGCGCCAGTTTACCCCGGCCCCGGCTGAAAACAAAACGGCGTGGGTAGCCGGGCATACGGTGCCGTTTGGAAGCCGACTGTTGTTCTGTTGCCGCCAGCTGCCGGAATTTTGCTTTGGTGTGGAAATTTGCGAGGATTTGTGGGTGCCGCAGCCGCCTTCTGGTAATTTGGCGCAAGCAGGTGCTACCATTATAGCCAATCCTTCGGCCAGTGATGAGACGATAGGTAAGGCTGCATACCGTCGGCAGTTGGTAGCGCTGCAGTCTGCAAAACTGCTGTGCGGTTATCTCTATGCAGATGCCGGAAGTGGGGAATCTTCCAGCGATATGGTGTTTGCAGGACATGATCTGGTGGCAGAAAATGGTGTTATTTTGGCCCAGAGTGAGCTGTTTACAAACAGTTTGGTGATTAGCGAAATCGATGTGGATCGCTTGTGCCATGAACGGCGCCGTCAAACGACCTTTTTGCCGGATAACCAGGCGGAATACCAGAAAATTTGGTTTGATACTGCTTGGTGTGAAACTATTTTAACCCGTGCGGTACAACCGCGTCCGTTTGTCCCGCAGGACAAATCGGCCAGGGCAGACCGCTGTGAGGAGATTTTGGCAATTCAGGCTCATGGCCTTGCCAGGCGCATGGAGCACACCCATTGTGCCTCGCTGGTGATTGGAATTTCTGGCGGGCTGGATAGCTGTTTGGCTTTGCTGGTAGCGGTGCGCGCAGCAGATTTGTTGGGGCGCCCGCGTACCGATGTAATAGCGGTGACCATGCCCTGTTTTGGAACAACTCACCGTACCAAAAGTAATGCGGAGATCCTTTGTAAATGTTTGCAGGTTACTTTCAATGAGGTGAATATCACAGATTCGGTCCGCGCTCATTTTAAGGATATTGGACATAGTGAAGCGGAACATGATGTGGTGTATGAGAACGGTCAGGCACGAGAGAGAACGCAGGTTTTGATGGACATTGCAAACCAGATGAATGGTCTTGTAGTGGGCACGGGCGATCTGTCTGAGCTGGCATTGGGCTGGGCTACCTATAATGGAGACCATATGTCCATGTATGGAGTGAACGCCTCGATTCCCAAAACCTTGGTGCGCCATATTGTGGCGCATGTGGCACAGCGCAGCGAACCTGCATTGGCAAGTGTTTTGCAGGATATTTTGGATACGCCGGTAAGCCCGGAACTGTTGCCTGCACAGGATGGGGATATTGCACAGCGTACGGAAGATATTGTAGGACCGTATGACCTGCATGATTTCTTCTTGTATTACCTGGTTCGGTTTGGGTTTGGCCCTAAAAAGATTTATCGGTTGGCACAGCTGGCCTTTGAAGAGCAGTTTGACGATGCTGTGATTTTAAAATGGCTGCGCATTTTCTGCAGAAGGTTTTTCAATCAGCAGTTTAAACGCAATTGCTTGCCAGATGGACCGAAGGTAGGCAGTGTCACCCTTTCGCCCCGCGGAGATTGGCGGATGCCAAGCGATGCGTTCAGCACCGCTTGGATGGCGGAACTGGATGAGCTGGAAGAATAACGGAGCAATAATAGAAAAATACTGCAAAACAGGCGCAGTTGCCGTGCTGTTTTGCTGCGAATTGTAGCATTTTAAAAGCCCGGGAGACTCTATAAAGTCTTCCGGGCTTTTTTATGCTGTAAAGTTTAAGGCGTATTTTGAAGCTGGTGGTACCGTTCGGTTACATTTTTTATAAATTCCTGTTCAGAGGAAGAAAGTACATCGCCCTGGCGGGTAATAATGCCAAAACCAATTCGCTCTTGACAATTTTCCACTGGAATGGAAACGCACTGATACATGGAGTCCTGAGTGGAAAAATTTTGTATGCCTATCGTATAAAAATTACTAATTGAGATAAGGTGCAAAAGGGCCGCCCTGCCATATACATAGATAATACGAGGAGAATTATTTAGATCCACCTGATGGTTTTCGGCGGCAATATGATATAAAAAGTCTTCATATTGGCCTGATACCCGAACAAAGCCGTACGGCTTTAAATTGCTAAGGTTGACCTTTTTGCCTAAACGCAGCAGCTCGTGATTTTTGGAAATAACAATGTGGGGAGCCAAAGATGCAATGTGGGTGAAAGAAAGTTGCTTTTCTTTCAAAACACGGGGAAGTCTGGCTGCTTCTTCGCCGGCAAAGTGAATAACCCCTACATCTGCAATCCCTTCAGCTACATCATTTACAACATCTACAGTAGTACCTTCGTTCATACGGTAGGTAAAACTGGGTAATTGTTGGTTGCGGCTACATACCTCATTAAAGCTTTCCATGGTATGGGTGAATTTCGTCATGGAAATGCTAAGCCGGTCTTCGGAAGGTTGCACCTTGCGTGCAAACTGCTTCAAGGCGTACATTTCCTTTATAATGACTTTAGAATGTTCTAAGAACGCTGCACCTTCCGGTGTTAACAATACCCCTTGTTTGGTACGAGAAAAAAGCGGAAAACCAAGATCAGATTCCATATCCCGAATAATGTGGCTAAGGTGAGGCTGAGATATGTATAGGACCTGTGCGGCCTTATTGATAGAACCATATTGTGCCACCGTGGCGAAAAATTCCAGATGTTTAATCTCCATATTTTCCCTCGAATGCATTTGTTGCCGGTAAAGTCTAATGAACAGTTTCTTTATCTATTATAGCGGTTTGTGTAAAAAGGAGAAACGAAAACCAGCAAAAAAGCTGTAATTTGTGGAAAATGTACAGGATTATGAAAAAACTTTGTTGAAATACCTATAAGTCTGCAGGGCATACCTTATCGGGAATGCGTATTATCTTTTTGCACAAAATTGTGATACCATAAATTTGTAAATAAGGCACTCTGCTGATATACAGACAGATAAATGGCTGCAAAAGGAGAAAAAAGCGATGTCCCACAATGAATTGATTGAACAGACTTTGAATAATGCGGTGGAGTACGCCCGCGCATTTTTGCACGAGGGAAGTGTGGCAACTTATATTCCAGAACTTGCCAAAGGAAATGCAGCACACATAGGTGCCTGCCTGATTACTCCGGATGGAGCGCAGTATCACTGTGGCGATTGGCAGCAGGATTTTACGATTCAAAGTATTTCCAAAACCATTAACCTGATTTATGCTTTACAAAGTGTGGGGTATGAAAAGGTGTTCAGCAAGGTAGGGGTAGAGCCGACGGGAGACGCATTTAATTCGATTGTAAAACTAGAAACCCGCAACACTCGGCCGTTAAACCCTATGATCAATGCGGGCGCTATTGCAACAGCCAGCTGCTGCATGAATCGGCCTGATCCATTTGGCGAGTTTTTAAACCTTACCCGTACCTTATGCGGACGCCAGACGATTGGATTGAATGAAGCGGTATACCTTTCGGAAAAAAAGGCCGGTATGCGCAACCGTTCTATGGCATACTTAATGCAAAGTGACAACATTTTGGAAAATGATGCCGAGCAGGTATTGGATTTGTATTTCAGAATGTGTTCGGTAAATGTTAACACGCAGGATTTAGCCCACTATGGACTGGTACTTGCCTGCGACGGTGTTGATCCCCTTACAGGAAAGCGGTTGGTGGAAAGCTGGATTGTGCGCATTGTTAAAACCTTGATGGTGACCTGCGGCATGTACGATGGCTCCGGCGAATTTGCCATGAAGGTTGGAATTCCCGCCAAAAGCGGTGTAGGTGGCGGAATTATGGGTTCGGTTGAAAATAAATTGGGGCTGGCGGCATTTGGTCCTGCGCTGGATGCAAAAGGCAACAGTGTGGGGGCATATCACATTTTTGAATATCTATCTCACCATTTAGGACTGCACTATTTTTCTGGAAAAGCGTGCAAAATTTAAGCGCTATTTGAAAATTGTTTTACAAATTGTGGTTTAAGAATAGGTAAAAACTTGCAATTTTGCACAAAAATCTATAAAATAAAGAAAGGAGGAATTTATTCGCAGCACCAGCAGGCCGCAAAGCGGACGGTCTGATTGACTGGCAAAGCAGCGAACAGGGCAGGCCGCATACATGCGGAAAACGGCCGGCGCACAGAGGAATATTGGCGCCTACAAATCAAGAAAAGAGTGTGTTATGATGGAATGGATAATGGAACAGGTCACAAAGCTTAGTGACTTTATGTACTACCCGGTCCTGGTTATTGTGCTTTTGGCGGCGGGTTTATATTTCACCTTCCGTACCAAAGGGGTACAGCTTCGCATGTTGGGTGAGGCCATTCGGGTAATTAATGAAAAACCGGATAAAGAAGGAAAGGTTTCTTCTTTCCAGGCTTTGATGGTTTCCACGGCTTCCCGCGTGGGCACCGGCAACATTGTGGGGATATCCACTGCAATTTGCCTTGGCGGTTATGGTTCCATTTTTTGGATGTGGATGATTGCCATTATTGGGGCTGCTTCTGCCTTTATTGAAAGTACTTTAGCCCAAGTTTATAAGCGCAGAGATGCCAATGGCGACAGCTACGGTGGCCCGGCATATTATATCGAATCGGCGCTGCACAGCCGTCCGATCGCGGTACTGTTTGCATTTTTCCTGATTATTACTTATGCCGGCGGTTTTAATATGCTGGCGTCGTATAACCTGCAGTCTACCTTCTCGGCATACAGCTTTTATAACCCCACAGTTACCCCCTGGATTATCGGTGCTATTTTGGCAGTTTTGGTAGGTTACTGCATTATGGGCGGCGGTAAGCGAATTGTAAAGGCCACCGGTGTGTTGGTACCTGTTATGGGGGCACTTTATGTGCTGATTGCCATTATTGTTATGGTAATGCATATCAACCTGTTGCCTTCCGTTTTGGGGCTTATTTTCAAAGAGGCATTTGACTTTAAGGCTATTTTGGGCGGCGTTGCTGGTTCCTGCATGCTGTATGGCATTAAGCGGGGATTGTTCTCCAACGAAGCCGGCGTGGGTTCTGCACCCAACGCGGCGGCGGCTGCAGATGTTTCTCACCCGGTTAAACAGGGCTTGGTACAGATGTTCTCGGTTTATTTGGATACCATCGTGATCTGCACTGCCACTGCTTTTATGTGCCTGTGCTCTGGTGTGGTGCCGGCAGAAGAGCTGGCTGGTGCGCCCTATGTACAGCAGGCTCTTTCCAGCGTGTTTGGTTCCTTTGGACCTATTTTTATCACTGTGGCAATGGTCCTGTTTGCTTTTACCACTTTGCTGGGCAACTTCTTCTATGTGGATAACTGCTTGGCGTTTATTCACAAAAAAATGCCTTCCAAAACCTTTATGACCTGCTTCCGTTTGCTGGCAGCTTTGGTTATTTTTGTGGGTGCCGGTATGTCCATGGGCGCTGTCTGGACCATTGCGGACCTGCTGATGGCTTTTATGACGATTATCAACCTGCCGGCCTGCGTAATTTTGGGTAAGGTGGCCATTAATGCCATGAAAGACTATGAAAAGCAGAAAAAAGAGGGCAAGGCTCCCGTTTTCCATGCAGCAGATATTGGGCTGAATGCAGCTGAATTGGATTATTGGGACTAACAACTTTAGATGCGCTGCGCAAGATTTGCGCAGTAAAACGGCGGGTCGGCATAGTGCAGACCTGCCGTTTTTTCAGGGAAGGGAAGTGTTTTTATGTATCCTTGCGTAACGGTCAACCTTGCCTGCATTCGCAATAATGCAAAACAGGTGGCAGACCTTTGCGCCAAACATCATATCCGTGTTACAGGTGTTACAAAGGTATTTGCCGGAGACCCGGTGATTGCGCAATGCTATCTGGATGCGGGAATTACCATGCTGGGAGATTCCCGGGTAGATAATCTGGCACGGATGAAGGATTTGCAGGCAGAAAAATGGTTAATCCGGCCGCCTATGCTGTCGGAAGTAAGACGGCTGGTACAATATGCAGATGTTTCGCTTAATTCTGAAATTGAAGTCATTCGTGCTATCTCCAAAGAAGCTTGCGCTCAAAAACGCCTTCATAAAGTGATTTTAATGGCAGATTTAGGCGATATACGAGAAGGGTATGTAAAGGAAGAGGAGCTGCTGCAGGCTGCGGTGGAAACCGAACGCCTGCAAGGCGTGCAGCTGTATGGCATTGGTACAAATTTGACCTGCTTTTCTTTTGTTCAGCCAGACAGTGAAAAAATGGCCGAGCTTGCAAGGCTGCGCAAAGCCGTCAGCGAGGCGATTGGACGCCCGCTGGAAATTGTAAGTGGGGGTAATTCTGCCACGATAGATTTGATGATGCGGAGCGGTATACCCAGCCAGGTCGATAATTTGCGGCTGGGAGAATCTCTTTTATTTGGAAAAGAACGCGCCCGCTACACTTACCTGCCAGGCACAGATCCTGGGGCGTTTATACTGGAATGTGAGATTGTAGAGCTTAAGGAGAAGCCCTCGCTGCCATGGGGGCAGATCGGCGTGGATTCTTACGGCAACCGTCCCAGCTTTACCGATCGCGGACAGCACAGAACGAAGGCGGTTTGTGCATTGGGAAAACAGGATTTTGACCCCGAAACAACAACTCCTTTGGATCCCGGAATTCTGATTCTAGGTGCAAGCTCGGATCACCTTATGCTGGATGTGACGGATAGCGAGCACCAATATCAGGTTGGGGATACGGTTGCGCTGCGGTTGGGATATTTTTCTACCATGCGGGCGTTTACATCGGCCTATGTGGAAAAGAAATATTTGAATGAATAAAGGGTATTTTTAAAAATTGAGACAATAAGCATTTTTTCATACGCAAAAGTTTGTTTTTGACATAAAAACCGGCGGCCTTTTTGGGAAAAGGCCGCCGGTTTTTTGTTAATGTTGCGGGAAGGGTACTGCATAAAACAGTGTTTTGTAAGGAAAGCAGAATAAAACTTATTTTGCTTGAATTTTAAAAAAATAAAACACAGGGCAGTGTGTGTGGAACAGCCGGTTTGCCGCAAACCGGCTTTATATGTTTCTTTCGTTTTAAAAAAGCAAAATTTTGCAGCGAAACGCAGCCGGTAATCCACAGAAAAATAAGGTAAATTCCCCCCACTGTGCAGCTGCCTGCACATAACAGCATAAAACCAGAAAAATGGGCGATACCGGTAAAAAATGTCTCCATCACAAAATGCCAGGCAGCCCATCCGGCCAAAAGGGAAAAAAGCGGTTTTAATACAAGGGTAGACAAAGAAAGGTGCAGATGGGAAACCTGTACCAGCCTGCAAAGATTTAATAGGCAGGTCGTGAGGTTGGAAAGAAGCATAACGAACAAAAATCCTTTCATGCCAAAGTGCGGTACCAATATCAGCACGCCTGCAATGCGCACAGCAGAGTCCAGCAAGCTGTATCGGAAGGTGGCAAGCTGTTCATCCATGCCGCGCAGCATTCCATCCACCATGCTTTCCAGGTACATAAATGGTGCCAGCGGACCTAAAATTCGCAGGTAAAACCCAATTTCTTCTGATTGATAAAGCAATTGCCCCAGCGGGGCGGAAAATATGGTAATGAGTCCGCCTACCAGCAGGGATAATATGCAGGTAATCTGCAGCGTAATTTTAATGAGGCGGCACAGGGCAGCGCGGTCGCCTTTTATGTGAGCATGGGTGATCTCCGGCAATAAAAGGGTGGAGAAGGTTGCAAGCAGCGAAAAGGGAAAAAACAAAACCGGCAAAGCCATGCCTTTCAGCCGGCCAAAGGATGCCAGCGCTTCGGTGCGGTCAGCAAGAAAAAGCCCAAGCATCGCAGGTACCAACACATTTTCGGCAGTGACCAAAAGGCTGCTGACCCCGCGAGTGGCTGCTACGGGAAGGCCGAGCGAACAATAAGCAGAAAAGGTGCTCTGCAAAGGTGCAGAAGGTTTTGCCGGGGTACGGGACATATAGCATTTCCAGCTGATTTGAATCCATAAAGCGGAAAGAATTTCCGACAGAGTATTGCCCAATACAATAATGGAACAGGACAAAGCGAGGTTTTCAATGGGAGCACGGGGTAGCAGGTAGGCTACCAAACCAATTCGCACCGCCTGTTCAAACAGTTGGGAGACAGAGGAGCTTTTGACCTGACGACATGCGGAAAAACACCCCCGCAGTGCAGCGCCCGCGGCCATAAAAGGCAGGCTAAAGGCTAAAATACGCAGTGGAATAATAGCTCTTGTGTCCTGCAAAATCCATTTGCTGGCAGGGCCAGCGCAAACAAACAAAAGAATACCGCTGAAAGCACCGGTACAAAAACTGTACCGCACTACTTTTTTTGCAAGAATGGCAGGGCTTCCTTTGTTTTGTGCCAACCACCCGGCAACCAGACGGGTACTGGCAACCGAAACTCCGCTGGTTGCCAATGTAATGCAGAGATTATATAAGGTAAAAATCAGTTGGTAAAGTCCAATTCCTTCGTCGCCAATTTGGTTGGCCAGGTAAACCCGAAAAGCCATTCCGGCACCGCGCAGTGTAAATGTGGTTAAACTGAGCCAGATGGCATTTTGCAAAAGCAGGCGTTTCTTCAATTGCCCCACCCCGGTTTCAAGTAACAATATGAAAGCAAAACAGAGCCATTGCTATATTTTTAAGGCCAGCCCATATTTGCCCCTGTATAGGAACTTATGTGTCCATTCCTTAAAACAGAAGTGCTTTTCGGTATAAGAAATATATAGGCAGTGTATCTGCACAAAACAGAAAAAAGCAGCCGCTTTTATAAAAGCAGCTGCTTTTTATGGAGTGTATTGTATAAACCAGTGGTTTAATTTTAAGATGTTTTTTGCGAAATTTTGGCAGTTTAAGGTGATTTACAAAAAATTGCAGGCGCATAATAAGCAAAGAAAGGGCAAAACAAATATTTATCCAGCAGTATAGGGCGAAAAAACAATTCCCTTTTCCCATGCTTCGTAGCGCAGCTGCTGTTCTTTCCGGGCAAACGGCAGGCCATATTGAAAGCAGTCCACTACATCGGCGTCCTTCACAATTTCTTCCAAAGGGCTGCCGATTACGGCTTTTGAACTGTGGTTTGCGACAGCCTGCACAAGCTGCAAAATTTCTTGCTGCGAAAAAAGGTTTGTTGCGGCCAAAAATTGCTGTGCCGGTACAGCACCTGCCGCAGCATGGTCAGCCTGAAGCCCCGTTATTACTCGGCCTATATCATGAATGGTGGCCGCGCAAGCTGCAAGCTCGGGTTTAACCCCTCGCTTAAGTGCCAGCAGCCAGGCTAACCTGGCACAGGAAGCCATATGCAGGCGTTCCCAATCCAGCGGTTCGTCCCGGTGAGAAAGTTTACCTTCCTGAGAATTGATTAGTGCAAGATATTGTCGCTGAAGCGATAAAAGACGATTTTCCATGGGTACAGCTCCTTTTTTGTTGCGCCGTTTGCGCAGCGCAGACTAATATCTAATATATTGTAAAGGTTGATAATCCTTTTAGCGTCATTTTAGTTATCATACCACGGCATACAGTGTGCAGCAAGCGGGCCTAAAAATAAAACTGGAAAGATTTGTAGTAAAAGTTACCAGGAACTTCGTTCTATTATACGAAATGAAAAACAAAGAAAGCAGTACAGCGTATAGTTTTGGCAGCGGCCCTGACGCTTGCTTAAAAAATGCCAAGGAGTGAGAACAATGAAGATACTCATCACATCGGACTGGTATGCCCCCGTGGTGAATGGTGTGGTTACCTCAATTTTGTGTCTCAAACAAGAGCTGGAAAAACGCGGCCATCAGGTGCGGGTGCTTACTTTATCTTCCACAAGGCGTTCTTATCAGCAGGGCGAAGTGACCTATCTGGGTTCAGTCAGTGTAAATGAAATTTATCCGCAGGCGCGGCTGCGCACAGCCATGGCGCGTAAATTGGTAAAGGATTTGATAGCCTGGCACCCGGATATTGTGCATTCCCAGTGCGAATTCAGCACCTTTTTTCCAGCCTGCAAAATTGCAAAAAAGCTGAATATTCCCCTGGTGCATACCTATCATACAGTATATGAAGACTATACCCACTATTTTTCTCCCAGCGAAAAGCTGGGGCGTTCGGCGGTCAGTGCTTTCAGCCGCTGGGTGGGGGAACGGGCAGATTGCATTCTGGCGCCTACCCAAAAGGTAAAAAACTTGCTGGAAGGTTATCAGGTAAAAGCTCCGGTACAAGTTTTGCCTACCGGCATCCGGCTGGAGCGGTTTAGTGAACCGGTCAGCAAACAAAAACTGGCAAGCTTGCGTGCGCAGCTTAGTATTCCTGCTGGAAACCGCATTCTTGTATCAGTCTGCCGGTTGGCAGAGGAGAAAAATGTGGACGAGCTGCTGGATGCAATGACCTCTCTTAAAGGCCAGCCGGTCACATTACTGCTGGTAGGGGATGGCCCCTACCGCCCGCAATTAGAGGAGCGTACAGCACAGCTGGGCCTGCAGGAGCAGGTGCGGTTTGCCGGTATGGTAAAACCTGATCAGGTTGCCCAATATTATAAATTGGGAGATCTGTTTGTAAGTGCATCTACCAGTGAAACACAGGGCTTAACCTATATTGAAGCACTGGCTGCCGGAGTACCCCTGTGCTGCAGAAAAGACCCCTGCCTGGAAGGGGTTGTGAACTGGGGAGAAAATGGATGGGTTTTTCAGACGCCGACCCAGCGGGACGAGCTTTTGCAGCACTTTTTGCAGGCGAAGCCGGATGATTCGCTGCGCAGAAGGGCCAGCGAAAGTGCGGAGCCTTTTTCGGCAGCGCAGTTTGCCCAAAAAGCAGAACAGATCTACTACCAGTGTATTGGTGCAAAACAGAAACCCTCTTGCCCGGCGGTGCAGCTTTCTCCCAAAACGCTGATGCTGCAAAAGGTGTTTTCGGCTATCTCCATAGCAGGGCTTTTGGGGTGTGTGGCATTTGCGGTATTTTGCTGGAACAGCGGGATGTTCCATTCCCCCCAACTGCTGCAGCAGACCATTGCGCAGGCCGGCTGGGCTGGTGCAGTTTTGTTTGTGGCTTTTCAGGCTGTGCAGGTGGTTTTGCCGGTGTTGCCTGGGGGCTTGGGCTGCCTGGCAGGTGTGCTTATGTTTGGCCCGGTGTTGGGGTTTGTTTATAATTATGTGGGTATTTGTGCCGGGTCGCTTGCAGCGTTTGCCATTGCCCGTGTATTGGGAAGACCCATGCTGTACCGGCTGTTTTCTCCTAGTACTATTGAAAAATACAGCCGATGGACTGGTGAAAGCAAGCGCTTTTCCTCTTTGTTTGCCCTTGCCATCTTTTTCCCAGTAGCACCGGATGACTTTTTATGCTATTTGGCCGGTACGACCCCCATGCCCTGGAGCCGTTTTACAGCTGTTATTTTGCTGGGCAAACCGTTTGCCATTGCACTTGACAGCCTGGGGCTGACCTTAGTATGGGGGCAGGTAACAGCGATGATTGCTTAAAACAAAAGCTTTAGTAAGAGCAAATGGCTGAAAATGCAGCGTATTTTCAGCACATGGCAATGCAAAGGAGGTATACCATGCAGCGCCAAGGAGAAACCGTATGGCTTTATACTGGTGGTTGGCGCACCGTGCGCCAAAGCGGGGTAGGGCAGGCACTTTTGCACCAGCGGCAGATGCTGCAGCAGGCGGGAGGTACAAGCTGTGACCGGCCCGAACCGGATGCCAGAGTAGTGCATATCAATACCGTTTTGCCGGATTCGTTGCTGGCGGCGATGTATGCACGCTTAACCGGTCGGAAAATTATTTGGTATGGTCATTCCACCATGGAGGATTTTAAGCATTCCTTCCCGGGTTCTGACCAGGTTGCACCGCTGTTTAAGCGCTGGATCTGCTTTTGTTATAACCGGGCCGATCTTGTAATTACCCCAACTCCTTACGCCAAAAGTATTTTGGAAGGATATGGTTTGCACCGGCCGGTAGTGGCACTTTCCAATGGGGTTGATACAAAGCTTTTTGCTGAAAATCCGGCAGCAGGGGCGGCGTTTCGTCAGCGGTACGGGCTGTCAAAGCAGGAAAAAGTGGTGGTTTCAGCTGGTCATTTTATTCCCCGAAAAGGCATTCTGGATTTTATAGAAACAGCCAGAAGAATGCCGCAGGTGCGTTTTTTCTGGTTTGGACATACGGATCCGAAGCTTGTTCCGCAGCAGGTGGCTTGGCAGATGAAGCATGCGCCCGAAAACCTTTGCTTTGCAGGGTTTGTACCGTCAGACCAGCTGCGGGATGCCTACTGCGGAGCGGACGCTTTTTATTTTCCCAGTTATGAAGAAACAGAGGGTATTGTCGTGTTGGAAGCACTGGCGTGCAAAATTCCGGTTTTGGTACGCAAAATACCAGTATATGGGGGCTGGTTGGAAGATGGCAAAAATGCCTGGTTGGCAGAAAATGCCCAGCAATTTGAACAGAAACTGACCGGCATTTTGGATGGCACATTGCCGGATGTAACCGAAGCTGGCCGCCGTACAGCCTGTGAGCGAGATTTAACAAGAATTGGAATGGCTTTAAGAGGGCTGTATCGGGAGTATAAAATGACCGGCTGTTTGACAAAGACAAAAAAGAAAAAACCAGCTTTTTTACAAAGTCAAGGATAACCCTGCCTTTTTAAAAGGCAAAAGTAGCTTGAAATTCATCTTGAAAGACGAAAAGAATTCCAATATGGATTGGTTGCCTGTTTTTCAAAATTTTCAAAAGGCCGAGAAAATTTTAGTGAAAAGAAAAATGGCACCATGTTATGGAAAAAAGTCTAAAATGCCGCTTTTGCTGCTGAAATAAAAGGAAAGAAAAAGCAATGGAGCCCTTTTCTGACACCGGATTTTATACAAGGTTTTGGGTTTGACAGAAAACGAAAATCTGCTATAATAACAAAAGATAAATACGCTTTACCGGGTAAAGTATCCGGGTGTTTTCTGCACAAGAGAGGGTGCGCCATTGGCTGCGAGCGGACCTTGCAGATGCTCCGGCGAAGTGCGCCCGGCAGTACGGGTGGGGAAACGGCCAAAAGTCGCGTGTATCTGCCTGCGGATAGGCCCCGTTATAGGCTGACGAGTAAAAACCGAAGTGGAACCGCGGAATTTTCGCCTTCGACTGCCTAAAAGCAGCCGAAGGCGTTTTGTTTACAGGTAAAAAGTTATCTGTAAACTGTTTTGCCGGTCTTCGGTCTGCTTAGAAGAAAGGACTGTTCTGTATGAAAATTTTTAACACCCTGACCCGCCAGAAAGAAGAATTCATTCCCATGAAGCCGGGGGAATACCGCATTTATGTGTGCGGTCCCACGGTATATAACTATATTCATGTGGGCAATGCACGGCCGGTTTGCGTTTTCGATACGCTGCGCCGGTATTTGGAATTTTTGGGCAATAAGGTTTTGTATGTTTCCAATATTACGGATATTGATGACAAAATCATCAAAAAGGCCAACGAAGAGGGCACAACCTATGATGTGATTGCCCGTCGGTATGAGGCCGAATATTTTGCCGACTGCCGTGGCCTGAATGTGAAGCCCGCAACAGTTCACCCGCGGGCTACTGAACACATTTCGCAAATTTTGCAGATTACCCAAGACCTGATTGATAAAGGGCATGCCTATGTGGCGCCAAATGGAGATGTATATTTCCGTACCAAAACCGATCCTGGATATGGCAAGCTTTCTCATCAGCCGCTGGAGGAGTTGGAGGCAGGCGCCCGCATTTCGGTGGGAGAATTGAAAGAAGATCCCATGGATTTTGCGGTTTGGAAAGCATCCAAACCGGGTGAGCCCGCCTGGGATTCCCCCTATGGGCCTGGCCGGCCGGGGTGGCATATTGAATGCTCTGCCATGGCCCGCACCCATTTGGGCGATACCATTGACCTGCATTGCGGTGGTGTGGACTTAGTTTTCCCCCATCACGAAAATGAAATTGCCCAGTCCGAGTGCGCCAACGGCTGCACCTTTGCCCGGTACTGGATGCACAATGGCTTTTTGAATATTGACAACCGCAAGATGAGTAAAAGCTTAAATAACTTTTTCACCGTGCGGGATGTGGCCCAACAGGTGGGATACGAGCCAATTCGCTTTTTCTTGATCAGTGGGCATTACCGTACTCCGCTCAACTATACCAAAGAGGTTATCGAAAGCTGCCAGGCCAGCCTGGAGCGGCTGTATACCTGCCGGGATAATTTGGACTTTGCCATTCAAAATGCATCTGGTCAGGGCAATGAACTGCAGCAGAAGGCTGTACAGGCAAAGGAAAAATTTATTGCCGCTATGGATGATGACCTGAATACTGCCGATGCCATTGCTGCTGTTTTTGAGTTTGCGCGGGAAATTAATACCCTTTCGGCCAGCCAGACAAAAGAGAGCCTGTGCAGTGCGGCCGAAACCTTTGACCAGCTGACCGATGTGCTGGGCATTTTGTATAACCGCAAAAAGGATGATATTCCCCAGCAGGTGAAGGACTTGGTAGAAGAGCGTACCAAGGTGCGCAAGGAAAAAAACTGGGCCCGTGCAGATGCCATTCGTGATGAACTGGCAAGTTTGGGGTATGCGGTGGAAGATACTCCCGCTGGTCCCAAAATTGTAAAAAAATAAGAGGGCACAGTATGCGGATTGATAAATTTTTAAAGGTTTCCCGTCTGATTAAGCGCCGCACCGTCGCAAATGAAGTGGCCGATGCTGGCCGTATTGAGGTAAACGGCCGGCTCGTGAAGGCGAGCTATCAGGTCAAGGAAGGGGATATTATTAAAGTTTCGTTTGGGCAAAAACCGGTAAGCGTAAAGGTGACCAGTATTGTGCCGCCAACTGGCAAGGATGTAGCCCGGGAAATGTATGTAGTACTGGACGAAACATAAATTCTGGTTTTGACTAAAGGTATTGTGACGACTGGGTTTTATGGTAAAAGAAGATGACCTGGTCTGGTTGGCTTATAGCCTGCAAAAAAGAGGTGCACCCAATAGGGTGCACCTCTTTTTTGCTGCTGTGATTATTTAAAAAGTATGTTTTAACCAACCCTTACACGGTTTCGTGTGCTGCCTGATAGTCCAGCATGGCAGGAGTCCAGTTTTGCAGCTTTTTTAGCATATCGTCAGCTACAAGGCGGGCGCCGGGCAGATCCTGCTCTTTGTAGTTGCCGCATTCGGCTTCTTTTGCACCGGGAATTTCCCCTTCAAACTTTGCAATGAAGGCGAAGCTTTCCCGTACCAAGTCGATGGCCTGCTGTTCGCTCAGCCCGCGCACCAACAGGTAAAAACCGGTACGGCATCCCATGGGTCCCACATAGATCACATGATCCTGGTAGCGGCTGCTGCGGGCGTAGGTGGCAAACAGGTGCTCAAATGTGTGAAGGGTACCGTTGGAAAGATAATCACCCTGATTCGGACGCTTCATTCGAATATCATAAGTGACCACATCTCTGTCTACCCGGGAGGTATACATTCCCTTTTGCAGGGTGCGGTGGTCTACCTGGAAACTGGCAATTTTTTTCAGTTCCATAAACTTCTCCTTTTGGAATCACTCGGTTTTTCACCGAGCATTTTTACAATATTTAGTCCGGCAGTGCGCGAACAATTCCGCGCTCAGCGTCCACAGCCACGCGGGCACCGCTTGTCAGCCGGTGGGTGGCACCGGTTGCGCCAACAATCACCGGAATATCCAGCGTTAACCCCACAATAGCAGCGTGGCTGTTGAGCCCTGGCTCTTCTGTTACAATAGCAGCTGCAGTGCGCATCTGCTTTAAAATGGCATTGCTGGTGGAGGGCACTACCAACACATCGCCGTCGGTGTAATGAGCTTCTACCTCCGCTTCTGTTTTGCAAACGCAAAGCCTGCCGCTGCCTACCCGCTTTACCACGCCCACGCCGCTCAGCAGCGAATCGCCAATCAGCTGAACCTTTATCATGTTGGTGGTGCCGGACATTCCCACCGGAATACCGGCGGTCAACACCGTAATCTCACCATCTGCAACATAACCGTGTTCCTTGGCAAGCCGGCAAGCCATCTCGATCGCTTCGTCAGTGGTTTTAACGATCGGCATCATAATGGGGGTAATACCCCAAGATAAAGCCAACTGTCTGCCGACACTTTCGGTGGTCACGCAGGCCACAATGGGAATACCCGGCCGATATTTGCAAACAAGGCGTGCGGTCTCACCGCTGCGGGTCATGGTAATAATGGTCCGAGCCTGTACATCCATGGCGGTGGTACAGGCGGCGTGAGCCACTGCATCAGCCACATTCATGTGGCCATCCATTCCGCGGGCCCGCAGCTTTTGGCCGTAGTCAATGTCCTGCTCGGTGCGCTCGGCAATGGCGGCCATAGTGGCCACCGCTTCTACCGGGAATTTGCCAGCCGCTGTCTCACCGGACAGCATGATCGCACTGGTTCCGTCGTAAATAGCGTTTGCCACATCGGTAATTTCTGCACGGGTCGGGCGCGGATGCTCAATCATGGACTCCAGCATCTGGGTTGCGGTAATAACCGGCTTGCCAGAATTATAGCAATGCCAGATAAGCTTTTTCTGGATAATGGGAATTTCGGTGAAATCAATCTCGACCCCCATATCCCCGCGGGCAACCATGATTCCGTCCGAAACCGAGAGAATTTCCTCAATATTGGCCACGCCTTCGGCACTTTCAATTTTAGCAATAACCCGAATATGATCGCACTTGTGTTTATCCAGTACCTCACGAATATCCAAAATATCCCGTGCGCAGCACACAAAGGAAGCGGCAATAAAGTCAAACCCATTTTCAATGCCAAAAACAATATCTTCCTCGTCCTTGCTGGAAAGGTAGGGCATGGAAAGTTTAACCCCAGGTACATTCACACTTTTATGGTTGGAAATAGGTCCGCCATGTACCACCTCACAGTGAATATCTCCATCGGTGATCTCGGTGACCCGCAGTTCAATGAGCCCATCGTCCAGAAGCAGACGGGTTCCGGGTTTTACATCCTGTACCAGGCCAGCATAGGTGATAGTAGCTTCCTGTTCGGTTCCCATTACCTCGCGGGTGGTAAGGGTGAATTTGGCGCCATCCTTCAGGGTAACCCGGCCGTTTTCAAAATCTTTTAGCCGAATTTCGGGCCCCTTTGTATCCAAAAGGGCGGCTATGGGCAGCTTCAGTTCATCCCGAACTTGGCGCAGTGCAGCCAGGCGGCGGGCGTGGTCCTCATGGGTTCCGTGGGAGAAATTAAAGCGGGCCACATTCATACCGGCAAGCGCCATCTGGCGCAGCACGCCTTCGCCGTCAGTAGCGGGCCCCAATGTGCAGACAATTTTGGTGTTTCTCATCTCAAAACTCCCCTCAGATAATCCCTTTCAGAACCATGCAGCGGTATGCCATATGGTTTTTTATCGTCTGAAAGGTCCGTAAAACAGTATACTACAAATTTTGGCTTTTGCCTATTCCCAGTCAGTTTAGACTGTGTCAAAAAAATGAAAAAGTGTAAAGATTATTTCGGTAAAGTTAGAAAAATTTTAAACCTGTAGCTGTTTGCACAGCTGAATGAATTTTCTATATATAAAACGAAAATGGAATGCTGCCTTTCTTTCGGTCGGTGTTTTATGGTATAATAACCGCAAAGCAGCATTCTTTATATGCTGAGATTCCGGTTGCTTGCGGGTAATAAAAAACATAATGGTTTACCGGTGTCGGCATAGGCGTTATGGTGTAATAACTTGGTATTGTTTTATACTTTTATTTTGGATCGCTTTTGTTATTGTAAAGCAGTTGGTCCCTATGGGTTTATTTCGTTTTGGTGTTGCTCTTGGCAATTCTATATAAAGGTCTTAGAAAAACAGCTGCAGAGAGGTTGACTTTCGTTAGGAAAGCTGCAGTTTCCAAAATGGAGCCGGTAAGGTTTTTATAATAAACCCCTTTTGTACAGAACAGATAGTTGCCAAGAGAAAATATTTAGAACTCTTTTGAAAAAAGCAGCTTTTATTTTTATAAAAATTTACACTTTGCAAAAAGGTTTAATGTGCCGCTTTTAGGCGGGAAGGGAGTTGTTATTATGGCAAAACGCGTTTTTTTAATTGTTTTGGATAGCTTTGGCATTGGTGGCGCACCGGATGCAGCTGCTTTTGGAGATGAAGGAAGCGATACACTGGCAGCTATTTCTCAAAGTAGCTGTTTTTCGGTGCCAAACCTGGCCCGTTTGGGCCTGTTTAATATTCAGGGTGTGACCTGTAAGCCGCCAGTGGAAAAGCCGGCTGCAAGCTTTGCTAGGCTGGTAGAGCAATCGGCCGGGAAAGATACAACAATTGGCCATTGGGAAATTGCAGGCGTAGAAAGTGAAAAGCCGCTGCCAACCTATCCCAATGGTTTTCCGGAAGAGGTAATAGCAGAGTTTGTGCGCCGTACCGGCAGAGGGGTATTGTGCAACCGGCCCTATTCCGGAACCCAGGTTTTGAAAGACTATGGGGAAGAGCATATGCGCACCGGCGATTTAATTGTTTATACCTCAGCGGACAGCGTGTTTCAGATTGCTGCCCATGAGGATGTGGTGCCGGTGGAACAGCTGTATGAATACTGCGAGATTGCCCGCTCCATTTTGACTGGCCCGCATGGGGTGGGAAGGGTAATTGCCCGGCCGTTTGTTGGTTCCTGCGCGGCCGATTTTGCGCGTACCGCCCGCCGGCATGACTTTAGCTTAAAACCGCCGGCCAAAACACTGTTGGATTGTTTGCAGCAGGCGGGTTTTGCCACCATTGGGGTGGGTAAAATTTATGATATTTTTGCAGGCCAGGGAATCTCTCAAACCACCCGTACTACCTCTAACCATAACGGTATGGAAGTGACATTAAAGCATGCCGATGAAAATTTTGAAGGTTTATGTTTTGTGAACCTGGTGGATTTTGACATGCTGTATGGCCACCGGAATGATGTGGACGGTTATGCAAATGCGGCAACCGAATTTGACCTGCAGTTGGGCGAACTGCTGCAAAAAATGCGGCCGGAAGACCTTATGTTCATCACTGCAGATCACGGCTGCGACCCGTCTACCCCTTCGACCGACCATTCCCGGGAATGTGTGCCGCTTTTAATTTATGGAGCTCCTGTTCGGGCCGGGGTGGATTTGGGAGTTCGTGCTTCCTATGGGACTATCGCTTCTACCATAGCCCAGTGGTTTGGCGTAAAAGCAAACCTTGCCGGAGAAAGTGTGCTGGATGCAATTATTGCCCGGTAAAAAGTGAAAAACGCCGGCTAAGGTTTGAAAAATTGCTTGCATTTATTGCCAGCCTGTGGTATATTATATACTGCTTTATGGCGCGCATCCAGCAGCGCCGAGTATGTAGGAGGTCAAAAAGATGAGCGTTTTGGAGATCGTCGGCGGTTTGTTGCTGATTGCCAGCAGCCTGTTGATTATTGCCATGGTAATGATGCAGGATTCGAAGGGCAAGGGCCTTTCCGGAGCGATTGGCGGCGGCGAAATGCAGATGAATGAAGCGCGCACCCGCACCAAGGACGCCACCCTTGCCAAGTATACCAAATATGCGGCTGTGGTCTTTTTTGTGGTAACCATTTTGGTCGGTGTGTTTGGCGTATTTGCGAAATAATGGTTTAAAAGCCCGCCTGTTGGCGGGCTTTTTTCTGTAAATGGGTAAATTTTGCAGCACTTTGTGCAGTTTTTTGCCCAATTGGGAAGAATGGAGTAGAAGGATCGCCGGCTTGCAGGCCGGTGCCGCTTAACAGCGGAGAAAAAAGGAGTATGTTATGTCTTTACGAGCAGATGTATTGAGAGAAATTGAGCGTCGTCCCCGGCAGTTGCGGGACTTAAAGTCCAAATTCCGGGATGAAAAGAAACTAATAGCGGTGCTGGGGTATCTGGTCAGTGACGGCCTTATCAGTTTGGAGAATGGGGTTTATCGCAAAGCAAAACCGCAGCCTGCTGCCGATATGGCTCCGGTTCGGTGTATGGTGACCAAGGTGGCCAAAAATTTTGGGTTTGTCAGCCCGCTGCCCGACCCCAATGACCCGCAGGCAGACAGCAAGCCTCAGGACCGTTCCCTGGACCTGTTTGTGCCGGGCCGCTTTTTAATGGGCGCCATGCCCGGCGATGTGGTGGAAGTGGTGCGCACCCCCAGCCAGCGTTCCAGCGATGAGGGGAAGGTTGTGCGGGTACTGGAGGAAAATAATCAGTTGGTGGGGGTAGTTGCAGCTGTGGATGGCCGGCTGTGCCTTCTTCCGGACCGCTGCCCCAAGCTGCCGATCCCGATTAAAAAGAGCAGTTTGACGGGCGTACAGGAAGGAGACAAGGTAGCGGCAGAAATTGTACAGCGGGGCAGTATGCACCGGGACCACCGGGTATGTGTAGACTACTGTTTCGGCAGTGCAGAAAGTGCGCGCGCTTGCACGCAGGCTATTTTGTATTCCAATGGGGTGGAAAGCGAATTTCCCGACCAGGTAAAAAAGGAAGCTTCCCGGTACGATAATGCCAGCGTGGATCTAAAAGAGGCCGACAGTCGGCTGGATCTGCGCGACAAGGTTATTTTTACCATTGATGGGGCCGATACCAAGGATATTGATGATGCCATTTCTTTGGAGAAAACGGCAACAGGGTATTTGCTGGGGGTGCACATTGCGGATGTGAGCCACTATGTAAAGGAAGACAGCTTTTTGGATGAAGAGGCTTATGCCCGCGGTACTTCGGTTTATACAGCGGGAGCGGTTATTCCCATGCTGCCGCGCCAACTTTCCAACGGTATTTGTTCGCTGAACCCACAGGTGGATAGGCTGTGCTTTTCCTGCTTAATGGAGCTGGACGAAGGCGGAAGATTGCAAAATTACAGGTTTGCCAAGGCGGTTATGCGCAGTAGGGTTAAGGGCGTTTATGCCGAAATTAACGCCATTTTTGACGGCTGTGCCGACCAGAGTATTTTGGAAAAATATGCTCAGTGCCTGCCCAGCCTGGAATTGATGAGAAAACTGTATGACCAGTTGGCAGCACGGCGGAAAGAACGCGGCTGTATGGATATTGAGACCGGCGAGGCAAAAATTTTGCTGGATGAAGCAGGGCGCGCCTGCGATATTAAAAAGGTGGAACGGGGTGTGGCCGAACAGATGATAGAGGAATTTATGCTGTTGGCCAATACCAGTGCCGCCAAGATGGGCCAGCGGGAGAAGATTCCGTTTGTTTACCGGGTACACGAACTGCCGGACCCTGAGCGGGTGGAAAAACTGCACGATGCGTTGACTGGTATGGGGCTTAATGCAAAGTTTGCCGAACAGATTCCCACCCAGAAGGAGTTGGCGAAGCTTTTGGACGAGTCCCGTGGCACACCAATGGAGCGGGCGGTCCATATCAATGTGCTGCGCAGTATGGCGAAAGCCAAATATCTCAGCGAGCCCAAAGGACATTACGGTCTTGCATTGGCGGATTATACCCATTTCACTTCACCCATTCGCCGCTATCCGGACCTGATTGTGCATCGGATGCTTTCGGCGGTGTTGGCCGGTGCCGAGAAAAAGGAGCTGGAAGGCCGTTACAGTGACTATGTGGTATCTGCTGCTGCCCACTGCAGTGAGCGGGAGGTTGCTGCCATGACCAGCGAGCGGGATTCTGACGATTGCTATAAAGCCGAATATATGCAGGATAAAATTGGACAGGAATTTGAAGGGGTGATCTCTTCGGTAACCAATTTTGGAGTGTATGTGGAGCTGGATAACACAGTGGAAGGGTTGGTTCATGTAAGTCACCTGTCAGATAATGAGCTTATGGTGATAAACAATATCAGCCTGGTGGACCCGCTTTCGCAGAAAAGCTGGCGAATTGGAGACCATATGAAAGTAAAACTGATTGGAGTTTCCATTTCGGCCGGCAATGTGGATTTTGCACCGGCTTGAAATACCAAGGCAGCAAAAATTTGAAACTTTAAAAAATAAAAAAGCCAGGGCGGTTTGTATGCCCTGGCTTTTTATTGCGGTATAGAACCTGTTTGGGCAGAAATTTAAACAAGGTGTTGAAGGGGGGTGGCGCTTCAATGCCCAAGACCAACAGAAAGAATCATCATAAATAGTGCGTTTAACTTGGATGGCAGCTGAAAGACCAAGATAGTCCAAGGTTACCGGCGTATGGCGTGAAAGCTTTGTAAATGTAAAATGGGGCAAAAGAAAAACAAAGCAGATAACAGGTGTTTAAACCGCAACTTTTGGGCCATCCTTTTCTAAGCAAATAAAAGGGAGGCTATGCCATGCAGAAAAAACGGTTTTCCTGGCTGGTAAAAGGGCTGCTTTTTTTGCTGGCACTTTTACAGCTTCGGCTTTTTGCGCTGGCCGTCTCAGACCTTGGCAGTGCAGCTGCAGCGCATGGGGTGGTTACATTGAACCTGGATAGTGGAAGGGGAACTATTTTTGACCGCTCCATGCGCCCCCTTACCGGTGTAAATGAGAAGGTTTTTGCTTTGGCTTTGCCCGGGCAGAAAAGTTATGCGCGGCTTTATCAACTTTTAGCGCCTGTTTCGGCTGCGGCGCTGTATGAGTCAGCACCTGCAGGCCCCACGCTGGTAGAACTGGAACCACAGGCGATGGGGGCGGCTCAGCTGGAACAGATACCGGTTTATACGGTACCGGCCCGCTATTATATTACTCCCGTGGCGGTGCATGTGCTGGGATACCTGGACGGCGATGGGGTAGGAGCAGCTGGTATAGAGAAAAGCTACGAGTCGGTTTTGGCGGGCGCAGGGGAACAGCGGACATTGCAGTGCGCAGTAACCGGTTATGGAAGTCTGGTGCAGAACACTACGCCCGAAGAGATTACCCAGTCCGGCAGCGGCCTGGGCGTACAGCTGACACTGGATTTATCGGTTCAGCGTATCTGCGAAGGAGCAGCCGAACAGCTTGCTTCCGGGGCGGTAGTGGTTATGGAGGTGGAAACCGGCCGGCTATTGGGGGTAGCTAGTGTGCCGACCTTTAACCCCAATAATGTGGCCCGCAGTATTGAGCAGCAGGATGGTGCACTGTTGTGCCGGGCCTTTGCGGCTTATAATGTGGGGTCTGTGTTTAAGCCGGTGGTTGCTGCGGCTGCGCTGGAAGCCGGCTGTGACCCCAATGCGGTATATGAATGCACCGGAGAGATTGAGGTGGCAGGGCATACCTATCATTGCTCCCGCAATACAGCTCACGGGCCCGTAAATATGCAAACGGCACTGGAAGAGTCGTGCAACTGCTATTTTGTGCAACTGGCCGGTCAGATTGGGGGAGAGGCCATCTGCCAAATGGCAAGCCGCTGCGGTTTTGGGCGCACCAGCGAGCTGTGGGCAGGGTATAGCCCTGTCAGCGGCACATTGCCCAGTGCGCAGGATCTGCTTTTGCCGGGCGAGACTGCCACCTTGGGTTTTGGGCAGGGAAAGCTGACCGCAACACCGATGCAGCTTGCAGCTTTTTATAACACGCTGGCAGCAAATGGCATTTACCGGTCTGCCACCTTAGTAAGTGGAGTTGTGCAGGCCGAGACGGGTGAATTGGTGAGCGGACAACCCGTACAGGAAGAACTTCGGGTTATGAATCAGTCAACCGCGCAGAATTTACGCCAAATGCTGGCGGCTGTAGTGGCACAGGGCCTAGGCCAAAGCGGCGCCAGCGAATACGAAGAAGCCGCCGGAAAAACCGGCACTGCCCAAACAGGCCGAATGAACGAAGAAGGGCAGGAGGAACTGGACGCTTGGTTTGCCGGCTTTTGGCCGGCGCAACAGCCTCGGTATACTATAGTGGTGCTGGAAGATTCCACCCGCAAAAGCGGCGAGGATATGGGCAGTGTATTTAGCCAGGTTTGTGATGAATTGGCCCGACTGGAAATGTGGGGAACCCAATAACGGACAGCGCTTGTACTTGAAAGTACCGGCGTAAAAAAACAGCTGCCCATAAGCCTTTTTTAGGGCGCTTTGCCGCTTGACCAGGCAGGTGGGGTGTGCTATAATCGTGCCAAAGCATTGAAAAAGAACGAAGCTGCCATTCCCGTTCGCAGAGAGAAAGCGCCGTTGGCTGAAAGCGCTTTTGTTCGGCGGCAGCCAAGACCCCTTTGGAGCTGCGGTGTGAAAAGCAAACCAGCAAAAATACCGCCGGGTGGCCCTCGTTATCGGGCAAAGAGCCAAAATCAAGGTGGAACCGTGCTGCAAGGCACCCTTGGAATTTTCCGGGGGTGCCTTTTCGTATCCCCAAAACGGTTGTAAAGGAGAAGCTAGTATGAAAATTATCTACAACGACGGTACTGTGGCAGAATGCCCGGAGGAAGAAAAACTGCATGTTATTCGGCATACAGCTGCCCATGTTATGGCACAGGCCATTAAGCGCCTGTACCCCGAAGCTGATTTTGCCTATGGCCCTGCCACCGAAAACGGGTTTTACTATGATGTAGACTTGGGTGACACGAAGCTGACCGATGAGGATTTGGCGGCTATCGAGGCGGAAATGCGCAAAATCGTCAAGGAAAACCTTCCCATTAAGCCGTTTATTCTGCCCCGGCAGGAAGCTGTAAAGCTGATGGAGGAGCGCGGCGAAAAGTACAAGGTGGAGCATATTGGCGATTTGGCTGAGGATGCGGTCATCAGTTTTTATCAGCAGGGCGAATACATTGATATGTGTGTTGGCCCCCACCTGACCTATACCAAGGCGCTGAAAGCGTTTAAAATTACCCAGCAGTCTGGTGCATACTGGAAGGGTGATAAAAACAATAAAATGCTGACCCGTATTAACGGCATTGCGTTTGCCAGCCAGGAAGAACTGGATGCACATTTGAAACTGATGGAAGAGGCGGCCCGCCGTGACCACCGCAAGATTGGTAAAGAGATGAAGCTGTTTATGTTCTCGGACGAAGGTCCCGGCTTCCCGTTCTTTTTGCCCAACGGCATGGTTATTAAGAATACCCTGATTGATTATTGGCGGGAGTTGCACCACGAGAATGGCTATGTGGAAATTTCCACCCCCATGATTATGAACCGGCACCTGTGGGAAACCAGCGGCCACTGGGACCACTACAAAGACAATATGTATTCCACCAAAATTGATGAGGAAGACTATTGCATTAAACCGATGAACTGCCCGGGCGGGGTAATGGTTTACGCCAGCGAGTCCCATAGCTACCGTGACCTGCCGCTGCGCGCAGGAGAATTAGGCCTGGTGCACCGGCACGAATTGCGCGGCGCACTGCATGGATTGTTCCGTGTGCGCTGCTTTACCCAGGACGATGCGCATATCTTTATGCGGCCGGACCAGATTACGGATGAGATCAAGGGCGTGGTGCACCTGATTAACCAGGTGTATGAGAAGTTTGGCTTTAAGTATTTTGTGGAGCTGTCTACCCGTCCCGAGGACAGCATGGGTTCGGATGAAGATTGGGAGAATGCAACAAACGGCCTGAAGGGTGCGCTGGAGCAGCTGGGCTTGCCCTATATCATCAATGAAGGGGACGGCGCTTTCTATGGCCCGAAGATTGACTTCCACCTGCAGGACTCCATTGGTCGTACCTGGCAGTGCGGTACCATTCAGCTGGATTTCCAGATGCCGCTTAACTTCCACCTGGAATATGTGGATGAAAACGGTCAGAAACAGCGCCCCATCATGATTCACCGGGTCTGCTTCGGTTCTATTGAGCGGTTTATTGGCATTTTGACCGAGCACTATGCCGGCAAATTCCCCACCTGGCTGGCTCCGGTGCAGGTAAAGGTGCTTCCGGTTTCGGAAAAAAGCATGGACTATGCCCGTGATATTTACGAAAAATTGGATGCTGCCCATATTCGTGTGCAGCTGGATGAGCGCAACGAGAAGATTGGCTACAAAATTCGCGAGGCGCAGCAGGTGGATCGTGCACCTTATATGCTGATTATTGGTGCCAAAGAGGTGGAAGAAGGCAATGTAAGTGTGCGTGAACGGGATACCGCCCAGACTACTGCCATGACTTTGGATGAGTTTGTGGCTAAAGTGCAGCAGGAGATTGCAGAGCGGCGTTCGTAAAAATACAGTTTAATAAAAGAACAAAAGCCCGCGGAATATTTTTCCGCGGGCTTTTTGTTTTGTTTAAAATTTTTTTGCAAGTAAAAGTGTTTGGATAGCATTTTATAGAAAAGAAATAATATGGGATTTTGGAAAAATTGCAAAGTGGTGTTGGTAAAAAGAAATTACACACTACTTTATGAATGAAAGCTTCTGTTGTGGGTTTTGTTTTTAGTATAGCTGTTTTGCGAAAAAGTGATTCCTTTTTGTGATTTTTTGCGCGGCTGCCAAATGAAAGAAAGTTTACCTATAAGCTCAGTAACAGCTGCAAGGTAAAACTTGCCTGGTTGGTGGATCTGGTGGTATTCTAATAATAAAGGCGAAGTGGCGGTTGCTTTGTAAATATCAAGCCGGCATTTTAAAGATAAGGTACTTGTGTCAAAAGAGGAGTGGTGATAATGATCTATCAACAGTTTGCTGAAACCAGGCTTTCCATGCTGGGGTATGGTACTATGCGGTTCCCACGGGTAGGGGGCAAGCAGGACGGCCCGGTGGATGAAGTGGAAAGTGCGCGGCTGGTGAAAATTGCCATGGAAAATGGGGTCAATTATTACGATACAGCCTACCCGTACAGTGAAGGAAACGGCGAACTGGTAGTTGGCAGAATTTTATCTCAGTATCCCCGTGCAAGTTTTTACCTGGCCAGTAAATACCCGGGCTTTTTGGAAATGGAAAGCTACAATGCACCAGAGATGCTGGACCGGCAGCTTAAGCGCTGCCAGGTGGACTATTTCGATTTTTATCTGCTGCATAATGTGGCAGAAAAGTCTTTTGATACTTATACCAGCCCCAAATGGCATATTGTAGATGACTTAGTAGAGGCGAAAAAGCAGGGGAAAATTCGGCACTTGGGCTTTTCCAGCCATGCTAAGCCCGAGACCATGAAAAAGTTTTTGGAGCGGTATGCAGACCAGATGGAGTTTTGCCAGCTGCAACTGAATTATTTGGATTGGACCTTGCAGGATGCGAAACAAAATTACGAGCTTGTTACCAGCTATGGTCTGCCCATTTGGGTAATGGAACCGGTGCGGGGCGGTAGGCTTGCCAGCCTGTTGCCTGAGGCAGAAATGCAGCTGAAAGCCGCCCGCCCACAGGAAAGCATTGCATCTTGGGCGTTTCGCTGGCTGCAGGGATTAGAAAATGTAAAGGTGGTTTTGAGCGGCATGACCACCGAACAGCAACTGCGGGATAATTTAGAGATTTTTTCAAAAGAAGAACCGCTTACAGAATCTCAGCTGCAGCTTTTGGAGCGGATAGCCGCTGGCATGCAGGACTTTTTGCCCTGTACCAAATGCCGATATTGCTGTGAAGGCTGCCCCAAACAGCTGGATATTCCGGCGCTGCTTGCCATCTGCAACGAGAACCGCTATACCAGATATGCAGGGGTGGAAAATGCACTGCGTGCGTTGGAAGCAGAAAAACGCCCCTCGGCCTGTATCGGGTGCAGTCAGTGCACCAAGGTTTGTCCGCAGGGCATATCGATTCCGGAAGAGCTGCGCAAGTTGGCCTTGTTGGAAAAGAATTTGTAATGCAAAAAGCGGATATTCCGCTGGTAGACTGGGTGTTAAAAAGTATGAAAATAGCTGCTTGAAACCCATTTGTGTGTTGGGAAGCTTAACAGAAAGGGGTGTGAAAATAGAAAGTTTCTCCTTATGGAGTGAAAAGTAAAACGGCGGTTTTATCAAAACCGCCGTTTTACTATTTTTATATGGCAGTATAAAAATAGCGTGCTCTCTTTTATGTCTGACCTCTCGGTCTAAAATCTTTTACAAAAAAGAAAAATGTTCCAACAGTCACAATATCTCATCTCACCGGTTGGTTGGGATGGCTGGTTTTAGCGGCAGCTTATAGCATGCACTTTAGAATACGGTTCGTATCGGCTAAAACGATCACTGCATCTTCTTTTGCAGAAAACCAGTAAACCAAAAAAGGCGAAACAGCTTTGCTGTTTCGTCCATTTTATTATGGTATAAAAGCTTATCATAAAAACCGAACAGACCATTAGTTTACCAATCGGCTAAGCTCCATTACAATTCCCAGTGGTTCGAAAATGTCAGATTGTTCTTCCTCTAACGCAATATATAACGGAGGAGTGTTTTTATCCGCGGCCTGTGCCAAAAGCCCTCCTGGCATACGGTACACGCGCCGAACCAGTGTTTTGCCCTTATATCGAAAAGCTAAAATTACGCCATTTGGAATTTTGGGGCTGCGGTGAAGTAGTAAACTGTCATCTTTGCGCAGTTCAGGAGCCATGCTGTCGTCTGGCATTAAAATAGACAAACGATTTTCATGGCTGCAATGATATCCTTTGGGTTCAGAACATAGGACAGACTCTTCCCATGCATCCCCAGCAAGGTATCCCACGGTAACATGGAATTTCTCGGCCAGCTTCTTTAAGGTATCGAAAGCGGGTTTATTCCGTCCGGACTCCCACATCCCCACCGTGGACTGGGATACCCCGATCTGTTGAGCCAATTGCGCTTGGGAAAGGTTTGCTTCTTCACGCAGCTGCTTTAGCCTGATTCGAAATTCCATGGAAAACACCTTCTTTAAATTAAAATAGTAAGATGAAGGAACAGAGGGCATAATGCCCGCAAACACCGCGAAAGATAGAGCGACTTTGCCGCAGCACAAGAATAGAGCAGCCTTTTGTAGGAAAACACAAGCCCTGCAGTCCCAATTTATATGAGGTCTACATCCTATAAAATGAGGTAAAAGCTGGAATAGTCCTATTATCCCATCTAAAATATTTTTATCATAGTACCTTGTCAAAATACTCATTTCAAATGATTTGTTTTGAAAAATAAGGGTGGCCAAAATCACTAAAAATCATTTTTATAAAAGTATAGTCAAGTAATAGAACTAATATATTAAGCACGAGTAAAAAGATAGGGAGAATAAAGTAGGAGCAAATTTTATGCAAATAAAAAAGCCACACAAAAGCAAGAGGTTCTCTCAAGCTTCTGTGTGGCTTTGAAACAATATATGGTAATTTATAAATCGATAAAACCCTTAGTCGCCGAACGAAATCTGAATATTACGGGCCAGCTGTACCAGTTCTCCGTTCGGGTCCACGCGGCGCTGGTTGCCGATCATGCTGTTGCTGGCAATGACCTGTTCCAGCGAGACGGTGGTAAGATGACCTTCCCGCATAGCGACCATACGGCCAAAGTTGCCCTTCTCATCGGGGTTGAATTCCTCCATAAGGGCGTGCACAGCATGTGCGCCAAACCGTGTGGAAAGCAGACGATCGTTAGCGGTGGGCACACCACCGCGCTGGGCGTAGCCCACATTGGTAGCGCGGCATTCTACATCCATCAAAACTTCATTAATGGCATAGCCATGCTCATCGCGGGTGCTGTTCAGGGCTTTCTCCACATAGTCGGCAATAGCGCCGCTTACCCCGCCAAACCGAATAGCATCGGGGGAACCTTCCACAATTTTAGCTGTGTAGGAATTCTTGTCCGGCGCCTTTACACCTTCGCTTACAATTACAATGGCGTCACCGTGATTTACCAAACATTTGCGCAGCTGAGCAACCATTTTTTGTGGGTCATAGGGAATTTCGGGAATCAATACCATGTCGGCACCGCCCGAAATAGCAGTATTCAGCGCAATATGGCCGGCGTTGCGGCCCATTACTTCAATAAACATAACACGGCTGTGTGCTTCGCCTGTGGTGCGCACGCTTTCTACGGCAGCAACGCAGCGGGAAACAGCAGTGTCAAACCCAAAGGTAACATCGGTAGAACGCAGGTCATTATCAATGGTTTTGGGAACACCAATCACCGGCACACCCATGCGGGAATAGTCCCGGCCAGAAGTAAGGGTTCCGTCGCCGCCTACAATTACCATGGCGTCAATATCTGCCTTGCGCAAATTTTCTACCGCAACACTTGAAAAATCATCATAAATCAGGTTGCCATCTGCGTCGTGCTGCAGACCATTCTGGTCTCTGCGGGGATATTTGAACAGGTTATCCTTATTTGAGCTGTGCAGAATGGTGCCGCCCTGCTCAATAATACCAAGCACATCCGATTTGGTGATTTTGTGGAAATAATCGCCGCCCAGCAGCATGCCGCGGTAGCCATAGGGAATACCAATTACTTCTACTCCGTACTTGTCCGCCATCAATACAACGGCGCGAATCACCGCATTCAGGCCCGGGCAGTCGCCGCCACCGGTCATAATGCCAATCCGTTTAATGCCGTGCTTCAGCGTGTGCTCGATGATTCTTTCTTCCTGGATCATTTATGCCTCTCCCTTCGCGATTGTGTATACGATGTCCATAGTACCTTATATCACATTATAGATGGTTTGTCTAATCATGGCTATGTAAAATCGGTGTATGCTTATGCAGTTTTAATCCATTGTGAATTTATTCACATAAATTGTAGTCAAAAATACAACTTAAATTCCACAAAAAACAACAGAAAACAAGCATAAAACAAAATGAAAAAGGAAAAAGGGAGGGCTAAAACCAAAAAGACTGATTTACCTGACAAAAGTAAAAAACGCAACAAAAAACAGCCTGGCAGATAGCCGAGCTGTTTTGATCTTACATAAAAAGCAGAACAGAAAAAAGAATGCACATAGTCAGATGCCGGAAAGCCGATTGAGCAGGTCGGTAAAAATCTCACCGCCCTGTTCTGCAAAACGGGCCTCCGCCGCCCGGGCAGAACTTTCGTCGGGCATATACAGGTCCAGTGAAAAGATGGTCTGACCCAAATCTTCAATGGCGCAGTGTACGGTAAAGCCGTTGGCACAGGGAGTATGACGGGTATGGTACTGTGCTTTTTTACGGGCATAGGCCTGCATGCTGATAACGGTATTTACTGCGGTTTCCCGCACGGTACGGGGCAGGTCGGTTTCCAGTGTATCGGCCAAATTGCGGCCCGACTTGGAAACGGTATACAGGTCTTCTGTGCAGATTACATGCCCTTTTTCACACAAGTAGCTCAAAGCATCTGCCAGCTCAAAATAATTCACCAGTTGTTGGCCAACCAGCGCATTTTCAATTTCCTGCCGGGAGAGCGGACCACTGACCCGGCTGAGCAGATAGCACAGCAGGATCCGAATCTCGGTGGAAGTGGTAAGGCCACCGGGCTTTACACCGCCGGTGAAGGCATGATGTGGCATTGCGGCACCTCCTTTTTTAAAACTATACCGCACAAAATTTAAAAAGTAAAGCAAACACCGTTTTATACGTCCCACATGAAAGGGTAAAAACACAAGACAATCCGTATAGTACCCTGTTTTAAAATCATTTGGTAGATAAAAAACTCGAATTGGGAAAAATTACCGATATATAAAACCTTTTACAATTTTTCGGCAGGGTCAAATTGGGTGAAAATCTGCCGGCGAGCACCTGGGGGAGAATAGTCCCAACGGTCCAGGTGAGAGCCGGTGAAGAAAAAGCGCAGCGGCATGGGTGCACAGACCGACTCCAGTCTCCCCAGTATTACCAGCTTTACCTTCATTTTGTCCGGAAGAATGCTCTTAATATAAACACTTACCCGATCTCCCGCACTTAGCCGGTTATCCGGTTCGGCTAGTCCGGCAAGATTTGGGGTTAGCTCAATAAATACACCATAACTTTCCACGCTTCGCACAGTGCCGGCTACGGTCATGCCTGGCCGGAATAGGTCAGCATTCTGCTGCCAGCTGCCCAAAAGCTCTTTTAAAGTTAAAACCAGCCGTCCTTTGTCGTCCCGTGCGCGCACTGCGCAGTGCAGTTTCTGGCCGGTGCGAACCCGGTCACTTGGCGAGCCAATGCGGGATACCGACATACAGTCAATAGGCAAAAGTGCGCAGATGCCGCATCCCACATCACAAAAGGCGCCAAAGGGCTCAATGTGGGTAACGGTACAAGGAATGATATCGCCGGGACAAAGCTGGTTCAAATATTCTGCCTGGCAGCGTTTTTGTGCCTGCGCGCGGGAGAGGGTAAACAAGGGGCCATCCGGGCCGGACTCAATCTGCTCAATGATAAAGCAGACCGACCGGCCGACCCGGGAGAGAATGGCAATCTCCCGTACTTCTCCTTCCCCGGCACCCAAAGCGCATTTTTCAAAAGGAATGTAGGCGGGGTATCCCGCTAATTGCAGGTGCAGGCGTTTTTGCGGGTCAAAACACAAGGCACCCGCCTGCAGTACGGTTTGAGATTGCTGGGCCTGTGCCAGCTGCGGCAGTGTAAACAGGTCGGGCAGCGCCGCGGCCTCTTCTGGGTAAAATTTCATCTTTCTTCCTCCTCACAATCCGGTACAGTTCGAATATATGCCGGTGCGGGGCGGAATATTTGCACAAACCCTGCAGATGTATTATAATAACAAAACAGTAAATAAAACGATTTTTGGATAGCTGCAATGGTTTTGTGCCGCGGCCGAAAAACCGCCGGACTATTGCAAAGATTGGCTTTCGGATGGAAAGGAGCAGGAAAATGGATGTACAGGTAGGCGATATCATCCAGGTAAAAAAGCCGCATCCCTGCCAAAATTATGAATTCAGCGTGCTGCGGGTGGGAATGGATTTCAAAATCCGCTGCACCAAATGCGGACGGGAAATTATGCTGCCTCGGGCCAAAATTGAAAAAAACATCAAAAAAATTATTCGCCAGCAAACGGAGAATGAATAGCGCTTGTGTTCCTTATGTGCAGAAGACTGCGCAAAAATATTACCATAGGACGGAGGAGTTATGCAGGACCGTTTAAGCGAAGTAAAGCGCCATTTTGAGGAATTGGCAAATCAGCTTACCGACCCACAGGTACTTTCAGACAATGCGAAGTACCGCGCACTTACAAAGGAATATAAAAACTTAACCCCCATTGTGGAAGCCTACGACGCCTGCCAGGCGGCCCGCGCCGAGCGGCAGGAAGCCTGGGAACTTTTACAGCAAAGCGGCCTGGAACCGGACTTTTTAAAAATGGTGCAGGAAGAATATGAAAAAGCCCGCTGGAAAACCCAGGAACTTGAGGATGCCCTTCGCATTTTGCTTTTGCCCAAAGACGAAAATGACGATAAAAATATTATTATGGAGATCCGCAGCGGAACGGGCGGAGAGGAGGCTGCTTTGTTTGCCCACAGCCTTTACCGCATGTACAGCATGTACGCGGCCGCCTGCAATTGGCAGATTGAAGTGAATAGCTGTTCCGAAACGGAACTTGGCGGCATTAAGGAGATCAGCTTTACTGTACAGGGGGAAGGGGCTTACAGCCGTCTGAAATTTGAGGCTGGTACCCACCGGGTACAACGGGTGCCGGAAACCGAAACCCAGGGCCGCATCCACACTTCGGCCGCCACTGTGGCGGTTATGCCGGAAGCAGAAGAGGTGGAACTGGAGCTGGACGTGAAGGATTTGAAGATCGATACCTTCCGTTCCTCCGGCGCGGGCGGCCAGCATATCAACAAAACATCTTCCGCTATTCGCGTTACCCACCTGCCCACCGGTATGGTGGTGGAATGCCAGGATGAGCGCAGCCAGTACAAAAATAAGGATAAAGCCCTGCGGGTGCTGCGAAGCAGACTTTTGGCCGAAAAAAAAGCGGCGCAGCAGGCAGAAGTTTCGGCTGAACGGCGCAGCCAGGTTGGAACCGGTGATCGCAGCGGCCGTATTCGCACCTATAATTTTCCCCAGGGAAGGGTCACCGACCATCGCATTGGGCTGACCCTTTACAAACTGCCGGCAGTGCTGGACGGAGACCTGGACGAGTTGATCGATGCACTGGTTACGGCGGACCAGGCGGAAAAATTGCGTCATTCTCAGGAGGAGTAATATGCAGACACAACTGCTGCCAGCGAACGAGGCTGGTATTGCTTTTGCAGCCCGCCTGTTGCAGGAAGGGCAAACGGTGGCTATTCCCACCGAGACCGTGTATGGTTTGGCGGCCGACGCCACCAGCAATGAGGCGGTGGCAAAAATTTTTGCCGCAAAGGGCCGCCCGCAGGATAACCCCCTTATTGTGCATATTGCAGCGATGCAGGAACTGGAAGGGTTGGTTCGGACGGTTCCTGCGGCGGCTTATAAATTGGCCCAGGCGTTTTGGCCCGGGCCGCTTACCATTATTATGCCAAAAGGCCCCAAAGTGGCCGATGCGGTCTGCGCTGGGCTGGATACCGTGGCGATCCGCATGCCCAGCCACCCGGTTGCGGCTGCGGTGATTAAAAAAAGCGGTCTGCCGCTGGCGGCGCCTTCGGCCAACCGTTCCGGGCTGCCCAGCCCGACCACTGCCGACCATACCCTGCGGGACATGGATGGACGCATACCGCTTATTTTGGATGGGGGCGCCTGCAAGGTGGGGGTGGAATCCACCGTTATTACGGTGGCTGCGGATACCCCGACCCTGCTGCGGCCGGGATATATTACAAAAGAACAGCTTGAACAGGTTTTGGGCGAGCCGGTGGCCTTGTCAGACGCAATTTTGCATAAACTGAAAGAAGGGGAGGCTGCCCCATCGCCCGGCATGAAGTATAAGCATTACTCCCCCAAGGCAAATGTCATTCTGCTGAAGGGCTCGCAGCAGGCATACCGGGAATATGTGTGCCAGCATGCAGAGGTTGGGGTGTTCGCGATGTGTTATGACGAGGAGGTCAGTAGCCTGCCGGTTCCCTGCGTGGTGTGCGGCAGCCGGCAGGACGAGGCAGCCCAGGCCCGCAGGCTGTTTGCCGCCCTGCGGGAATGCGATGAAAAAGGTGCCGTTACGGTGTATGCACACTGCCCAAAGCCAACCGGTGTAGGTATGGCTGTTTATAACCGGCTTATTCGGGCTGCGGCATTCCAGGTAGTAGAGCTTGAAGCGGCAAAGCTTTAAGAAGGAAGGGGCTGCGGTATGCAGTTTATTGGTATTACCGGTTCTTCCGGCAGTGGAAAAAGCACAGTGGCGAATTACTACGCAAGCCTGGGCTATACTGTAATTGACGGAGACGGTATCAGCCGCCAGCTGGCGGTGCCGGGAAGCGAATATGTAAAAGCGCTGGCAGAGGCATTTGGCCCCGATATTTGTGATGAAACAGGCGCTTTGTGCCGGCGCCGTTTGGGCCGCATTGCTTTTGAAAGCGAGGAGGGGCGGCAAAAATTAACCCGTGTGACCACCCCGCTGATTCTGGCCGAGGTGCAAAGGCAAAAAAAGGCCTGTGCGGACCGGGGAGAAAAGCTCGCATTCCTGGATGGCGCAATCATTCTGGGAACGCCGTTTCAGTCGCTGTGCGATCAGGTTATTGTGGTTTTGGCAGACCGAAAGACTCAACTGGCCCGCATTGCACAGAGAGATCAGATCAGCCTGGAGGAGGCAAGCCAGCGGCTGGACCGCCAATGGACGAATGAACAGATGGCACAGGCTGCGGACCTGTGCTTACAAAATAGATCAGACCGAGAGGAGCTTTTGTGCAAAGCGAAAGAAATACTGGATATGATGAAAAGCGGGCTGTGAGACGCCGTCAGTTGGCACTTTGCCTGGCGGCGTTGCTGCTGGTTGCTTTGGCAGCTTTCCCATTTTGTGCCAAAACCATCGGCAGGGCCATCTACCCTAAACAATACAGCCAGCAGGTGGAGTATTGGTCTGAGGCATACGGTGTGGATCCCGTTGCGGTCTATGCTATTATCCATACCGAGAGCAAATTTCGCCCCAGGGCAGAATCTGGTGTGGGCGCGCGGGGGCTGATGCAGATTACAGAAGAAACATTCGACTGGATCAAAACGCAGATAGCGCCCGAGGAAAGCGTTACCTTCGACGATTTATATGACCCGGATACGAATATTCGGTTTGGGGCGTATTATCTGTCGCGCTGTATGCAGCGGTATGGCGATTTAGCCACAGCGGCGGCCGCCTACCACAGCGGTTGGGGCACCGTAGATGAACTTTTAAGCCAGGAAGAATACGCTGCCAGTGAAAATACACTTAGTAAGTTCCCATACCAACAGATGAATTTGTATGTGTTTAAAGTGGAACGGGCCTATACGCGTTACAGCCGGCTGTATCTGGAATAGCAGACAGGGACGCCCAAAGCAAAGGTGCGGGCGTTTTGCAGCTTGCGCAGCGCATACCCCAAAATGAAAAGAACCGGAAAGGAAAGATGCCGTATGAAAGAAAAAACCGAAGGACAAAAATTAGCCGAGCAGCTTTGTTATGTGAGAAAGCCGGTTGCGGAGCGCTTTCCCGAATTAACAGAGGAGTGCCAGGCTTTTTGTGAGGAGTACAAAGCGTTTTTGGGTAAAGCCAAAACCGAACGGGAGTTTGTCTGCGAAGCCATTAAATTATTAGAGCAGGCAGGCTATACGCCGTTTGACCCTTCCCGCCATTATAAACCCGGTGATAAGGTGTATTATTCCAACCGGGGGAAAGCGCTTATGATGACAACCTTCGGCAGAAAAACAGCGGCCGAAGGGGTACATATCAATATCGCCCATATCGATTCGCCGCGGCTGGACTTAAAGGCAAACCCGCTGTATGAGGACGGCGGTTTTGCGCTGTTTAAAACCCATTATTACGGCGGCATTCGCAAATATCAGTGGACGGCGGTTCCTCTGGCATTGCATGGGGTGTTCGCCAAAGCGGATGGCACGGTGCAGCCGTTTGTAATAGGGGAAGAGGAGCAGGACCCTGTTTTTTATGTGACAGACCTGCTGCCCCATTTGGGCAGAGAACAGAATAAGCGCACCTTGGCGGAGGGGATTGGCGGCGAAGAACTGAATCTGTTAGCCGGTTCGCTGCCTTACCCGGACAAAGAGGTGAGCGAGCGGGTGAAGCTTTTGACCTTGCAGCTGCTGCACGAAAAGTATGGCATTACCGAAAAAGACTTCATTTGTGCCGAAATAGAGGCAGTGCCGGCCTATAAACCGCGCGATTTGGGCCTTGACCGCAGCATGATTGCGGCCTATGCACACGACGACAAGGTTTGTGCTTACACAGCCCTGCGGGCAGAGCTGGCAACAAAGACCCCCGCTTATACCACGGTTACCTGTTTTGCGGATAAGGAAGAGACCGGTTCTGATGGCAATACCGGTTTAAATTCGGAATTTCTGTTCCAGTATCTGGAATACCTGGCCGAACATGACAAGGTGCCCTATAAGCAGATGATTGCCCATACCCGCTGCCTTTCGGCCGATGTGAATGCCGGGTTTGACCCCACCTTCCCTTCGGTTTCGGAAAAGAACAATACGGCTTATTTGGGCCACGGTGTGGTGGTAACCAAATATACCGGCGCAGGCGGAAAATACGACACTTCCGACGCTTCGGCCGAGACCATGGCCTATTTTACAAGCCTTTTGGACCGTCACCAGGTTTGCTGGCAAACAGGTGAGCTGGGCAAGGTGGATGCAGGCGGCGGCGGAACCGTAGCCAAGTTTGTGGCAAACCGCAACATTGATGTAGTGGATATTGGGGTGCCGCTGCTTTCCATGCATGCGCCCTGTGAGGTGGCCTCCAAACTGGATGTGTATATGTGCTATAAAGCCTTTGCAGCCTTTGCAGGGGACGAGGCATAACCGAACCGAAAAGCCTTGAACCCGGCTTGTTATTTAACGCGGCGGGCAGAAGGCACAGCGAGCTTGCGCTCTTGACATTTGGCTTTCTTACCCCTATAATCAAATATTAGAATCAGTAAAAGGCAATGAAAGGGTCAATGACCCGGCACAGGCAACAGAGAGAGGACCATAAGCTGAAAGGTTCTTGCCAAACTGCCCGGTTTGCGCCGCCCTGGAGCCCCCGTTAAAACCGGGCGTTACCGCCGCGTTAAGGCGAAAGAGTGGCGTTCGCCAAGGCGGGCGCAATTTGGGTGGTACCACGGAGCATACACGGCCTTCGTCCCTTTACCGGGGCGGAGGCTTATCTTTTGCCCGGCTTTTGGCCGTGAAAACAGGAAAGAACAGGTGAAACAAAGATGAAATGGACCGGCTTGAACGAACTGCGGGAGGAGTTTTTGTCCTTCTTTGAGGAGAAAGGGCATCTGCGGCTGGAAAGCTTCCCGCTGGTGCCGAAAAACGACAACAGCCTGCTTTTGATTAACAGCGGCATGGCCCCCATGAAAAAGTGGTTTTTGGCCGAGGAAGAGCCGCCCCGCCACAGGGTATGCACCTGCCAAAAGTGCATTCGCACCCCGGATATTGAGCGGGTGGGCATTACTGCGCGCCACGGAACCTTTTTTGAAATGCTGGGCAACTTCAGCTTCCAGGATTACTTTAAAAAGGAAGCAATTGCCTGGGCATGGGAATTTTTGACCGGCAGATTGGCTATTCCGGCAGAAAAGCTCTACATTTCGGTCTACCAGGACGACGATGAAGCCTGGGATATCTGGACCAAGCAGATCGGCATTCCCGAAGATCATATGGTCCGGTTTGGCAAAGAGGACAATTTCTGGGAGCATGGCTCTGGTCCGTGCGGTCCCTGCAGCGAGATCTATTTTGACCGCGGGCCCGAGTACGGCTGCGGAAAGCCCGGCTGCGCGGTGGGCTGCGACTGTGACCGGTATATGGAAGTGTGGAATCTGGTGTTCAGCCAGTTTGATTCGGATGGCGCCGGTACCTATACCCGCATGGCCCGGCCTAACATTGACACCGGCATGGGGCTCGAGCGTCTGGCCTGCGTTATGCAGGGGGTAGGCAACCTGTTTGAGGTAGATACCGTGCGCTCCACCCTGAACCTGGTGGAGAAGATCAGCGGCAAGAGCTATGGCCAAAACCACAAGGACGATATCTCTATCCGTGTGATCACCGACCATATCCGTTCCACTACCTTTATGGTAAGCGACGGCATTCTGCCTTCCAACGCGGGCCGCGGCTATGTGCTGCGCCGCCTTCTGCGCCGGGCAGCCCGCCATGGCCGGCTGCTGGGAATCCGTCGTCCCTTCCTGACCGAATTGGTGGACAATGTAATCGAGGCCAGCAAGGCCGGTTATCCGGAACTGGCTGAGCATGCCGATTACATCAAAAAGGTTATTGGTACTGAGGAGGAAAGCTTCTACAAGACCATTGACCAGGGCATGAATATCCTCACCGGCCTTTTGGAAAATATCAAAAAAACGGCACAGGAAGGCAAGGAAAAGGTCTTGTCCGGCTTGGATGCTTTCCGCCTGCACGACACCTTTGGCTTCCCGCTGGACCTGACCAAGGAGATTGCCGCGGAAGCAGGGGTATCGGTGGATGAGGATACCTTCCAGAAGGAACTTGCCCATCAGCGCGATACAGCCCGTGCCGACCGCAGGAGCAAGGATATTTCCGGCTGGAGCAGTGACCTGTTCAGTGAGCTGGAGGCTGAGCCGACCGTGTTTGTGGGCTACGACCAGCTGGAGTGTGACGCTACCGTGGTGGCATTGGCCTGCGAAGATGGCCTGACCGATGCGGTCAGTTGCGACGATGGCCCCAAGGAAGGGGTCCTTGTGGTACTGGATACCACGCCGTTTTATGCAGAGTCCGGCGGACAGGTGGGCGATGTGGGTTACCTGACCGCAGAGGGAGTTAAGCTGCGGGTGCAGGGCTGCAAAAAGAACGCCAAGGGCTATTATGTGCATACCTGCGTGCTGGAAAGCGGGCTTTTGACCAAAGGCAGCCGGATCGTGGCAGCTGTAGACCGCAAGGTTCGCATGGCTACCGCCCGCAACCACACGGCGGCCCACCTGCTGCAGGCCGCTTTGCGGGAAGTGCTGGGGCTGCATGTGCACCAGGCCGGTTCCTATGAGGATGGCGCCCGCGTGCGGTTTGACTTTACCCACTTTGGCCCGGTCACACCGGAGGAGCTGGAACGGGTCGAAAAGATGGTAAACGAAAAAATCTTCGAAGCCATTCCGGTTACCACCGAAGTGCTGCCTATTAAGGAAGCAAAGCAGAAGGGCGCAATGGCTCTGTTTGGTGAAAAGTACGGCGATATGGTCCGGGTGGTGAGCGTATCGGATTATTCCACCGAGTTCTGCGGTGGTACCCATGTGTCCAACACTGCCATGGTGGGCTCCTTTAAAATTTTGTCCGAAGCCGGCGTGGCCGCCGGTGTGCGCCGTATTGAAGGTGTGACCGGAAGCAATGTGCTGGCCCTGCTGGAGGAGCGTACCGAACTGCTGAACGACACCTGCGAAAAACTGAAGGTTGGCAAATACACCGACCTGCCGCTGCGAATTGCCGGCCTGAATGCCGAACTGCGCGAGATGCGCAGCCAGCTGGAGAAGGCAAAGGCAGCTGCAGCCAGCCAGCAGGTGGACGGGCTGTTCCAAAACGCCAAAGAGATGGATGGCATTCGTATTTTTACTGCCTTTTTTGGCGGTACCGATACCCAAACCCTGCGCGATATGTGCGATAAAATCCGTGAGTCCACCCCGGACAGCGTAATTGTGCTGTGCGGCGAGGCAAACGGCAAAGGCAATATGGCTGCTGCAGTGGGCAAGGGTGCTTTGGCCCGCGGCGTAAAGGCCGGTAACCTGGTAAAGCTTGCAGCAGCGGTAACCGGTGGTAAGGGCGGCGGTAAACCCGACTTTGCCATGGCTGGTGTGGGCGACCTTACCAAGGTGGACGAAGCGCTGGCAGCTGTGCCCGAGCTGGTAAAGAGCCTGCTGAACTGAATGTTTTTTGTGCGCAGAAGACCTGATACCATTCTTACAGGAAAAGGAGATGAACCAGATGGAAGATTGCCTGTTTTGCAAGATTGCGGCGGGTGAAATCCCTTCCAACAAGCTGTTTGAAGATGACCGGATTTTGGCTTTCTACGATATTGACCCGCAGGCGCCGGTCCACTTTTTGGTGATTCCAAAGCAGCATATCCCTTCGGCTGCAGCCCTGACCGAAGAAAACGGCCCGCTTTTGGGGCATGTGTTCGCGACTATTTCCAGGCTTTGCAAAGAGCTTGGGGTGGAAAACGGCTATCGTGTTGTCTCCAATGTAGGGCAGGACGGCGGCCAAAGCGTGCCGCATCTGCATTTTCATGTGTTGGCAAAACGCAGTTTAGCTTGGCCGCCGGGCTAAACAGCAAAAAAGCCCATTTGTTTTGCAGCATCTGCAACGAACAAACCGCCGTAAAACCTGCGGTTTGCGCTCTGCCGTTTGGCGGCAGGAAAGGAGTTTGGAATGGGAAAAACCTATGAATTGAAGGTGGCAGGCCTGACCAGGCAGCTGCCTATCTGCCCGGTAAACGAGCATATGGACATTGCCGCTTTCGTCATGTTCAGCGATGTGGAACTGACTGTGGCCTGCGCCAAAGCCCTTTTGGAAAAGTGCCCGGAATTTGACCTGATCGTAACGGCAGAAGCGAAAGGCATTCCGCTTGCCTACGAAATGGCCCGCCAAAGCAATAAAAACTATATTCCGGCCCGCAAAGGTCCAAAACTTTACATGAGCGAGGCGGTGATCGTAGAGGACAAATCCATCACCACCGAAGGCGGTCAGCGCCTGGTAATTGACCGTAAGGACCTGGAAAGCATGAATGGTAAGCGGGTGCTGATTGTGGATGATGTGATCAGCACGGGCGGAAGCTTGCATGCGTTGGAAGAACTGGTGGCCCACAGCAGCGCCCAGGTGGTGGGCAAAGCGGCGGTGCTGGCGGAAGGCGATGCTGCCGAGCGCAAGGATATTATTTTCCTGGAGCCGCTGCCCTTGTTTTTTAAGTAAACGCTTAAAAGGCTGTTTGTAACAGCTTGGCGAAAAGCTGCCCGGTTTGTGCCGGGCTGATGGGAGGACCAGATGAAAAGGCCGCTTGCCGTGTTTTGTTTTTCATGGTTTGTGGTGCTGCTGGTTTTAAACGAACTGCCGCAGGCTTTGCCGCTTGCGGCAGTTTGTTTTGCGGCGGGAACCGTTATCTTTGGCTGTTTCCTGTTTCGAAATCCTAAAAGCGCCACAAAACTGGCCGCACTTTTGTGCGCTGCAGCCGGTCTTTTGGCCTGTGCAAGGTTTGCATGGTACCGTACTGTTTTGGACCGTCAGCTTTCTTGGGCCGGGCAGACTGTTTCGGTAAAGGCATTGGTGGAACGGGTCAGCTGGAATGATGACAGCAGCCGCACCGATCTGAAGGTGTTTGAAATAGAAGACGAGGTGCAAAATACGCCGCTTGACATTACGGTTTGGGGACTGGAGGCCTGCGAGGCAGGCGATGTAATTGATACGACCCTTGCTTTGACCGACGCCGGCCGCTACGGCAGAGAGCAGGGCGTTGCACTTTACGGCTATGCTGCTGGCCCGCTTTCTTTTGTGGGGCATCAACATTCTGTCCAAAGCTTTCTGGTACAGCTGCAGCAAAAATCCAGCTCGGTGCTTCGTGCATTAATCGGCGCAGATGCAGGCCGCACGGCGGCTGCCGTATGTACCGGGGATAAGTCTGCCTTGACGGATCATCTCACTCGCAGTTATCGGTTGTCGGGGCTTTCCCATCTTTTGGCGGTCAGCGGAATGCACCTTTCGGTGGTATGCGGCACTATTATGGCATTGGTACCCAAACGGTGCAGGCATTTGGGTGCGGTATTGGGCATAGCAATGGTTGTGTTGTATGCCTCTTTTACCGGAATGGCCAACTCTGTACTAAGGGCAGGGTGTATGTTTGTTCTGGCGCTTTTGGCAAAATGTGTCTATGCAGATTCCGATGGTGCAACCGGGCTTGGGACAGCGCTCTTTGTCATAACGGTTGTTCAGCCGGGTGCAGCCGGCAGTGCAAGTTTATTGCTTTCGGCCAGTGCTACTGCCGGCGTATTGTGGGCTGTGTGGTTTTGGGACGAAAAGGTTACAAGCAGGCTTTGGTCTGGCGAAGACGCTGTTCCCCTTTGGAAAGAAAAGCTGTTTGATGTGGGACAGATGTTTTTTATGTCGGTATCGGCTCAGGTTGCAATAATACCTGCCAGCATTTTGGTGGGGACTCAGCTGACGATATGGTCGGTATTATCGGGCCTTTTTACTATTCCGCTTTTGCCATTTGAACTGGGGTGCGGGTTAGCCGGCTGTCTTTTGTGGCAAGTTCCCTTCCTACGCTTGCCTGCCCGGGTATTTCTGGCAATCTGCGGTGTAGTGGCGCGCTGGCAAAATCAGGTTGCAGCCTGGTTTGCCGCCTTGCCTGGCGGCAGGGCGTGGCTGCACGGAACCTACCCGCTTTTGTGTTGTGCAGTTGTGGTTGCAGCTTTGGTTTTCTTTTGCCGGCGCCGCTGTTTTAAAACTGCAGTGGCGGCAGCTGTTTGGCTGGCCGGTGCGGGCGTTTTGTTTGGAACACTTGCGTCTGCCGGCACGGTACAGGTAGCGTTGGTCGGCAGTACCACCCGGCCTTCCGTAGTGGCCATGCGCAGTGGGGAGGCAGTTGTTCTCTGGTCTGCGAATGGTCAGTCGGCAGATTACCTGGAAAACTGGCTGGAAGCGCATGGGGTAGAACAAATTACCTTGTTTTGTGATCTTTCCAGTGCACAAAGTCAAACGCCTGTTCTCAAACTGTATGAACCGGTCACCAGCTGTAAACCTGCGCGGGATGTTTTAACGGGCGTTACATTTACACCGTTTGATGGTATAATAATTACCATTGAACAGCAGGAAAATGGACGAATTGCCTATTTGGATATAGGCGGCATTGTGTTTGGCACTTCTGACGGCAGGGTAAAGTTGGCAGATCATTCATCTTTTTCAGCATTCCTGGCAGGACGGGTAGAACCGGAAGGCCTTTTGTGTGAAACGCTGTTTTCCAATGCCGCCAATGGCGAGTGGGCGGCCGGGGCAGAAGGTGCCCAGTGTTTTGTGGAAGGGGAAGACCTTTTGTTAAGTGTGCGCCCGGGAGAATGCTGGCGCAGAATGGAGGGTGAAGCACCGTAGTGGCAATATGGAATTTGGATGAGCTTTTGAGAGCCATAAAGGCACAGCAGCAATCTTCCTGCTGGCTTTTGTACAGTGCCGATGAATACCTTCTGGATGCCGCTGCACAGCGGGTGGTATGCCATATGACCGGTCCCGAAGGGGAACAGCCTACGGTGCTGGCGGGGCCTGTGCCGGAAATTCAGCGCGCGGTGGAAGCGGCCGGGGCTATTACCCTTTTGGGGGACAAAAGGGTTGTCCTATTTTCTCATATGGAACCCACAGCCATGCCGGCCGATGATATAAAGCTTTTGGCCGAACTTTGTCCTCAGCTGGAAAGCGCAGTGCTTGTTTTTACGGTTTTGGTGAAGGAAGCGCCTGCAAAATATGGCAAGCCGGCGTCCATTAAGCTGCCCGCGACCGCAAAACCGCTTTTGACAGCGGTGGAAAAATACGGTGTGGTAGCTGCGCTGGAAAAGCCCAACGAAGCGGCTGCCCGCCGGCAGGTTGTGCAGTATTGTGAACAGCTGGGCGCTCACATGGAAGAGGACGCCGCCCGGCTTTTGGTGGAGCGCTGTAAAATTGATTTGTATCTATTGCGGGCAGAATGCGAAAAGCTGGCGGCTGCGGCTGGCTATGGCACCGTAAACCGGCAGCTGGTACAGCATATGGCCACCCGAAGCATAGAAGCGGATGTGTTTGAACTCTCCCGTCTGATTCTGGCCGGCAAGGCGGGAATGGCTTTTCATTTGTTGGACGAACTGTTGTATCTGCAGCAGGAACCACTAATGATTGCCGCCGCCCTGGCAAGTACCTACCTGGATATGTATCAGCTTTTGTGTGGCAGGCAGGCCCATTTGAGTGTGGAAGAGATTGCGGAACAATTGTATGGCAAGGGAAAAGAGTACCGGCTGAAAAAACTTTCGCGGGAGGTTTCGGGGCGCACAGCGGCGCAGCTGGCAGGCTGCCTGCAAATTTTGGGCGACCTGGACCGGCGGTTAAAAGGCAGTACAATGGAACGAGAAGACCAGCTGCGGCTGGCGGTAGGTCAGCTGTTGCTTTGCAACAGGCGGGGGCAGTATGCGGATTAATGAATTGGTAATTGTAGAGGGAAAATACGACGCCGCCCGGCTAAGCGGCATTATCGATGGTTTGGTGTTGACTACCGGCGGGTTTTCCATCTATCGGGACGCAGAAAAGCGTGAACTCATCAAAACACTGGGAAAAAAGCGCGGGATTATTATTCTGACCGATTCGGACGCGGCAGGGTTTCGCATCCGCAATTATATTCAGAATTTTGCCCGGGGGGCCGTTATCAAACATGCGTATGTACCGGCAGTAAAAGGAAAGGAGTCGCGCAAAGCCGCCCCTTCCAAAGAGGGAACCTTGGGGGTGGAAGGCCTGCCCAACGAGGTAATACTGCAAGCGCTGCGCCGTGCGGGCGCCACCCAGGAAAAGCCCCGCAATGGCAGAAAAATTACCTATACCGATTTATATGCCCTTGGCCTTTCCGGCACCCAAAATTCGGCACAGCGGCGCACCGAGCTGCTGCAGCGGGTAGGAATGCCTGCAAGGCTTTCGAAAAAGGCTTTGCTGGAAACCTTGAACGCCACCTATACCTACGAGGAGCTTGCCAACCTTTTATGTGAAAAGCCGGTCCTTTTTTGGGATTTTCATGGAACCTTGACCGAGCCGGACCACACCTGGGTTGAAACGGCCTACCACAGCATCCATACGCTCAAACCCGACCACCCGGTTACGCTGGAACAGTTGATGGAGCGGCTGCGTTTTCGCTGCCTGCCCTGGTGGTGCGGCCTGCCGGATACTCGGGCCCTGGCGCAGCAGCAGGGAGCATGGTGGCGGTTTGTAGAAGAAAAGTTTTCGCAGGTTTATCAGGAATATGGCTTTTTACGGCAGGAAGCCGATGCCATGGCACGCCAGCTGCGCCCGGCCCTTTTAAACCCGGCCAATAACCGTCTGAAGCAGGACGCAGTAACGGTGCTTTCCACCCTTCAAAAGCGCGGGTATCGCCAGTACATTTTATCCAATAATTACCCCGAGCTTCCGCAGGTGGTTACTGCCTTAGGGCTGGATCCCTATCTTTCAGGGGTGTTTGTCTCCGGCCTTGTAGGCTATGATAAACCGGACCGGCGGATGTTTGAGTACGCTTTGCAACAGGCTAATACCAGCCCGGAAAACGCGGTAATGATTGGAGATAACCCCGAGGACGACATGGCAGGGGCAAAACGGGCTGGGCTTGCCACCATTGGGGTGGGGCGCGCGGCAGATTGTGCGGATGCGGATGTGTCCTGCAAAGAGTTGGCTTCTATTTTGCAGGTTTTAACCTGAAACGGCCAGGGGGGAGAATGTTATGCAGGAGTCTTTTTTCTGCTGCCCAATATGCAAAGGCGTACTTAAAAAAGAAAACGGTGCGCTGCGCTGCCAAAACCGCCACAGCTTTGACCTGGCAAAGGAGGGATATGCCAATCTTTTGCCGGTAAACCGCAAGCATTCCAGCTTGCCTGGAGACGATAAACAGATGGTGTTGGCCCGCCGCCGTTTTTTGGAGCGAGGTTTTTATGCTGCTTTTGCGGATATGCTGTGTCAGCTGGCACAAAAGGCTTTGGGAGAAAGCAAAAATGCACAACAGACCTTGCTGGATGCGGGCTGCGGCGAAGGATATTATACCGGTTGCCTGGCGCAAAGCATGCCCAGGGTGTATGTAGCGGGGTTTGACATTTCCAAAGCAGCGGTGCGCAGTGCCGCAAAGCGTGTTGCAAATGTGGAATTTGCGGTGGCCAGCAGCTTTTCTATGCCGGTGCGTACAGCCAGCGTAAGCTGCCTGACCAATGTGTTTGCACCGGTAGCGCAAGAGGAGTTTGCAAGGGTGGTTTGTCCCGGCGGTGTGTTTTTGTATGCAGTGCCGGGCCCGCGGCATTTGTGGGAACTAAAACAGGTACTGTACAGTACCCCCTATGAAAATGAGCAGAAGGAAGTGGCATATTTCGGTTTTCAGATGGAAAAAAGAGTGCCGGTTCGAGGAGAAATTTGCCTGGAAAACAAACAGCAGATTCAGGACCTGTTTGCGATGACCCCCTATTATTGGAAAACTCCCCAGCAGGGTGCGCAGAAGCTGGCACAATTGGAAACACTTAAAACCCAAATTGCGTTTGATTTTTTGGTCTACCGGCGCAAAGAGCGCTGAACGGTGTCGTGCTTGGCACAAAGGCTAGCTGTGTGCAGGCGGTGCAGTGCAATTAAGACAAAAGCAATAACAGAAAGGATACCCGCTTTTCTTATTTGGAAAAGCGGGTATCCTTTTGTTTTGATAAAAATAGGGGTGGTATTGGGTACATAAATAAGTTTTAACGCTTTAAAAAACTTCCCAAAACGCTTAAATAGCAAAAAGACAGCTTCGAAAGAAGATGTTTTACACACATACAAGCGGCGGCTTTTTATGGCGAAGACGAATCGAAAAAACAGTTTAGGACTTTTTGCAGAAAGATGCCCAGAAGCGAAAAAAGAATTTTCTGATAAAGCTTTTGGAGGCAAAACTTTTTAGCAGATAAAATCAACCAGTTAGCTTAAAAGCGGCGTCCTTCGGCAGGGTTTGCAGCCCAATAGCGGTATACTGGCCCTGCAGACAAAGGGGGCACAAGATGAAACAGGTCATCTATCTGGATGTGCTATTGGCGGTAGATTTTGTCATTGATTTGTGTCTTTTGACCTTGGCGGGGCGCTTGGCAGCGGCCTGCGGCGGCAGATATCGGCTTGCTATGGCAGCTGGGCTGGCGGCAAGTTCAGCGCTGTTGCTTTTGGTGCCCGCCATACCGGGACCTTTGGCCTTGCTGGTACGGTTGGGAATGGGTCTTTTGGCAGTAAGAACAGCATTTGGCTGGCATGGGTTTCAAGTGTATTGGCGCTGCATGGTGTGGTATGGAGCACTCAATTTTTTGCTGGCTGGTGCAGTGCTCTTTGCTGTTCAGGTTTTAAAGGTGCCAGGTATACTAGTCTACCGCTACCAGGTCTATTTTCAAATTTCGCCATTTTTGCTGCTTGGGTGCGTGGCGGCAGTTTACCTGGTGCTGGAAATATGGTCGGTGTTTTTTTCGCCCCCTGGGGAAGATATTACAATGGACCTGGTGTTGGAATTTGAAGGGCAGGGGGCAATTCATTTGGCGGCCCTTTATGACACCGGATTTGCTTTACAAGATGTGTATGCCGGCCGACCGGTCGTTTTGGTTAGCTGGCGGCCTGGCTTATTACATTTGGCACAGCAGCAGGAGCAAAGAATTGCAGATTATTTTGAAAAAGGCACCTTAAGCCCGGGTTTGCAGCTTTTGCCATGCCAAACGGCGGCGGGAGACTGCGTGTTGCCCGCTGTTTTTTGCCAGGCGGTTTCGGTGTGCCGCGCCGGTAAAGTTACAACCTGCCGCCCGGCAACGGTGGCGTTTGTAAACAGGCCGCTGGCACAGGGGCAGTACGAAGCGCTTATAGGGCCGCAGATGGCCCGCCAGCTGGAAGAAAACAGGCAAAAAACAGAAGGGAAGCGAGTTGTATGAACTGGAAAACCACCATTTTATGCTGGCTGCGCCGTGTGCGGGCCAGGTTTGACCGAGCCCGCTACAGCTATTACATAAACGGCCCGCAAACTTTGCCTCCGCCTTTGACCGCACAGGAAGAGGCCGAGGCTTTTAAAGGGCTTGCCCAGGGCAATGAAGCAAGCCGGGAGCTTTTGATTACCCGGAATTTAAGGCTGGTGGTATACATTGCTAAAAAGTTTGAAAACACGGGCCTTAACATTGAAGACACGATTTCGATTGGTACCATTGGTTTGGTAAAGGCAGTGAATACTTTTATGCCTCAGAAAAATATTAAATTGGCTACCTATGCTTCCCGCTGTATTGAAAACGAAATTTTAATGTATCTGCGCAAAAGCAGCAATCGGCGCACCGAAGCCAGTATAGATGAACCGCTCAATATTGACGGCGATGGAAATGAGCTTTTATTGGGAGATGTGCTTGGCACACAGGAAGATACGGTATCGGCTGGGCTGGAAAAGGATGATGAACGCAGCCTACTTTACCGGGCTATCGGAAAGCTTTCTCCCCGGGAACAAATGATTATGAAGATGCGGTTTGGCCTAACCGGTGGAAGAGAGTACACTCAAAAAGAGGTGGCTGACCAGATTGGCATTTCCCAAAGCTATATTTCACGCCTGGAAAAAAGAATTATAAAAAGGCTGAAAGCAGAACTGGAACTGGTATTATAAAATATTGGTATGATAATGGAAAAAAGCGGCTGTTATGATTTACCAGCCGCTTTTTGGACTGAATTTACCCGCATTTCCCCCATACTATCCCCTGAAACCAAGAATGGGGTGTGGGGATTTGTACTACGGAAAGGTAGAATTATGCGGGTTAGATACTTCCCGGCTTCCGGTACTGAAGGAAGCGGAAAAACAGCAGCTTTTAAAACAGGCCCACGATGGAGATGCCATGGCCAGGCAAAAGATGATTGCAGGAAACCTGCGCCTGGTGCTGAGTGTGGTGCAAAAGTTTGCCGGCCGCAAGGAAAATATGGATGATCTGTTCCAGGTAGGCTGCATTGGCCTTATTAAAGCCGTGGACGGGTTTGACCCCAGTTTGGGGGTACGGTTTTCCACCTACGGTGTTCCAATGATTGTGGGGGAGATTCGCCGCTTTCTGCGCGACAATAATCCGGTCAGGGTCAGCCGTTCGGTGCGGGACCTGGCAAGCCAGGCCATGCAGGCCAAGGAACAGCTGCAGAAGGAATTGGACCGGGAACCCACGATTGCCCAAATTGCGCAGCGTCTGCAGCAGCCGCAGCAGGCGGTCGCACTTGCATTGGAGTCGGTGGTGGACCCAATTTCGCTATATGAACCAATTTATCAGGATGGCAGCGACCCTGTGTGTGTAATGGACCAGATTGGGGATGAGAGCGGCGAGGAAAGCTGGATTAGCGCCATGACCTTTCGGGATACCATACAAAGCTTGAGCGAACGGGAAAAGAAAATTATGGCACTGCGCTTTTTGCAGGGGCGTACCCAGATGGAAGTGGCAAAGGAAATCGGTATTTCGCAGGCGCAGGTTTCCAGGCTGGAAAAAGGGGCACTGGAACATATTCGGGACGAGTTGTCCGACTGAAAAGTAGTCACAGTAAAAAGCGCAGGAGGTTATCCTCCTGCGCTTTTTGCAAATTTTATAAAGGCAAATCGGTTTGCCTTTCTTCCTGGTTTGGTTGAGGCTGCTTGCCGGGTTTAAAAATAGCTTTAATAGAGGCAGCATCCGGCTGCGTTTTTTTCTTGCGTCCAGAAGTGCTTTTGTGGGAACGGCGCACCCCGGTTTTTAAGGGAAACCCCAAAAACAGCAGGGTCTGGCGCAAATCTTTACTGTCCCGGAAGGGAATTGCAGTCATACCAAGGGCGTTGGCCGCATCAATATTTTCCTTTCGGTCGTCAATAAAAACCGTTTCGGAAGGCTGCAGATGGTAGCGTTCCAAAAGAACGCGGAAAAATGCAGGGTCCGGTTTTAAAAGCTGTTCCTCACAAGAGGCAGCGCCGCCCGAAAAAAGCGGCATAAAGGATTTGCGGCGCCGGAATATGTCCAACACATCCTGGGAAATATCGGAAAGGTAATAAAGCGGATAACCTGCATTTTTCAGCTCTTCCATCAGCCGAACCGTATCCCGTTTGGTAGTCAGCATATCCCGCCAGTCGTCCAGCACCATCTGCCCCTCATAGCGGCGTGTGCCGCAGGCGGCCAGTATCAATTCAGTGGCGCGCGCCAAGGTAATACGCCCGGCGTTCAGGTCCCGCCAGGTGTCGCTTGCAAAAATTTTTTCATAAAGAAAATCTTCCAGCGGCTTATTTAAAAAACGATCGGCCAGATAGCTGTGAGGATCATAATCCACCACGACGCCGCCCAGATCGAATACCACTTGTTTCAGCATGCCATAAAGCTCCTTGTTTTGATAAAATATCTGGTTACAGTTTACCGCTTTTAGACGAAAAAATAAAGGGTGGGGAGAAAATTCATCAAAAAACATGGAAAAATCATTAAAAAGGCGGAAAAAAGGAAATTGGTTTTGCTGGTTAAAAGGTTTAAAGTAAAATACAGATCCGTAAACCTTTGCCCCTAAAATAAAAAATTGCCCCCTTATACCAAAAACAGGCAGGCCTTTTGGGCCTGCCTGTTTTTTTAAAAATTACAGCTTGTTACAGCCAATTGTTGCCATAAAACGGTCACAGGCAGCAAGTCCGGCAGCATCCAGTTTAAAAACACCGGCATGTTCCAGGCAGGCTGCAAATTTTGCACCAATCTCCTGTTTTATAACCTCATCGGCTTTTTCCTCCGAAAGGGCGGTGCCATAATGCAATGTAAGCTCGTGAATCCATTCGGTATGTTCAGGGCAGCTGGCGGCAGCTTCACCAACATCAAGTTTGCCGGTAAGAACCTTGTGAATGGTTTCGCTCTGGGCTTTCAGCCTTCCAGGCAGAATGGCAAGCCCCATCACCTCAATTAAGCCAATATTTTCCTTCTTAATGTGGTGTACTTCCTTATGCGGGTGGAAAATGCCATCGGGGTATTCTGCACAGGTGCGATTGTTGCGGGGCACCAGGTCCAGAATAAACCCAGCTTTTTCCTCGTAATGCAGAATGGGAGTAATGGTATTGTGCAAAACGGTTTTGCCATCCTCAGTGCTGCTGGCTAAAATATCCACGCTTTCGTCCGAATAACCGCGCCAAGCAGTAAGCATACGGTCAGCAAAAGCAATCATTTCGTCCCGGTTATGCCCTTGCACCCGAATGGCAGCCATTGGCCAATTAATCCGGTCCACTGTCAGTTTTGGAAAATCTTCACAGCGGTAACGGGTGAGGGAAACTGCATTTTGCATGGGGAACCGGTAACAGCCGCCCTGGAAATGATTGTGGCTGAGAATGCTGCCCCCTACAATGGGAAGATCTGCATTGGAGCCGCAGGTATAATGGGGAAACTGTTCCACAAAGTCGAACAGGCGGCAGAAGGTTTTATGCTCAATCTGCATGGGTTCATGCTTTTTGCCAAACACAATGCAGTGTTCGTTATAGTACACATAGGGGGAATACTGTAAAAACCACTCTTCACCGGCCAGGGTTACCGGTACAATGCGGTGGTACTGCCGGGCCGGGAAATTTACCCTTCCGGCGTATCCAATGTTCTCCGGGCAGAGCATGCAGCGGGGATAACTGGAAGAAGGCTGCATCCGTTCCAGTGCAATGGTTTTAGGATCCTTTTCCGGTTTGGTCAGGTTAATTGTAATCTCCAATTTGCCGTACTGGCAATGGTAGTCCCATTTAATATTGCGGGCTACATCGGCAGTGCGAATGTAGTTGGACACCCGGCAAAGGTGGTAGAACCAATCGGTAGCGGCTTTGGCCCCTTTTGTTTGGTACAATTGGGCAAATCTGTGGGCAACTTCGCTTTCCCGGGGCATCAGTGCCCCCATAATACGGGCTTCAAAATTAATGCGCAGCGAACGAACTTCGCCATCAAAAAGTTCTTTTTGTGCGGCATAGTCCAAAAGAGAATCCAAAATTTCGGTGGGAAGCTGCGGCAAAGGTTCCTCTACCGGGCCGTCAAATGGCTCTGCCAAGCCAAACAGATCCAGCAGGGTATTGCGGGCAACATAGCAGTCCAGCTCTTCCAACAGGCCCTGCTGCAGGCCAAACTGGACCAGCCGTTCAATTTCATATGCAGCATTTCGTTCCATACAGCTTCCTCCTAAAAGTCTATTCTGCCCGCATGGGCAGCAATTTTCTTTTTTCATTATACTGCGCGCTATGCGGGGAAAACATGGAAGATTCTTGCACAAAAATGAAAAAAGCGGCTGGCAAAAACGGTTTGCCAGCCACTTTCTATTGGTTGTAATTGATGCAAAAAGCAGTTTACAGCTGTGCCAATGCCTCTTCCAAAGCGCAGGCAATCTGATCCGGGCAGGAAGTGGCCCTATTGCCGCAGCGAGTACCCTTCATACGGCTGATGGCGTCCTCGGCTTTCATGCCGGTAAGAAGAGCACAGATCCCTTTCAGGTTGCCGTTGCAGCCATTAAAAACGGCAATCGATTGAATGGTGTGGTCCGGAGCAAGCTCCACTTCGGTACGGGTAGAGCAGGTGCCTTTGTTTTGATAAGTATACATCATAATAAAATGTCCTCCCATTTTCTCTGCGGCCATATGGCCAAGCAGTGTTCCCAAAATTAAAGTCCTGAACTTTAATATTATATCCTGCGCGGAAAAGAAAAATCAAGATTTTATGATTCGTCGTTGTACAGACATACAAATAAGCGGTCTTCCGCACCGGGGGGATTGGAATAAAGCAGGTAGTGGTACCCACCCACGCCGCCCAAAGCAGCAGGCAATACCCTGGAAAGATTGACGCTGCCCCAGTCCACCAGCAGTACTTCAAAGCAAAAAAGTTCCGGGTAATTCTGCTCCTGGCACAGCCTTTTTGCCAGGTTGGTCAGTTCGGCAGGGCTTGAGACTGTCAGCTTGCGGCGCCGGTAGTAATTGTCCTGCCCGGTTGCCTGCATCGGGTACTGAAAATCAGGGTCTGGTGTGTGATTTTGGGACATCTCGTCAAAGGTAAGGTTCAAATAGCGGTGCAGCGCAGTCAGCGGAATCTGACGCATGCCGGAAGGATCCTCTGCAAAACGCACCAACTGGCCGTCAGCGGTTAGCCAGCTGAAGTCATTGTCATCCCAGGTGGGGTCGCAATAGTAGCTGCCGCTTTCCAGCTGTACCAGGTTCCAGGCATGGTTGCGGTCTTGGCCATTTGCAAAGGCGGTTCCGTTCGCAGCCATAAAATCGAAAGCCTGCCCTACAATGGTGGCGGCGGGAATGCCTGCATAACAGCACAATAGCTGAAAAGCACTGGCATATCCGTCACATACGGCCCGGCCATTTACCAGTGCGCCATATAGGGTGTGGGTCATGCGGTCTTCCAGGGAAAGGGAATAGTCAGGCTCCTGAGATGCTTTCAAACTGTTTTTAGCGGCCGTATTGTCATATACAGTTTGTTCCAGCAAAGTTTGATACAGATAGGCTTCCCGCTCAAATGGGTCAGCAAAAATGCTGGCATTTTCTAAAATTTGTGTAATGCGCTCACAAAGTTGCCGGCGCATTTTTGCTTGCCCTTTGGGTGGTTCACTATAAGAAAGTTCAATACCCAGCACTTCGCCAGAAGAGGTTGTGTAATAGCTGCAGGTTTGCCCAAATGGAGCGCATAACAATTGCGGCTGGTCATACTGTAGCGCCTGCATTGCGGCAGATACCTCTAAAGCGGTGTAGCTGCCTTTTAGATAAAAGCTGTCGGTTCTGCCGGCAGCAAAATGTTCCAGTGCCGCCCGGTATACGGTCCGGCATGCCTCGGTGGGAAGCTGGTCGTAATAATAAGTACAGGTCACCGGTTCAAAAGGCGATTGAATGGACGAATCCAGGTAAGGCAGGTCAGCCAGTGGGGCGGGTTGCTGCAGGTCACAGCGCACAGAAAGCACCATATCAGTGGCGGCGCAGCCATTTAGCAGACAAATAGCCGCCAGTAAAACTGCTGTCAGGCGTAAAATCCGATTCAACAGGAAGCCTCACTTTCAACAAAAAACGCTGCCATTATATAGCTGCTGCAAAGCAGAGGCGGCAACGAAAACGAATTGTCCGTTTTATTGTACAAGTGTTTTGGTATACTGCAGGCATGGAAAAAGAAAATAAAAACCGGTTAAACCGGTATAAACCGACTTGCTAACCAAAGAAACGGGGGCGGACGATATGTTTGAAGAAGGTTACACAGAATATGGATATTATATGCCCACTGGACCAGTGAATCAGTTTGCAGATGACACAGAGGCGTGGGAATATGAACGCGATGCTGCCTGAAGATCAGGTTGCGGGATTTTCATCCGGTTCAGGCGCCCAGTTTTGAACCGCCCAGGGGGGCGTAAATTTTTCTTGTAAGATCATAAAAGTAGCGGTGGCTGTATCGGCCAAACGGCGCTTTTCTCCCTGTACCGCCCAGGCTTTTCCGGTAAGGCCAACCAAGGTGCGGCCTGCGCGGTTGGCTTTTACGGTAATAACCAGCTTTTCGCCGGGAAACACTGGTTCCAAATAGGTAATGGAAAGATTAGTGGTCGTAATAAAATGGCCGCGGCTGTAATAGTTGGTGAGAAGACCAAACGAAGTATCAAACGCTGTGGAAATCAGTCCTCCATGCATGGTGCGGCCCACATTACGCATCCAGCTGGTAATGGTAAAGCTTAAAGTCAGGCTGCGGCGGGCCGGGTCGCAATCCTCAAACTGGGGGGCAATCATGCCGATAATGGCGTCCTGACATTGTTCTTTGGTATAGTTGAGTTGGCGCACAATATGTGCCTGCATGGCCTGCTTTTCGGCAGGGTCGGCAGGGTGATAAACGGGATGATAACTGGTCAAAATACATCTTCCTTTTTAAACAAAAATAGCTTAGCGCAAAAAGCGTTACAGGGCGGCTTTATTGGCATCTGTTTCAGGCTGTTGTAAGTAGATACTCTGGCTGGGATAAGCAAATTCTACCCCCAGCCGATTCATAAGTGCCAAAAGGGCAAAATTGAGCCGCTGGGTTACTGCAAGCCAGTCAGCATAGGCAGTAACTGTAGTGTAGTATACCACCCGGATATCAATACTGGAACTGCCAAACCCAAATAAACTGACCTGCACTTTGTCGGCAGCAACATCTGGGTCCGAACAGATCAAGGTGCGCAGTTGGTCAATCAGCTGTTCTATTTTTTCCTGCGGGGTATTGTAGCAAATGCCAAGTGTAAACTGCTTCAGCCGCATGTTCATGCGGGTGTAATTGTCAATATTCTGGCTGCAGATGGTAGTGTTGGGAACAACAACCAAAGTGTTTGCAAAGGTGCGAAGTTTGGTGGCGCGAAGGCCAATATCTTCCACCGTGCCTTCCACTCCTGCGCAGCTGATCCAATCTCCCAGCTCGAACGGGCGTTCGGTGAACAGCATAGCGCCTGCAAACAGGTTGGAAGCAGTGTTCTGTGCGGCTAACGATAAGGTTAGGCCTCCAAGGCCAAGCCCGGCAATCAGTCCGTTCACATTATAACCCAGTTCTCCAAGGCCGATTACAACAGCAAACGAAATGACGAGTACCCGCAAAGAGATGTGTACCAATTTTTGGATGGATTTCGCGTTTTTGTCTTCTCTTTGAAGCAGTACCGGTACAAGCGGAACAAGGTTCCACAAAGCCTGTACAATAAAAACCACATACCCGATGCGAAAGATTGCCATAAACGGCACAGAAGCCAAAAAGTAAGCAGAATGGGAAAGCCGTTCCAGTGCGATTTGTGCGCCGGCCCAGGCAATAGCGTTGGAAAAAGGACGGCTGATGGACTCGACCAGATTGTGGAGGAAGGAACGGTTAATTTTTTTGAAAAGCTTAGCCAAAAGCGGCGCCATTTTATAGCGAAACAATCGGCTGACAGCAAAAAAAGCCAAAAAAACCAGGACACAAATGCCAAATTGCAAAGCAGCATCTGGTGAAAAATAGGCCGAAAAATCCATATAAAACTCCTTTGTGTCAGGCGGTACCGGCAGTTGGTACAGCAGGTTAAAACAGAGCAAGACTTGCTATTCATTCTTTTATAAATTTCAAAGCAAAAAGGGGTTTTTTTCAAAAAAGTCCCCTTTTAAAATCCCGCAAAAATATTTTATTCGGCGTCGGCTGCGGCTTTTACACGGCCTTTACAGTGGATATCCCCCTATAGGCAAGCGCCTTACTGGCCCACTTCACTCAGGGACAGCCTGAGTTACGGACAGTCCAACTGAATTATTATAAGTATAAGCCATTTGCCGCGCCCTTGCAAGATGTTCCAAGGGCTTTTCAAGGGGCCGGGCCATCGTGTATAACAGAAAAACCTAACGAGGCGTTCTGCCGCTCCACCGCCCGCCGCAGGCTGTCGGCCGACCTGCCACTGGCCCCGGAGACAAAACCCCATAACGCGCAAAGCGGGCCCCGGCCCCGCCATCAAAAAAGCAGGCCCTGGGGCCTGCTTTTTGTTTGAGAATTATGGATAGGCATTCGATTCGGCTTGTCCCGAGTCATCCAACGGCGTATCCAACAGCGTGAGGTAGTAGGGTCCGCTGAACATCACAGGATAGATGTCCAGTTCCGTCGCATTATCTGTGTGAACGATCAGGATGTCGCCCGGCTGAATTTCATCCGTAGAAACGCGTCCACCGCTGGAGGTGTACAGAAACGGCTCGCGTGTGCCGAGAGAATAATCGCCGTAGGAGATTTCGTTCGTCTCGCGATCAATCCACTGGGCTATGACTGAAAGAGGACCGGTGTCATCCTCTACCTTGCAAGAAACAACGGAAAGATAGAATTGATACTTAGTCTCAGGTAACGGAATCTCAGACGGCTGACGATTAGAAACCAGATAAATGCTGCAAGCGATTGTTACCAACAAGAATAAGGCCAAAAACCAGATTTTTTTCTTGCGCATATTGGGTTCCTCCATATTGAGTCCCTCAACGATAGCTCATAATCTTTTCGAAAAGCCATTCGTCAATCGGTCGCGCACCGGAAAAGGCCGTTGGATAATCTTCCCAATGATACTCTTTGACATTGCTATCACGGTTAATACCAGTTAGTGAAAAGATATATAGGAATTTGACAATCTATTGTACAAGTGTGCTGTACTGTTTTTATTGTATCACTATTTTGAATAAAATAAATATAAAATTCATAAATAGTTTATTATATTATTATAAATTAAACAAATACTTAAGTTCTGGAAGAAAATGAAAGGAATAACTTGAGTAGCGTCTGATGCGGCAGGTGGCCACCGAGGATTTCGCCCTGTACACCACCGAGTAGCCCGCCCGTGCGCCGCGGCCGCGGGGGACAGATGCCTGGAAAATTTGGCAAATGCCCCAAAGCAAACAGCAGGAAAAGGATTGTTCTGCCATTTTGGGTGAAAGGGAGCTATTTTTTGGCCAGGAGGGGGAACTGAGCAAAAAAGCAAAGGACTTGTTGTTGTAAAAAAATACAATTCGGGGGTTGCGTTTTTAGACAAAGCGTGTATAATAATACCAGAAAGTTCGTTTCAGGGCGGGGTGCAATTCCCCACCGGCGGTGATCTGCTATGGCAGAAAGCCCGCGACCGCTTTTTAGCGCTGACCCGGTGTGATTCCGGGGCCGACGGTATAGTCCGGATGAAAGAAACGGCAGACAGATGGATTTCTCTGCGCCCTGTTGTAGATTTTGCCACAGCAGGGTGTTTTTATTTGTCTCCCGACACGTGAAAAGGGCTTTCAAAATCATAAAAAGGGGATTTTGTGCCCCGGGAGGTAGTTTGTATGAAAACCAGAACAAAAACCCGTGATCTTTCCGTTGCTGCTATGCTCAGTGCCATCGCCTTTGTGCTGATGTTTATTGAGTTTCCGCTGCCGATGCTGATCCCTTCGTTTGTGAAGATGGACTTTTCGGATCTGCCGGCGCTTTTGGGCTCCTTTGCGCTGGGGCCGGTGTACGGGGTGGTCATCAGCTTTATTAAAAATTTGCTGCACATCCTCATTAAGGGCACTAGCACCGCCTGCGTGGGCGAATTGTGCAACTTCATGTTGGGGGCAGTGTTCAGCTTTACAGCCGGGGTTATTTATAAATACCATAAAACCCGCAAAATGGCGATTATTGGTGCTGTGGTGGGCGCAATTGTTATGGGACTGTTCAGCGTGCCTTCCAACTATTTTATTACCTATCCGGCCTATGTGCAGTTTTATAATATGCCGCTGGAGGTTATTTTGGGTATGTACCAGGCTATTTTGCCTTCGGCTGATAATCTTTTAAAATGCCTTTTGATCTTTAATATGCCGTTTACCATTGTAAAGGGCTTGCTGGATGCTGTTATTTGCTTGCTGATTTATAAACCGCTTAGTCCTATTTTGCACGGCAGACAGGATGCCATGGCCAAAAAATCAGTGCCCAAAAAGGCGAACGGTTGACAAACAGGTCGGTTGTGATATAATTATCTTTACAAACTGAATATCACTTATCAAGAGTGGCTGAGGGAACAGGCCCTGTGAAGCCCGACAACCTGCTTGTAAAGCAAGGTGCCAAATCCTGCGGGTAGAACCGAAAGATAAGCTTTTAAACAAGCTCGGTGGTTTTGCCGAGCTTGTTTTTTTGCAGATGCCGGGTCTGTCAAAAAGTGGGTGATATCTCCGCTTGTGAAAGACTAAAAAAGGAGAATGTGAAGATGTCGAAACGATTTTTTACTTCTGAATCGGTAACCGAGGGTCACCCCGACAAGATCTGTGACCAGATTTCTGATGCGGTACTGGATGCCATTTTGGCTGAAGACCCGGATGGCCGGGTGGCCTGTGAAACCACCGTTTCCACCGGTTTGGTGCATGTAATGGGAGAAATTACCACCAGCTGTTATGTGGATATTCCGAAAATTGTGCGGGATACCGTTCGGGAAATTGGTTATACCCGCGCAAAATATGGCTTTGACGCCGAGACCTGCGCAGTGATTACCAATATTGATGAACAGTCGGCAGACATTGCACTGGGAACCAACGACCAGGTGGGCGGTGCCGGCGATCAGGGCATGATGTTTGGCTTTGCCTGCGATGAAACACCGGAATTGATGCCGTTGCCTATTTCGCTGGCGCAGCGGTTGGCAAAACGGTTGACCCAGGTGCGCAAGGAAGGAATTTTGGATTACCTGCGCCCGGATGGGAAAACCCAGGTAACAGTGGAGTATGATGACGGCCGGCCGGTTCGGGTGGACGCTGTGGTTATTTCCAGCCAGCATTCTCCCGAAGTGGAAATGGAAAAGCTGCGCGGAGATATTATTGAACAGGTTATCAAGCCCATTGTTCCGGCGCAGCTATTAGACGGTGACACCAAGTACTTTATCAACCCCACCGGCCGGTTCGTTATTGGTGGCCCGCAGGGGGATTCGGGGCTGACCGGACGAAAAATTATTGTGGATACTTATGGCGGTTACGGCAGGCATGGCGGCGGAGCCTTCTCCGGCAAAGACCCCACCAAGGTGGACCGTTCGGCTGCTTATGCGGCCCGTTGGGTTGCCAAAAATGTGGTGGCGGCGGGCTTAGCAACCAAATGTGAAGTGGAACTGGCTTATGCTATTGGGGTAGTACAGCCGGTTAGTGTACTGGTGGACACCTTTGGTACCGGCACAGCACCGGATGACCGGATTGCCGAAGCGGTGCGTAAGGTGTTTGATCTGTCGCCTGCCGGAATTATCCGGGCGTTGGACCTGCGCCGCCCCATTTATAAACAGCTGGCAGCCTATGGACATATGGGCCGGGAAGACCTTGGTGTTGCCTGGGAAAAATGCGACCGGGTGGACGAGCTGAAAAAAGCAATGGCCTGACAATATAAATAGAAAAGAAAGCCGCGGATGAAAAGCCAAGCGGCTTTTCTTTTCACCCAAATTAAAAGATCTTCCGCCGCTAAACTTTGAACCAGGTAAAAAATACCGAAAAATGGTTGTTTTATATAGTAAAACAACCAAGAAGGCAGGCAGGATAAGCGGCAAAAAAAGCTTGCAGAGCCGTTTTAGATGCTTTTTTGCGTTGTTTGGGTATTTTATAAATGCTTTACAGGAGAATATTATGCCACTTTCTCTTCTTCCTTCCTTTCTGGTTTATACTTTTGTCACCAGCATCACGCCCGGGCCGGCCAACATCTGCTCTCTTTCAGCGGCTTTGCGGTATGGCCGCCGGGCAGCTTTGCGGCAGTGGAGAGGCCTTTTTGTGGGCTATACAATCGTGTCCCTGTGCAGTGCGTTTGCCATTTGGCTGGTGGGAACTGCACTGATTGATTCAGTGCAGGTACTTTCCTGGATAGGAGCCTGCTATATTTTGTGGTTAGCCTGGCATATTTTACGCTCCAGTGGTACATCGGTCAGCAGGGAAGCTGCAGAGCCCCGTTTTCGCACTGGGCTGTTGGTACAGCTGACCAATGTTAAAATTATGATTTTCTGCCTGACAGTTTTGGCCTCTTATGTGCTGCCTTATGATGGTTCGCTGGCGGCGCTGTTAAAAATGGCAGTGCTGCTTCCGTTTATAGGTCCATTTTATAATTTGATTTGGCTGTTTGCGGGGGCATTTATGCAAAAACTTTTTGCCGAGCATTCCAAAGCGGTGGACCGTGTAATGGCAGCCGCACTGGCAGCATGTGCGGTAAGCCTTGTATGGCCGCACTAAATGCTGGAACACAGATGAAAATACCAAACTGAACTTCATAAGATGAACCCATTTATTAAAACCCTAAAAGCCGCGTTAATATAACGCGGCTTTTGCTGTTTTGCAAAATTTATAAAAAGAGATGGAAAGCGGCAACAAAGCCACAGACAAAAGGCAGTAAGCAGTGTAACCTAATAAGGGTAAGGCCAAAACAGGACTTTATGCCAAGCATATCTCTATTTAGCACAATAGTCTGGTTTAATATCGTTTCGCTTTTTATAGATATAAAATGTGTGATATACCATCTGCCGACAATAGACTGTAATATAAATATGGATGAATGCAGTGTAGGGGTAAACGGCTGGCAGCATCCAAAGCTTTGTATCCATGCGTTGTTTGGTTTCAGGCAAGTCCGAACGGGAAGGGTTCTGTACAATTAAACGGACATCTGTTATACTGTTTTTATAAGTTTCAAACTAGTATGGCATGTTTTGCCGGCAGGGAGAAAGGTATGGCAAAGTCAAGCGGACAAAAGTTAAAGCTTTTGTATCTGGCCCAACTGCTTTTGGAAGAGACCGACGAGGAGCATGGGCTGACAATACAGCAGATGATTGACGCGTTAAAAGGGCAGGGCATATCGGCCGAACGCAAAAGCATTTATGATGACCTGGACGCACTTAAAAGTTTTGGGTTGGATATTGAGTGCAGCCACGGGAAGAACTGGACCTATTATATTGCAAGCCGGCGCTTTCAATTGGCGGAATTAAAACTATTGGTGGATGCGGTCCAGTCCAGCCGCTTTATTACTCAAAAAAAGAGCAATGAACTGATCCATAAGCTGGAGACGCTTGCAAGCCGATGGCAGGCGGGCGGGTTGCAGCATCAGGTTAGGGTGGCTGGCCGCATTAAGTCCATGAATGAAAGTGTATATTATACAATCGACACATTGCATCAGGCCATCAATTCCGGCAGGCAGATCAGCTTTTATTACTTTGAGTGGACGGTGGAAAAAAAGCAGCGGATGCGGCATAATGGCGAACAGTATCAGGTATCGCCCTATGCTTTGGTATGGAATGATGAATATTATTACCTGGTAGCTTATGACAGTGCCAGCCAAATGCTGCGCAATTATCGGCTGGACCGCATGAAAAAGATTAGCCTGGTGGATAAAAAACGGCAGGGGCAGCAGGCCTTTGAACAGTTGGACCCCACTTTTTATACCCGCAGAGTATTTGATATGTACAGCGGCACGCTGAAGCGGGTGACCCTGCGGTTTACCAATCGCCTGGCAGGGGCGGCATTGGACCGGTTTGGCAGGGAAGTTCACCTGGCCGACCGGGGAGATGGCAGCTTTGATATTACGGTGGACTTGGCTTTAAGCCCGCGTTTTTATGGCTGGCTGCTGGGGTTTGGCGAGGATGCAGCGCTGGTGGCACCCCCGGAAGCGGTGTCAGCTTATCAGGAGTTTCTCAACAAAACGCTGGCCCATTACCAGGAGGTGGAACATGGCAATCAATAAAGCCATGCGGGCTGCCCTGCGTGCTGTTTCCTACCGGGAAGGCAGTGTGGCAGAGTATTACCCATTGGAACGGGAACTGAAAACATTGGCTGGCCGCCGCCCGCTTCGGCCGGCTTATACCGTTTGGGATCATAAGGTGAAGGTGGGCGATCATTGCGTCCCGGTTCGGTTGTACCATCCGCCCAAGGGCCGAATAATACCAGGACTTTTGGTGTTTTTTCATGGCGGCGGCTGGGTTACCGGCAATATTGACAGCTATGACCGCGTGTGTGATAATATGACCCGCGCCACTGGCAGACTGGTGCTTTCGGTGGATTACCGGCTGGCGCCTGAACATCGGTTTCCTGCCGGGCTGGAAGATTGCTATGCCGTTACAAGGGAGCTGTTCTGCGGCGCTGGTATGGCAGGTATTCGCCCGGAAGATATTACCCTGATTGGGGATTCGGCAGGGGGCAACCTGGCAGCTGCAGTAAGCCTGATGGCCAGGGACAGGCAGGAATTTTTGCCCCGCCGCCAAATTTTGCTATACCCGGCTACTGCGGCAGATCACGGGCCGGACGCTCCGTTTCAGTCGGTGCAAACGAACGGGACCGATTATCTTTTGACCGCCAAAAGGGTGGAAGAATACATGCAGCTTTACCAAAAAAGCCCTGCCGACCGGGAAAATCCCTATTTTGCACCGCTGTTGGAACAAAATTTGGAAAACCAGCCTGACACTTTGCTGATAACGGCGGAATATGACCCTTTGCGGGATGAAGGGGAAGCGTATGGGGAAGCGCTGCGGGCAGCCGGAAACCGGGTACAGATTGTGCGCATGACCAATGCGCTGCATGGCTTTATTTCTTTGCCGCCCCGTTTTGTACATGTAAAAAAAGCATATCTGCGTATAAATGACTTTTTGGAAAGAGGTGGTGCGCTGTGAGAGAACAGCGGGTAAAGCGCTGGCGCAAGCTGGATAATGCAGCCAAAATTTTTCCGCCAAACTGTCATGGAGCAGATACCAAGGTTTTTCGGTTTACCTGCCAGCTGACCGAGCCGGTTTGTCCTGAAATTTTACAAAAGGCGCTGGACTTGACCTTGCCGGAATTTCCCGCTTTTACCAATGTGATGCGAAAAGGGCTTTTCTGGTATTACCTGGAAGAGTCTTACGAAAAAATTCTTGTCCAGCCCGAACAGCTGCCGCTGTGCGCGCCCCTTTACCGGGATTCCCGCTCTGCTTTGCTCAGGGTGGTGTATTATGACCGTCGGTTTTCGTTTGAAATGTTTCATGTTCTGGCCGATGGTACCGGTGCTATGCAGTTTTTTCGGGTATTGGTTTGCCGGTACTTGTCTTTGGCCCATAGTGATGAATTGGGCGGCAGGATGATTTTGCCCGAATATGACGCCAGTGTGGGCCAACGAATGGACGACAGCTTTGCCCGCTATTATGACAAAAGCGCTCTGCGAAAAAGACGCTCGAAACCAGTAAAGGCGGCTCGCTTGCGGATGGAACGCAGCCTGGACCACCGTATTTCCATACTGGAAGGCAGATTGCCTTTACAGCCTTTAAAACAGGCGGCGCGGCAGTATCACACAACCATTACCATTTTTTTGTCGGCAGTGCTGATACGGGCACTGGCGCAGCAGATGCCGGTGGCAGAATTGCGCCGCCCGGTGGTGCTTAGCATTCCGGTAGACCTGCGCAATTTCTTTCCCTCTGCAACCTGCCGCAATTTTTTCAGCGTATTTGAAGCAGGCTGTCAGGTAACAGCGCAGACCCCGCTGGAAGATATTATCCCCAAGCTGCAGCAGGAGTTTGAACGGCGGCTGCAGCGCGAGCATTTCGCGGCCCGGCTGGCCCGGCTGGCTGCACTGGAACGAAATTTGTTAATGCGGGTAATACCGCTTCCCTTAAAAGATTTTAGCTTGTATTGGGCATACCGAAGGTCTGAACAGCACTATTCGGCTGCATTTTCCAATGTGGGGCGTATTCAGCTGCCCCAAGAGCTTTTGCCGTATATTCAGCAGGCAGGGGCGTGCAATGCCACCGGCCGCCTGCTTTTAATTGCCAGTACGCTGCAGGACACCGTCTGCCTGGCGTTTACCAGTGCATATCTGTCTACCGAGGTGCAGCGCCGCTTTTTTACCCAGCTGACGGATATGGGCATTCCTGTTACACTGACCGGGAACACAGAACAGGGGGAGAGGATAGAATGAAATGCTGCCCACATTGTAAGGTGCAGCTGGAAGCGGACCCCGAGCGCTGCCCGCTGTGTCATAATGCGACCGAACCTGCTTTGGGGCCCAGCTACCGCGCTTACCCGCCTTTGCCTGTTTTGGCGCACCGCGGCGGGTTATACCGCTTTTTGCAGTTTTTGTCGGCGGTAGCCGGCATTGTAGCGGTTGCGCTGAACCTGAGTTTAGGGCATGAAGTTTGGTGGTCGCTTTTTGTTTTGGCGGGCATCGGCTGCGGCTGGCTGTGTTTACTTGTATTTATCCGCAAGCGGCATAATCCCATGAAAGTTTTGGTCTGGCAGGTTGCGCTTTGCATGGTGCTTTCGGTTTTGTGGGACCTTGCAACCGGCTGGCATCGCTGGTCGGTAGAGTTTGTCATCCCTTCGGTACTTTTGTGCGCCATGGTAACAACCGTTGTGTTGGTGTTTGCGCTGCACATTCCACCGGCAGAAAGTGCCATTTATGCTTTTATTTTAATTTTGCTGGACATAATTCCACTGGGGCTGTTGCTGGGGGGCGTGTGTCACTTTGTGTACCTGTCCATTACCTGTGTGGCGGCTGGGGTTGTATACCTGGCGGCGCTGTGCATGCTGATTCCCGGTACCTTTTTTTCTCAGCTGCGCCGCAGATTTCATTTGTGATGGCTGACCTTTCAATATAAAAAGAAAGTATTTCGAAACGATAAAACTAGAAGGGGGCATGTTTTGTGCGCTATTTTGGAAGAGTATTTAGACCGCCCAGTGAAGCTTACAGTCTGATTTTGCAGGCGACGATTGGCTGCAGCCACAATAAGTGCGCGTTTTGCAGCATGTATAAGGAAAAAACATTTACTGTCCGCCCGGTAGAGCAGGTTTTGGAGGATATTGACCAGGCGCGGCGTACCTACCCGGAGATTGACCGGGTCTTTTTGGCTGACGGCGATGCGCTTATTTTGCCGATGAAAAGCCTTTTGACCATTCTGGGCCATATTAAAAAGGTGTTGCCGGAATGTGAGCGGGTAGGAATTTATGGCTCTCCCCGCAGTATTACCACAAAAACGCAAGCAGAGCTTTCGCAGCTGCAGCAGGCAGGTCTGGGCATTGTTTATTTGGGATTGGAGTCTGGCAATGAGGCCATTTTGCGCCAGATGAACAAAGGAGAAACCGCCGTGCAGATTATTGAGGCCGGCCAGAAGGTGCGTGCTGCTGGCTTAAAGCTTTCGGTCACAGTTATTAACGGACTAGGCGGTACCCAGCGCTGGGAGGAGCACGCAGTGGATACGGCGCACGCTCTTTCCCAGATGAACCCGGATTATATTGGCCTTTTGACCTTGCGGGTTTACCGGGGAACTCCGCTGGCCGATATGATTGAGCGCGGAGAGGTGATTCAGCCGGACCCCGTGCAGCTGATGCAGGAGACCCGGTTGCTTTTGGAACAGATTGACAGTGAGGGCAGCATTTTCCGCTCCAATCACGCTTCCAACTATTTGGTGCTGGCAGGTACCTTAAACCGGGACCGCCAGGCTATGATTGATAAGATAGATCGAGCACTTGCCGGCAAGGAAAGACTGCGCCGGTATGTGGAGCTGGGATTTTAAAAAAGCGCGGCCAAGTGCATAGGTGAAAAAGTTTTGCGGACAAAAAGAAAGGAAGTGCAAAAGTTATGACCCGTGAAGAGATTCTTTCCAAGGTGGACCACACGCTGCTCAAGCCGGAAGCTACCTGGCAGCAGATAAAACAGCTGTGCGACGAGGCGATGGAAAACCATACCGCTTCCATCTGCATCAATAGTTGCTATGTAAAACCGGCGGCAGAATATTTGGCAGGCCGGGTTCCGGTTTGTACGGTGGTGGGATTCCCGCTGGGGGCCATGAGCACCGAGGCGAAGCTGTTCGAAACCGAGCAGGCCTTAAAGGACGGAGCTTCTGAGGTGGATATGGTCATCCATATTGGGGATGTAAAGGCCGGCCAGTATGACCGGGTGGAACAGGAAATTCGTGCACTGAAGAAGGTGTGCAAAGAGCATGTTTTGAAGGTGATTATTGAAACCTGCCTTTTGACCCAGGAAGAAAAGGAGAAAATGTGCCAGGTGGTGTGTGACGCCGGTGCAGACTATATTAAAACCAGTACAGGCTTTAGTTCGGGCGGGGCCACTTTTGAAGATATTGAGCTTTTTGCCCGCTGCTGTGCCGGCCGTTGTAAAATTAAAGCAGCGGGCGGTATTCGTACCCGGGAGAATATGGAACGGTTTTTGCAGCTGGGGGCCGACAGACTTGGTACTTCCAGCGCGATTAAGATTTTAGAAACGTGAATCGGAAATAAAAAAAGCTTGTTTTAAGCAAAAAATCAAAAAGCGCAGAGCCACGGCTCTGCGCTTTTTGTAATGCCCAAAATCTTTTTGCGAGGCTTATGGCAACGGGCCAGTTTGGTTTTGTACCAGGGCAATAATTTTTTGGGGTGTGGAAAAGGCAGCAAAGCCCAGCTGTGTGGGATGCAATTCAACCCCTTCTGCTTCCAGCTCAGATACAATTGTGATTAGTGCAAACGAATCCAAAAGCTCTTCTTTCAAAAGATCTGTCTGCAAAGTGACAGGGCCACAGACCAAACAAATCAGCTCCAGTATATTTTTCTGTGTCAGCATGTCAATTCTCCTTTCCGGGTGTATTGCAAAACCTCAGCGTGCTTTGTAATGTTCGGTTACCGGAAGATGGTCGCACAGGTGAATGACCTTAGGAATCATATAGGATGGCAATTTTTGGGCAAGCAAATGGCGGATTTTTACACGCGTCAGCCGAGGGTCTGCCACGACTTCAGCCCGTAAAAGCAAGGCCTCACCGTTTAATGTGCGGTCGGCAAGCACAAAGCAGCCGTATACACCTGGAATTTTTAAAAGCTCTGCCTCAATTTCGGCAGGCTCAATCCGAAAACCCGCATACTTTACCATGCGGTCCAGCCTCCCGGTAAAATACAGCCGATCATCTTCCCAAAATCCGGCATCTTTGGTATAAAAGCCGCCATCCTGAAAACCGCCCGTGATCTCGTCCAGATACCCGGCCCCCACGCTGTTCCCCTGTATAAACAGTTCACCATTCCGGCAAATAATTTCGCTTGCGGTCTGATGGGCTTTTGCGATGGGCAGCCCTTTGCCTGCGGTATTTGCAGCATCCTGCAGTGTGACGCGGTACGCGCTGACAAAGCAGCAGCATTCGGCAGGGCCGTAGGCATTATACAAACATATGCCGGGAAAACGCTCAAAAAGTTTTGCAGCTGTATGACAGGGCAAGGTTTCGCCGCAGCATATTACCGTTTGCAGAAAAGGCAAAGCATCTGGACCAAAGCAAGGGTCCATCAAGCACATTTTTAGGTAGGTGGGTGTACAGGTGAGCAAACGGACCGGGCCGGATTGCGGTTTATCCCAGGCAAAAAAAGTAGCTCCCGATGTGAGGGACAAAAATAAATCTGCCACCGATAGGTCAAAGGAAAATAGTGCATGGCCGGCAGAGGTTTCTTTTGCATGCAGGGCAACGCCGGGCAGATTTTTGGCGTACTGTATAAAATTCCATAAATTGCGGCGCAGAATGCGGATGCCCTTGGGCGAACCGGTGCTGCCGGAAGTGAAGGTGAAGTAGGCAAGGGGAGATCCCTGCTTTGCACAGCTTGCCGCACATACCGGAAGCAGGTTAAGCTTATGGCTTGTAAGAATGGCTATGTTTTGCGGAAACCATTCCTGGGCTTCTTCGCACAAAATAAAGTCGGCGCCGCTTTGCCCAAGCATATAAACTGCGCGCTGCGGCGGAACAGAACAATCGCAGAAAAGATAGGTTCGCCCGCAGATTAAACACGCGAGCATGCCGATTAAAAGAAAAGGGGATTTATGGCCATGCAGCATAACAGCAGACCCCGGACCTAGATAAGCAGCTAAAGTTTGTGCTTTTTCGGATAAATCGCGGTAGGTAAGAGTCTGGTTTGAAAACTGGTAGCAAAGCTGCTCAGGAACTCTTTTTGCCACAGAGAGAATCTGGTCAGGCAAAGCTTCGTATTCCACAAAAACACCTCCCCCATTACAGCCCCTTGTTATCTTGGGCAGACCATATTTCATCTTGGGGAATTAGGCTGGGGTCATACATAACACGCGAGTGGTTATCAAGCACCAATGTTCTGCATAAAAGGGTTTTGTCTTCGCGCCGGTAAGTTTCTTTATAAATTTGGCTACACCGGTAATAAGCCAGATCGGCTTCCTGAACAAAGTGGTGCCCTTCCTCTACAATGCGGTAGAAGAAGTCAAATGGCTGCTGCGCGCGCAGCTCGCCGTAAAGGTATCCGTCTTTTACCCAAATGCGCAGCTGTAAAGGTTGGCTGGTATTATTCAAAAAACGGTAATCCACATTTTTGTAAAAGACAGAGGTGCCGGTTCCGAATGGAACTTTTCGGCGCTCATCGGGAAACAGTGCGTCGGAATGGTGGTGCAGTTCCGATACAAAAAGCGGGCTGTTTAATACAAGCCAGTGAATTAAATTTGCAAGCTGGCACAACCCGCCGCCAATATCACTCAGAAAACTGCTGCCGGAAATAGTAAGCCCCGGCAAATATCCTTTGCGTGCCGTAGGCTTTCCAACCATACGCCAAAAGGAAAAGGTTTCGCCTGGATAAATGACAATACCATCTATTTGCGCACCGGCCAGCCGTAAATTTTTTTCTTTGTTGCGCTGCAGCTGCAAATCTACACCTTTCAGCTGGCGCAATATGGGAGAAAAATGCCCTTTTACAATGGTTGGAAAAGATTCAAAGGAGTGCCTATAGGCAAATTTTCCTCCCCGCAAGCGAAACAGAAGGTCAGAAATATCCCGCACCAGGTATTCCTTGTGAAGCGAAATGGCATAACAAATCTTTCCATGCTGGCAAAATAGTTTGCGTTTACAAGCCATAAAGCTTTCACCCCAATTCCATTTACAAGCATTTAGCTGCGCGCGGCCTGTTCCTGTACGGCACAGATTAGCGCACGGGGAGTTGTAAAGCAGGCGGCATCCATCTCAATGGGCTGTAGTCTCACACCAAGGTCATCTAATTCTGCCAAAATAACTGCAAATGCATAAGAGTCCATCAGGCCTTCGTCAATCAGCTTGGTGTCCCAATCAACAGGACCGCAAGCATAAGCAATAATTTCTAAAATTTCTTCGCTGCTGGGAACCATGGAAAGATCCTTTCTGAAAAAACAAAGCCACCGGCAAACTTACAAAATGCAAATATACAAAAAACAGGCCGGTATTTTTTCTTTTAGCGGGCAAAATGGTACTTGCGGTCCAAACTGCGGTATTGAATTGCTTCACTGATATGAGAAATATCAATCTGTTCGCTGCCGGAAAGGTCGGCAATGGTTCGGCCAACCTTTAAAATACGGTCATAGGCGCGGGCGGAAAGGCCCATACGGGTAAAAGCCGCAGCTAAAAGCCGGTCTGCAGAGTCTGTCAAGGTGCAGTAGCGGCGCAGCAGTTCGGAAGTTAGCTGTGCGTTGCAGGTAATGCCGTCAAAACGATACCGTTTTAGTTGTAAAGCGCGGGCCGCAACCACCCGGCTGCGAATACTGCTGCTGCTTTCGCCGCCCTGTTCGGAACGAATTTCGGCATACTCCACTGGGGGCACTTCCACATGCAGGTCAATTCGGTCCAAAAGCGGCCCGCTTATTTTTTGCAGGTAGCGATCAATGGCGCTGGCCGTGCAGCTGCAGGCCTTGGTGGGATGCCCATAGTAACCGCAGGGGCAAGGGTTCATAGCAGCCACTACCATGGTGCGGCAGGGAAAGGTAGCACTTCCGGCTACCCGGCTCACCGTTACCTGGCCATCCTCCATTGGCTGGCGCAGTACCTCCAACGCGTCCCGTTTAAATTCAGGAAGTTCATCTAAAAACAATACACCGTTGTGTGCTAAGCTGATTTCGCCCGGTTTCGGTATGCTGCCGCCGCCCGAAAGCCCCCTGGGCGAGACCGAATGGTGCGGGCTGCGAAAGGGCCGGGTGCGGCATAATTGTTCCTCTCGCCCCAGCAGCCCGGCAACCGAGTAAATTTTGGTGGTTTCAATGGCTTCCGCTTCGGTCATAGGGGGCAAAATGGAAGGCAGGCGCTTGGCCAGCATGGATTTCCCCGTTCCGGGCGGTCCCACAAGCAAGAGATTATGCCCGCCTGCAGCGGCAATCTCCATGGCGCGGCGGGCTTCTGCCTGCCCATGAACATCGGCAAAATCCGGGCCAAAAACATCGGTTTGTTCTTCAAATTGGGTGTGGGGCAAAGGGGTAAGCGGCACTTTGCCGGAAAGGTGGTCCAAAAGAGAGGAAACGCTTTTAACCCCAAACACCTGCAGCCCGGGCACAAGGGCAGCTTCGCGCGCATTGGCTGTGGGAACATATAAAGTTTTAATACCACACTGGGCGGCAGCCGTTGCCATAGAAAGCGTTCCATTTACGCCGCGCACCGTGCCGTCCAAAGCAAGTTCGCCCAAAAAAGCACAGCTGGAAGGCGGCGTTTCCAGCTGGCCGGAAGCGCACAGCAGCGCCAGCAGCACCGGCAGGTCGTACACCGGGCCGGATTTGCGTAGGTCGGCGGGGGCTAAATTAACCGTAATGCGGCTGACCGGCCAGGCAAGATGATTGTTTTTGATGGCACTGCGCACCCGGTCCCGGGATTCCTTTACCGCACTGTCCGGCAGGCCTACAATTTCAAATCCCGGCAGACCACCGGAAATATCGGCTTCTACTGTGACGGCAAAACCATCCAGTGCAAATACGCCAAAACTGTTGACCCGTGCGTACATGCTGTTGTTCCTTTCTGGTAAAAAGCCTATTTTTTTCAATTCTATTCTTTTTTACTATACCATAGTCTTCTATAAAATCAAAGGCATCCAGAAAGGTATCCGGCTTTTTGCAGGGAGGAAAGGCGTCCAAAATGTTTTTAAAAAAGTGGATTTGTAATGGGGAATTTTCGGGTTTTTGTACCGTTATTTGCTTTACGGACAGCCGGTTTGGTAGTATACTATAAAACAAAGTAATTATATTGTGTGGCAGCTTGTTTGAAAATGGTTGGCATACAACAAATTGCACCCAAGTAATGACAGAAAGGCGGTATGTTTGAGATGGACACCTCCTACATGCATGAGTATAAGCGTTGGCAGCTGTATGCCACCGAAGATGCGGACCTGCAGGCAGAGCTTTCGGCGATTGCCGGCAAGGACGATGAAATTGCCGACCGGTTTGCGGTTAGCCTGGAATTTGGTACGGCGGGCCTTCGCGGGGTGATTGGTGCAGGCACCAACCGCATGAACATTTATACCGTACGGCAGGCGACCCAGGGCTTGGCCCAGTACCTGAAAAGCAAAAAAGAAGCGCCCAGTGTGGCTATTTCCTATGACAGCCGCAATAAGAATACCGCTTTTGCAAATGCAGCAGCCGAAGTTTTGGCGGCAAACGGCGTAAAGGCCTACCTGTATAAAACCTTAATGCCTACTCCTATGCTTTCGTTTGCAGTGCGCCATATGGGGTGCGATGCAGGTATTATGGTGACCGCAAGCCATAACCCGGCAAAATATAATGGTTACAAGGCTTATGGCCCGGACGGATGCCAGATGACCAGCGAATCTGCCGATGCGGTATACCGTTATATTCAGCAGACCGATATTTTTTCTCAGGTCAAGCATCTGCCGTTTGAGGAAGGGCTTGCCAGCGGCATGATCTCGTGGATGCCGGATTATGTGGAAACCGATTACTATGAAAAGGTGCGCGAGCAGAGCGTTCGGCCGGGCATTTGTGCCGGGGCTGGGCTAAAGCTGGTTTATACGCCGCTGAACGGCACCGGTAATCTTCCGGTTCGGCATATGCTGAAGGAGATTGGCATTGAAGATGTAACGGTGGTGCCCGAGCAGGAAATGCCGGATGGCAATTTCCCCACCTGCCCGTATCCCAATCCGGAAATTCGCCAGGCACTGGAACTGGGGCTTAAACTGTGTAAAGAAAAAGGTGCTGACCTGCTGCTTGCTACCGACCCGGACGCTGACCGGGTAGGTATTGCCGTAAAAGATGGCGATGATTACCGCCTGCTGACCGGCAACGAAGTGGGTGTGCTGCTTTTGGATTATATCTGCAAAGGACGCACCGAGGCAGGCACCATGCCTCAAAACCCCATCTATGTGCGCAGCATTGTGACCACCTCTTTGGCGGACCAGGTGGCTAGAAGCTATCAGGTAGAGCCGCGGGTGGTTTTGACCGGCTTTAAGTATATAGGCGAGACGATTTTGCATTTGGAAGAAAAAGGCGAAGAAAACCGCTTTATTCTGGGCTTTGAAGAAAGCTATGGGTATCTGGCCGGCAGCTATGTACGGGATAAGGATGCCGTTGTTGCTTCGATGCTGATTTGCGAGATGGCTGCCTACTATACCGCCAATGGCAGTTCGGTACTGGCCCAACTGCAAAAAATTTATGACACCTATGGTACCTACCTGCACAAAGTGGATTCGTTTGAGTTTGACGGTCTGGCAGGCATGGACCGGATGAAAAAAATAATGGCGGATCTGCGGGCGCAGGCACCCAAAGAAATTGCCGGTTATACGGTGACCGAGGTGGAAGACTACGATGCCGGCACTGCAACAAAGGTTGCGACCAAAGAGGTAACGAATATTGACCTGCCGCGTTCCAATGTGCTGCTTTACCAGCTGGATTGCGGTGCCAGTGTGATTGTACGGCCTTCCGGCACGGAACCTAAAATTAAGATTTATTATTCGGCTAAAGCAGCGGACCGGGATGCCGCAGAAGCTTTGCAGAAAAAACTGGCAGAGAGTATGAAGCAGCTGCTGAACCTGTAAAATAGCGAAGCGTTTGCGGTGAATGCAGTATCGACAGCAGCCTGCTTTTCAAAGCTGCTTTTCGAGTGTGCATTTAGCAAGCGCGACGAAATCAGGCGCAATAAAAAGAAAAACTGCGGCTTTTCCAAAACAAAAGTTTCGGGTAAAGCTGGCGCAATGTAAAAATGAACGGTTTGGCCATAGACAGTGAATTTGCGCACAAACTGTTTAAAGGGGGGGCAAAGCAAGCCTTGTCGGCTTGCTTTGCCCCCCTTTTGCATTTTTTCTGTACCTAAGCTTTCGTAAGCCAAATTGGTTTGGCCCATCAAAGCCATTACGGCACAAAAAACACCAGCCAATGTCTGCTTTTACGGCCTCACACCAGTAGAATTTCTTAACAAAGGCCAACCACTTGTCGCAAATTTTTGTTTCCTATCATTTGTCTTTCATCAAAATAGGCTTTTCGTTTTTGGGCGTTTTACGCCCAAAAGCAAAAAATGTAAAAGTACCATGCATGCCAAAGGTGTTATGGTACCAAGAAATAACACAAAAGGCCCCCAATACGGGGGCCTTTTGAAAGGCTGCTGTGTTACAAAAGCACAGCCCAAGAGCAAGATGTATTGCGCTTATGCATTGAAAACATAGCGGTCCAGCCGGTCAAAAGCTTCTTTTACACGGCTCAGCGGCAAAGCAAGGTTCATGCGGATTGCGCAGGGACCATGGAAAATGCGGCCATCCTGCCAGGCTACACCTACATCCCAGCCAGCTTTCTGCAGCTGGTCGATTGTTTTGCCATGGGTTTCACACCATTCGGTGCAGTCCAAGAACAACATATAGGTGCCCTGGGGTTTTTGAACCGAAACGCCTTTAAAGTGCTTTTGGATATAGTCGCAGGCGTAATTGACATTTTCGGTCAAAACCTGGCGCAGTTCATCCAGCCATTCATAGCCTTCCTGCTTATAGGCGCCAATCAGGGCATGCATGGACAGCACATTCATATCATTGTAGTGGCATTTCGAGCTTTTTGCCAGAACTCGGTCGCGCAGGTAAGAGTTATAAATGATATGGTAGCTGCCAACCAAACCAGCCAGATTAAAGGTTTTGCTGGGGGCATACAGCGCAACGGTGCGGTTGCGGGCGTCTTCGCTGACCGATTGGGTGGGAATGTGTTTGTGGCCTTCCAAAATTAAATCGGACCAAATTTCATCCGAAATGACCAGGCAGTCGTTTGCTTTGTAAACCTCCATGGCCTTTTCAATCTCCCACTTTTCCCACACACGGCCGCAGGGGTTATGCGGGCTGCAGAAAACGGCCACATGAATTTTATTGGCTTTCAGTTTGGCGTCCATGTCCTCGTAATCCATCCGCCAAACGCCTTCTTCATCCAACACCAGGGGGGTATGTACAATTCGGTAACCACAATTGGTAATGGATTTGGTAAACCCAATATAGGTGGGGCTGTGCAGAAGCACCGCATCACCCGGGGCAGCAAAGCTGGTCAGGGCGGAAACAAGGCCGCCCAATACGCCGTTTTCATAGCCAATACATTCGGGGGTTAAGCCCTGCACGCCGTTACGGGTGGCCTGCCATTTTATAATGGACTGGAAGTATTCATCGGTGGGGGAGAAATAGCCGTAGGCAGGGTGCTGTACCCGCTCAATAATCGCCTGTGGAATGGTGGGAACCGTGGGAAAGTTCATATCCGCGATCCACATGGGAATTACATCGAACCCTTCCTTGGGCGGGTCCGGTGCAAAGTTGGGCATTGTGCCCAGTCCGTCCACGGCGATGGCGTCGTGGTTGTGGCGCTCCAGAATGGAGGTAAAATCGTACTTCATGGTAAACACTCCTTTGCCTGACAGATAGATCTCAACTGCAGCTTAAAGCCGCAGCATTACGGACAAAAATGTTATATTTTTGAAAAGGCAAACAATGGTTTGTTTAGCCTTCCCATTACCGGCGGCTTAAAACGGCAACCGTTTCTAAATGGCGGGTAAAAGGGAACATATCTACCGGACGAATACGCTCTGCCTGGTAGTACTTTTTGCACAAAACCTGCAGGTCGCGGGCTTGGGTAGATGGGTCGCAGGAGATATATACCACGCGGCGCGGCGCTATTTTGCACACCGCTTGCAAAAACACCTCACTGCTGCCGGCACGGGGCGGGTCCATAAAAATCAGGTCCGGTTTCGGCAATTCGGCATCTTGTGCCAGCTTAGCCAGAAAAGTGCCTGCATCCTGCGCAAAAAAACGAATATTTTGAATATGGTTTTTTTTGGCGTTCGTTAAAGCATCGCGAACAGCATTGGGGTTGGATTCCACCCCCATAACGGCCTGTGCGCCATTTTTTGCTGCTACAAGACCGATGGTTCCGGTGCCGCAATAAGCGTCCAAGGCCAAGCGGCAGTTTTCCAGTTGGCCAAATTCCATGGCGGTACGGTAAAGCTTTTCCGTTTGCATAGGATTAACCTGGTAAAAAGAACCGGGTGAAATGACAAAACGGCAGCCGCAAAGCTCGTCCAAAATGTGTCCGGGTCCGTAAAGTGTTTTAAAACGGTCGCCCAAAACCGCACTGGTGCGCCGATTGTTTTGGTTTAAAACAATTGTGGTCACCTGTGGGCAGTTTTGCAAAACCAGTTCCACAAAACGGCGGGAGGAAGGTAAGCGGTCGGTTACTGCTACCAAAATAACCATAATCTGGCCGGTTGCAATTCCGCGGCGGACCAATACATGGCGAATAAGCCCTGTTTGACGGTCCTCCTGGAACCCCTCATACCGGCATTGTGCGGCGGCCTTACAGGCCGCATTGGCGGCAGCGGCGGCCAATGGGTCTTCCAACAGGCAATCGGTCTGTTCCAGTACACGGTGGCTGCCGGCAGCATAAAGCCCCCAGTGCAATCGGCCATCCCGGCCTTGGGCAAAAGTGCGGGTTACCTTGCAGCGATAATATAATGGGTTTTCAGCCTGTAAAATAGGCTCGGGCCGTACGAAACGCCCCAATAAGCGGTTGGCCAGTGCTTGCTTTTGCTCGAGCTGTTCCCGATAGGAAAGATCCAAAAGCTGGCATCCACCACAGTTATGCCGGTGGGCGGCACAATGAAACTTTTCGCTTGTTTCGCTCATAAAATTTTCTCCATTGAAAAAAGCGGCTAAGCCCGTAGGGCATTTTATAAAAGCAAAGAAAAACCAGATTCGAAAGCAACTTAAGGCGTTTAATCAACCGAAACTACATATAAGAAAAATAAAAAGCTATCCGGTGCTTTGGCAGGATAACACACAAAAATCCTGTTTTCGTACCACCCTTGTGTAAAAAATTTCAGCAATTGCAGAGCTTACCAAGGAGAAAAAACTTTGAAATGCTGGGAAAATCTATTTGGATTTTTGCGTTTTAGAACAAAAAACAGGAATAAGAAAAACGGTGTGAGAAAACAATTGAACGGTGCATATTTTTTATTACACTCATTATGGCATAATCGACGGTTATATGCAAGAAAAATCCTATCTAGCTTATAACCTCAAAAATGTATATAGTATATATGCAGTATGCCATATACCATGATAATGACAAACCATAACTTTTATGGTAAAATGATAAGCAATAAAAAGCTGGCAGTAAACGGATAGGGTCAGCTGTGCGCGTTTTTATTTTATGAAAAAATGACAGGGGGGTATATTATGGGCAGAGGCGGAGGCGGCGGTGGCCGTTCTTCCGGTGGAGGATTTGGTGGCGGCCGTTCTTCCGGTGGGCGCGTTGGGGGCGGTTTCTCCAGCGGCCGCGGTAATTTTGGCGGCTTTTCCAGCGGAAGAGGCGGCTTTTCCAGCGGCGGTTTTCATTCTTCGCCACCGCCCAGGCCGCACAATACCACTATATTTTTCGGCCGGCCAAGCTATGGCAGATTTTGGGGCACGCCCCCTGCCGGAGGGCCTGGCGGAGCGCCTTACCGCGGCCGAAATAATGGGTGCGGAACAACGGCTGTTTTATTGGTTATTATTGTGGTGCTGTTTGTGGCGGTGTTCGGCGGCATTTTTGCCGATGCACCATCGGGCAGTTCCGCCAGCTCTATCACGAAATCTACCATTAAACGCGAGCCTCTGCCGGCCGGCAGTGTAAATGAAACCGAATATTATACCGATGAGTTGGGGTGGATCAGCAATAAAACCACGCTGGTCAATGGATTGAAAAGCTTTTACCGGCAGACCGGTGTTCAGCCCTATTTGTATCTTACTGATACGGTGGAGGGGACACATTGCCCTACTGTTGAGCAGCTGGATGCATTTGCAAATGAGCTATATGACCAGCTTTTCACCGATGAAGCCCATCTTTTGCTGGTCTTTTTTGAGTGGGAAGGCAATCCTGGCTCTTATATGTACCGGTATGTGTGCGGCACCCAGGCAAAAACGGTGGTAGATGATGAGGCCGCCGATATTTTGATGGACTACCTGGACCGGTATTATTACGATACTTCACTGGATGAGAGTACCTATTTTGCCAAAGCATTCCAGGATGCCGGCGAGCGGATGATGGAGATTACCCACTCTCCCTGGCTTTGGGTAGCCGTAATTTTTGGCGTATGCCTGTTGATAGCGCTTATTTTGCTGGTTTTCTGGCAGCGGCGGCAGGCAGCTGCACAGAAGGCAAAGGAAACCGAAACCATTTTGAATACCCCACTGGAACAGTTTGGGGATACCGAAGCGGAAGAGCTTGCCAAAAAATATGAGGGTTCGGACGAATCATCCTCGTGATGAAATAGCAGTGAGATTCAGCGGCTTGCGCTGTTTAATAGACCAAATAAAAAGGAGTGTATGAAATTGAGTATTCTTGCAAGATTCAGCGATATTGTGAAAGCCAACATCAACGAGGTGCTGGACAGGATGGAGGATCCCTCCAAGATGATCGACCAGTATTTACGGGATATGACCGAAGATTTGGCCGAGGTAAAGCGCGAAACTGCAGGTGTAATGGCGGAAGAAACCCGCACGAAGCGTTTGGTGGATGATAATGCGGCCGAAATTGCCCGGTACACCGACCTGGCCAAAAAAGCGCTGACTGCTGGCAGCGAGGCGGACGCCCGAGTTTTCTTGGAAAAAAAGCAGAAGCTGGAAGAAAACGCTGCCCGGCTGCAGGAAGCTTATGACGCGGCACATGAGAATGCTGTTAAAATGCGCCAGATGCATGATAAACTGACGGCAGATATTCAGGACCTGAAAGGACGGCGCGAGGCTATTAAGGCCAAGGTGTCGGTTGCCAAAACACAGGAAAAATTAAACAAGGTGGCCCCTACCGCCGACCGTGCGCAGAATGCGATGAGCGCTTTTGACCGGATGGAAGAAAAGGCCAACAAAATGCTGGATGAAGCCAATGCCATGGCACAGCTGAACCAGGAACCGGTAGATGAGGCCAAAAAACTGGAAGAAAAGTACAATTCTTCTTCCGCTGCGGTGGATGATGAATTGGCAAAATTGAAAAAAGAACTTGGGCTGTAAACTGGCGCGGGCGCTTTGTAAGAAATTGTAAGAAAAAGGAGCAATAGGCTCCTTTTTCTTTTTCTGGCCAGAATAGTACCGAACGGGCTTTTTGCTGCATAAGGATAGGATAGGTGTGCCCAGCCAGGGCGGAAAGGCGGCAAAAGAAAAAATGATCAGTTTGCTTGAACTTTGCGATAAGGATGTAATCAGTCTGTTGAGTGGTGCAAACCTTGGCAGAGTGGATGACCTGAATATTGACGAGGTTACCTCGCAGGTGACGGAATTGATCATTTACGGCAAACTTCGCTGGTTCGGCCTGCTTGGCAGGGAAGAAGATATTAAAATTCCCTGGCAGGAGATTGCAACCATTGGGCAGGATGCTATACTGGTACGGACACTACCTGCAAGAGTGGCCCAACGGCAAAAAAAGCCCATTAAATTTTAAAAAAAGCTTGTGTTAAGGCTTGGGTTGTGCTACACTATACCAGTAATACGCACGTATTCCCAAGGAGCAAGTGTGCCCATACTGTCCGGTGTGGGTGGTTGCTTTGTAAACGGGAATGCGGTGGAAAAACATTATTTTAGGAGGACTTTTATTATGGCAGTTGTATCTATGAAACAGCTTCTCGAAGCAGGCGTGCATTTCGGTCACCAGACCCGCCGCTGGAACCCCAAGATGAAGAAATATATCTTCACCGAGCGCAACGGCATCTATATCATCGATCTGCAGAAGACCGTGAAAATGCTGGATGAAGCTTATAATTTTGTGCGTGACACTGCTGCTGCCGGCGGCACCGTGCTGTTTGTTGGCACCAAAAAGCAGGCTCAGGACTCCATCCGTGAAGAAGCGACCCGCTGCGGCATGTTCTACATCAATGCTCGCTGGCTGGGCGGCACCCTCACCAACTTCCGTACCATCCGCAAGCGGATTGACCGTTTGGAGCAGCTGAAGAAGATGCGTGAAGACGGCACCTTTGACCTGCTGCCCAAAAAGGAAGTAGTTAAGCACGAGCTGGAGATTGAAAAACTGGAAAAGTTTTTGGGCGGCGTGAAGGACATGAACAAGCTGCCGAAGGCTATGTTTATTGTTGACCCCCACAAGGAGCGCATTGCCGTTTCGGAAGCCCGCAAGCTGAACATCCCCATTGTTGCCATTGTGGACACCAACTGCAACCCGGACGAGATCGATTATGTGATCCCCGGTAACGACGATGCTATCCGCGCTGTTAAACTGATCTCTGGTGCTATGGCAGATGCCGTTCTGGAAGGCCGCCAGGGCCAGCAGGACGCTGCTGAGGAGCAGCATGCTGAAGAGGCTTCCGCCGAGGCTTAATTGCAGGCAAGGAATGTACACCACGAAACAGGAGGTAAACTACCATGGCTTTTACTGCATCTGATGTAAAAAAACTGCGCGAGCAGACCGGCTGCGGCATGATGGACTGCAAAAAGGCGCTGACCAATTCCGACGGTGATTTTGACAAGGCTGTCGAGTTTTTGCGTGAGAAGGGCTTGGCTGCTTCGGCTAAGAAGGCTGGCCGTATTGCTGCCGATGGCATGGTGTATGCTGCGGTGGATACTGAAAAGAAGGTTGGCGTTGCGCTGGAAGTGAACGCGGAGACCGACTTTGTGGCTAAAAATGAGCTGTTTAAGACCTTTGTTAAGGATGTCGCAGAGGTAATTGTGGAGCAGAACCCTGCTGATCTGGCTGCTTTGCTGGAGTGCAAAATGGCAGATGGCAATACGGTGGAAGCTGCCCGTCAGGACAAGGTCCTGGTTATTGGCGAAAATATCCAGATTCGCCGTTTTACCCGCTTTGAGGGCGACTGTGTTTCCTATATTCACGGCGGCGGTACCCACGCAGTGCTGGTTCAGTTTGACACCGACCTGGCTGACAAGCCGGAGTTTGCTGTGTGCGGCAAGGATGTAGCAATGCAGATTGCTGCTGTAAATCCCGGCTATGTACGGGAGTCTGAAGTTCCTGCCAGCGTGCTGGAAGAGGAAAAGAAGGTTCTCATGGCCCAGATTGAAGGCGATCCGAAGATGGCCAGCAAGCCCGAACAGGTGAAGGCTAAAATGGTGGAAGGCAAGATTGGCAAGTTCTTTAAAGAGAACTGCCTGCTGGACCAGGAATTCGTTAAGGCTACCGACCACAGCAGTGTGGGCAAATATCTGGCCGATACCGCCAAAGCTTTGGGCGGCAAGCTGGATGTGGTAAAGTTTGTTCGGTACGAAAAAGGCGAAGGCATTGAGAAAAAGTCGGAAGATTTTGCGGCCGAGATCGCCAGCATGGTAAAGTAATCGATTTTCTGTCACGCGACATTCCAAATTGTCCATGATGACACCCAATTTGTCTACGGAATGAGGGCATAAAAGGGAAAAATAGAGAGAGATGTTCTGAGAGGGGCGTCTCTCTCTTTTTTTACTGCCAAAATCCCTGTTTTCCACTCCCACCATCTCAGGAGAAAAGGGAGATTTGAAGCAGAAAATACGGCCAGCCGGAGCGCCAAATTGCCGCGCAGTTGGGCAGGAGAGACCGCTGGAATTATGAGTAAATAACAGATTATCGCTTATTTTTTTGCGTTTTTGTGAATCGAGGGTGTTCGAGAAGTATGTGGTCGCTTCTTGGGCGCCCTCTTTTGAAATAACATCTCTTGTTAAGTCTCGCTCTCCACCCTCATATGCCCTTGTCTTTCGCTCGTACCCCTCCTTGTTTCACCTCTGCGAGGAGGGTACAAGGGAATGTCCCATGGACAACGAAGAAAATATGGTACATTTTTGATTATTCCCATAACAAATAACTTAAAAAGAACCCCGAGAAAAATAATTTCTCGGGGTTCTTTTTTGTCGCCTTTTGTAAAGAAAAATAGATTATATATACTAAAAACTCGGTAGCCTTTTAGAATAATTCAGAAAATAGTTGCTCCAAAATTTGAGCGGCGCCATCCTCTTCTACTGTTCCAGTAATAAGGTCAGCGGCGGCTTTTGCTGCAGGCCGCGCATTGCCCATAGCTACCCCCAGTCCGGCTGCACGCAGCATCGGTACATCGTTGTTGCCGTCACCAATGGCTACACAATCTTTAATGGTTAATCCAAGTTTGCTCAAAAGCCAATCTGTTGTGCGGGCTTTATCCAAATCAGCACGGCATACATCATAACTGCCGGGGTGAAACATGGTATAAGAAAGGTCTGTTCCCTGCGGTAGCTGAATAGTACTGGGTACACCATGCAGTACAGCTCCATACGGCATGCTGGTAAGGTGCCGGTCGTTTTTGCCTCCGGCAAATGTATAGCCATCCAATGGGCCATCTCCAATTGGGTCCATATCGCCCGGATCTTCCGGCAGAGGAGTAGTGCGGGCAAGCTGAATTAGTTCATTAAATTTGCGGTAAACATAATAGCCGTCCTCAAATGTATAAGCTAAAATGAAATCTTTTTCCTCACAAAGGGTCTGCAGCTGCTCCATCTGTGCCAAGGTCAGCCGTCGTTCCCACAAAATATTTCGCTTGGAGTCCATAACCATGCTGCCGCCTACGCAGATGAAGTAATCGGCCCAAAAGTTTCCCAAAAGCTTGGGGTTTAACACGAAACCGCAGCGACCGGTTGCTACAATGACCGGAATTTTTGCCTGGCGCAAGGTATTAACCGTCTGAACAGTGCGATCCGAAATACCTGTTTTGCCTACTGGAACTAAAGTGCCATCAATATCCAAAATAACTGCTTTATACTTTCCCATTTTGTTTTCCTCATTATTGGGTATAGCCAAAGTATACTTTTGCTTAAAACCAATCTGATTGCTTCTGCAAAAACGCCCTGCACTGCCTATGGGGTAGCACAGGGCAATTTTGTTTTGTAAAAGAAAACAGCTTATTTCAGGGTGACCAACTCATATTGGCGGCTGCCTAAACCAAGCTTTTCTGCATGAATGAGCTGCCAGGTCCAGTCGGTGGAAGGAGAAGTGTTGGTGAACACATCGCCACTGTCTACAAAGTCCGGGGCATCCATCTGTTCACCCAGCAGAGAATTTTTTACCGGAGTAGCAGCATTAGCGGCATCTGCGCAGGCCTGGTCCAGTGCAACAGGGTCAAAGCTGGCAAACATACCTACATCTGGAATAATGGGAGCATCGTTTTCCGCGTGGCAGTCACAATAGGGGGAAACATCCATCACCAGACTGATATGGAAGGAGGGGCGGCCGTCCACCACAGCTTTGGTGTATTCTGCCATCTTCATGTTCAAATCCTTATTAGCCGAAGAATTGCTGTTGTAGATAGCATCAAAATTACATACACCAATACAGCGGCCGCAACCAACACAGCGGTCGTGGTCAATATAGGCTTTTCCGCCTTCGCCTGTAAAGCCAATAGCACTGTGCGCGCAAATTTTGGCACAAGCGTGACACTTGCGGCACTTTTCTTCTTTCACAGTGGGTTTGCCGGTATTGTGTTGGGCCATTTTTCCGGCCCGGGAACCGCAGCCCATACCAATGTTTTTAATAGCTCCACCAAAGCCAGTGGCTTCATGTCCTTTAAAGTGGTTTAAGCTAATAATTATATCTGCATCCATCACGGCACGGCCAATCAAGGCGGTCTTGCACAGTTCACCACCCTCGACGGGAACTTCTACATCGTCCGTGCCTTTTAAGCCGTCCGCAATAATTACATGGCAGCCAGTAGAAAAAGGGGAGAACCCATTTAAATATGCGGTATCAATATGTTCCAGCGCATTTTTTCGGCTGCCTACATACAGCGTATTGCAGTCCGTTAAGAATGGTTTGCCGCCCAAAGATTTTACGACATCGGCGACCACTTTGGCATAATTGGGGCGCAAATAAGCAAGATTTCCTTCTTCGCCAAAGTGAATTTTAATGGCTACAAATTTGTTTTCCATATCAATCTGCCCAATGCCAGCTGCTCTGATCAGCTTTTCCAGCTTTTTGGGAAGATTCATGCCAGGACGCGCACGAAAATCGGTAAAATAAACTTTGGATGCTTCCATTGCTAAACTCCTTTTCCCTGCAAACTGGCTGGAGCCCTTATCGGAAATATGATGACAGCCTGTTTGCAATTTAATTTGCGTGTATCATGAAGCAGCGAAAAATGCGTGTATGCACAATTACTTATTATAGGAAAAAAACGGTTAAAATGCAAGCGGCGCATTGGCGATGTGTTAGAAACCGCATACAGGTATTTAATGAAGATCAGTCGGCAGAACGCAGCAAATCGTCCACGGCGCGGGAAAGTGCTTCTACCTTTTTGCGTGGCAAACGGATACCGCGGCTGTCCAATTCTTTCAGTGCTTCAATCAGGTTGCCAAGTCCGCCAGAGACCGGTGTAGAAGCAGCAGCAACCTGCACCGGCGGCCGTTCTTCCGCAGCATGTCGGCTGACGGCAAGTTCACCGGATGCCGCTGTCAACTCAATTGTTTCGGCAAGCAAATCGGCACTGTCATTGCGGAAGGGGACTAATGCGTGTAATCCCTGACTTTCTGAAAGGTATTCTGCAAACGATTCAGCTGAAGCCGGTTCTCCATGGGTAACAAACACGGTTTGCGGCTTTTGCCGAAATCCGCTTAGCCAGCGCAGAAGTCCATTGCGGTCTGCATGCGCGGACATACCGTCTATATTTTCTACATGTGCATTGACTGCAACCGTATCCCCCAAAATGGTAACCTGCTTTTCACCTTCCAGCAGCTGGCGCCCCAAAGTGCCCTCTGCCTGGAAGCCAACTAGCACAACTGTATTGCGGGAATCCCACAGATTGTATTTCAAATGGTGACGAATTCGGCCGGCGTCGCACATGCCGGATGCAGAGATAATAATGCAGCTTCCTTTATAAGCATTAATTGCGCGGGAGTCATCACTGGTAATAGACAGCTGCAACTGCGGAAAGTTGATGATATCGGCGCCGGAATGCACCACCTTCATGGCAGCTTCATCATAATAGCCTTCCACATATTTGCCAAACAGCGCAGTGGCGTCAGCAGCCAGGGGACTATCCAAAAATACCGGGCATCTTTCAAAACCGGCAAATGCTCCTTCTGCATACAATTCCCGCAGATAATACAGAAGCTCTTGTGTACGGCCCACTGCGAAGGCGGGCACAATAACCTTGCCACCCTGTTCAAATGTTTTGCGCACTACCCTGGAAAGCTGTGCTTTGGCATCCAGTGCATTGGGATGGATGCGGTTGCCGTAAGTGGACTCGATCAGCAACAGATCAGCTTCTTTGACAAACTGCGGGTCCTTCAAAATGGGTTGGTCCAGATTGCCCAGATCGCCCGAAAAGACAATTTTTTTGGTAACGCCATTTTCAGTAGCCCAAATTTCAGCAGTGGCTGACCCCAAAATATGTCCGGCATCGTTGAAACGCAGCTTGAACTCTGGTGATATGACCTTGATATCACCATATTCTACCGGCACAAACAGCTTTTTGGTGCGCTCTACATCCTCTGCATTATAAAGCGGCTCCTCCAAAGGAACGCCCCGGCGCTCTCGCTTGCGGTTTTTCCATTCAGTATCCATTTTCATGATATGAGCGGAATCTGCCATTAAAATGCCAGCCAGATCGATGGAAGCGGGGGTGGCATATACCGGCCCTTTATATCCTTGTTTCACCAAAAGCGGCAGATGTCCGGTATGGTCTACATGAGCGTGGGTAATAATGGCATAATCCAACTCGCCGGCAGGGAAAGGAAGCTGCTGAAGAAGATCGGAATCTTTGCCCTGGAACATGCCATAATCCACCAAAAGACGCTTTCCGGAACATTCCAACAGATAGGCAGAACCGGTAACAGTGTGAGCGGCACCTAAAAATGTCAGTTTCATACAAAATACCTCATGCCAGCTAAACATAATAGCTGGGATATATCTGCCCAAAGGCAGAGGCGAATAGAAAAGCTTATTTGTTTCTATTGTAACCCTAAATTGGGGTTTTCGCAACTAATAAATTGTGTAGTTTGCACAAAGCTGGAAAAACAAAAATTAAGCCTATTAACCTGATATGATTTTTATGTAATGAAAAAAATATTTTGCTGTAAGGCACAAACAGCAGGCGATTTTAGTCCGCCTGCTGTTTGCAGAAATTTTTGTGCCTCATTCATTCAGAATAGATGAGGTCTATGCCTTCTTGTAAAATTTCGGCGTTAATGGCACCGCGCGCTTGTGCAACAGCATAGCCTTCAGTGTCAATAAAATAGGTGGTAGGCAGAGAATAAATTCCATAGGCTGTGGAAGCATCCAAGTCCAGATCATAAAAAACTGGAAAAGTATAGTCAGAAGAAGAAATAAATTCTTGGGCACTGTCCAAAATTTCACGCCCGGTAGTGACATTTACCATCAAAAACTGAATTTCCTCTCCCAATTCTTCATAGGCAGATTGAAAGTCTGGCATTTCTGACTGACAGGGGCCGCACCAGCTTGCCCAAAAGTTTAAAACCACCGGTTTGCCTAAAAAGTCCGAAAGGGAAACCTCGTTTCCGTCTGTGTCAAATACCGTAAAGTCTGCGGCAGGCGGGGCGGAAGATGCAGAAGAAGAATCGGTACCGGTCTCCTGGTTGGATAAAGGATCGGGAGTATATTGTTTGCTTAATGACTGATACAACAGATATGCGCCAGTCATCAACAAAATAAGAACCAGAAGAAGAATGAAAGTTCCTTTTTGTTTTTTCATTCTGCCCCTCCTTAGCTAAATAAATTTAAAAACTGTCCCAATAGACCAGTAGCCATCAATATACCAATTAGAATGAGAAAACTACCGCTTATTCGGTTGATGATAGCGTAATGGCGCTTAATCCAGTCTAGTGTAGATTTCATCCGGTCGATTAAAACTGCACTGAGCAGGAAAGGAACACCCAATCCTAAAGAATACACCAAAAGCATCAACATGCCGCTTAGGATATGTCCTTGTTGTGAAGCCATAAGCAATGCAGAGCCTAAAAAAGCTCCTACGCAGGGGCTCCATCCGACTGAGAAAATAATGCCGAACAGAAAAGCAGAGAAAAAGCCCAACTGGTTTGAGTTTAAGGAGTGCCGACTGCCTTTAAAAAGATTTAGATGTAAAACACCTAAAAAGTCGAGGCCAAAGCAGATGATAACAATGCCGCAAACAAGGTTTAGCGCGGTTCTGTATTTAGTTAGAAAGCTGCCTATGGTGCCGGCCATAGCCCCCATTGCAACAAAAATTAAAGTAAAACCGATTACAAACCCGCCTGCCCCAAGCAGTGTTCTTTTTGTGCTGCGCACGCCGCCGCCCGCAAAGTAAGAAAGATAAATGGGTAACATGGGTAAAAGACAAGGGGAAAGAAAGGTAATAACGCCTTCCAGAAAAGAAATAAAGTATTGCATAAAATAAAAAGCCTCTCTTTAAAAACTATGAAAAATAAGCAATATAAATAGTTTTAGCCAAAATTTATTGCATTATAGTATACCATAGGAGACGAAAGAAGTGCAAAAGAAAAAGAAAAGAATAAAACACTTAAATTTTAAATAGTTGTACCCCAAAATAATAGAAGATGATTTGAGGGTGGCAACATTTGATTTTGTGTTTTTTAAAGTTTATCAAAACAGAAAAAGGATTTTTGTGATTTTGTTACACTATAAAATGTTTTTAAAAGTTACCAAAAGAATGAAAAATGCAAAAGGAGACAAAGGAAGATGGGACTTTGACGAAAAACGAAAAAAGTATTGACATGTGTGTTGTTTTTTGCTAATATAATTAGCGTCGCCAGTTGATTGGGCGAATAAATATGCGGGTGTGGCGGAATTGGCAGACGCGTTAGATTCAGGTTCTAATGGTCGCAAGGCTGTGCAGGTTCAAGTCCTGTCACCCGCACCAAAAATCCGCCGTTTTCGTATGAAAATGGCGGATTTTTACTTTTTGTGGTAAAACAATCAAACTGCGTAATTTCGATTTCATAACGGGCTATATAAATATCTCAGACGGTTTTCTGTTTTGACGACAGGATAGATGCCTCTTTTTATAAGGAGTACCTTTCCTTCACTTTCTATGGCGCAGATTTTGATTTCCCACTGAAAAACATGAAATTTACATGGTAAGATTTATCGCAGTTGCAATTCGCTTTCATTATTCCTTTTTGCAAACTATATTTTTAATAGAAACAATATCTGGTAGAAACAGGGTATGCGGAACACCGCATACCCTGTTTTTAGATTCATCTTACTGTGTCTGTTTCTAGCATGACCAAAGCGACGGTCAGTCCCCCTTCTTGTATCCACACTTAGGACAAATTCCATTTTCATTCAGAGCAATGCCGCATAGGGGGCAGCGGTCGATCTGGTTATGAGTCTTAAATTCGGCGGATGCAGCGTTGACGCCGCTGGTGAAGGTAATCTTAGCGATATTCAGCTTATCTTTCAACAGATCATAGACGATCTTGATCATACCCTCCACCGTCAGGGTCTCCTTGGTTACAACCAAGCGGCATTCCGGATACGCCTTAGCCAGCTCCGTCTCAAATGCAGGACCTTTCATCTGGTTCTGGGGAGCACTGTTACGAATTCCTTGTTCTTCGTACACTTTTAAAACTGCGGGCAGAAGGGGGTCATCTTGACGCAGAATCAGCGCGTGGTCAAAGTTTTTCAGCACGGACCAAGCGGTCTTCTGAATCTCATTACAGGGAAAAACCATATTGACTCCGGGTTCCACTGTATCTTCTACCTCGATGGTCAGCACACCAGTGTGGCCATGGAGATACTGAGCTTCTCCCTTGAATCCGTAAAACCGGTGGGCGTACTGCAGATCTAATGTGGCAATGCTTCTCATAAAAAAACCTCCTTACAGTTTTATTAAAATGTGCCAGGGTAAAAACTTATGTCTGGTTAGAACTTTGTGTTCTGAAATAAATATACCAAAATAGTAGACTTGTATCTGTGACAAAGTCACACTGGGCTAATTTTTAAGCCGGCTGGGCAGTAAACATATCCGACTGCTTATAAATCATGAATATTATTAGCTTTCAACAGATCTTTTAATAACACTCCCACCAAATTAGTATGAGTCGAACTTATCTCCGATAGAAAATGGGGCCGGATTATTTGTTTTTTTGTTGTTGCAAAATATCTACTTTTGCGACAATGTACAGTGCAAACTACTTTCAAGACAAAGAGACTACAACAGAAAAAATTATCTCCAGAATATAAAAATATTTTCGGATTTTGTGTTGCCACATTTATGAACATAACTCAATATTACAGACAAAGGTATATTCTATATGTACAGGTTATTGTGATGAGTGATATGATATAAATGTATAATGACCATAAGAAAGAACAATGTCAAAGTGAACTATGAATGCCAGATTGCATGAAAAAGGACCTTTCCTATAATGGAAAGGTCCTTTTATTTACTCTTTAAATGCGTATAACCGCTGTCCCAAATAGTTGCAGCCGGTAAAAATAACCTGCGCCACCAGCATAGCAATACGGGTAACCCACTCTTGGGGCAAGGGCCACTGGAAAGCACCTACTACAGCAGGTACAAGCCAGCGGGAAAGCCCAAAGCTAATGAGGTAACAAACCGCAATAACCACCGAAAAACGAACAGCGCTTTGCAAAAGCGGTGCTTTACTTTGAAACGAGTATTTGCGGTTAAACACGAAACTGAAGATGCTGGTCAAAAAAAACATAAGCGCAGTGGAGCCCCAGTATCCCAAACTGCGAAGCAGCAGCTGACTGCCCACCATGGAAATAAGGGTATTCATTACGCCGATGATTAGAAAAATCAGCAGGCTACGGTCCCAAAAAAAGGAAAATAAACGCCTGAACATTATTCTACAACCTGAACGGTCTTCATAACCTGCGGCTTTTTGGGACGGTCACCCCAACCAGTCGGCGTCTGGGCAATTTCGTCCACAACATCCATACCCTCTACCACATGACCGAAAGCGGCGTAATCGCCGTCGAGATGGGGAGCATCCTGATGCATAATAAAGAACTGACTGCCGGCAGAATTGGGATCCATGCTGCGGGCCATCGAGATGACACCGCGAGTGTGCTTGATGGGGTTGGGGTGGCCATTGTTGGCAAATTCGCCTACGATGCTGTATCCGGGGCCGCCGGTGCCGGTGCCCAACGGGCAGCCTCCCTGAATCATAAAGCCGGGGATAATGCGATGAAAGCCCAAACCATCATAAAAGCCTTCCTTCACCAATTTCAAAAAATTTTCCACGGTTTTGGGTGCTGCGGCAGAATCCAGCTCCAGTTTGATCTGGCCGCCGTTTTCCATAGTAATTACAACCATTTGTTAATCCTCGCTTTCTTTTTCGTTCAGTTTATAGAAACGGTAAAGTCCGTCTAATAAAAGGTCTGGTTCATAAATAACAGGGTGTTTGCAGCAAGCTACAATTTTCCGGGCGACACCCCCGGTTCCCACAATTGTGGCACCTCCGCCTAACTCTTCATCAAAACGGTCTACCATACCATCTACCATAGCGGCGTTGCCAAATACGGCACCGCTTTTTAAACTTTCTGAAGTGTTGCGCCCAATCGCATGGCGGGGAGCTTCTAGTTCAATACCCCTCAGGGTGCTGGTGCGCATTTTTAATGCTTCCTGGGAAATAAAAACACCCGGCATGATGGAAACACCGCATACATTGCCATTCTTGTCCATGGCGGTTAGTTTGGTAGCAGTGCCCATATCCACAATAATGCAAGGCATGGGGAAACGCTCTTTTGCGGCAATGGCACAGGCTAAAAGATCTGCACCCAGTTCCATGGGGTTTTCAATATCAATTACAACACTCGTTTTGCTTTTGCCTGGAACCAAAAACATGGGTTCAGCATCAATTAGGCGGCGCAAAGCACCGGATACCAGAGCGGTAATGCCCGGCACCACCGAAGAAATAACCACATGGGTTATGGATTTTACATCTACGCCGTGCAGGTTAAATAAGCCGCGCAGCTCTACGGCATACTGGTCGGCCTCCATTTTCAGCTCGGTGGCATAGCGGGTAAAAAAGGTAAGCTTGTCCTTTTCATAGCCGCCCAGAACAATGTTGGAATTTCCAATATCAACGGTTAATACCATATTTGCTTCAGCCCTTCGGTATGGCCGGTAAAGACCGGCTGTTTTGGGTATGCCGGAACATCCGGACACGGAATTTATTATAGCGGATATTGCACCAAAAGAACAGACATTTAAAAAAATTTTTACGCTTTTTGAAAAAACAAGCGTAAAAACTATAAAAAGTTGCAAAAATTGAGAAATTGCCGTTGAGAGAATTTTTTTTAAGCGGTAAAATTAAAAAACATACTGTTTAGCTATAGCAAGATATATAGGAGAGATAAAATGAACCCAAAAAATGAATGGGTGGATCAGGTTTCCTGGAAGATGGTGCAGATGTTTGCAGGAGATTATCAGCAAATTCAGCATTTTTTTAAAGTGTATTCCTACGCTGCGCTGATTGGCCGGAAGGAAAAGTTAGAGCCAGACCAACAGATACAGCTGGAACTGGCTGCTTTGGTACACGATATAGGGATTAAACCAGCCCGCCAAAAATACCACAGTACAGCTGGGTATTTGCAGGAAAAGGAAGGCCCGAATCTAGCCCGTGCTTTGCTGGAAGAGGTAGAGGTACCATCCGTTATGGTAAATCGAATTTGCTATTTGGTGGCGCATCACCATACCTATGCCCATGTAGATGGTTTGGATTACCGCATTCTGCTGGAAGCAGACATGCTGGCCAATTTGGAAGAAAGCGGCACTAAACTGCAGGATAAAGCTCAGCTGCAAGTGTTTTGCACCAAAGCCGGCCGAGAGCTGTGTTGTTTTTTGTTTGGTTTAGAATATGGTAAAGTGTTTTTGGAAGAAAATGGCGTGTAGCTTTTAGAATTTATAAAATGTGGGCAAGAAAGTTTGGCTTTATAAAGTAATTGGCTGCAGAAGGTTATAGCCTGCAAGCTGCGGAAAAACAGTAAATCTGTAGTAGTGTTTTCTTGTCTTGTAAGGTGTAAAATATTTTAGTATGATTGGCCTGGTTGTGCAGGCAAAGCGAAAGCAGGTTCTTGCGCATGAAAGCCGAATGTATTATAATAATAATCCATGTGGTATGAAACAGAATATATTTACCCTGCATGAAAAACAAACAGGCACCTTGCTTTAGTAAGGTTTACTGCAACAGGAGGATTTTAGGTGTATGAATAAAAAGCGCATTATCTGTCTGGCACTGGCATTAGTCATGGTGCTGGGCATCTTTGCGGGCTGCGGTAGTATTCTGTCCGCTTGGCCTTTTGGTGACAGCTCTTCGTCCAGCAGTTCTTCTGCAGCAGCCAGTTCGGACCTTGATTACAGCCAATACCTGGATGAGTCGGGATTTTTTAAAGAGGTAACCGCTACCGATGTGGTAACCTTGATTGACTACAAAAATATCGAGATTCCGGTGGAATATTCTGTGGCCTCTGATGAAGATGTGCAGACACAGATCGATTATATTCTGCAGCAGTACGCCACGACTGAACAGGAAACAGAGCGGGCGGTGGAAGATGGCGACACCCTGAATATTGACTATGTGGGGAAGATCGACGGCGAGGAATTTGACGGCGGCAGTACCAACGGTGCCGGCACGACCGTGACAATTGGCGTAACAAATTTTATTGACGATTTTCTGGAGCAGTTGGTGGGGCATAAGCCCGGCGAGACTTTTGACATCAATGTGACTTTCCCGGAAGACTACGGCAATGAAAAATTGAACGGCAAGGATGCGGTGTTCACCATTACCATCAACTATATTCAGGAAACAGTTGTGCCGGAATTGACCGATGCTTTTGTGGCGGAAAACCTGGCTGAAGAACATGGTGCAACCACCGTTGCCGAACTGAAGCAGACTTTGGCGGATTGGTTGGTAGAAAAGCAGGAGTATAACTATGTTTGGAGTGCGCTTACATCAGGGAGCAGCTGTGACGAGATCCCTGCCACAGTGAGTGAGTTTGAGCGCGCGCAGGCTATCCAGTATTATGAGCTTTCAGCCGCCCAGATGGGAGTGGAATTGACGGATCTGCTTTCCTACTATGGTTATAGTGGAATTGATGATCTGTTGACGGAAACTGCCTCCATGTTGGAAAGCGACTGCAAAAACTTGCTTTATGTACAAGCAATTGCCGAGCAGGAAGGTTTGGAAGTAACGGATGAAGAGATTGCAGAGTATTTGGGTGTGGAAGACATCAGCGAGCATGAGTCCTCTTTTGGCATGCCCTATCTGCGTCATGTCACCTTGCACGATAAGGTGATCAATCTGATGCTGGACAATGCGGTTCGCGCTGATGCACAGCCGGCGGATTCTGAGTCTGCTGCTTCCCAGTCGCAGGTCAGTTCTGCCGTTTCTTCGGCGGCACAGTAAGCCCCCTGCCTGACCGTGCGGAGGCCCCGGCAGGAAAGAAAGAAAAAAGGCAGCCGCGAAAAGCCGGCTGCTTTTTTTGTTTGGCGGCAGCATGCTGCAGAAAGGAAAAAATGGATACACTGCACCTTGCCCAGCCACTGCCCGAGCGGTTGGACAGAAAAGAACTTTTATATTACCTGGGTTACCGCGGCCAGCCGATTGATGCCCAAACAGCTGACCGGCTGGACCGCTGTGAAGAGAAGGTTTTAAAAGCGGCGCAGCCGCGGTGGACCCTGCGGCGCTTTCAGCTGGATGAATTGGGCCAGCCGACAGGAAGCGGACTGGTTTTGCAGGGAAAAGATATTTTCCGGCATTTGGCAGGCTGCTTTGAACTGGTGGTAATGGTGGCTACCTTGGGCAGCCAGGTAGAAACTTTGCTGATGCGTACTGGACTATGTGATATGGCAGATTCTTTGGTGATGGATGCAGCTGCAAGCTGTGCCATTGAAGCAGTCTGCAACCGTTTGGAGGAGAAACTGCGCAGCAGAGTGCAGGAAGAGGGAATGTACCTGACCGGACGGTTTTCGCCGGGCTATGGTGATCTGCCGCTTACCCTTCAGGCCGATATTCTGCGAATAACAAATGCAGCCCGTACAATTGGTTTGACCTTGACCTCTACGAATCTTTTGGTGCCGCGAAAATCGGTCACTGCACTTTTGGGAGTAAGCCGCAGCCCGGTTGCCACAAGGCCGGACCCGTGTGCGGCCTGTCGGCTTAGAGAAAACTGCCAACACCGGAAAGAAGGGAAATACTGTGGAAGATAAACTGTTGATATTGGATGGAGCTATGGGAACCATGCTACAGGCGGCGGGGCTTTTGCCCGGCATGCGGCCAGAGGTGTTCGGGCTGGAGCATCCCGAAGTGGTGCGTGCCATTCACGAAGCGTATATCCAAGCTGGCAGCAATGTGCTTTATGCCAATACCTTTGGGGCCAATGCTCATAAGCTGGCCGGGACTTGTGTAACGGTGGAGCAGGCAGTTGGGGCTGCTGTTTTAACAGCGAAACAGGCGGCAGGGAACAAGGCGAAGGTGGCGCTGGATATTGGGCCGATCGGCGAACTGTTGGCACCGCTGGGAACCCTTTCTTTTGATGAGGCCTATCAGGTGTACCGGCAGATGGCGGTAGCAGGCGAAGAGGCCGGCGCAGATTTGATTGTTTGCGAAACTTTTACCGACCTGTACGACGCAAAGGCAGCGCTGCTGGCAGCAAAGGAGAATACCAGCCTTCCCGTGTGGGTGACCATGAGCTTTGAAGCGTCCGGCAGAACCTTTACCGGTACCACGGTAGTCTGTGCAGCGACTACCCTTACCGCGCTGGGGGCCGATGCAGTGGGGATTAACTGTTCGCTGGGGCCGGATGAAATTTTACCCCTGGCAAAGGAGATGATCCGCTGGACAAACCTGCCTTTGATTATTAAGCCCAACGCCGGGCTGCCGGACCCGGAAAGCGGAACTTACGCCATGGAAGCGGAGGAATTTGGCTGCAAGATGGAAGCTTTTGTCCAGCTTGGAGTAAGTGCCGTGGGAGGGTGCTGCGGTACCACGCCAAACTTTATTCGGGCTATTGCGCCTTTGGCCCAAAAAAAGCGTGGCCTGCGGCCAAAAGCAGACCGGCGCGGTGTGTGCAGTGCTAGCAAAATGGTGGAATTTTCCGGGCTGCATGTGGTGGGAGAACGCCTTAACCCGACCGGCAAAAAGCGATTCCAGCAGGCTGTTTTGGAAAAAGATTTGGATTATATTATGAAGATTGCGGTGGACGAGGAGGACGCCGGGGCAGATATTTTGGATGTGAATGTAGGCCTTCCCGGTACCCCGGAAGCCGAAAATATGGCTGGCGTGGTGCGCGCGGTGCAAAGCGTTACCGACCTGCCGCTGCAGCTGGATACCACAGACCCCGCTGCACTGGAAGCAGGACTGCGCGCAGTGTGCGGGCGGCCTATTATTAACTCGGTAAATGGCAGCGAGGCTTCCCTGCAGACAGTGCTGCCGCTGGCTAAACGGTATGGCGCAGCAATTGTAGGGCTTGCTATGGATGAAAACGGGCTGCCCCAAACCACGCAGGAACGGGTGGAAATTGCAAAAAAAATTGTAAACCGGGCCGCCGAGTACGGTATACCCCGAGAAGATATTTTGATTGACTGTTTGACCTTAACCATATCAGCCCAGCAGGACCAGGCCTGCCATACCCTAGAGGCAGTGCGGCAGGTGCGCCGTCAACTTGGGACCCACTGCACATTGGGGGTTAGCAATATATCGTTTGGGCTGCCCAGCCGAGAGGAGGTCACCTGTGCGTTTTTGGTGCAGGCCATCGGCGCAGGACTGGATTTTCCCATTATTAACCCCAATCAAAAGCGCATGATGGATGCAGTGGCGGCTTGTAGGGCTCTTTCAGGAGAGGATGTGGACTGCGCGTGTTACATTGAGCGGTTTGGGCAGACTGCTGCACCATCGGCACTGCGGCAGGCGCCGGCACAGATGACCATTGACCAGGCTATTGCCCGGGGGCTGAAAGAGGAAACGGCCAGCCTGGCCAAGCAGCTTTTGGAAAACTGCGATGAAATGGCACTGGTCAACGAGGTATTAATTCCAGCTTTGGACCGGGTAGGGGAAGACTACGAGAAACAGGTTATCTTTCTGCCGCAGTTGATACAGGCTGCAAACGCCGCATGTGCTGCTTTTGAGGTGGTGCGCGACCGAATTGCCCGCAAAGGCAGCGCCAGCGTGAGCCAGGGCAAAATTGTGCTGGCGACAGTACAGGGGGATATTCACGATATAGGAAAGAACATTGTGCGGGTGATTCTGGAAAACTATGGCTTTGAGGTGTTTGACCTGGGCAGAGATGTACCGCCTGAGCGGGTGGTTGAGACGGTACAGCGGGAAAATGCGCCGCTGGTAGGACTTTCCGCTTTAATGACCACCACAGTGCCTGCCATGGAAAAGACCATTTGTGCGCTGCGCAAGGCGGGATGTAGCTGCAAAATTATGGTGGGCGGTGCGGTACTTACGCCAGAATATGCACAGAAGATTGGCGCCGATTACTATGCAAAGGATGCGCGCGCTTCGGCCCAGATTGCGCAGGAAGTTTTGGCAAAACACCCGGTTCACTGAAGCTTTTATGAAATAACAGGAAACGGTAAAACCGATGGATCAATCAATTGGATCGGTTTTAAGATGAGAGATCTAACATGATACAAACGGTAGGAACATTTTTAAAAGAAAAAAATTTGCTTTTGTTTGATGGCGGCATGGGCACCTACTATTCCCAGCTGTGCGGTAAAATTAGTGCCGATTGCGAAATGGCATGTTTGGAACAGCCGCAGCTTGTCAGTCGTATTCATGAAGAATATGTGGCGGCCGGCTGCCAGGCAATTAAAACTAATACATTCGGTGCTAACCTGGTTTCACTGCGCGGGAATGTCAAGTTACTGCAGCAGCTGGTGGAGGCTGCCTGGAATTTGGCCCAAAAAGCAGCGGGGGAAAAGGCATTTGTCTTTGCAGATATTGGCCCGGTGAACGGTATGCCTAAACGGGAAACTGCAGAGGAATACTGCCGTTTGGCAGACCTTTTTATGGCCCAGGGAGCAGAAAACTTTTTATTTGAAACCAACAGCACCGACACAGGCCTTGCCGAAGCGGCTCAGTACATTCGCAGCCGCAAGCCCAGCGCTTTTATTTTGACAAGCTTTGCAGTGGGACCGGACGGATATACCCGCGAGGGCTTTTTCTATAAGCAGCTGCTTAGACGAATGGAAGAAAGCGGCCTGATGGATGCAGTGGGGCTTAACTGCATTTCTAACGCCAGGCAGCTTGCGGCATTGGCCCAAAAGGTAAAACTTTCAGTGCCGCTGGCATTGATGCCGAATGCAGGATACCCGGTTGTGGTGCATAATCGTACTTTTTACGAGGGAGACCCTGCCTATTTTTCTCACAGTTTGGCCCAAGCGGCGGCGGAAGGTGTGACCATTTTAGGCGGCTGCTGCGGCACTACGCCAGAGCATTTGCGTCAGCTTTCCAGCTTGTTGGAAAACGGCGTAGAGCCATTGCCCCAAAAGGTTCCGCTTGCGGTTTCAAAGCAGACTTGCTGTGCACCTGAAAGCCGGTTTTGGGAAAAGCTTTCGCAGGGGCATAAGGTGTTGGCAGTAGAATTGGACCCGCCCAAAGATGCGGATTTGGCAGCGTTTATGCAAAAGGCGGGTATTTTGCAGCAGGCCGGGGCGGATATTATTACGATAGCGGACTGTCCTATTGCTCGCGCCCGAATGGACAGCAGTCTTCTAGCCTGCAAGGTTAAGCGGGAGCTGGGGATGGAGACTTTGCCTCACCTAACCTGCCGAGACCGCAATCTAAACGCCACAAAAGCCTTGGTATTGGGATTATACGCAGAGGGAATTCAAAATGTATTGGCGGTGACCGGCGACCCGGTGCCGACTGCCGAGCGGGATGAGGTGAAGAGCGTTTACCAGTTTAATTCCCGCAAGCTGGCTTGCTTTTTAAATAGTTTAGCTCAGGAGGAACTGGGCGGTCCCTTGCATGTATTTGGAGCATTAAATTTAAATGCCCAAAATTTTCAGGTTCAGCTTTCGCTTGCAAAACAAAAGCTGGAAAACGGAATGGTGGGCTTTTTGACCCAGCCGGTTCTTACTGAGCAGGCGCTTGAAAACTTGGCGTTGGCCCGTGAAAAACTGCCCAAAGCTAAAATTTTAGGCGGGATTATGCCGGTGGTCAGCGAAAAAAATGCTCGTTTTATGGACAGTGAAGTGAATGGAATTCGGGTTTCACCGCACATTATCCAGCAGTATTGCGGCAAAAGCCGGCAGGAGGGCGAAGAATTGGCGGTTCGTATTTCCTGTGAAGTGGCAGAAAAAATGAGCCATTTGGTAGATGGCTTTTATCTGATTACGCCGTTTGGCCGCGCAGAGCTTTCGGCAAAAATTTTGGAAAAAATAAAGCAATTATAATTTATAAGTTTTGGGGAAAGCTTTTGCACTTTCCCTCAAAAAATAATTCCCCGGCCCATTTTATGGGCCGGGGAATTATTTTAAAATAAAGCACTTTTTATATACGAAAAGCCTGCGATGCCTTATACTGGCAGCAAAGTAGTAGCCACCGCAAAATAAATGCTTAGCGAAGCGGCGTCTACCAGGGTGGTCACCAGCGGTCCCGACATAATGGCGGGGTCCAGTTTAATCAGTTTGGCAAACATGGGAAGCATGGCCCCTAAAAGCTTTGCCATCATAACAGTGGCAAGCAATGTAAGTGCTACGGTAAAGGCGATTAGCGTGTTGCCGGGGTACATGATATACAGCCGTATAAAATTTACCCCGCCCAAAATTACACCAACCAGCAAACTGACCCTAAATTCTTTCCACAGCACGGCCGGCAGATCCCTCAGGGTTATTTCTCCCGTTGCCATGCCGCGAATAATCATAGTGCTGGACTGGCTGCCTGCATTGCCACCGGTATCGGTAATCATGGTAACAAAGGTAACAAGCAGGGGAAGCGCTGCAATAGCATGCTCAAACCGGCCCAGAATGCCGCCGGTTACAATGCCGGAAAGCATAAGCACAAACAGCCAAACGATGCGGTTTTTTACCATGGTAAATACGCCGGTTTTCAGGTAGGGCCGTTCAGAAGGGTGCATAGCACCCATAACCTCGAAGTCTTCGGTGGCCTCCTGTTCCATAACATCCATGGCGTCGTCTACTGTAATAATACCCACTAGGCGTTTTTCGTGATCCACCACCGGCAAAGCCAGCAGTCCATATTTGCTGAACAGCCGCCCTACATCCTCCTGGTCATCCAGCGTATTTACCGAAATGATATCCGGGTCCATCAGGTCATTTACGAGGGTGCTGTCATCGGCCAAAAGCAGTTCCTTTACCGTTACAACACCCAGCAAAACACGGGTAACGGTAACAACATAGCAGGTGTAAATAGATTCCCGGTCCTCGCCGGTAGCACGAATGTGATCGATAGCCTGTGCCACCGTCATAAACGGGCGCAGGTTGGTGAACTCTGCCGTCATAATGCTGCCGGCAGAGTTTTCGGGGTATTTTAAAAACTGGTTAATCAGCCGGCGGGTGTCTGGGGTAGCACTCTTCAACACCCGCTTGACAATGTTTGCCGGCATCTCTTCCAGCATATCCACAGCATCGTCCACAAACAGGTCTTCCACAATGGTGGAAAGCTCCTGGTCGGTCATGGAGCGGATAATCATTTCCTGAATTTCGGGCCCCACTTCAGAAAAAACATCGGCCGCCATATCCTTGGGAAGGGTGCGGAAGATTAAAAGCTGCTGGTCATCGGGGGCCTGTTCAATAAAGGCGGCAACATCCACCTCGTTCATTTGGGAAAGCTCTGTGCGCAAAGCTTTGAGCTGGCGTGCGTTCAAGTATGCATTCAGCTTTTCAAAATCAAGCAGTTCCATTTTATTGCCTCTCTTTCCAATTGAATTTTGCGGTGCGGTATATAAGAGAGGTTATATAGGCAAAAGTGCAAAGGCTACGGCAAAATAAACAAGCAGTGCCGCAGCGTCTACAACTGTGGTCAGAAGGGGAGCTGCCATCAGTGCCGGGTCGGCACCCAATGCTTGGGTTACAATGGGCAGCATGCCGCCAATGGTTTTGGCCATAACAATAACGAAGAACATGGTTACCGCAACCACAAGTGCGACCGCACTTTGCCCGGGGTACATAATAACCACCCGCAGGTAGTTGGCCGCGGCTAAAATAAGCCCAATTACGGTACTAACCCGCAGTTCCTTCCAAAGTACAGCAAATAAATCGCTGGTTTTAATTTCGCCGGTTGCAAGGCCACGGATAATCAGGGTGCTGGATTGGCTGCCTGCATTGCCGCCGGTGCCGGTCAACATGGTGACAAAGGTTACCAAAATAGGCATAGCGGCGAGCGTTTCTTCAAACCGGCCTAAAATACCGCCGGTAATCAGGCCCGAGATCATCAGAACCAGCAGCCATACAATTCGGTTTTTGGCAAGTTCCACTACACCGGTTTTCAGGTAGGGCTTTTCAGAGGGAATCATACCGCCCATCTTTTCAAAGTCCTCGGTGGTTTCCTGTTCCATAACATCAATGGCATCGTCAATGGTAATAATGCCAACCAGCCGACTTTCGTGGTCCACCACCGGCAAGGCCAAAAAGTCATATTTGGACAGGATATGAACGACCTCTTCCTGGTCATCCATGGTGTGCACGGCAATTACATCCGTATCCATCAGGTTTGCCACCAGTTCGTCATCTTTGGCCAAAAGCAGATCTTTTACAGTGGTTACCCCTTCCAGATGACGAGCTGAATCGATTACATAACAGGTATAAATGGTTTCCCGTTCCTGCCCGGTACGGCGGATATGGGAAATAGCTTCCTTGACCGTCATGGTGGCCCTAAGGTCGGTAAACTCGGCAGTCATAATGCTGCCAGCAGAATTTTCGGGGTATTTCAAAAACTGGTTAATCAGCTGGCGGGTATCAGGCGCGGCATTTTTTAGAACGCGCTTAACCACATTGGCGGGCAGCTCTTCCAGCATATCCACAGCGTCGTCCACAAATAAATCGTCAATAATAATGGACAATTCCTGATCGGTGATAGCATCGATGATGATCTGCTGGCTTTCCGGTTCCAGGTTGGAAAACACATCGGCTGCCATGGTTTTGGGCAAAGTGCGGAAAACGACCGCCATTTTTTCACGGGGAAGCTGTTCGATAAAGGTGGCGACATCCACCTCATTCATTCCGTCCAGCGCTTGGCGCAGCTGTTTGAAATTGCGCCGGTCGATCAGTTCCAAAAGGACCTGATCGTCAAACTTTCTTGTTTCCAAAAAAATCAGTCCTCCTGTTCAGTTTTATTGCAGAACAGGTACACAGTAAAAAAGCAGGCCTGTTTTATGACAGGCCTGCGGTGATGCATCAGATAGGCACGGCAAAAAAAACTTACCGCACGAACAGGGAGAATGTCCCCGGCTGAAGGTAAGCTGTTTTTCGGCACAAGTGAGGATCACCCGGCTGTGTACTTCGTCCAACAGGTTCCAAAATTCTCCCTCCCATTTTGTTTTATTTTTTGAGGGCAACAGCCCTAACTATCAGTTTATCTCCAAATGCCCTTTTTTGCAAGGGCGAAAGGAGAGAAACCAGAAAAAGTATCGTAAAATTTTCTAAAAAGAGCTTTTTAGCTCAGCCTGCGCCAGTCAAAAGACCTTTTGCCCAAAGGGCGCAGATAGCCAAAGCTTCCCGCATGGCAGAAGAAGGCAGAACGCTTAATGCGGTGCCGGTGGAGCGGCAGGTAATATTCTGGTACCCCTCGCGGCGGGCATAGCTCGCTGCACGGTAACAGTGAAAATTATTGGTAATAAAGCAGATGGCATCCTGCTCAATATCAACTCCCGCTTGCTGCAATACATCGGCACTGTAACGGAAATTGGTTTCGGTGGAATCGGAACGGTCTTCCAAAAGAATTTGATCTTCTGAAATTCCATGCTTTTGCAGGTATTGGGCCATGGCCCAGGCTTCTGTTACTGATTCCTGTGGCCCCTGACCGCCTGAAACAACAATCAGTGCATCGGGATTTTGTTTATGGTAATCCAGCGCTGTGTCCAGCCGGCGGCGCAGGGTATCTGAAATTTCATCTCCGTGCAGGCCAGCGCCCAACACCACTACGGCCTTTTCTTTACCGGTAGATGTATTGCGGGCCGAAAAAGCCATCAACAAACAGAGCCCTGCAAAAAAACAGACCCCCGCAAAAAAGCCATATTTAAGCAGGCGGCCAAAGCCTGCCGAGCAAAATTTATAAACTGCTTTTTCGTACCGCAAAAAAAAGAAAAGGCCGCCGGTTACCAGGTACATGAGAAACAGCCCAACAGTCCAATTGGACCGGACAGTAAGCCAGATACTGTCTGCCAGAAAAAGGAAGGCCAGGGCCATAATGATAATTTGTTTGAAATTCATACTAATTAGTTTACCATTGTGTGAAAAGAAAGGCAAGGCTCGCTCGTAGTATCGATAGGGAAACTGTATGCTAGGCTTTTGGGGACCAAAATCGCCAGAAGTTATCTGGATTGGCATGTGTAAACCAGACAGAAAATCCGGCGTTTTTTGGCAGATAGCACAAGATATTCCGGCCCCATATCTTTCAGATTGCTTATTACAGAGGCGAATGGTATACTGGAAACGAAAATTTTGCGGAAAAGAAGGTGATAGGTTTGGAACCAATGATCCGTGTGCGGGGACTGCGCAAGGTTTACCGCATCGGCACAGAAAAGGTCGCTGCACTGGGCGGAATTGATTTGGACATTCCGAAAGGAGAATTTTGCTGTATTGTGGGCGCTTCGGGCAGCGGCAAATCTACCCTGCTTAATCAGTTGGCCGGGTTGGAAAAGCCCACAAAGGGCAGTGTAACAATAAATGGGCAGACCATCAGCGATATGAATGAAAATCAGCTGGCGGTTTTTAGGCAGAACAATTTGGGGTTTGTGTTTCAGTCTTATAATCTGCTGCCCACCATGACAGCGGTTGAGAATGTGGCGCTGCCTTTAATGTTCAAAGGAATCAGTAAACGCAAAAGAGAGAAACTGGCCAAAGAACAGCTCAAACAGATGGGGCTAGGAAAGCGAATTCGTCATAAGCCTACCGAAATGTCGGGCGGCCAGCAGCAGCGGGTAGGTATCGCGCGAGCCTTTGTAGGCAAGCCAAAGGTGATTTTTGCCGACGAACCTACCGGTAACCTGGATTCCAAGACAACGGTAGAGGTTATGAATACCATTTTACAGATGGTTCGCAAGTACCACATCACCTTTGTAATGGTTACCCATGAAAGAGATCTTTCCGCCTATGCAGACCGGATTATTACCCTAAAAGACGGGCAGATTTTGAGCGACGAGTACCCTAAAAAGCAGTCACAAGGTGAATTGGCACAGCAGGCGGCTGCCGCACCGGAACAACCGATGCAAAACAACCTGCCCCAGCAGGAGCAAGACCCAGGTGCAGCTCCAGAGCCTTTTGAGGCTAACCCAACACAACAGACCGCACCAGAGCAAAATAATGAAACGCCCGGGCAAAAAGTACCCGTGGCTGATGAAATGGAAAAGGAGAGCAAAACCGATGAATAAGCGCAACACCCTGAGCAGACTGGCCGCAGCCTTTTTGGCGGCGCTGATGCTGACAAGCTTAATGGCCCCGGCAGCCTTGGCAGAGGAGAGTTCCTCGTCCAGCAGTTCTGCATCCGGCTCCGGCGAACAGACCCCACCCCCGCCTAGTGGTACCGGTCCGGTTAAAACTGCCTATACAGTACAGACGGCGGCCGGACAGGAACTGCAGAAGATTGAGCCGGGAGAAAAATGCCAGATTGTGGTGGGTATTTTTGACGACCGTTTTAATGAAAACCATAAACCCGGTGCTACCGACAGCGCAGGTAATATTGTAAATGCGAAGATTACCTCTACCACCTCGTTTGCCAGCCCCAGCCTGGGAGACATTTATTGCAGCACCCCGGTGTACAGCGCTGACGGTGTGCGCTATTCGGTTATTTTTAACGACATTACATACCAGGGCGGCAGCAATACTTTAAGCTTTGATTTGAGTTATATAGATCAGAGTGTGGAAATGAAAACTGTTTCAGTGGACATTAGCCAGTGCAATGCCGGGGCTGGCGGGACGACCAGCTCCATCCAGCCCACCATTATGGTAAAGGATTCCAATTATGGGGCAGCCAGTGTGAATGCAGGCGATACCTTTACTTTAAACCTGACTTCCTATAATACCAGCTCTACCCTGGGTGTGAGCAATGTGGTGACTACCCTTACCTTACCGGAAACTTTAACACTGGCCGGCGGCAGCAATAGTGTTATGACCAGCCAGGTAGCAGCGGGCGGAAGCTTTACTGATACCTTTACCCTGATGGCACAGCCCGGTGCCGAAACCGGTGTTGCCAATATTACGGTAAATTATACCTATTACACCTCTACCAGCGAATCGCAGCTTACTTCCAGCCAAATTATCACCGTTTCGGTAGTTCAGCCGGATCGTTTTTCTTTCTCGTCTCTGGATGTGCCCACCGAGATGTATACCGGTGAGGAAAACACCATCTCGCTGGGGTTTGTAAATAAAGGCAAGGGAATTTTGTATAACCTTTCTGCCGAGATTTCGGGCAATCTTTCCAAGCCGGGCCAAACCCAGTATTTGGGCAATTTGCAGCCAGGTGCAGAGGGCAGCGTGGACTTTATTGTCAGCGCCGATGAGCCTGGTACAGTAAGCGGTACCATTACACTGACCTATGAAGACATCACTGGTAAGCAGACCACCCAGACCAAAGAGTACTCGGTGGAGATGATGCAGTACGAGGAACCCATTATGGATATGCCTATCACGGATGATCCTTCCATGGTGGAGCCTGAATCTTCCGGTATGCCGGTATGGGGCTGGGTTGTGATTGGTTTGGCTGTGGTAGTGGCAGCTGTGGTAGCTGTGAAGGTTGTAAAAAAGCGCAAAGCGCTGAAGGAACAGCAAGAGCTGGAGGATGAAGATGCGGATAACTGATCTTGTCAGCCTGTGCTTTGAGAACCTGCGCCGGCGTAAGGGACGCACCGCGCTTACTGTTATTGGTGTTATGGTGGGAACCTGCGCAATTGTGGTAATGGTCTCGCTTGGCATTGCCATGAATGTGGGCTTTGACGAGATGATTGCAAGCTACGGAGACCTGACCAAAATTACGGTCTATAACTGGGGCGGCACAGATGTGAAGATGGATGATAAGGCCGTGGCCCAAATGCAGGCTATGGACCATGTAACCATCGCTACCCCTATCTATACGGCGCGCTATCTCAGCGGGCAAATTTTTTCCGGCAAAAATGACCGATATGCCATGCAGCTATACAATGTGGTGGGCATGTATCCGGAAGCAATTAAAGCGCTGGAATACGAGTTGATTTCGGGTGAATACCTGCCAGATTCCGGTAAAAGCACTGCTAAAAAAGATACCATTCAGGTATTGATGGGACAATATGCTGGTTACGGCTTTACCGATACCAAAAAAACCGGCAGCAATGCCAGCCGCTGGCAGGGTCAAACTGACTCGCATGGAAATCCGTTAGATCCCTTTGTAAATGTGGAAAAGGATAAAATGCTGCTTCGTACCAGCGTGCAGGATGAAACGGATACTTCTTTGAAAAAGTTGGAATATAACATTCAGGTTTGCGGGGTTATGAAGGAGGACTATCAGAAAGGATATGTCACCAGTGCCGGCGTTATTATGGACCTGAATGTGCTCAAGCGCTTGGAGAATGAGTATATTAAGGCAAATAAAATTAAGGTGACCGATACCAACAACGGCTATGACCAGGTAGTAGTTAAAGTAGATGATATTGACAATGTGCAGGCAGTAGAGGAGGCTATTAAGGAGTTGGGATTCTCCACCGACTCGATGAACTCCTGGCGCGAAAGCATGCAGCAGCAATCCCAATCGATTCAAATGATCCTGGGTGGCCTTGGCGCTATTTCGCTGTTTGTGGCAGCGCTTTCCATTGCCAATACCATGACAATGGCTATCTATGAGCGTACCCGCGAAATTGGTGTGATGAAGGTGTTGGGATGCCGGCTTCCCAAAATTCGCCAAATGTTTTTAATTGAAGCAGGCATGATTGGTTTTTTGGGCGGCTTAATTGGCATAGCGGTCAGCTACACACTTTCATTTTTAATGAATCATTTTGCGCCGGTTTTAATGTCAACAGGGCTTGGAAATATTTTGCCCATGTATGGCACAAAGGTCTCGGTTATACCCATCTGGCTGGCATTGGCAGGTTTGGGTTTTGCAACCGTGATTGGTTTGCTCTCTGGAGTAATGCCCGCCAATCGTGCGGTTAAAATTTCGGCTTTGGAAGCCATCCGGCACGAATAATGGCAGGCAATCTGTCCTTTATAATTTTGAAGTTTACCTTGTTTTGAAAAAGGCCCCGGTTTTGGACCGGGGCCTTTTTATTTGTATAGTAAGGTGCTTTTAGCGGTATTGACCTGACATATGGGAATTCATATTGCACGAGCCCAAATTGCAATTATTCGGCGGGCATGGATTTTGCGGACAGAGCGCTTTGATCGTGCAATGTACGGTATGGCATAACCCGGCCAGAAAGGCACCTGCGAAAGCGAATAACAGTCCGGCAAGAACAATCTTCAGCCAGGAGATATCAGTTGGTGCAGCCAGTGCCAGAAGACTCATGAGCAATGTGCCCAATATAGCATGGAACAGATGAATACTGCAGCTGCAGATAAGCTTATGGCGGTTTGTTTGCAAAGCATTCGCCAGGGCAATTAGGTACAGCACAAGGCCTACGGCAGAAAGCCAGAAAAGCGGGCAAGCGGCAGAACTGGCAGTTTGGCTGGGGAATACCAGGTAAAAGGCGATGGCAGCGGCTCCGGTCACAAGTCCGGTTAAAATCTCTGCAAGCATACAATGCGAAGCAGAGCAGGATTGGTTTTGCATAAACAGGTCCCTCCTCCAATTTTACCGGCCCAATAGGGGCCGGTGCTTTGCCTTACTGTATGCAGAAAAAGGCTGATAGGTGCAGGTGGTGCGCCTTGAATTTTGCGCATAGAATGAAAGGGAAGCTGTCCGGCTCCAAATGTATGTGTAAAACTTGGGGCAAGGAAAAGCTTAATACTTTCGCGCAACCGGCAGAATAGACATATTTTGTTTTGCAGAGAGAAAGGAGCCAAAATGATGAAAGAGTATACAGAACCAGCCTTCGACCGATTGACCGGCAGACCTACCACACCAGCAACCTTTCCAGGGAGCCTTGCACCAGAAGCGCCGCTGGAGCCATCCTCGCTGTATGAATATTTGGATGATGGATATGGCGAGGTTGCGGCTGTATGGTATACAAAAGAGGACGAACAGCGCTATTTGGAAAATGAAGCGGTACAAACAGAGGATTTAAGCGAGGAATTAGGTCCCGAGCAGGAATATGCAACCCAGCAAGAAATTGAGTGCGAACCGGAAAGCGAACTCCAGCCGGAAGAATGCCCGGAAACATTGCCAGAGGCCGATGTGTCAGACAGATTGGCCGGAAGACCGACTATACCCGCAACATTTCCAGGAAATGTTGCGCCGGAGGCAGCGCTGGAACCTTCTGCCCAGTATGAATACCTGGATGATGACCATGGAGAGCTATCTGCTGTTTGGTATGAAAAAAACTCATCTGCCCAGCAGCAGCTTTTCCAGGAAGAACAGCAGCCAGAAGTGGTTTTTGAGCAGCAATCAGATTTTGAGAAAGAGGAACAAGAGAAAAAGGAAGGTACTGTTTGGGATAATATGTCTCAGCCATTAGCAGTTGCTATGCTTGACCAGAGAGAAGAAGCACTGCAAAACGAACAGGAAACATACCAAACAGAGGATTCCACACAGCAAACAGCGTATGAGCCTGAAAAAGTCTTTTCAACGGATTATGGTGCAGAAGAAAAACAGTCGACAGAAGTTGCGGGACTAAGCGGGTGGACACGGTCTTCTGGCTATACGGCAAAAGAACGCAGCTTTTTGAACAAAAATGATAGAACGCTGCACCAGCCGGCAGGCAGCACAGAAAAGTGGAGGTTATGGCAAAAAGGATAAAAACTTTTTTATAGCGGCAATAAACTGCAATGGAAACATACCGGCAGCGTCTCCTAGCATTACCGCATAAAAATAAAAAAGCGCCAAACCAGTTTGGTTTGGCGCTTTTTGGTGCGGAAGATGGGACTTGAACCCACACGTCATGGACACACGCACCTCAAACGTGCCTGTCTGCCGATTCCAGCACTTCCGCAGGTTGCGGCCGGTGTTCTGACCGCGAGAAATATTCTACCACATTCACCTTTAAAAAGTCAAGGCAAACTGGTAAGTTTTATTGGCTTTATTAGCCAAGATCATCTGCATCTCCTATCTGATCCAGTTCAGCAGTCTGCTGCTGCGGCAGCGAAATCATGAAATCGGCGGGAAGAGCCGTAACACTTTTCAACTTTCGCTGAATTTGCCGGGTGCGTACTCCCACCAGTTTTTCCAGCTCATCAGAAGCCTGGCTTAAACGGTTCTGAGTACGGGTGAGAATCTCTGCAAAATTTTCAAACTCCTGCTTTACGCCGCCTAAAATCTCCCACACCTCGCTGGAACGCTTCTGGATTGCCAAGGTCTTGAAGCCCATCTGCAAACTGTTTAGCAAGGCCGCCATGGTAGTAGGGCCTGCAATATTCACCCGAAATTCATTCTGCAACCGTTCCACCATGCCACGGCGGACCACTTCGGCGTACAAGCCTTCCACAGGCAAAAACAAAATGCCAAACTCGGTGGTTTCCGGAACATGAATATATTTGTCGTGAATATCTTTGGCTTCGCTGCGAATGCGGCTTTCCAGCGCTTTTCCTGCTGCTTCAATGGCAGCAGAGTCTCCGGTGTCGTAGGCGTCCAGCAATGTGTTGTATGTATCGGCAGGGAATTTTGCGTCAATGGGAAGCCACACACTGCCTTCTTTTCCGGCGGGCATACGCACGGCATACTCCACCCGGTCCAAAGAGCCTTTTTTGGTGGCAACATTTTCTGCATACTGTTCTGGTGCCAGAATTTCGGAAAGGATAGCACCCAGTTGAATTTCACCCAGAATGCCTCTTGTTTTCACATTGGAAAGCACTTTTTTGAGATCGCCAACCCCCGAAGCCAGCGTTTGCATTTCACCCAGGCCTTTGTAAACCTGCTCCAGCCGCTCGTTGACCAAGCCAAAACTGCGGGCAAGTTTTTCATCCAAAGTTTTCTGCAGTTTTTCGTCAACGGTTTGCCGCATTTGATCTAACCGCCGGTTGTTTTCCTGCTGCATATTGCCCATTTGGCGTTCTAGGGACTGGCGAATTCCCCCAAGCTGCTGTTCAGTTTGCACGGTCAGGCTTTTTAAGCGGCTTTCCAGGTCGGCTAAACGCCGATCTTGCATTTCGGCAATCTGGCGCAGAGCAGAAGTTTGGGCATTGATCTGGCTGTTACTGGAGCTTTTTAGTGTATCATTCAGAAGGCTGGCCAGTTCGGTGCGGGTCGCACGCGATTCGTCAGAAAATTGGCTGCGAAGCAGTTCCAGGTCCTGTCGGGAGCATACCGACCGTGGGCTGCGTATGAAACACATAAGGGAAAGCAGCGCGCCGACCAAGCTAACTGCACAGATTAGATAGAAAATCCATTCTTCCATAAAATTTATTCCTTTCATAAACCCAGGGGCTGAACATATGATTTAGTATACCGGTTTTATTGGGTGAATGCAAATACCAAGAGGTGGGGGAGAAAAATGACAAAAAGAATGTTGCGCAGGCTGCTGGCAGTAGGCATGGCGGCTGTGGTTATGCTGTTGGTAGGGCTTTGGGACATGGCTATTGAACAGAAAAATATCTGTACAAACCGCATGTTGGAGCAGGCGCTTCCGCTTTTTGAAGCGGAACCTTTAGCTGAACAGGGACAAAAAGTAGCTTACCTGACCTTTGATGACGGTCCCAGCAAGACAACAGAAGAAGTATTAGATATTTTGGCCCAATACCAGGTTAAAGCAACTTTTTTTGTGTGTGGTGCTGATAATAACGAAAAATATTTGCCTATTTTGGCCCGTACTGTGGAGGAAGGCCATCAGATTGGCCTACATTCCTGTAGCCACCAGTATAAAAAAATTTATGCAGACCCAGATGCTTTTTGGGAAGATTTAGACCAATTATGGGAAAAAATTTCCCCCTATGTTGCTCAAAAGCCCGTTTGTATTCGCTTTCCCGGTGGCAGTACCAATACGGTTTCCCGAAAGTATGGCGGATCGGATATTATGGAAATTTTAAAGCAGCAGGCAACGGAAAAAGGGTATCGGTATTTTGATTGGAATGACTGCGCAGGCGATGCTGCAGGAGGGCACCCAACTGCATCAGAACTGCAGAAAAATGTTATGAAGGACGCCGACAAAGACCATTTAATAGTATTGATGCACGACACAGCGGCTACAAAAAACACCGTGGAAGCTTTGCCGGGAATTATTGAAATGCTGCAGCAAAAAGGATACATATTTGATACAGTGGAAAATTATCCGCAAATGGAACAAAAATAAAACCGCTTAAGAAGATGAAAGAATAATGTAAAGGTTTTAAGCTTATCTGTGATTTATGCCAAACGGAGAAGAGAATTTCATAGAAAGTTTACAATACAGCAATATGGTCTGTTTGATGCTGATGGAAAGAAATATTATAATGTATAGTAAGATAAAACAAAAAGTTCTGTGCTAAAAAGAAAAGTCTATCTGAAAAGTTGGTTTTTGCAAACAGCCAATAAGCGCTGCAAAATATTTTGAAGTGAGATGCCGTAACGGTATGGAATGACAGAAATACAGATGTGATAATTTTGGCAAAAGGCAAAAGCTGAGAGGAGTTTTGACCAGAAAACAATGCTGTAAAGCAATATGACATTACAGGTACAAATGTTGAACAAACAGGAATGGAAAGGTGACAGCTGTGTGAAAAAAGGGGCAAAGGAGATTGCACTGTGCGGAATGTTTGCAGGACTCAGCGCAGCGGTTTTGTTCTTTGGGGGAATGCTGCCGCTTTCCACCTTTTTATCTCCGGCGCTGGCCGGAATGGTTTTGTTGCCGCTTACAGTGGAATGCGGCACGCAGAACGCTGTGGCCGCATTTATCACCGTGGCGGCAATAGGAGTAGTTACAGTGCCGGACAGGGAAGCAGGATTGCTGTTTTTGTTTTTTTTAGGGTGGTATCCAATCTGTAAGCCCTCCCTTGACAAGCTGCGTCCTGCTGCCTTAAAATGGCTTTTGAAGGTTTTGCTGTTTAACGGCGCCGTGGCTGGAATGTATGGATTATTTTTGTTTTTGTTCCCGCTGCCGGTGCTGGCGGAGGAGTTTGCGGCAGAGGGACGATGGTTCGGATTCGTTTTGTGGCTGCTTGGAAACATTACCTATTTGGTGTATGACGCAGCGCTTTTGAATATGCGCCGTGTCTATTGTCATCTGCTGCGTCCCCGTATTTTTGGCAAACACACCAGGTAAAGGAGGGAAAACGGCGAAAAAAGATCAAAAAGCGCCGGGCCCTGTCTGTGGACAGGGTGACGAGGTGTGGAGTTATCGAAAGATTCGGCGGATGCTCCGCTGGCCCGGGTACAAGGCAGGGCTTTGTACCGCTTTTCCAAAGGCCATAAGGATGCGCACAAAACACGGCAGTAATGCCGAAACAGAAACGCGTTCAGGAAAAGAAAAAATGTTTATAAGCAGTTTGTTACCGACAATTACAAATGTTACAAGCGAATTGGAAATACTAACTTGCTTTTTGGTAAGAACCCCACAGGTTTATTGCAGGCAAAAAGGGAAATTTTTGCTTATTTGGAAGTATTATTTTTGTGGTGTTATTTTCCTTTTCGCCAACCTAAAAACAAAAAAGGAGAATGCCAACTATGTGTGGTATCGTAGGATATGTAGGCCAGCGGAAGGCTGCTGGCGTTTTGATTGATTGCCTTTCCAAGTTGGAGTATCGCGGGTATGATTCGGCCGGTGTAGCGCTGTTTGAAAAATCTGGGATTGAGGTTATTAAAGCCACCGGTCGTTTGAAGGTTTTGGCTGCGGCGCTTGAGGCGAAACCAGAGCTTTCGGCTACTTGCGGCATTGGTCATACCCGCTGGGCAACCCATGGTGCACCCAGTGATCTGAACAGTCACCCCCATACCAGCGAGCATGTTACTTTGGTGCATAATGGTATTATTGAAAACTACCTGAAGCTGAAAGAAATGCTGCTTTCCAACGGCTATACCTTTCAAAGCGAGACCGACACCGAAGTTTTGGTAAAGCTGTTTGATTTTAATTATGATGGAGACCCGCTTTGCACCATTTTGAAAACTCTGTCTCAGGTGCGTGGCAGTTATGGCCTTGCCATTATGTTTAAAGATTTTCCAGACCGTATTTATGGTGTGCGCAAGGAGAGTCCGCTGATTGTGGGATATGGCCAGGGTGAAAATTTCCTGGCGTCGGACATTCCGGCTTTGCTGAAGTATACACGGGAGTATTCTATTCTGGAAGAAGGGCAAATTGCTGAGGTAACTGAGGACAAAATTACCATTTACGATGAATTTGGCAACCCCACCGAGAAAGAACATCTGACCGCAGACTGGGATGTGGAAGCAGCCGAAAAATGCGGGTATGCTCATTTTATGCTTAAGGAGATTCACGAGCAGCCCAAGGCCATGCTGTCTACCATTTCTCCCCGCATTGAGGACGGCATGCCGGATTTGCATGTAAAGTCCCTGACCGATGATTATCTGCGCAAGGTGAAACGGATTCATATCGTAGCCTGCGGAACGGCTATGCACGCCGGAATGGTGGGCAAAACGGCTATTGAACGCCTTTGCCGCGTACCAGTAGAGGTGGATATTGCTTCCGAGTTCCGCTATCGCGACCCCATTATTGGAGAAGATGAACTGACTGTTATTATAAGCCAGTCGGGTGAAACGCTGGATACCTTGGCTGCTTTGAAATTGGCACGCGCAAAAGGTTCGAAGGTGCTTGGCATTGTAAATGTAGTGGGTTCTTCCATTGCCCGGGAATCGGATGATGTCATTTATACCTATGCAGGCCCGGAGATTGCAGTGGCCAGTACCAAGGCGTACAGTGTGCAGCTGGCAGTGTTGTATTTGCTGGCTTTGCGTATGGCATATGCCAGAAATACTCTTTCCCAGGAAAAGGTGCAGGCATATGTGAAAGAGCTTTTGCGCCTGCCGGAGCTGATTGGTGAGGTGCTGGAAGATTCCGAACAGATTAAATATCTGGCTTCCCAGTTTATGAACTGCGATGACCTGTTCTATTTGGGACGCGGGTTTGACTATGCCCTTAGCCTGGAAGGTTCTTTGAAGCTGAAAGAGATTAGCTATGTGCACAGTGAGGCGTACGCCGCAGGTGAGCTCAAACATGGTACTATCAGTTTGATTGTGGAGGGTACGCCTGTTATTGCGCTGGCTACACAGGATGATGTGTTTGAAAAAACAATCAGCAATGTGAAAGAAGTAAAAAGCCGCGGGGCCAAGGTTATTTTGTTCTGCAAAAAAGGTGTTAGTGTGCCGGCCGATGTGGCAGACTATATTGTCTCTTTGCCGGTTTACGAAGAAATTTTTATGCCCATGCTGACTGCAGTGCCGCTGCAACTGTTTGCTTATTACATGGCTGTGCTGCGCGGTTGCGATGTGGATAAACCCCGCAACCTGGCAAAAAGCGTTACCGTGGAATGATGGTTTTTGACCGGGGCATAATAAGGTTTTTATAAAACGCTGTGGGAAAGTAAGTGTAGCATATGGGATTTAAAGAGCAAAAAGACGAACTGCGCCGAAAACTGCGCGGTGAAGCACCCCCTACCGAGCAGCAGTCACAAGCGGCCTGCAGTGCCGTTTTGCAGCTGCCGGAATACCAGGCAGCCAATACCATTTTTTGTTTTGTGGGAAGTGGTGCCGAGTTTGATACCCGCTTGATTTTGCAGCATGCGTTGGATGAGGGGAAAAGGGTGGCTGTGCCGTTATGTGTGGGGCGCAACCTGATGGAGGCCCGACAGATCCATTCCTTGGAGGAATTGACTGGAGTTGGAAGTTTTGGTATTCCCGAACCTTCTGGCAAAGCACCATTAGTACGGCCGGAGGAGATTGACTTTGCGGTGATCCCGTGCCTTGCCTGCGACCGCCGGGGATTCAGACTGGGCCATGGCGGAGGATTTTATGACCGCTATCTGGAGGATGCCCAATTTGCCATGGCGCTGCTGTGCCGGTCGGACCGGGTGCTGGACCGGCTGCCGGCAGATGCCTGGGATGTGCCAGTAAATTTGGTAGTGACCGATCAGGAAGTAATCCGCCGCAAGTGAAAGTTGGATAAAAAACCAAATAAAAAAGCTGTGCGCCTGTAAGTTTGCAGGCGCACAGCTTTTTTATTACCATTTTTGTGTTATGGATATTGAATAGTAAAAATGTATTAAAAACAGGCGTTTTCCGAAAGATTTCGAAAGGTTATGCGGCAATTGGGTTTATGATCACAGTTTAAACTTTAAGCCCAAACTGCTTTAAATAGCGATGCAGCATGTAGAAGGAGAGGGAAACGGTAATAATGTCTGCACTGACCTGAGCCCATACCAGACCGTACATGCCAAACACTGCATTTAGCAAAAAAAGCATGGGGATATTAAAGCCAAGCCACCGCACCGTGCCCAGAAAAAGCGCGTAACTGCCTGCGCCGAAGGCGTTGAACAGATAGACGGTAAAGAAACTGAGGAACATGAGCGGTGTGGCTAACACGCGAACCCTCAAAAAGTCGACCCCCAACGCTACAGTGGCAGCATCGGTAATAAAAAAGCGCAGCAGGTAGATGGCAGACAGTTCATACAGGCAGATGCTGATGGCCGCAATGGTAAGCCCAAGCCCGCGTGAGCAGCGGGTAATGGAGTGCATGCGTTTATAATTGCGCGCCGAATAATTGTAGGCGACCAGAGGAACCATGCCCTGACAGATGCCCACCCCCACATTCAGCGGAAGGCGCTCAATCTTCAAAACAATGCCTACAGCAGCCAGCGCAATATCCCCGTAGGAAACCATCAACTTGTCAAGCACAACATAGTCCAGGTCAAAAAGCAGCGTGGAAACCGAGGAAGGAATGCCGACACCGAAAATGGAACGAATACTGGCTGCTTCAGGAAGGCCGACTTTTGGGTTGCAGGTAATAATACCGGATTTGCGGGTTTTAAATACCTGGAACAGAAAATAAAGGCAGGCTACACAGTTGGAAAGGCAAGTGGCAAGCCCTACGCCCAGAACTTCGAACCCTTTGGGCAACAGTACAAACATAAAAAGAGGGTCCAATACCATGTTTAATACGCTGCCCATGGTAATGCCAAAACCTGCTTTTTTGGAATACCCCACACTACGCAGAAGGTTTGCCAATACATTGGACAAAACGGTGGGAACGCCGCCTGCAACAATTACGCAGACGGTATATTGCCAAGCAAAAGTGAAGGTCTGCTCGCCGGCACCTAAAAGTTTAAGAATCGGTTCCAGAAACAGCCCTGTACCGACTGCAAAAAGCGCGGCCACAGCAATAGAAAGATAAATGCTGAACATACTGACCTTGCTCGCTTCATCATACCGTGCCTGTCCCATCAGCCGCGAAATTAAGGTGCCGCCGCCTACGCCGGCAAGGCCGGCCAGCGAAAGAGAGATGTTAAAAATAGGCAGGATAAGCGAAACACCCGCTACCATATAAGGATTATTGGTTCGGCCCAGATAGAAGGTGTCCGCCATGTTGTAGATCAGCACGATTAATTGGCTGATAATGGTGGGAATAGCCATAATGCGGATAGCGCTCCATACCGGTGTATCCTCAAAAAGCTGTTTGTTGTTGGCTGTGCTTTCCAATCCAATCACTTCCCTTGCAAGATTAAAAAAGCCATTGTGGACGGTGCACATTATAACCCACACCTTTCAGCTTTGCAACCGCGATGGTTTGTGGTATACTAACTAAATAATGCTGATACTGCCTGGCTATGCTTTTCGGGCTCTGGGCAGAAGATTGCAATTTTCAAGATAATTGAGGTGCCTGTATGCAGCGAAAAAAGCTTACAGAGGGTGTATTTCTCTCTGCCATTTTGGCGGATAAATTTAAAACCTGCCGGATTGCCATTCATTTTCTCATGCCGTCCCGGCGCGAAGATGCTACCTGTGCGGCCTTGCTGCCTCTGGTATTGGAGCGCAGCTGCGCGGCTTGGCCGGATATGACCGAGTTTTCCAAAAAACTGGCCGGCCTCTATGGGGCCAGTCTTTCGGCGGAAAGCACCGTACAGGGAACCTGGCGGGATGTGAGCATCAGCATAAGTGGCATTAAGGATCGGTTTGCGCTTGCCGGCGAAAGCCTTTCGGCTGAATATGCCCGGGTATTGTTTGAAGTGGCGTTTTCTCCCTTTTTGGTGAACGGCGCTTTTGAAGAGGATGCTGTCCGGATTGAAAAGGAAAAGCTGCGCCAGATTTTGGAAAATGAGATCAATGAAAAGCGGCTTTACTGTTTGCGCCAGGCACGCCGGCGCTTTTTTGGAGACAGCCCTGCTGGTGTGGAGAAGAATGGCTACCTGGAGGAATTGGATGCTGTTACTCCCAAAATGCTGACCGATTTTTATGATCGCATGGTGCGTACCGCGCAGATTGAGCTGATGGTTATTGGGGCGGATGAACAGGCAGTGGCATGTCAGCTGCAAAGCCAGCTGGATGCGGTACAACGCAGCTGTCAGCCGTTACCTGCTTTTCAGGCAATGAATGTGCTGGAAAAACCGGTGCAGGCCAGCGAAGAGATGGATACGGTGCAAGGAAAGCTATGTCTGCTTTTTACCACCGGCCGTCTTTTGGATGAAGAGGAGTATGCCGCTATGCGGGTGGCATCAGCTATTTATGGCAGCCTGCCCACTTCGCGCCTTTTCATGAATGTACGGGAAAAACAAAGCCTGTGTTATTACTGTGCAGCCGGTTTTTCCGCTATAAATGGTATGCTTTCGGTGGATAGCGGCATTGAGCACGCAAACGCCCGAAAGGCACAGAAAGCAATTTTGGATGAGCTTTACCGCCTGCAAACCGAGCTTGTGACGGAAAAAGAACTGGAAGATGCAAAGCGGGCACTGGAAGGTGCTTTGGCCGGTGTGGAAGACAGTCTTTACGGAATCGAAAACTGGTATTTGGGCGGTATTCTCCGCGGCAGCATCCAAACACCGGAACAGGTGGCTTGCCGCATTGCGCCGGTTACCGCCCAAAGGGTGCGCCAGGTTTTTTCCATGCTGCATCTGTCGGTTGTTTATTTGTTAAAAAAGGGAGGTGTGGCAGATGAATGAGCCTATAAATGTTTATAGTGAACGGGCCGGATTTGGTTACCAGACCAAAACGCTGGAAAATGGCCTGACCCTTTTGGCGGCCCCTATGCCTGGGTATCGGGGGATGCATGCGGTTTATGCTACCAATTTTGGCTCGGTAGACAGGGCCTTCTCCCAAAACGGCAAAACGGTGAACTTGCCGGCGGGTGTGGCCCATTTTTTAGAACACAAAATGTTTGAAAACGAAGAAGGCGACGCCTTTACGCTGTATGCACAAACGGGTGCGCAGGCGAATGCGTTTACCGGATTCGAACGCACCTGTTATGTATTCAGCGCTACCCAACAGGTAGACCAATCGCTGGATATTTTGTTGTCCTTTGTTTCACGGCCTTATTTTACGGCAGGCACGGTGGAAAAAGAACAGGGCATCATCGGCCAGGAGATTAAAATGTATGACGATTCTCCCGATTGGAGGATGATGTTTGCATTGCTTCGGTGCCTGTACCACAATTGTCCGGTGAAAGAGGACATTGCCGGTACGGTGGAAAGCATTCGGCAAATTACCCCCGAAATGCTGTACGCCTGTACAGATGCATTTTATGCGCCGGGCAACATGGTGCTGGCAGCTGCCGGCAATGTTACGCTGGAGCAGCTGGAAAATGCCTGTCGCCGTCAAGGGCTGCGGCCTGCCGCTGCACCTGCAGAAAAATTGCGTCTGCCCGAGCCGGATTCCATTGTAAAAAGCTTCGACACCTTTACTATGGCCTTGGCCCAGCCGGCGGTGGGGATAGCCTTTAAGGAAAAACCGTTTCCCGCCGATTGCCGGCTGGAGGGGGAGATCATCTGTGACATGCTGTGTGAGCTAATCTGCGGCGATATTACCCCACTTTTCCGCCGTTTGTACGATGAAGGCTTGATCGACGGGGATTTTTCCGGGGAAACCTGCTCGGGAGCAGATTGGTGTGCCATTTTATTTACAGGCGAGAGCAAAGACCCCAAGGCGGTTCAAAAAGCCCTTTTGGAAGAGATTGACCGGCTCAAGCGGGAAGGGATCCGCCAGGAGGATTTTGAATTGTGCCGAAACCTGATGTATGGGGAAGCAGTGGGGGATTTTGAGAGCGTAGAAGGTGTGGCTACCGATCTGGTAAGCTGCGCAATGAGAGGCGAAGGTCTGTTTGACCGTATGCAGATTCTTTCCAGCCTAACAAGGGACAAGGTGCAGCAGGCGCTGTGCGAAATGTTCCGCCCGCAATACAGCGCAACCGTTATTATTCGTCCCAGCGGGGTGCAGCAATGAAAGGAAGAAAATATGACAAATCTTGTGCGTTTTCCTGCTTTGGGGCTGGAATTTGAATTAAACCGGGTAGCTTTTTCCATTGGAGATTTTAATTTTTACTGGTATGGGCTGCTGATTGCTATGGGGCTTTTGCTTGCCATGGCTTTTGCTATGCGTCAGGCCAAGGATTTTGGAATTGACCCTGACAGGATGGTGGATGTGATTTTTATCGGCGTGGTTGCTGCAATTGTCTGTGCACGCGCCTACTATGTAGCATTTGCTCCGTTTGAGTATGAAAGCATTGCCCAGATGATAAACCTGCGAGACGGGGGCCTTGCCATATACGGCGGGGTAATAGGGGCTTTTGTGTTTGGCGGGTTAGCCTGTCGGTGGCGCAAAGTGCCAATGTTTGCCATGTTTGATTTAACCAGCATGGGATTTTTAATTGGTCAGGCCATTGGCCGCTGGGGCAATTTTTTCAACCAAGAGGCATTTGGAACCAATACCAGCATGCCCTGGGGAATGATCAGTGAGTCAACGACCCGCTACCTTACTTCCGTTCAGCAGAGCTTGGCCGAGCAGGGGGTTACAGTGGACCCCAATATGCCGGTTCATCCCACATTTTTGTACGAATCCATCTGGTGCCTAATTGGATTTTTTGTACTGTATAAATTTAAAAATCGCCGCCAGTTTGACGGCGAACTTGCTTTGATGTATGCCATTTGGTATGGTGCGGGCCGTGCGGTAATAGAGGGGCTGCGCACCGATAGCCTGTACATTGGCAATACTCCTCTTCGGATGAGCCAGCTTTTGGCTATTGTCTCCATGGTGGCAGCCGCTATAACATTGGCTCAGCTACGGAAGCGCTTTAAGCGTAAACCGGTTGAGCTGGCAGTGGATAGGGTTGCCCGGCTGCAAAAAGAAGAGCTTGCCCGGCAGCAAAGCTTACCGCAGAATTTAAAGGAAGAACAAAAAAGCGAAGAAGCATCCCAGAAAGAGCAGGCATCCAAAGAACCGCCGACGGAGCAGTTACAGGAAAAAGAGCAGCCTGAAAAATAACGAATAACGGCGAAAAATTTGGCTGCAGCTGGTTTGTTTATCATTATGGGGAGTTTGGAAAGGCGGTAACAAAGATGGAACGAATTGACGGAAAGGCATTGGCAGCTCAGGTAAAACGGCAGGCAGCGGACCAGGTGGCTGTACTGCGCCAGCAAAAAATTGTGCCGAAGCTTGCAGTTATTCTGGTTGGGGAAGACCCGGCCAGCAAAGTGTATGTGGGCGGTAAGGCAAAGGACTGCGCCGAATGTAACATTGAAAGCGATGTCATTCAATTGCCAGCTGAGACCACTCAGCAGCAGCTGTTGGAGCAGATTGACACGCTTAACCGTGATCAGTCGGTTCATGGCATTCTGGTTCAGCTGCCGCTGCCGGGCCATATCGACGAAAAAGCGGTCATTGAGGCCATCGACCCTAAAAAGGATGTGGATGGTTTTACCCCGGTGAATGTGGGCAGAATGTTTGTGGGAGAAGATTGCTTTTTGCCCTGTACACCCGCTGGCTGTATTGAGCTGATTCGGGCTGCCGGGGTGGAGATGAAGGGGAAAAAGGCCGTTGTAATTGGCCGCAGCAACATTGTGGGCAAACCAATGGCACTTTTGCTTTTGCGGGAAAACGCCACCGTAACGGTTTGCCATTCTAAAACGCAGGACCTAGCAGCAGTATGCCGCGAAGCGGATATTTTAGTGGCCGCCATTGGGAAGGACCGATTTGTGGGTAAGGACATGGTAAAGCCCGGTGCGGTGGTAATTGATGTGGGAATTAACCGCGGGGCGGACGGCAAGCTGCATGGAGATGTGGACGAAAGCGCCCTTAGCGATGTTGCGGGCAAAATTACTCCTGTTCCGGGCGGGGTGGGGTTAATGACCCGCGCCATGCTGATGGTGAACACGGTGAAAGCATGCAAAAAGCTGAATGGAATGGCTTGAAAACAGGAGTTTAAGCCGGAAAAAAGTGCTTGACAAGCTGGTTTTTGTTATGGTAACATATTAGAGCCGCATGTGTAGGGTTTAGTAAGTGCTTTTGGCCACCCGCAGCAGCGAGACTTATAAAAAGAGGTTATAGTATGTACGCAGTAATCGTTACCGGCGGTAAGCAGTACCGTGTGGAAAAAGGCGATGTAATCTTCGTCGAGAAACTGGCTGCCGAGGCTGGCAGCGCCGTGGAATTTGACCAGGTTTTGGTCGTGGGCGAAGAAGGCACTGTTAAGTTTGGTGCTCCCACCGTGGAAGGCGCCGTTGTAAAAGGCAATGTGGAAAAGCAGGGCAAGGGCAAAAAGCTGAACATCCTGCGCTATCGTCCCAAGAAGGGCAGCATGCGCAAAATGGGTCATCGCCAGCCCTATACCAAAGTCACCATCACTGAGATTGTTGGTTAATAGGAGGTGTAAACAGTATGGCACATAAAAAAGGCGTAGGCTCTACCAAAAACGGCCGTGATTCCGAATCCAAGCGTCTGGGCGTTAAGCGCGCCGATGGCCAGCACATTCTGGCAGGCGGCATTATCGTTCGTCAGCGCGGCACTCATATCCATCCGGGTGAGAATGTGGGCAGAGGTAGCGATGATACCCTGTTTGCCCTCACCGAAGGCGTGGTTCGTTTTGAGCGCGTCGGCCGTGACCGCAAGAAGGTCAGCGTGAAGCAGTAAGAGCAAAATCGCCCGAACCGGACCGGTTCGGGCTTTTGTTTGCCCGGATTCACCGGGATACCCACCAGATACGGAGGTTCTTCATCATGTTTATTGATCAGGCCAATATCCGGGTCACCGCAGGGCGCGGTGGAGACGGAGCAGTTTCGTTTCGCCGGGAAAAGTATGTGGCGGCAGGCGGTCCGGATGGAGGAGATGGCGGACGGGGTGGAGATGTAATTTTTGTAGCCGACCCCAACCTGACCACCCTTTTGGATTTTAAATACAAGCGCAAATACCAGGCAGAAAACGGCGAAAATGGCCGTGCCTGTAATAGCTATGGTCGGTCCGGCAAAGACCTTGTGATAAGGGTGCCCCGCGGTACGCTGGTAAAGGATGGCGATACCGGCGCATTGATGGCGGATCTGTCCACAGACGAGCCGGTGGTGATTGCTAAAGGCGGAAAGGGCGGGCTGGGCAACAGCCATTTTAAGTCTTCCACCCGCCAGATTCCGCGTTTTGCCAAGCCGGGTTATCCGGGTGAAGACTTTTATATTCAGCTGGAACTGAAGTTGATTGCCGATGTGGGGCTGATTGGATTTCCCAATGTGGGCAAATCTACCACAATTTCGCGTATTTCGGCGGCGCGGCCCAAAATTGCAAACTACCATTTTACCACCTTGGCACCGGTATTGGGCGTTGTGCGGGTTGGCGAAGAGGCCAGCTTTGTAGCGGCGGATATTCCGGGCCTGATTGAAGGCGCGGCTGAAGGTGTTGGCTTGGGACACGACTTTTTGCGTCATGTGGAACGCTGCCGCCTGCTTTTGCATGTGGTGGATGTTTCTGGCTGCGAAGGGCGAGACCCCATTGAGGATTTTGAAAAAATCAACAGCGAGCTGGAACGGTTTTCGCCCCAGCTGGCACAGCGCCCTCAAATTGTGTTGGCCAATAAATGCGACATTGCAACACCGGAACAAAAGGAACGGTTCGCGCATTATGTAAAAGAAAAAGGGCTGGAACTGTGTGAAATTTCTGCGGCCACTGGCCAAGGACTGGAAAAATTGCCCCAAATGGTTTGGAAGCGGTTGGAACAGCTGCCTCCGCCGGCTACCTTTACACCGGACTATGTAAAACCGCAGCAGCAGCCTGGCCGGCAGTTTACCGTTACCAAAGAAGCGGATGGCAGTTTCACCGTACAGGCCGAATGGCTGGAGCGTATTCTGGCAGGCAGCAATGTGGAAGACTACGAAAGCCTGCAGTATTTCCAGACACAGCTGGCGGATTCCGGTGTGCTGGATAAACTGGTGGAGCTGGGCGTACAGGAGGAAGATACTGTGCGGATCGGTGAATACGAATTTGATTATTTGTTCTGAAAAGAGGAATGCCTGTGCTGTTTGAAAGCCGAAACGAGATTGATATCCGGGAACGCAGCCCTCTGGCGCTGGCTTTTGTGGGGGATGGCGTATATGAACTGCTGGTGCGGGCGCGCGCGGTGGAAACCACCCGTTTAACCCCAAACCGCCTGCACAGTTTGGCCGTTCAATTTGTTTCAGCAAAGGGGCAGTTCAATGCCCTGGCGGCTATTGAGGCCATGCTGACGCAGGAAGAACAGAATGTGGTGCGCCGTGGTCACAATGCCAGCAAGGCCACTGTGGCCAAACATGCCACGCCAGAAGAATACCGGGCTTCCACTGGGCTGGAAGCGTTGTTTGGCTACCTGTATTTGGAAGGGCGCAACCAGCGTATCCAGGAGCTTTTTGATGCAATTTGGCAGGCACAGATGAACTTTGAGCCGAAAACACCTTAAAAAACAGCCGCGCTGCCCTGTAAGCCTTGCATTGGTAAGGCCAGGGCAGCGCAGCTGCTTTTTCGCTTTGCCAGAGTCATCGTCTGCGCAAAGCGGTTTTAGCATATAGGGACCTTTTTACTTGGAATACTTGCTGTTGGAAGCACTCTTAGCGTTGGAAGCAGAAGAGGTTTTGGTGTTATGGCTGCCAGTGGTTTTGCTGTTGGAAGTTTTGCTGTTGGAAGTTTTGCTGTTGCAGCTGGTAGCCTTGCTGGTGGTGCGGTTGCTCACATTGCCGGCGCCAGTCTTGTTGGACGAAGCGCGGTTCGAAGTGTTTTTGTTTTCCATTTGGACGACCTCCTTTCCTTGAATGGCGCATTCTATGCGCGTTGCCGCGCGGCCCTTCAGGAAAAGTGTATCTGCCCGCCGGTATTCCGGCTGACCATTCCCGTTTCCCGGCGGGTCCGTGCGCTGATAGTATCTGCCGGCCGGTCTGTATTTATGCAAAAAAGATTTGCCGGTATTTTTTAAGAATTTTGTCCTCTAAGGGGCGGGGCGGCCAAGCTTTTTGCTGCCGCTGAATAAACTGCGCGGGCTGCCTGTACCCAATATGATGCTTAAAAAGCTGTCCAAAGTTGCTTTAGGTTTATTCGCCCAAATGGGCTTGCGTATTCCGTATATTGCAATGCAGCCCCACTGTTGTTTATCGGCCGCCCGAGATTTTGCCGGATGTCCAATATCTGTAAGGGAGGAATTTATTTGCCAGTGCCCGAGTCTTTTAGGGAACGCTGTGACCGGCTTTTGCCGGGCGGCTACCAGGCCTTTTTTTCTCAAAACCTTCCGCTGTACCGTGGTTTAACAGTTAATACATTGCGCTGTACCCCTGAACATTTTGCAGCTATCGCTCCGTTTGCAGTGGAGCCTTCCGGCTTTTGCCCTGCGAATTTTCGCTTGAAAGAACCGAATGTCAAGCTGGGGCACCACCCATATCACCATGCAGGGGTCTACTATGTGCAGGAACCATCTGCTAGTGCCCCGGCAAATTTGCTGGGGGTACAGCCGGGGGATAAGGTACTGGACCTGTGTGCAGCGCCTGGAGGCAAAAGTGCGCAGCTTGCGGCCGCACTGGCGGGCAGCGGAGTTTTATATGCAAACGAGGTTATGCCGGACCGGGCTCATGTTTTATGTTCCAACTTGGAGCGGATGGGTGTAACCAATGCAGTGGTGCTGAACGATACCGCCAAAGCGATTGCGGACGGATTTTGTGAGTATTTTGACAAAATTTTGGTGGATGCACCCTGCAGCGGAGAGGGAATGTTCCGCAAAGAACAGGCGGCTGTGGCCCAGTACAGCCAAAGGCTGGTAGAAAGCTGTGCTGCCACAGCACGCCAGCTGCTGGATACCATAGCAGCTGCTTTGCGTCCGGGTGGGGTGCTGGTTTTTTCCACCTGTACCTTTTCGCCAGAAGAAGACGAGGGAACGGTTGGTTGGTTTTTGGACCGTCACCCGGAATTTGAATTGCTGGATACAGGCGTTTTGTTTGGTACCACTGGGCATGAAAGCTGTTGTGTGGAAGGAAAGGTAGAAACCGAAAAACTGCGGCGCATCTACCCGGTGCATGGCGGCGAAGGCCATTTTATGGCAAAAATGCGAAAGCGTGGTCAGCAGGAAAGTGTGCCTTTGGCGCAAAAATTTTTGCTAAAAGGGGAAAAGCTGCCCAAAGATGCGCAAGCTTTTTTTAACCAGCTTTTTCCAAGTTTAGTGCACGGCGCATTCCTTGAAGGGCGTCAGGGCTTTTATCTATTGCCACAGCAGGAAATTTATCTGCCCCGTGGCCTGCATTTGCTGCGGGCAGGGGTTGCAGTTGGCCAACTGCAAAAAGGCCGGTTTGAACCGCATCACCATCTTTTTACCGCATATGGTACTGTTTGTGCCAATGCCGAAAAACTTTCGGCACAGGAAGAACGGTGCAGTGCATACCTGCGCGGCGAAGAACTTGCAGCGCAGAACGCCCAAAATGGTTTTTGCGCAGTGCTTGCAGACGGATTTTGTATGGGCTTTGGTAAGGTAAGCGGCGGGCGGCTTAAAAATCGTTACCCCAAAGGCTTGCGGAATTTGAAATAGCAAAAAAGATGTGATATACTAATTAAGTTAGCATGGCGGTTTTGCGCCGCGGCTTTGCTTGTAACAGACAGGATGCGATTTGTCCTGTAAAAAAGGCCCGTTGTGCCGGGCACTATATGGAGGAACTGATATGTCAGGTCATTCGAAATGGAACAACATTAAGCGCAAGAAGGAAAAAACCGACGGTGCAAAGGCGGCTGTTTTTACCCGCTTTGCCCGAGAGATTGCCGTAGCCGTGAAAGAAGGCGGCGGAATGGACCCTGCCAACAATGGTAAGCTGCGGGATGTTATTGCCAAAGCGAAGGCCAGCAATGTGCCCAATGAAAATATTCAGCGTGCCATTAAAAAGGCCGGCAGCGAGGACAAAAACAACTATGAAGGCATTATGTATGAAGGGTATGGGCCTTCCGGTGTGGCGGTTATGGTTAGCACCCTGACCGACAGCCGCAACCGTACTGCTGCAAACCTGCGCCATTATTTTGATAAGTACGGCGCAAGCCTGGGTGCCAATGGCTGTGTGTCCTATCTGTTCAGCCACAAGGGGGTACTGCTGGTGCCTGCAGAGGGGCTGGATGAAGAAAAGCTGATGGAAGATTGCTTTGATGTGGGCGCCGAGGACTTTGACCTGGGTGAGGAATATGCGGAGATTACTACCGCACCCGAAAATTTGCACACGGTTCGCGAGGCGCTGGAGGCAAAGGGCTATACCTTTGCGCAGGCAGAGGACCAGTACATTCCTTCCACCACGACCACCCTTTCTGACCCGGATGACTTAAAGCGGATGGGACAGCTTTTGGACGCACTGGAAGAAGACGAGGATGTGCAGGATTTCTGGCACAATATGGAAAACGAAGAGGATTTGGACCGCTGATGATGCGGTCTGTTCCCTGAAAGGTTGGACAGCAAGATGGGCAACGAAAGATTTTGCATCAACTGCCATTCGGCGTTCCCTGCGGATGCTGCGGAATGTCCGTTCTGCAAAACCGGTACTGCCAATGAAAATCCCGGTGGGGCACTGCCTTCCAGCTCTGTATTGGCGGGCAAATACACCATTGGCCATGTAAAGGAACTGGATGGAGAGGGCATCTATTATGAAGCCTTTCATAACGAGACCCGTATGCCGGTTTTGATTAAAGAATATCTGCCGGTTACCCTTTGCTCCAAAAGGGATGCCGACGGTACCGTTGTGGTGCGCGAAGGCAGCGAAGTTCCCTATAAAACCACCTTGGTGGACTTTGTGGATTTTTATAAAGAACTGATGCGTTTGTCCGGCAGGCCGGGCATTGCCCGCATTGAAAGCCTGTTCAAGGCCAATAACACCGTATATGTGGTGTTCCGGGCAGAAAAAAGCATTACTTTGACCGAATGGCTCAATCGGCAGACCGAGCTGATTCCGTTTGAAGAGAGCCTGGCGCTTTTGCAGCCGGTTCTTTTGGGATTGTCCGCTATGCATGAGCTTGGGTTAGTACACCGCGGTGTGTGTCCGGACAATATCCATATTACACAGGACGGTAAAACCTTCCTGATGGGGTATGCCACCTTATCGCTCAGGTCGATGAATTCGGACCTGAAGCCTACTTTGTATGATGGCTATTCCGCACCGGAACAGTATTCCAATACGGAATTCCAGGGACCTTATACCGATGTGTATTCCATTGCGGCTGTGCTGTATAAAATGGCGGCAGGAACAGCCCCGCAGGCGGCAGCAGGCGGCAGCTGCCCCACCTTAAAGCAGGTAGGGGCGGATGTGCCTAATTTTGTGTCTCGCGCCATAGATGCAGCTATGCAGCCCAATGTCCGCGCCCGTACCCAAAATATCAGCACCCTGCGGCTTGCGCTGGAAGAAGGGGCGGAAGGCGGTGTGGGACATTTGCATCGTTCGGCCGCATCGGTGGTAAAAAGCGAAAAGCGCTCTGCAAGTGCTCTTCCGTTTGACCCCAAATATTTATTGTTTGGGGCGCTGGGAGTTGTTGTGGTGGTGGCTGTTTTATGGCTTATCATCAGCTCCATGCTGCCTAAAAGAGGGACAGACAGCTCTTCTTCCGTTTCGTCCCAAGTATCAAGCAGTCAGTCTGTACCGGCTTCCTCTCAGGCTGCTGTCGATTTTGGCACAGCCCCTAATTATTTGGGAACGAAGTATGCCGATATTCAGGCCAATCAGCAGGCAATGAGCCAGTATGTGTTTACCACATCGGAAGCGTATTCCGACACCTATTCCAAAGGCGTTGTGATGAGTCAAACCCCAGCTGCCGGAGAGAAAATGACCTCGAATACCATTCACTTGGTGATTAGCAAAGGTCCCAACACGGTTACAGTGCCCAATATAATGAACCTTTCCACTGGTGATGTGGTAAAGATGCTGCAGGAAGCGGGGATTGAAAATTATACCTTTGTGACCAAAACAAACGATGGCACTATGGTAGAAGGTACCTCGGTGGAGGTAAGCCCGGCAGTGGGCAACACCCTGAACCTGGAAACGGACACTTTAACCGTATTCTTTGCAGGGCCTGCTCCCACCCCCACCTCGCCCCCGACATCTTCCGAAACTTCCTCTTCAGAAATTGTTATATCGGTAACAGAGTCACCCTCACCGGAATCCACGCCGGAAGAAACAGATGACTAAGTGATTGAAGGCTCGACAGGGACGAGACTTTAAGAGCAGGCAGTTTTGAAAGGGGCACATATTGTGACAGTGGTTTGTATGGATTTTAGTGCCTGCTTTTGAGAGTAAAAGTTAAAATAAAAAGACCGAAAGCATCTGCTTTCGGTCTTTTTTTGTATAAATGACACTATGGGAAATGGCGAACGGCTTTTTCATTTTACACATGTGTTTTATACAACAACCTGCTGGACGGCATGGCCAGTTTCTCGAGCTATTAAAAGAAGATCTTGGGGCTTTATCCAAACGGTCGCAGTATTTTCGTTGGGGTGCACACCAATTCGCGGCAGGTCAAAAAGGTCTTTATCCATTACTAGCTGAACCCGGTTTTCTTCATCATTCAAAATACCCAAGGGCGTAACCGAACCGGCATACAGCCCTAGCAGCTTTAAAAGTTCTGCCTCTGGAGCAAAGCTCAGCGGCTGGGAACCGATGGTTTGGCGCAGCTTTTTAAGATCGGCCTTTTTATGTTTGGATAATACCAGCAGGTAATATGACCGCTTTTTGTCATCCCGCAAAAATAAATTTTTTACCACACATTCTGGATAGGGCATAGTAAGACGGTCCATTTCTTCTATGGTATAAACGGGCGGATGTTCTGTAATTTGGTAGGCAATGCCCATATTTTGTAAACAAGTGTAGACATATTGCTTGGGGTCCATTGCAAAGCCTCCTTTTGCTTGCATAATATATGTAAAGTGATTTTACTTTCTACATAAGTTAATGCTCAGGTGTTCTGGTTATTTTAGGGTTTGATTTAAAATTTGCTCATAAAACCAGGGCTTTTGGGCTGTAAAGGTCTTTTGCGATACAGCACTGAGAGGTCCCTCTTTGCAGACGGGAAACTGCAGCATTTGGGCAGATAAAAGCTGGTATTTCACTTTTAGCTCCCGGTTTGCTTGGTTGTTGCCATATTTGGAATCTCCCAAAATGGGACAGCCAATGCTGGCCAAATGTGCCCGAATTTGATGGGTTCGTCCAGTTACCAGCTCTACTTCCAGCAAAGCAAGCCGCCCGCTGTGTGCAATTTGGCGGTATCGGGTAGTAATTTCCACTGCACCCGAACGCGGCTGAGATAAAATTTTTACGACCCCTTTGGCAGAATCTTTTAAAAGGTATCCATGCAGTGTGGCTTCCGGCTGTTTGGGGCGGCCAAAGGTTACGCAGCAGTACCGCTTTGTAATGGCATGCTTTTTTAGAGCGTTTTGTACAGCCTGCTCACAGCGGGCTGTACGGGCAATCATTACAAGGCCGCTGGTGCCAGTGTCCAGCCGGTGGCACAATCGCGGCTCAGGGTCCTTGCCAGGCAAATATTCTCCCCGGCCATATAGGTACAAAAGGGCTCGGTTGATCAGGGTATCGGGCAGCTGTCCGGCTTCATCCATAACAGGCAGCCCTGCGGGCTTATCCACAATCAATAACTGTGGATCCTGATAAACTACGGTCAAATTGGGGCGGGCCGACAGAAAAAGCGGCCCGTCAGTGGGAGCGGCAATTAACTCATCGGGAAGAAAAAGGGTCAGCTCATCGCCTTGCTGCAAGCGGGTATTACCATCACATTTTTTTCCGTTTACCTTAATTTTTTTGTCCTTGGCATAGCGAAATACCTTGCCGCTTCCGCCCAGACGGGGGCATACCCCGGGCAGATAATCGGCCAGCCGAACGGGAGCTTTTGTGTTTACAATTAGTCGCTGCATAAAAACCTCACTGTAAAAATACGCCTAAAACAATAAGGCAGAAAGTTATTGGGTCAAACTGCCATTTGAGGATTAAAATACGAACTCTCAATACCTTTGCTTTTTTGCTGTGCAAGTTTTCTCTAGAAAGCAGCAAGGCGTTGGCATATTGCTGCTATTCTGCCATGACGGCAGCGCCGACATGGCAGAGACCGTCATGGTTTTCGGTTGCCCCAAGGGGGCGAAAAAACGGGCATAAAAATATAATAGCTGCTTTGCGGCTATTATACCATGAACTGTATATTTACGGTACCTTTTGCTTTGGGCTAATGGGGGAAATACCGGTTTTTCAATGGGAAAAGCCCCAAATAGAGTTCTGGCAAAGCATTGCACACTTTTTAAGGAAAATGGCTGCAAGGTGCAAGGTTCTAAACGGGACAGGTATCCCCATATATTGAGGACAAGGGGGGAGCTTGTATGCAAAATACATTTAGGCAGGCAACCGAAAATCTGCCCAAAGCATTGCGGGAAATTCTTTGGGCAATTGAACCAGGAAAAACAGAACAGATTCATGAAGTACGGCTGCGCGGTGGGCGGCCCATACAGCTTGTGGCAAACAAAACCATTTGGTATCTTTCGCCGATGGGCGGTTTGCGGCAATTGGCGGCGGGAGCGGTGTGCCTAACCCAGCAGCAGCTGACAGATTGCTTTCTTGCTTTGTGCGGGTATTCGGTGCACAGCTTTCAAAACCAGTTGAAAAACGGCTATTTCACACTGCCCGGCGGGCATCGGGTAGGGGTGGCTGGTCAGGCTGTCTGCACCGCGCAGGATGTTATTGTTCAGCTTAAGGATATCACTTCGCTGAACATCCGCATTGCCCGCACTAAGAAGATGCAGCTGCCGGAAAATGTGTGCCGGCTTTTGCGGTATGATTTTCAAGGGGTAGTGGTGGCAGGGGAACCTGGCAGTGGTAAAACAACTTTATTGCGGGAAATATCCAGCCTGCTGTCTGACCAGCAGCGGCAGATTGCCGTAGTAGATCAGCGCCGGGAACTTTGGCCCGGGGTACTGAACGAGGCACAAGACCTTCCGGTGTGTTGTGATGTTTTGTCAGGATATCCGCGCGCAGAGGGAATTTTGCAAGCACTGCGCAGCCTGTCGCCGGATGTGATTATTTGTGATGAGGTGGGAAGCGTACAGGACGCCCAGGCCATACAGGCGGGCGCCAATGCTGGGGTACAAATGATAGTTTCCATTCATGCGCGCAGCCTGAATGAGCTTGTGCGCCGCCCACAGGGAAGGCTTTTGTTAAATACGGGAGCATTTGGAACGGTACTGTTTTTGGAAGGAAAAAAAGAACCAGGAAGGGTGAAAGAAATTTGTGATTGTGCAGCTTTGTGCCAAACTGGCGGGAGGCCTATGCCTGCTGGGCTGCGGTTGGCTAGCGGGCAATGAAAAGGTGAAACGCCTTTTTGAACGGCGTGTTTTATTGGAGGAACTGTGCGACTTTTTGCAGCAGATGGAAGAAAATCTGACCTATCGGTTGGACCCGGTAGATCGGGTGCTGGAAAATTTAAGACAGCGTTCCTACCGGGTTTTACGGCTGCCAAAGCTGCAAAGCAGAACCTTGCCAGAATGGGAACAGGAATTTTTAAGCGCGCTTTCCCAGTTAAGGTATTTGGAGCAGGAGGAACTGGGGCAGCTGAAGCTATTGTTCGAAACAATGGGCAGTGCCAGCGCACAGGAAGAAATTCAAAAGCTGCGCGGCTGTACAGTGGCCCTGCAAAGGCCGCTGGCAGCAGCGCGCCAGGCCGAGCGGGAAGGCAAAAGGCTTTACCGAACCTTAGGACTGGCTGCCGCAGCAGCGGCGGCACTGGTACTTTTTTAACAATACGGATGGTGAAATATGGATATCGATTTTGTATTCAAAATTGCTGCTATCGGCATTATTGTGGCGGTGCTCAACCAACTTTTAATTCGCTCGGGCAGGGAAGAGCAAGCCATGATGACTACATTGGCTGGCTTGATTGTAGTATTGATGATGATCGTCACCCAGATCAGCGATCTGTTCAGTACCATCAAGCTTTTGTTCGACCTGTGAGGAAGCGGTATGGAAGCGGTCATCAAATTGGCGGCGGTAGCGGTGGTAGCTGCTACGCTCATCGACCTTTTGTCCCAGTACAACCACACCTATGCCATTTTGGCCTCGGTCAGCATCTGCTGCGGTATGCTTTTGGTGCTATTGAATCTGGCAAGCCCGCTTTTTGGCTTGCTGCAGCAGTTGGCCGCAGCAAGCGGGCAGGAAGATCTTGCCTGTGTGCTGAAAGCACTGGGAATTGCCATTTTGACTCAGACGGCCGCCGATATCTGTTCCGACTCTGGCCAGAAAGCAATGGCCGGAAGGGTAATACTGGCCGGAAGGGTAGCTGTACTGGCCGGAGCGCTGCCGCTTTTTGCCAAACTTGCCGATCTGGTGCAAGGTTTATTGGCGTATTGATAGTGGCATGTGTTTTGTTTTTTGCTTGTTCCGTAAAGGTGTGTGCACAGGAAACTACAGCGTCTGCTGAACAGGAATTATTGGACCAACTGCCGCAGGAACTTGAAGAATTAATGGAGCAGCAAGCTGATTCGGTAGAGCTTGTGACAGATGGAAGCTTTGGGGAACTGGTGCAGGCTGCCCTAGACGCGCTGACACAGAAAATGACTCTTCCGGTAAAAATGCTGGCTCGGTCCATTGCTGTTTTAGCACTGGCCGCAACGGCCCGGGCTCTTTCACCGCCTCAGCAGGAACTTTCTGTAACAGCACAGTTGGATACCGTTGTAACACTTGCCCTGTTTTTTTTAATCTGCACCCCTCTTTTGGAACTTTTGGAGCTTTTAGAGGAATCGGTTTGGCAGTGCCGCAATTTTCTCACAGCCTTTGTGCCCTGTTATGCGGCCTTATTGGTCAGCAGTGGACAGCCTGCTACTGGTGCAGTGTTTGGGGGCTTTTTTTTATCTGGTGCTGCTTTCTGTGCCGATCTGATCTGTCGGTTTTTGCTGCCGCTGTGCCGGGTGTTTTTGGCCTTCAGCCTTTCGGCGGCACTTTCTACCGAGCTGGACCTTTCCGGCGCCAGTGCCCTGGTATTGAGAGTGACGAAAAAAGTACTGGTTATTTGTGCCACCCTGTTCAGCGCCGTATTGTGTGTACAGACCATTGTGGCAGGGGCTGGGGATGGCTTGGCACAAAAGGCGGGCAAACTGCTGGTAAGCAGTGCAGTGCCAGTGGTTGGACGGGCCGTTTCGGATGCTATGAGTACGGTTTATGCCAGCCTGGCCGTTATTAAAAGCACCGCCGGAGTAGCTGGAATTTGTGCCGCAGTGGCTTTGCTTGGCCCGGTTTTATTACAATGCGCAGCCTACTACTTAGCATTGTGCGTTTGTACAGCGGCAGCCAGATTGTTTGGACACAGGCAGTGCGAAGGAGCGTTTCGGGGCTTTTGCAATTGTGTGGAATTATACGCAGCCATTTTAAGCTTTTTTGCGGTGTTGATTGTGGTGTGTTTGGCCCTGATGATGCGAGCGGGAGGGTGATTTTTTGGAAGGAGTGCGCCAGTGGGCTTATACCGCCTGCATAGCGGCACTGTTGTTATCGGTTCTGCATGGGCTTTTACCAGCAAAGGACCTTTCGGGGGTCATAAAATTGGTATTAAGCTTATATATTATACTGTTGCTGCTGGACCCTTCCCGCATAGCACAATTTCAATGGAAAAATGATTGGGATGAGCCAAAGCAACAGCAAACCACACAACAGCTGGATGTAACCCAGACCATCCTGCAGCAGGCCGAAGAGCGGCTGGAAGAGCAGATAAAAGCACAATTTGCTTTGGATGGTCTAACAGTCAACGATGTCGTTGTGTTTTGTTCCGAGCAGGAGCAGTCGGTTGTACTGGAGCGGGTGGTTTGCTACCTGCCTCAGGAGGGGCAGGATGAACAGATTGAGCAGAGCCTTGTTCGGCTTCTGGGTTATCTGCCGCCCTGTGAGGTTTTGTATACGCAATAAACAGGCGAGGAAATAGAAAATGGAACGGGAAAAATGGATGGGTAGGTTAGCAGGACTTACTGGCAAGCTGAATAAAAAAAAGCGAACCGACCTGGTTGTTCTGCTGGGAGTATGCGGCGTTTTGCTTTTGGCATTGCCGGAACTTTTGCCCCAAAATCAGCAGAAGTCTACCCAAACAATGGCGCAAAGCCAAACGGATAACAGTACTTATGAACTGCAGCTGGAAGAGCGGCTTACCAGTTTGCTCAGCCAGATGGAAGGAGTGGGTAGAGTTCAGGTTATGCTTACCCTGGAAACGGGTGAAACTTCGGTGTACGCCCAAACCGAACGCACGACAGCTTCCTCAAACAAAACCACAGAGGGCCAGCAAACCAGCCAGGAAAGCTTTGAAAACGATTATGTAATTGTAGACGGCAGCGACGGAGAGCAGGCCCTGGTAAACCGAACGGAACTGCCGCAGATTCGGGGAGTGGTTATTTTGTGCGATGGAGGAGAGGATGCGTCTATCTCCCGGCGGGTAACCGAGGCGGCCAGCGTTTTGCTGGGGGTTTCTACGAACCGAATTTGTGTGAACCAATTGTCATAAAATAAAACCAAAACAGGAGGGAACAGGGATGAAACAGATGCCCAGCAGAAAAAAATTGACGATGGTGACCTTGGTACTGGCTTTGGGGGTGGCAGTGTATCTGAACTGGGAGTACGCCAAAAATGATGCAGGCCAGTTTTCGGTGGCCACCGGGGCCCAGGTAAGCGATGACCAGCTGGTGACGGTAAGTGAAACCGATACCGAGCAGCCGGTAGCGGACAGCACCTCTCAGGATATCAATAAAAATTACGGTGATGCGCAGCTTGTTTCCCTAAGCAAGGACAGCAGTACCGAATATTTTGACCAAGCAAAGCTTGACCGTTCCAAGGCGAGAGACGAAGCGCTGGATAAATTGCAGAAAGCGCTGAAAAACACTTCGCTTATGGATGAGGAAAAGCAAACGCTGACCGATCAGCTTTCTGCTACACTGGGGGATATTACGACGGAAAGTGAAATTGAAAATATCATTAAAGCAAAAGGTTTTACCGATTGTGTGGTGTATTTGGATGGGGAAAAGGCCAATGTAACGGTTATGACCTCTTCGGGAGAACTGAATGCCAGCCAGGTTGCCCAGATTCGGGACGCCGTGCAGTCCAAAGCCAGCATAGAAGCGAAAAATATTACAGTGGTAGAGGTAAAGTAGTTGTGAAAAGGCAAAACAAATGGTATAATATCCATAACCTGTAAAAATTTGCAAAACCAATAAGGTTCGCCGCCAGCCAAAACCGGCGGCCGCCGTCTTTCGGACGGCGCAAAGGAGCACAATATGGAAGTAAAACGGTCTGATCTTGCTGGCGGCAGCCTGCAGATATCCACCGATGTAATTGCCAAAATTGCAAAGCTGGCCGCATTGGAACAGGAGGGAATTGCCCAGGTTTCCTGCGGGGGTGACGCTGTGAAAGGGGCTTTGGCCAAAGTTTCCATCCAAAAACCGGTAGAGGTGGAAATGAAGGAGGATGTAGCCCAAATTACGGTGCATATTGTGGTGAAATACGGCTATAAAGTGCCGGTGGTCTGTGAGGCGATTCAGAAGAATGTGAAGTCCGCTGTGCAGAGTATGACCGGGATTACCGTTTCGAAGGTCAATATGGTGGTGGAAGGTGTACAGCTGGACACCCAAAAGCAAAAAGCAGAATAAAGGGTACGCCCTCCGGCCAGCGGCCGGCAGGGCGCACTTTTGTCAAAAAGAGAGGTTTGCATGAAGAGAAGAACAGCCCGTGAAAACGCTTTTATTGCCGCTTTTGAAGAGTCTTTTCACCCGGGTGAATTGGAGGAAGTTTTAAAACTTTCCCGCGAAAGCGGCGAATATGCGCTGGATGCATTTGGGGAAGAACTGGTGCGCACGATGGTAACTCATCGCGCCCAGGTGGACGCTTTGATTGAGCCGTGCCTGAAGGATTGGAAGCTTGCCCGAATTTCGCGGGTATGCCGTGTTATTCTGGAGCTTGCAGTCAGCGAACTGGAATATGGCAGTGAAGGCGGCAGCATTGTTATAAACGAAGCAGTGGAATTAACAAAGCGCTTTGCCGATGAGGAAGATTATCAGTTTGTGAACGGTGTGCTGGGGGCTTTGGCCCGAACCCGCTTTGCAGAACGGGTGAAGCAGCCCGAACAGACAGCAGAGGAACCGGTATGTACGCCCTTGGAATAGATACCAGCAACTATGCGACCTCGCTGGCCGTCTATGACGGCAAGGCGGGGTCTGTTTGCTTGATGGAAAAGCAGTTTTTACCGGTACGCCAGGGTGCTTTGGGGCTGCGCCAGAGTGATGCGGTGTTTCACCACACCCAAGCTTTGCCCAAAATGCTAACAAAGCTCAACGAACAATTTCCTCTTACCCAAATTGATGTGGTGGGAGTGTCGGCAAAGCCCCGCCCGCAGGAAGATTCCTATATGCCTTGTTTTTTGGCAGGGGTATCGGCCGCACGCGCCTTTTGTCTGGCAAAAGGCATTGTGTGTGTGGAGACAACCCATCAGCAGGGGCATATCACAGCAGCGCTTTATGCGGCTGGCCGCCAGGATTTGTATGACGGCCGGGCACTGCTTTTTCATGTTTCTGGCGGTACAACCGAGCTGCTGTTATGTAACCGGCTGCAGGTGGAAGCGTGTGTGGGCCACAGTGAGGACCTTTATGCTGGTCAGGCGGTGGACAGGCTGGGGGTAAAGCTGGGCTTTGGTTTTCCTGCGGGAGAACAGGTTAGCCTTTTGGCAGCCAAATGCACAGAACAGGTGAACCCCAAAATTAGTATGGATGGGCAAAACTGCCATTTTTCCGGCCTGGAAAACCAGTGTGTTCGCTTGTTGGAAACCGGCAAAAGCCCGGAATATGCGGCCAAGTACTGCCTTACGGCTATTGCCAAAACACTGTGTGCCATGCTGGAAAATGCGCGCCAGCGCTTTCCGGGGCTTCCTTGTGTGTGTGCCGGCGGCGTGATGAGCAGCGGGCTGATTGCGGATTATATGCAAAAGCGATATCCGGACCTTGCCTTTGTACCGGGAAAATTTTCTTCGGATAACGCCGCGGGAGTGGCGATTTTGGCCTGTCGGGAGGCGAGGTATGCCAGGTGATGTTATTTCGGTCAGCGCTTTGAACCGGTATGTAAAATCGGTTTTAGAGAGCGACGCCGTACTGGACGGCATTGGGGTGCGGGGCGAAATTCAAAATTTTGTCCAAAACCAGCGCAGTGGGCATTGCTATTTTTCTTTAAAGGATGAAACCTGCAGCGTGCGTGCGGTCATGTTTCGCAGCTGGGCGGATCGCCTGGGCTTTTTGCCGGAAAATGGCATGCGGGTTATCTTGCGCGGCCGGGTCACCTTATATGATCGGGACGGGGCATTTCAGATCAATGCCCAGCAGATGATACCGGATGGTGTGGGCGAAGCCCAGCTTGCTTTGGAACAACTGAAACGCCGCCTGGAAGCCGAGGGCCTTTTTGACCCGGCGCACAAAAAAACTCTGCCGGCCTTTCCCAAAAGGGTTGGGCTGGTTACTTCCCGCTCGGGCGCTGCACTGCGGGATATTTTAGCTGTGGCCCGCCGGCGCTGGCCGCTGGCGGATTTTTTGTTGTGCGACGCCAGTGTGCAGGGCCAGGAGGCGGAAGAAACACTGGTGGATGGCATTCGTCGGCTGGATGAAAGCGGTCTGGTGGATGTAATTATTGTGGCACGGGGCGGCGGCAGCCGGGAGGATTTGTGGGTTTTCAACGGCGAACGGCTGGCCCGGGCGGCGTATGCCTGCAAAACCCCGTTGGTATCTGGGGTCGGGCATGAAATTGATGTATCCATTCTGGATTTTGTTGCGGATTTACGCGCCGCTACCCCGACAGCGGCGGCAGAGCAGGTTTTTCCGGACCAGGAGAAGATTTTGCAGTGGTTGGACAAAGTTTCGGACAGTGCAGAATTTGCGGTTTCGCATAAATATGAATTGTGTTATAATAAATTAAATGCATTATTATGCAGCCAGGCCTGGCAGGTGCCTTTTAAGCGGACAGAAAAGCAAACAATCAGGTTGGAAGAAACCAAGGCTCAGCTGAATCAAGCAATGCAGCAGCTGATTCGCCGCAAGGAAAAAGAACTGAAGAATATGGCAGGCATGCTGGATTCTTTGAGCCCGCTTTCCACTTTGCGCCGAGGCTACTGTGTGGCAAGCGTTGCCGGAGCAGTAGTGCGCAAGGAAGAACAGCTGCAAAAGGGCGGCCAGGTTCATTTGGAATTTGAGCAATTTTGTGCGGATTGCACCGTATTAAATACCCATAACAAAAAGGAGAAGGCCTGTGAAGAAGACCGAGACAGTGGAGCAGCTGCTGAGTGAATTGGACGAGATGGTGCGCGCTCTTTCGGACGAGACAACCTCGCTGGAGGACGCGCTAAAGCTGTATGCACAAGCCGTCAAAAAGGTGGATGCCTGCCAGAAAAAACTGGCACAGGCACAGGTGAAGATTGCCGAACTTGGCCGAAATATGGAGCAGGAGACGGATGATGAACACCAGTGAGTACACATCGCAGTATGCTGAATATGTGGCCCAGTTGGACCAGCAGCTAAAAACAAACTGTGAACAGCTTTTTTTGAAGCACAGTATCGTGGCACAGGCAGCCCAGTACAGCTTGCTGAACGGCGGCAAGCGGGTAAGGGGAGTATTGACCTTATCTGTAAGCGAAATGCTGGGCGGCGACCCTAAAGTGGCCGCAGCGCTGGGCGCCAGCGTGGAAATGCTGCACTGTTATTCTTTAATTCATGATGACCTGCCCTGTATGGATGATGCAGACCTGCGCAGAGGAAAACCAGCCTGCCATAAACAATATGGCGAGGCCAATGCCCTTTTGGCGGGGGATGCGCTTTTAACCGCTGCGTTTGCTGCGCTTGCTGCGGCGCCGGCCAGCGACAGCCAAAAAGCTCAGGCCATGGAGCTTTTAGCCCATGGAGCCGGAGCGCAGGGAATGGTATATGGCCAGGAACTGGATTTGGCATTTGAAAACCGCACTCCTTCGCGGCAGGACCTGCTGCAGATCCACCAGCATAAAACAGGTGCGCTGATAAAAACGGCGGTGTTGTTTGGTGCTGTTGCGGCCGAACAGCTCGAACAGGTGCGCAGCCCGCTTTCCGGCTATGCGGATAAGCTGGGACTTGTGTTTCAAATTGTGGATGATGTGTTGGATGTGACTGCATCGGCTGAGCAGCTGGGCAAGCCTGTAGGAAATGATGCGGCCGACGGAAAGATTACCTTTGCCACATTGGAAGGGGTAGAAAGCTGCCGTGCACAGTGCAGCGCATTGACCGAACAGGCCTGCCTGGATTTACAAAAACAGTTTGGAGTGCGGGCCGATTTTTTGGTGCAGCTGGCGCAAACATTGTGCGGCCGCAGTTTTTAAAAAAATTTTTATGTTGGATAAGGCCGGCGCCGGCAGGCACTGGGACTTGTGACAGAAGGAGGGTGAGGAATGCTCCAGTTTTTGACCGGAAACTATCTGCTTTATGTTTCCCTCTCTTCCTGGCTTGCAGCTCAAATCTGCAAAACCATTATTAATTTTTACCTGGTGGGTAAGTGGGACCTGGAACGCATGTTTGGCGCGGGCGGTATGCCAAGTGCTCATTCGGCGCTGGTGTGTTCCCTCACAGTAGCGGCAGCCCGAAAGTTTGGGGTAAGTTCCCCGTATTTTGCAATTGCATTCATTTTGGCGGCCATTGTTATGTACGACGCTATGGGGGTGCGCCATGAAACCGGCGAGCAGGCAAAAATACTAAACCGCTTGCTGAACGACTGGCTGAGTGATAATGAGGAAGTGTCTTCCTTCGCGAATGGCAAGCGTTTGAAAGAAATGGTGGGTCACACTCCATTTGAAGTGTTAAGCGGGGCACTGCTGGGCATTTTGATTGCCATGCTTTTCCCGGTGACCTGACAAGGATATTTGTATTTCATGGATGGGAGCGAACGCGGTATGTCGGCTCTTTTTGATGAGGTCTTGCAGGACAAGGGCCAGTTAAAAACACTCAGCTACCCGCAATTGGAAAAGCTGTGCGCCGAAATTCGAAAATTCCTGGTCTGCCATGTTTCTCAAACGGGCGGGCACTTGTCCTCCAATTTGTGTACGGTAGAATTGACGGTGGCACTGCACCGTGTGTTTGACACCCCGCGGGATGTTTTAGTTTTCGATGTGGGGCACCAGTGTTATACCCATAAAATGCTGACCGGCCGGGCAGATCGTTTTGACACACTGCGCCAGCCAGGAGGGCTTTCTGGTTTTCCAAGCCCGTTTGAAAGCGAACATGACGCCTTTATTGCAGGCCATGGCAACACGGCTATTTCCGCGGCAGTGGGAATTGCGCAGGCAAAAAAGCTGCAGGGTGAGCCGGGTAAAGTAATTGCCATTGTGGGCGATGGCGCTTTTACCGGTGGCATGGTCTATGAAGGCATGAACAATATTGATAAGCTGGATAACCTGATTGTTGTCTTAAACGACAATAAAATGTCTATATCCAAAAATGTGGGGGCGGTATCGCGCTACTTTACCAAGCTGCGCACCAGCCCGGAATATCATTCTGCAAAACACCGTACCGAAACGGTGCTGGATCATATTCCGCTTTTGGGCCAGCCAGTCAAATCGGCTGTGGTAAGCGGAAAAGCATTGGTGCGGCGGGCTTTGTATAATTCTACCATGTTTGAGGATATGGGCTTTCAGTATCTTGGCCCGCTGGATGGGCACGACCTGAAAGCGCTGTGTGCGGCACTGTACAGTGCCCAAAACTGCGGCGGTCCAGTTTTTATCCACGCGGTAACTGTAAAAGGAAAAGGGTTTGTGCCGGCAGAACAAAACCCCGGCGCGTTTCATGGAGTATCAGCCTTCAGTGTCAGCCAAATTCCAGATCCGGATGATACCATCAGCAACTCTTTTTCAGAAGAATTTGGCAAAGAGCTGACCAAGCTGGCAGACCAAGATAACAAGGTGTGTGCCATTACGGCGGCTATGAAATATGCCACTGGACTGCACCATTTTAAAAAAGCACATCCAGAGCGCTTTTTTGATGTAGGTATGGCAGAGCAGCACGCAGTGACCTTTGCGGCAGGCCTGGCCAGCCGGGGCCTGCGGCCGGTAGTGGCGCTGTACTCGACCTTTTTGCAGCGCAGTTTCGACCAGATTATTCACGATGTACACCTGCAAAAGCTGCCGGTCATTTTTGCAATTGATCGCTCCGGCTTGGTACCGGGGGATGGCGAGACTCATCAGGGCATTTATGATGTGGCCTTTTTTGGTCAGTTTGAGGATCTGCCCCTTTATGCGCCCTGTAACTATGCAGAGGAGCGATACTGGCTTGCACAGTTGGTCGGCCGGTCGCAGGGGCCGGCGGCGATTCGCTATCCCAAAGGGGCCGAATCGGAAATGCTGGCGAAGTTTGGCTGCGACGGCAAGTACTGGCGGCAGTTGGCTGAAACCCCTGGTGCTAACACCGCTGTGCTTTCCTATGGCGCACTTATTGCCTGTGCTTTGCAGGCTGCAGAAAAAACAGTTCAAAAATTGGATATATTCCAGCTGGTGCAGCTTTCTCCTTTGCCAGAAGACCTGATTGGAAAGCTTTTGGAGTACCCCAAAATTGTGTTGGTGGAAGATTCGATTGAAAACGGTTCTGTCGGCACACGGTTGGGGGATGCTTTACTGGCTGCGGGGTACCGGGGCCGGTATTGCCATCGCGGCTTGCCCACCAGTGGGCTGGACCATGCTTCGGTAGCACAGCTGCGACAGGAATACGGGCTGGATGCCGATCACATTGCAGAACTAATAAAGGAATTAACATGAAACAAAACAGTATTCGACTGGACCAGTACCTGTGCGATCACAACCTGGTTCAAAGCCGTGAACGGGCCAAGGCGGTTATTATGGCCGGCGATGTTTATTTGAACGGCAATAAGGCAGATAAAGCTGGCACCCCGGTAAAGGAAGGGGACAGCGTGGAACTGCGCGGCAGTGACCTGAAATATGTAAGCCGCGGAGGCCTGAAACTGGAAAAAGCATTTTCACAGTTTCCGCTTTCGCTGCAGGGCAAAATTTGTATGGATATTGGTGCTTCCACCGGCGGGTTTACCGATTGCATGCTTCAAAACGGTGCCAGCAAGGTTTATTGTGTGGATGTGGGATATGGTCAGCTTGCCTGGAAACTGCGCTGTGATGAGCGGGTGGTCAATCTGGAACGGACCAATTTCCGTTATCTGACCGATGAAAAGGTTTCGGATTTGATCGAGTTTTTCAGCGTGGATGTTTCGTTTATCTCGCTGCGGCATATTTTTCCCACGGCTGCAAAACTGACCACTGCAGATGCCACCGGCGTTTGTTTGGTGAAGCCGCAGTTTGAAGCGGGCAGGGAAAAGGTAGGCAAAAAAGGGGTTGTGCACGAGGCGGCCACCCATAAAGAGGTTATTGAAAACGCGATTGGCTATGCCCGGGAAAATGGGTTTGATGCAGCCGGGCTTTCTTTTTCTCCTATCAGAGGCCCAGAGGGTAATATCGAGTTTTTATTGTATGTTACGAAACAGCCTGCACTGCAGCCGGTAACCGAGGAACAGATCGACGCGGTGGTTTGTACAGCACACCAGGCGCTGGAAAAAAAGACGCAGGCTTAAAAAGCAGACTTTAGTTCCAAGGAGGGCTGGCATGAATGTATATTTTGCCGTAAATGAACAAAAGCCCACCGCCTGGGAGGTGGCATTGCAAGCCGCCCGGCTTTTGCGCAGCAACAAGGTAAACTGCTTTTTAAGTGCAGATGCACCGCGGCCTACCGGACAGCTGTTTCATATTGTTGCAACAGAAAAAGAAGCGGCAGAACAGTCGGATGCCATTATTACGGTAGGCGGCGATGGAACACTTTTACACACAGTAGCTCGGCTGGGGCCACAGTGTCCTCCTATTTTGGGAATCAATGTGGGCCGCATGGGCTTTTTGGCGACGGTTGAACCTGCAAACCTGGAACCGCTTAACCGGCTGGCCACAGGCGATTATATGCTGGATGAGCGATCTATGCTGGAAGCAAGAATTGCGGGCAAACCCATGGTGTATACAGCTCTGAATGATGTGGTGATTTCCAAAAGCGAGGTTAATGCCACAATTCGGTGTACGGTTTATTGTGACAGCACACCGGTGAGCAGTTACCGGGGAGATGGGGTAATTGTGGCGACCCCTACCGGCTCTACCGCTTATTCGCTTTCGGCCGGCGGTCCGGTTGTAGATGCCAGGAGCAATGGTATGGTGGTGACAGCGATATCGCCCCACAGCTTGAATACCCCGCCAATGGTTTTTGCCGGCGAAAGGCAGCTGAAGATTGAAATTTGCGAAAATTCGCGGCGCACAGCCTGTTTTTCTTCCGATGGAACCAATGAAATTCGTCTGGAAAAGGAAGATGTAGTTTATGTGCGCCAGTCTCCGTATAAAATTCGCTTGGTTTGTTTGAACGAGGCAGAGCAACTAAAAAGTATTGATAAAAAGCTGAAAGGGAGATGAGAATGTGAAAAACCTTCGCCACAATAAAATTTTGGAATTGATCGAACAGTATCCCATTGACCGGCAGGAGGATTTGCTGGCCAAGCTGAAGGAGGCAGGCTTTCAGGTAACACAGGCTACTGTTTCTCGCGATATTCGCCAGCTGCGCTTGGTAAAGGCTGCCGCTGGTGACGGAAAATATCGGTATACCGTTTCTCCTTCTAACCAGCCCACCCAGGCACCCAGTCGGTTTGAAACGGTTTTTCGAGCCAGTGTACTGGAAATAGACAGTGCTAATAATATTGTAGTGGTAAAATGCCACAGCGGTATGGCCAGCGCTGCCTGCGAAGTATTTGACCTAGTAAGCTGGGAAGGGGTTGTTGGAACCTTGGCAGGTGAAAACACCTTTTTAATTATTGCCCGCAGTGAGGAAGCGGCTGGAAAGTTAAAAGCAGAGATGCAGAACCTAATAAGATAAAATAAGAGGCAAATAGTATGCTGACGGAATTGACCATTGAAAATATGGCGGTTATTGAAAAAGCGACCGTTCCATTTGGACCGGGACTTAATGTACTGACCGGTGAGACTGGTGCGGGCAAATCCATTCTGATCGATTCGATCAATGCTATTCTGGGTAACCGCACCAGCCGGGATTTGGTGCGCACCGGTGCAGCCAAAGCGTCAGTTTGGGCACTGTTTTCAAACTTGGGTCCAGCCGCTGCAAAGCAGGTAGAGCAGGCCGGCTACAGCCTGGATGACGGTCAGCTTTTGCTTATGCGGCAGATTGGCGCCGACGGAAAATCCAGCTGCCGCATCAACGGCCAGCCAGCCACGGCGGCCGTTTTAAAGCAGATCGGCCAATCGTTGCTTAATATTCACGGTCAGCATGACAATCAAACTCTTTTATGCCCGGAAAAGCATTTGTCTGTTTTGGACGCATACGCCCAAAACGAACAGTTGCGCCGGGACTATTATGAAAGCTATCGGGTACTGCGGGACATTGTGCGCCAAATTCAGGCCCTTTCGATGGATGATGCAGAAAAGCAGCGCAGGATGGATCTGCTGCGGTACGAAACCGATGAGATTGAAACAGCTCAGCTTTGGGAGGGAGAGGAAGAAGCCCTTACCGAAGAGCGGGATAAAATACGCTCGGCCGAGCGTATTTTGCAAGCACTTGGTATGGCGCAGGCTGCATTGGAAGGCGCGCAGGGTGACCAACCGGGTGCAGTAGAGCTTTTAGAAAATGCAAGCCGGCCACTGGATGAGATAGCAGAAATTTCCAAAGAATACCGTCAGCTTACAGACCGGGCAGGAGAGCTTTACTATGCGGCGCAGGAATTTGCCGCAGATATTGGTACTGCCCTGGATACTTTTGACTATGATGGCCAGCGGTTGGAAGAGGTGGAAGAACGGCTGGATTTAATCCACCGGTTAGAGCGCAAATATGGAGAGTCAGTCAGCAAGGTGCTGGAGTATGGCCAAAAGGCCGCAGCAGAGCTGGAACAGATCAGTTTTTGCGAAGAAAAACTGGACGAGTTGCATGCCCAGCGGGCGGATGCGCTGAAGGGAGCGCGCGCCAAGGCAGATGCTTTAACCAAAAACAGAAAAGAAGCTTTTGAACGGTTTGCCGGCCAAATTGCGCAGTCACTGGCCTTTTTAAATATGCCAGGCATTCGCCTTGCGCTTTCCTATACACAGGGCAAGCTTTCCTCTACTGGGCAGGACGAAGTGGAATTTTTAATTTCCACAAACCCAGGCGAGCCTCCCAAACCGCTTTCCCGCATTGCATCTGGCGGAGAATTGTCTCGCATTATGCTGGCCATTAAAAGCGCTATGGCAGACCGGGACGAGATTGATACTGTGATTTATGACGAAATTGATACGGGGGTTTCGGGACTGGCAGCCGGCCGGATTGGAAGCAAATTGAAAGAAACTTCCACCGGGCGGCAGGTCATTTGTGTGACCCATACTGCACAGATTGCAGCACAGGCGGATGAGCATCTTTTTATTGCGAAACAGGTGCAGAATAACCGTGCCTATACCCAGGTGGAAAGGCTGGATGAAGCCGGCCGTGTAAAGGAGCTGGCCCGCATTATTTCGGGAGATAAAATTACCGAATTGGCCCTTGCAAATGCCCGTGAGATGCTGAAGTTGGCCAGAACTTGACATTTTGGGGACAGAATGATATACTCACATTCATAAAATGCTGAGAAAAGAATAAGTAACCATATAAAATCTGCCAAGAGAAGCCCCGGTTGGTGCAAGGAGCTGCAGGTTTTTGTGTGTGAATACCTCTTGGAGCAGCCGACTGAACAGATAGTAGGTTTTGTGCCGGGGTGGCCCGTTATAGCCTGTTGTTCCGTTTGGAACACACCGAGGCGTTTTGTGCGTGAGCCAAACGCAAACAGAGGTGGTACCGCGAAATGTTCGCCCTCTGCCAATTTCAGGTTGGCAGAGGGATTTTTTTGTACTCTGCCCCACAAAAAGGGAGGATTTTGCCGAATGGAGATTTATGATGAACTGGTTGCCCGCGGATTGATTGCGCAGGTGACCGATGAAAAAGAAATTCGTGAGCTGGTGAATAACGGAAAGGCCACCTTTTATATTGGATTTGACCCCACTGCTGACAGCCTGCATGTGGGCCACTTTATGGCCCTTTGCCTGATGCGCCGTCTGCAGATGGCGGGTAACCGGCCGGTTGTGTTAATTGGCGGAGGAACGGGCTATGTGGGTGATCCTTCCGGCCGGACGGACATGCGTTCTATGATGACGCCCGAGACCATTCAGCATAACTGCGACTGCTTCAAAAAGCAGATGGAGCGGTTTATTGAATTTGGTGAGGACAAAGCCATTATGGTAAATAATGCCGATTGGCTTTTGAAACTGAACTATGTGGAACTGCTGCGCGAGGTTGGCGCCTGCTTCTCGGTTAACAATATGCTGCGGGCGGAATGCTACAAGCAAAGAATGGAAAAAGGGCTCTCATTTTTGGAATTTAACTATATGATTATGCAGAGCTATGACTTTTACCATTTGTTCCAGCACTATGGCTGTAATATGCAGTTTGGCGGCGATGACCAGTGGTCCAATATGCTGGGCGGCACCGAGCTGATTCGCCGCAAGCTGGGCAAAGATGCCTATGCCATGACCATTACTTTGCTGTTAAATTCGGAAGGCAAAAAAATGGGCAAAACTGCCAGCGGTGCAGTTTGGCTGGACCCCAACAAAACTTCGCCGTTTGAGTTTTACCAGTATTGGCGGAATGTGGGAGATGCGGATGTACTGAAATGCATTCGAATGCTGACCTTCCTGCCGCTGGAGCAGATTGACGAGATGGACCACTGGGAAGGCGCTCAGCTGAACCGTGCAAAAGAAATTTTGGCGTATGAATTGACTAGCCTTGTGCATGGCAAGGAAGAAGCTGAAAAAGCCCAGGCCGCAGCCCGTGCTTTGTTTGGCGGTGGTGAAGATACGTCAGATATGCCCACTACCTGTTTAAATGAAGCAGAGCTTGCAGACGGAAAGGCTCTTTTACTGGATTTGATGGTGAAGGGCGGTTTGTGTGCTTCAAAAGGCGAAGCAAGACGCTTGGTTCAGCAGGGCGGTGTTTCGGTGGATGGCGAAAAGGTTGCTGACCCAATGTTTAGCCTGGATATAGCGGCTTTAAAGAACGGTGTTTTAGTGAAAAAAGGCAAAAAGGTACACCATAAATTTTTGCTGCAGTAAGCGCACAGGGTAGCGAAGAGCATAAATTGCGTTTGATAAAATAATAACAAAATAATAGACAGGTCTTTTGCAAGCTTTATGGATAAAGCGCACAAGGGACCTGTTTTTATTTTTAGTGAAAAAGGCCAATATAAAATTTTTAATAGGAAGTTATACAAGATAAAGAAGTTAAATGAGCAAAGTATATAGTTATATGGTAGTTATATAGCAGCCTTGTTAGCTTAAAAACAGCAGAAAATATTAAAAATGATTTTGATATATAAAGATATAAAGACCAGCAGTAGCCAAGAGATTTTTGATGCATTAGAAAGTTTATGTGATTGAGTTTTATTGGCTTCAGTGGTTTCAGCCAGGTATCAAAGAAAACAAATTAAAAAATAATGTAAATGGTGCAGGTAAAAATATTCTTCTGCAAAATAGAATTTGGGCCGGCCGGGGCTTGACGAAGCCTGGATGGAGAGACTATAATAAAAACAGTCCCCTATATTTCGCTAAACTTACATTTAGCGAAATATAACGGTTTTCAAAAGGAGGTTCCATTCCCTATGTCCACCTATATTGTTTCTGGCAAAAAAGCAGTCTATGACGACTGCCCGCCTATCCTACAGGAATTTCTTAGTTACAGTCAGGCAGTGCGTGGGTTGTCGGTGCGTACTGTCAATGCAAATTATATTGACCTACACTGCTTTTTTCGTTTTTTGAAATGGCACCGGGGGTTGGTTCCAAATGATACCAAACTGGAAGATATTGAAATTCAGGATATTGATCTGGACTTTGTGCGAAAAATTAATCAGGAAGAAATTTATGAATTTATTTACTACTTAAACCAAGACCGTTTTAATTCTCCTTCTACCCGTGCGCGCAAGCTTTCCAGCATTAAAGCATTTTTTAAATACTGCGTTAATAAGAAAAACTATTTTGAGGGTAACCCTTCCATCAATATTGACTCCCCCACCCGTAAAAAAACATTACCTCGTTACCTTTCGCTGGAAGAATGTATTGAGCTATTACGATCAGTCCAGACAGATTTTTCGGAACGAGATTTTTGCATTTTAACCTTTTTTTTGAATTGCGGGATGCGGTTATCTGAATTGGTAGGAATTAACCTGGCCGATTTTAAAGAGGATACCTTGCGAATTGTGGGCAAAGGCAATAAAGAGCGCACCGTTTACCTGACTGCGGCGTGTAAGCAAGCCCTGCAGCAGTACCTGCCCGTCCGCGCATCCTTACAAAATTTAAAGGATGATCAGGCCCTTTTTGTTTCCAAGCGTACCGGAAAAAGGCTGACCGGCCGGCGTGTGGAACAGATTGTAGAAGCCTGCCTGCGTCAGGCAGGTCTTGCAGGAAAAGGATATTCTCCCCATAAGCTGCGCCATACCGCAGCTACTATGATGTACCGTAGCGGCGAGGCGGATATGTTGGCTTTACAGGAAATTTTGGGGCATGCCAATGTGGCAACTACTCAAATTTACACCCACATTTCCCGCAGCCAACTGCAGGAGGCGGTGGCAGCATCCCCCTTGGCTAAATTAAACATGGGTCCGGGGACAAAACACAGGAAAAATTCCGGCTTAGATGCAAAAGAAAACCAGCCCGAAGAAAATTTGTCCAAAGAGCCTGCATTCCCAATAGCTGGTTTAGATGATTCCGATTCAAAAAGATAGACAAAGACCCAAGAGCCTGTAGCTTATAGCGGTTTGAGAACCATTAAGTTTTGAACCCAATAGGCTTCGCAGAAATTTATTTTCATTTCATATGGTGAACAAGGGGCCTAAAAGAAATGCGAGCGCACCTTCCAAGGTGGCAGCGGCAAGGCCGGCGGAAGAATATAAAACGAAATATTCAAACAAATCAGCCAAACTGATCTCACGGCAGGTGTTGCGGTGTAGCAGGGTTCCTTTGCATAAGGTAATAGAAATATCCAAGGCTTGCCAGCAGAACAAAAGTAAAATAACGCTTTGAATAATGCAGGGCAACCACAAAATAGCAATACCCACCAGAATACCATGGCCACCCCATTGTACGCAGAGCATGGCGCTAATCATGCCGACGGAGAACCCTTTTAAAAGAGGCAGGAATAAAATGACAAAAGGTCCCACGCAGGACAAAGCCAAACAAAAAAGCAAGAAATGAGCCGATATGACCGACAAAAAAGAAACGGAAAAAACCGGGGCAAATTTTCCTTGCAGGTGGTTTTGAAGGTATTCCGTCACAAAATAAGTCAAATACCCTTCCCCGCCAGACCGGCGCCCATACACAATACCTGCCAGTAAACCCGCCAAAAAAAGCATTGCCAAAAGCAGCAAAACCGGACTTTGCGTCCATCCTTTTTTTCTTTTCACAGACCATACCCTCACTTATTTAACAGCTTTATTTGGTACAAGCTTATGCGCTGTTTACAGCGTTTATGTTTTTATGTACAGGCTTTTCTTTTTCCAATTAAAAGCGAACTGTGCTAAATAAGCCGGTGCTAAATAAGCCGGTATGATTTTAAAATTTTATACTAAAAAATGGGCATAAAGAAGCGCTGAGTCTTCTATGCCCATGTCTGGATCATATTTTGATCTGCCTTTTTATCTTTTAGTTAGGACGCCGTCTTCTTCGTTTTTCAGCGCAAAGAATCCCAATGTATCCGCCCGCGGCGCCAAAACATACCCAAAGCATAAACCGCAATATCAGCAACGCGGTTCCGGTAAAGCTGTTTTGTATAAAGCTTAAAATAACCAAAAGCAAAAACAAAACTCCACCCGATGTGGCACCTTTTATGAGCCCCATGCTGCCAGTTTGCTTTGCGCCAACAAAACCACCTAGAAAGCAGGCTGCTGCGCCAAGCACAGTGGTAATATTGCCAAGGAATGGACGCAGCATATCGGTTCTGCACATGGCAGCGGCAGCTATGCACAAAAATAATAGGAAAAGAAGAACTGCACAGACTGGTCCAACCAACCATTCTTTAGGAATAAGTCCGGATGGCTGTGCTAGTTTTGCTGCCTGTTTTCGTCTTTCAGCCATAAAAACACCCCCACATTGGATATTAAATCCTATGCGGGGGTTGTTTATTTTATGTTGTGCCTTATTCCACAACCAGTTTTTCTACATCCTGAATCGCCCATCTTTTAAAACGAATACGGGTACGCTCGGTGCCGGTTTCAATAACAACCGTGTCGTCTTTCAAGGCAACTACGCGGCCAACAATACCGCCAATAGTGGTGACGCCATCTCCAATATCCAAGGCGTTGCGCATATCTGCCAGCTGTTTGTCCTTTTTCTTCTGCGGACGAATCATCAGAAAATACATAATGGCAAACAGCGCGATGACCGTAATAAGGGTGGAAGTCAATCCCGCAGTAGTGCTGGTGGTGGCGGCTTCTAAGAAAATCGGATACATGGTTCTCCTCCTACAATGTGAATTTGGATAACAGTATTATTATACCAAAAAAAGGCTATAGATGCAAGCAATTTAGATCCGGCTGTCCAGTAAGCAGCGGTGTTTTTCGTAAAATGCTTGGTAGTTGCCTTCATCCAATGCCTGACGACAGCGGGCAAGCAAGGTGTTGTAAAAATATAGGTTGTGCATAACCGAAAGGCGCAGGGCTAAAATTTCTTCTGCCTTAAACAGATGACGCAGATAAGCGCGGGAAAAGTTCTGGCAGACAGGACAATCGCATTCCGGATCAATAGGACGATCATCCCGTTCGTATTTGGCATTGCGGATATTTAAAATGCCCTGCCATGTATTCAGGTGACCATGCCGAGCGTTGCGGGCAGGCATAACACAGTCGAACAGGTCTACGCCGCGCCGGATAGCTTCCAAAATATTTCCAGGTGTTCCTACGCCCATCAAATACCGAATTTTGTCTTTGGGCATATATTCTTCCACCACAGTAATAACCCGGTACATCTCTTCTGCGGGCTCGCCAACTGCCAGTCCGCCAATTGCATAGCCGTCTAAATCCAGCTCTGCAATCTGTTTCATGTGTTCAATGCGCACATCGTCGTAACAGCAACCTTGGTTAATGCCAAACAGCATTTGGTGTGGGTTGACCGCTTTCCCCTCCTGCTTTAAACGGGAAAGTTCTGCCTTACAGCGGCGAAGCCAACGGGTGGTACGGGCACAGGACGCAGCTGCATAGGAATGCTCGGCCGGGTTTTTAACGCATTCGTCAAAAGCCATGGCAATCGTAGTTCCCAAATTTGCCTGGATTTGCATACTCTCTTCCGGTCCCATAAAAATACGCCGACCGTCAATATGCGAGTTGAATGTGACCCCCTCTTCCCTAATCTTGCGCAGAGAAGCAAGGCTAAATACCTGAAACCCGCCCGAATCGGTCAAAATGGGACCATCCCAACGGGTAAAACGGTGCAAACCGCCCATATCCCGCACAACCTCATCGCCGGGGCGCAGGTGCAGATGATAAGTGTTGCAGAGCATGACCTGACAGCCAATTTGTTTTAGGTCAAAAGCGGAAAGTCCGCCCTTTATAGCGGCCGCAGTGGCCACATTCATAAAAGCCGGAGTTTCAAAGCTGCCGTGCACCGTGTCAAAATGGCCGCGGCGCGCATTGCCTTCGGTTTTCAAAAGAGTATACAAAAAGATTTCCTCTCTTTCACAAAATCAGCATGGCATCGCCAAAACTGTAAAAACGGTAATTTTCCTGTACCGCTGTGCGGTAGGCTGACATAGTATGTTCATAGCCGGCAAAGGCAGAAACCAACATAATAAGCGTGCTTTCCGGCAGATGAAAATTGGTGATAAGCCCGTCCATTACCCCGAACTGGTAGCCTGGATAAATAAAAATGCTGGTGTCGCCTTGACAGGCGCAAATTTTTCCGTGTGCCTGCCAGGCAGATTCCAGGGTGCGACAGCTGGTGGTGCCCACACAGATAACCCTTCTACCAGCGGCTTTGGTAGCATTAATCCGATCGGCTGTTTCCTGGGAAATGGAATACCATTCGGTATGCATATGGTGCTTTGTGATGTCATCTTCCTTAACCGGACGGAAGGTGCCAAGGCCTACATGCAAAGTAACCTCGGCCTTTTCAATGCCCTTTTGGGCCAGCTCTGCCAAAAGACGGTCGGTAAAATGCAGTCCGGCTGTGGGCGCCGCCGCACTGCCAAGCGTTTTTGCGTATACCGTTTGGTACTGGCTGTCGTCTTCCAACTGGGTTTCAATATAATGAGGCAAAGGCAGCCGTCCTACCAGTTCCAACGCTTCATAAAAACTGCGGCCGGGATGGGTAAACGAAATGATTTTATTGCCTTCCGGGGTAGTGCTTTGAATTTCGGCGGTCAGTACCCCTTCCCCAAATACAACTTTTGCCCCTTCTTTCAGGCGTTTTCCGGGTTTTGCCAGGCATTCCCATACATCCTGCTGCAGCGGTTTTAAAATTAAAACTTCGCACACTGCTCCGGTGGGTTCCTTTATTCCAATAAGGCGTGCAGGCAGAACCTTAGAGTTATTCACTACCAAAAGGTCCCCAGGCTGCAAAAGCTCGGGCAGATTGGAAAAAACGGTATGCTTTACCTCGCCGGTTTGCCTGGCAAGGCACATCAGCCGGGCAGAGTCCCGCGGGTCCGCAGGGGTCTGGGCAATGTGGTCTTTTGGAAGGTCATAATAAAAGTCACTTTTTTGCATAAAGCAAAACCTCTCTTTGCCGTTTTGGGCGGCTGGCGAATTGACAACACCAAGGTTCGATGTTATATTGTTAAGCATATGACAAGATATGACCATCACTGCCAAAATGGTATGGCAGTACCGTCATATCGGCAGTCTTATACATTATAGGGCAAAGCGCGGCACATTGCAAGCCGGTTTTGACACCATAAGCCAAATGCAGAGGAGTGTTGGGGAGAATGAAAGAGTATCGCATTGCAGTGGTCGGGGCCACCGGTATGGTTGGCCGTACCTTTTTAAAGGTACTGGAAGAGTATCAGCTGCCGGTTTCGGAGTATGTGCTGTTTGCTTCGAAAAAGAGTGCCGGAAGCAAGTTGACCCTGTGCGGCAGAGAGTATACCGTGCAGGAGCTGACCGAACACAGCTTTGACGACGGATTTGACATTGCGTTGTTCTCTGCTGGCGGCAGTGTTTCGGAAAAATTTGCCCCTATTGCTGCTTCCAAGGGCTGTGTTGTTGTTGACAATAGCTCCCAGTGGCGTATGGACCCCGAGGTACCGCTGGTAGTGCCCGAGGTGAACCCTGAGGATATTAAAAAGCACAAGGGCATTATTGCAAACCCCAACTGCAGCACCATTCAAGCCATGCTGCCGCTGCGGGTATTGCAGAAAAAATATGGGATTCGCCGCATTGTTTACTCCACCTATCAGGCGGTGTCTGGTGCGGGCGTAAAGGGCTGGAACGACCTGGTAAACGGAGCCAAAGCTTATGTAGAGGGCACCGACTGCAAACTGGAAAAGTTCCCCTACCCCATTTTTTCCAACTGTCTGCCCCATATTGATGTATTTATGGAGGACGGCTATACCAAAGAAGAGCACAAAATGATCAACGAGACCCACAAAATTTTGGGGGATGATTCGATCCGGATCACTGCTACTACCGTCAGGGTGCCGGTGCTGAATTGCCATAGTGAATCCATTAATGTAGAGCTGGAAAAGGACTACGACCTTGACACCCTGCGCCAGGAACTTGCCCAGATGGAAGGCCTTGTGGTTTTGGATGATCCCGCTCACGATGCTTACCCGCTGGCCAGCATTGCCGATGGACATGATGAGGTATATGTAGGACGGCTGCGCCGGGACAACAGCGTGGAGAATGGCCTGAATATGTGGGTGGTAGCGGACAATATCCGCAAGGGCGCTGCTTCCAATGCGGTGCAGATTGCCCGTTATATGATTCAGCATGATATGATTTAAGCATTTTTTAAGTTTTTGGGACCGTGCAGCCGGTGGGCTGTTTTCCTCTTTTTCTGTCAGGAGGCTTTTTCATGAAATCCTGTGTATTTACAGGATCGTGCGTTGCTTTGGTAACGCCAATGAAAAAGGACCGTAAACTTGATTTGGATGTATTGGACCAGCTGATTGATTTTCAGCTACAGGCCGGAACAGACGCTATTTTGGTTTGTGCCACTACAGGCGAGGCGCCAACCCTTACCCCGACCGAGCATCTGAGGGTGATTGGGCGGACCGTAACAAGGGTTGCCGGCCGAATACCTGTTTTGGCGGGCACTGGTTCCAATGATACGCGTCATGCCATTCAACAAAGTAAACAGGCGGAAAAGCTGGGCGTAAATGGTTTGCTGCTGGTTACCCCTTACTATAACAAAACCTCACAGGCAGGGCTGATCCAGCACTTTACCGCAATTGCGCAAAGTGTCAGCCTGCCTGTGATTTTGTATAATGTGCCAGGCCGCACTGGGGTGAATATTCAGCCGGAGACCTACGCCCAACTGGCGAAGATTCCCAATGTGGTGGGTACCAAGGAAGCAAATGGAGACCTTGCGGCGGCGGCCAAAACCCGCAGACTTTGCCCGGAGGAGTTTTCTTTGTATTCTGGAAATGATGCCGATACTTTACCCATGCTGGCGCTGGGAGGACGCGGGGTCATTTCGGTGGCGGCAAACCTAATTCCGCAGGTTATGCACCGCATTTGCAGTTTGTGGCAGCAGGGCGAAACAGAACAAAGCCAAAAGCTTTACCTAAAACAAGGAGAATTGTTTGAAGCTTTGTTTGAAGATGTGAACCCAATGCCGGTAAAATGGGCGCTCAGGGAGATGGGGTTTGCAGTGGGGCAATGCCGTGCACCACTGACTGTACCGGCACAAGCCTGTCGGGAGCATTTAAAACAGCTTTTGCAGCAAAACGGCATATAACCTGTAAGCTGTGTTGGAAGACCTGTTTGTTTTTAGCGCCCGCTTTTACCAATTTTGAGTGTATGAAGCCAAAAGGATGTGCAAAATGAAACAGATTCGACAGGGAGCTTTTTTGTGCAGCATTTGCATTTTACTTTTAGCAGGCTGCTGGGCAGCTGGGAGATCGCAAGTTCCTGCAGATTCGATAGTCACGAGCGAGCCGGTTTCCTCCCCTGCCCCAACTCCGCAGCCGGTGCGTACCGTGCGTTTTACGGCCAGCGGCGATAATCTGATTCACGGGAGCATTTACCTGCAGGCAGCCCAAAAAGACGGCAGCTATGATTTTTCTTCGCTTTATTCCCATGTGGCCTATTTTTATAAGGATTATGATCTGAATTTTATCAACCAGGAAACCCTGGTGAACGACGAGCTGCCTGCCAGCACCTACCCCTGCTTTTCAACCCCCGGCGAATTGGGAGAAGCGGCTTATCAGGTAGGGTGGCGGCTTTTTGGCGGGTCCAATAATCACACTTATGATAAGGGCAGTGCCGGCATTGAGGCAACTTTGCGGTTTTGGGACGCTATGCCGGATGATACCCTCTATTTTGGTCTGTACCGGGTTGACCAGGAGAAAACACAGATTCCTTTGTACGAAAAGAACGGAATAACCTTTGCCTGCCTTGCCTATACCGACCACACCAATGGAATTGGTACCCCGCAAAATGCACAGGCGCAGGTTATTTATACCAGCCAGGAGGATATGATAGAAAAGCAGATTACGCTAGCCAAAAAGCAGGCGGATGTGGTTTTGGTATCGGTGCATTGGGGTACGGAAGATAGCCACCAGGTAACCGATGCACAGCGGACATTGGCGCAGAAGATGGCGGATTGGGGTGCGGATTTGATTATCGGCACTCACCCGCATGTGATACAGCCTGCCGAGTGGCTAACGGCTTCGGATGGGCGTGAAGTGTTCTGTGCCTATTCGCTGGGAAATTTTGTGTCGGCTCAAAGCCGGCCGGATGAGCTTTTTGGCTACATTCTTACCTGCACCTTCCGCCAGCAGGGCGATGAGGCGTGTACGGTGGAAGATGTTCAACTGGTTCCGACTGTTACCCATTATGGCAGCAATTACAGTGATATTCGGGTGTGGCTTTTGCGCGATTATACGCAGGAAATGATGATGCAGCATGGAGCCCGGCGTGATTATCCGTATTTTGACCTGGATTACATTGAAACGACCTTGCAAGAGTGGATTGACCCGCAGCTGCTTGCGGCTTAAAGAAAACCCCCGAACTATTTCGGGGGCTTTTTGTTTCGAATATTTTTTCCAAATAAAATTTTGCACAAAACCCTTTGCTTTTTGTGTTACTCCCATTCCCGCAAAGCATCCACCGGGCGCATGCGCGCCGCTTTGTACGCCGGAAAAAAGGAAAAAATCAGCGCAATCAACAGCATGGCGGCGCAGCCGGCTGCAGCCACCGGCAAATTTCCGCCTTGGGGCAGCCCCAAAAGGTGCAGCAAAGCGCCAAGCAGTGCAAAGCTTGCAAAAAGCCCAGAACATAGGGCCACTGTTGTGCTGAGCATGGCATCCGCTATTAGTTCCAACAAAATGCTGGACATAGGCGCCCCCAAGCTTTTGCGGATACCAATCTCACGCCGGCGCCTTCGCACCGAGGAGGCCACAGCGCTCATAACCGAAATACCACTTACCACTAAAGCTACGCCGGCAATCAGCCCCATGACAACCGAAGCAATCGAAACAAGCCCCTGCACCGTATCCCGCTGCCCGAACAGGTCCTGAATGCGGACAAAATCTTCCGGCTGTTCGGTACAAAACTGCCCAGCGGTTTCGCTGACCTTGCGGCGGACCTCTTCGGTGTTGGCAGCTGAGCTGGTTTTAAAAGCAATTTCATCATAACCATTTTTTGCGCTGAAAAAAGAAAGAGTGGTATAAGGCAGGTAGATAAAATTGGGGATAATGTTTCCTGCTACACTGTTTAACAGGCTGCTGCCGGCCTGCGCCACCCCCACTACGGTGAAATTTTGCGCAACGCCATTTATGATCAAGGTGATTTCTTTTCCGGTTACATTTTCCCGGCCGTAAGCGTCCAGTGCAAGTTTGGAATCAATTACACAAACCAGATCTCCATTTGTGACTTCCAGCGGACTGAACATTCGCCCATACAAAATCTGCAATGCCACCATCTGGTCTGCTTGGGCATTTACCCCCCAAAAAAATACGTCCTGCTCTGCCCGCTCACCAAACCGGCAGCTGCCTGCGTCGAACAAAATGGGGCTGCTCACCGCTACCCCGCTTACCTGGCTGACTGCGGCGTAAACCTCACTGTCCAGTACCAGTGCTTGTGTATCAGCGGAAGCCAGCAGCATGCTGTCCATTCCCAGGCTGTCCAGTTCCTTGTTAATAAGCCAGCTGCCGGTAGAAGAGATGACCGACACCAGTACTACTGCAAAAATGCCAACCATAACCGAAATGAAAGCGGTACGGAAAGGACGGATCCGGTCGGCTAATGCGTAAAGCCGGCATTTTACCATTTGACCCATATCGGCTCTCCTTCCCCTTTTGTATCGGCCGCATTCTGCAGCAGGTAGTCGGTAATGGATACGCCTTGGGTAATTTGAAGCGTATCGGCAAGTTCGAGACCGGTGGTTACATACTGCTTTTGAGCCCGACCGGATGAGACTTTTATTACATATTCCCCATTTTCATCCTGTGCTACTGCAGAATAAGGGACAGCCAGAATTCCCTGCTGGGTGGGAAGTGTGACCTTTGCGGTCACAGTGAGGCCATCGGCCAGATATTCATCAAAGGCTTCCACAGAAGCATACAGGCGGGCGACACTTTTGTAGCCAGTGGTGGTCAGCTGCCGAAACAATTTAGCGGCTTGGTCGGTTAAGCTGGCGTAGTATTCCCGGTCCGGATATGCTACCGGGGAGAAAACAACCGAACAGCCAGCATAAAAATTACCCAGCTGATCTTCCGGAACCGTCAGCTCCAAAAGCAGTTGGCTGCCGATTTGTATGGTGCCAATGCTGCTGGAAGCGGCCAAAATGTCACCGTTTTGGGCATCAAAGCTGGTCAATGTACCGGTTTGTGTGGCGTACACAGCGTCGGGAACAGCTTGCTGCTGGGCAGAAAAGTCCATACTGCCCAATACACTGACAAGCTGTTCCAACTGTTCTTCCTCCAATTGGTCCAGCGTTTGGTTGCTGCCTGCGGCTAAAATTTGAAGCATTTTCTCTTTATCCACATCAAACAGTTTTTGCCCGCAGGTTACATAATTGCCTTCTTCCACATACACCTGGCCAACACATACCGGAACACTGAGCGAAATTTCGCTGGTTTGTGCAGCCTTCACTTTGCCCGAACAGCTCACCGTGCGGGTATAATCCTGAAGACTGGGCCGAATAACCTGGCAGACCGGCAGGCTGCGGCTGAACGCTGCCGGCAGGCATAAGATGATTGCCGCTGCCAACAGGACAATCGCAAGAGATCCTTTCTGTTTTTTCGTCACAAAAACCGCCCCCTTTTCAACCATTAGTTTGGCTGACAGGCAGGCGGTTTATGATGAAAATTTTTCAGATTTTTTGAATGGCTTCCCGCAGATAACGAACACCGCACAGCTCAATGCCGGGAAACTGGGATGAATCCAGCTGAGCAAGGCTGTGCTGGGGTAGCAATACACGGCTAAAACCGATCCGCGCGGCTTCCCTTACCCGAGCTTCCAGATTGGAAATACTGCGAATTTCTCCCCCGAGCCCCACTTCTCCAATGGCAATGGTATTGTCGGCAATGGGTTTATCCAGAAGACTGGATACCACCGCAAGCACAACAGCCAGGTCGCAGGCGGTATCGTCTAACCGCAGGCCGCCCACAATGTTCAGATAAACATCAAGGTTGCCCATAAAGTACCCGGCCCGCTTTTCCAGTACGGCCAAAAGCAGGTTTGCCCGGTTAAAATCAAAGCCGGATGAAGTGCGCCGCGGGGTACCAAAGCTGGTTTTGGTTACAAGGGCCTGCACTTCGGATAAAATAGGGCGGCTGCCTTCCAGCGTGCAGGCAACGCAGGTACCGGAAACGCCCAGCGGGCGGCCTTCCAGCAACATGCGGGAGGGATTTTCGATGGGGGAAAGACCCTTTGCGGTCATATCAAACATGCCAATCTCGTTGGTGGAACCATAGCGGTTTTTGACCGACCGCAGAATGCGGTAAGGCAAAAGGCGGTCGCCCTCAAAGTACAGCACCGTATCTACAATGTGTTCCATCACCTTGGGGCCGGCAATGGCTCCGTCCTTGTTTACATGCCCCACAATAAACACGGGAATTTCCAGCGTTTTGGCAACCTCCAACAGCTGGGCGGCGCACTCTTTTACCTGGGAAACACTGCCCGCGGAGGAATTGACTGCCGGCGAATGCATGGTCTGAATGGAATCGATAATGGCAAGGCTTGGCTTGTTTGTACGAATCAGCTCGGTTACCTGTTCAATTTCGGTCTCGGCGGCAACTGTCACCTGCTCACCCGAAACGCCCAACCGGTCAGCACGCAGTTTGATCTGGCGCAGCGATTCTTCACCCGTTACATACAAAACCGTGAGCGGTGCGGTGAGCCGGGCGCAAATCTGCAAAAGCAGTGTGGATTTTCCGGCACCCGGCTCACCACCCAGCAGCACAACTGAACCAATCACAATACCCCCGCCCAGTACCCGGTCCAGTTCCCCAATGCCGGTTACAATGCGGCTTCGCTCGTCGTTTGTATCAATCTGCGACAGGCGGGCAGCCTGCAGTTCACTTTTTAAAACAGGTGCAGCTTTACCGGCCCGTACGGCTGGCTGCGGGCGAATTTCCTCTTCCGCCAAGGTGTTCCAGGCGCCGCAGTTGGGGCAGCGGCCCATCCAGCGGGGAGTTTGCTCTCCGCAGCTGGTACACACATAAATGGTTTTGCTTTTTTCTTTCACCGGTGAAAGCTCCTTCTAAGCAAAAACCGTTCCAATACAATGGAAAAACGGTCAAATATAATCCGCAGTGCGGAAGGTGTAGGCTTTATTGCAGAACTGGCAGGTCAGTTCTACCTCTTCCTGCTCGCTGGCAATCTTTGCAAGCTCCTTTTTGCCCAGGCTGATATAGGCGCGCTCCACCCGCTCTCTGCTGCAGTCGCAGTGATAACAGACCGGCTGTTCATCCAGTACATTTGGGGAGAAGCCGGCCATTACCATATTGATAATTTCGTATACGGTGTGCCCGCTTTCCAAAAGCTGGGTCATGCTTTGCATATGGGCAAGGTTTTCTTCCAATAAATCAATTTCCTGGTCGGTAGCTCCGGGCAGAAGCTGTAAAAGATAACCGCCTGCTTTTTTTACCGACAGGTCCCGGTCCACCAATACCCCAAGGGCGCATACCGTGGGAATCTGCTCGCTGGTGGTATAGTAGGAGCACAGATCTTCGGCAATTTCTCCCGAAACAAGCGGTACCTGACCCACATACGGTTCCTTCATGCCAAGGTCCTTAACGACCGAGAAGGTGCCGTTTGAGCCAACTACACCTCCTACATTCAATTTGCCGTCCGGTCGGTCGGCCATATCGGCGTGGGGATTTTGTACATAGGCTTTCAGGTCGCCGGCACCGCTTGCCACCGCCAGCAATAAACCGGCTGGTCCCCCGCCCGACACCCGCAAAGTGAGCGAATCGGTGGGGTTTTTCAGCATGGCGCCCATCAGGGCAGCGCCGGTCATAAGCCGTCCCAGGGCAGCAGTGACCGGTGCGCTGGTATCGTGAATTTTCTGCATTTCGCTCACCGGCTCGGTGGAGTCCAAAATAGCAATGACGACTCCGCCGTTTTCCGATATGGCACGCACTAACTTTGACATTCTAAAATCTTCTCCCCTACAAAAATAGCCCGCTGTGAAGTTGGGCAAAGCGGGCCAAACTGCTCGCCATCCAAAATTTGCAGAATGGAAAAACCACTTTCTTCGCAAATTTTCTGCACCTGTTCTAACGGGTAAATATACTCGTAAAAACTTTCCTTGAAGGGTTCATCTTCCCCTTCATAATGAATGGTAATATCAATGCGGGTGCGGCCGGCGTCCTCTTCCAGCTGGTTGTGCCAGATGCAAACAGCCTCCTCGTCCTCCAAAGTAAAGGTGTTGTTGGCCAGTATTTCCCGGTGCTTATAGGGAGTATTCATGTCGAATACAAAGATACCGCCTTTTTCCATAAAAAGCCCCACCCGACCAATCGCCTGCTTAAGCTGTTCCAGCGGTCCTATATGGTTGAAGGTGTCAAAGGTGGACACTGCCCCCACAATGGTTCCGTAAAGGTCTAATTGGGTCAAATCCTGCTGTAAAAGCAAAATACTTGCCCCTTGCTCCAGGTCATAACGCTTATCGTTCAAAATGGCCAGCATGTCCTCGGAACCATCCACCGCAATCATATCATACCCATCCTGGGCAAGGCGAAGGGTCAGTTCTCCTGTTCCGCAGCCCAAATCAGCCACAATCCCATTTTGAATACCATGGCTTTTGAAGCAATCCTTTATAAATCGGTGCAGTGCCTCATAATCTGCCTCTACATTGAAGCCGTCATAAAAATAGGCAAAGTCATGGTAGGCACTCATTCGGCATTCTCCTGTGCTGCAAATGGTTCGATACAGGCCTTCAATTCTTCAATACCAGTGCCTTTTTGAGCGCTGGTAAGGATGATGCCTTTACAGCCGTAGGGCGCGCAAAGTTCCAGAAAATGCGCGGTTGCCGCAGCGCTTTGGGTTTTGTTCAGCTTATCTGACTTGGTTAAAACCACCACAAACGGAATGGAATGATGACGCAAATATTCCATCATCATACAGTCATCGGCGGAAGGTTCATGGCGGCTGTCCAGTAGCTGCAAAAGCAGCTGGCGGCGGTTGGGCTGTTCAAAATAGCGGTTGATCAGGTCATCCCAGCGCTGCCGTTCAGAACGGGATACCCGGGCAAAGCCATAGCCCGGCAGGTCTACCAGGTATGCATAATCTAAGGTATAGTAGTTAATGGTTGCAGTTTTGCCCGGTGTAGCGCTTACCCTGGCTAAATTTTTACGGTTGCACAGCTTATTGATGAGAGAAGATTTCCCCACATTGGACCGGCCGGAAAAAACAATTTCAGGCCGGTCGGCGGCGGGCAGCTGTGACGCCAAACCATAAGAAGCCAAAAAAGCGGCTTTATTGTAGTTCATACTTCCTCCTGCTTACTGTGTGGGGGCAGCATTGTGCCGTTCGGGCTGTTTTTCTGCAGGCGGCTCGGCTGTAAGGGCGGCTGTGCGTTTTTTGTCGCCGGCGCCCAGGGGCAGCAGGTTTACAGCCAGCGCCTGGGAAAGCTCCCGCACGGGAATAAACTGCAAAGCGTCCTTTACCGCATTGTCAACCTCGTACAAATCCGGCATATTGTCAGCCGGAACCAGCACACAGCTCATTTTTTCCCGGTAAGCTGCCATGGATTTTTCCTTGAGTCCGCCAATGGGCAGCACATTGCCGTGCAGTGTAATTTCACCGGTCATGGCAACATCGCTGCGCACCGGCCGGCCGGAAAGCGCAGAGATCAGCGCGGTGGCAAGGGTAATTCCGGCAGAAGGGCCATCCTTGGGAATGGCCCCTTCCGGGGCATGGATGTGAATGTCTATATTTTTGTAGTCGGTGCGGGTAATGCCGTATTCAGCGCCATGTACTTTGGCGTAGGTCAATGCCAATTTGGCGGATTCCTTCATAACATCTCCCAGCGAACCGGTCAATTCCAGTTGGCCGGTGCCATTTTCAATGATCTGTACCTCGATGGGAAGCAATTCGCCGCCTACGCTGGTCCAGGCCAGGCCGTTGGCAATGCCCACGGCGTTGGTTTTGTTGGAGTAATTGGGCTTTACCCGAACCGGGCCAATCAGCTCGGCCAAATTTTTGGCCGCAACGGTAATGACCTGCCCCTCTTCCTGGGATTCTTCCAGCGCAATTTTTTTAGCACATTTGCGCAGCACTTCGGTAATAACCCGCTCCAGGCCGCGCACGCCGGCTTCCTGGGTATAGCCGTCTACCAGAGCATAAAGCGCCGAATCGGTCAGGCGAACCTTACCCTTCAGTCCGTTTAGCTTCAGCTGCTTGGGAAGCAGATGCCGCTTTGCAATGTTGAACTTTTCAATGCGGGTGTAGCTGGGCAGTTCAATTACATCCATCCGGTCCAGAAGCGGCCGGGGAATGGTGTCGGTGGTGTTTGCAGTGGTGATAAACAGCACCTTGCTTAAATCAAACGGAATGTCCAGGTACAAATCTTTAAAGCTGGAATTCTGTTCCGGGTCCAAGGCTTCCAGCAAGGCTGCTGCCGGGTCGCCGCGAAAATCTGATGCCAGTTTATCCACTTCATCCAGAAGAATAACCGGGTTATTGGTTTTGGCGGTATTGATGGAGCTGATAATCTTGCCGGGCATGGCGCCGATATAGGTGCGCCGGTGTCCGCGGATTTCGGCTTCATCCCGCACACCGCCCAGCGACATGCGGGCATATTTGCGGCCCAGGCACTTGGCAATAGAGGTTGCAATGGAGGTTTTGCCCACACCCGGAGGTCCCACCAGGCAGATAATCTGGCTGGGAAGCTGGTTGGAAAGTTTGTGCACCGCCAAAATTTCCAAAATGCGGTCCTTCACCTTGGTAAGGCCATAGTGCTCCCGGTCCAAAATGGCCTGGGCCTTGGCCACATCCATGGTATCCGGCGTGGTGCGGTCCCAGGGAAGCTCCAGACAAATATCCAGATAGGTGCGAATAACCGACGCTTCCTGGCTGTTGCCCTGCATTTTGAAAAGCCGGTCGGCCTCCTTTAAAAGCTTTTCCCGTGCTTCTTCCGTTAGGGGCAAACTGTCGATTTTTTTGCGGTAGTTTTCGGCTTCTTCCCGGGTGTCGTCCGGGTCATCCAGCTCATCCGAAATAGCCCGCATCTGCTCGCGCAGAAAATAATCGCGCTGGTTTTTGTCCATCTGCTCGGAAACCTTTTCCTGAATTTCTTTCTCGATGGAAAGAATTTTGGTTTCTTTGCTGAAAATTTTAACCAGCATTTCCAACCGGCTCAATACACTGCTCTCGTCGAGAATTTTTTGTTTGTCGGCGTATTTAAACAGCAGGTTGGAAGGCACATATTCGCTTAGATAAGCCGGGTTTTCATTGGTAATAATATTGTAGATTACATCTTTCGGAAGCTGAGGGTTCAGCGAAAGATATTCTTCAAACGCTTCCCGCACGGTGCGCACCAGTGCTTCGGCCCGCTCGGCATCTGCTTGGCGCACCTGGCGCACCGGAGACTGTTTCACGGTTGCTTCCAGATAGTCGCCTTCGGTGTTCAGCTTCAGCAGGCGGGCACGATATTTGCCTTCCACCAAAACCTTAACAAGATCATCTGACACCCGCAAAATCTGCTTTACTTCGGACACTACACCATAGTTGTACAGGTCCGAAAAGCCAGGGTTATCCAGGTCCATATCTTTCTGTGCAATCAGGAAAATATGGGAATTGTGTTCCATTGCAGACTGCACCGCTGCAATGGACTGGGGACGGCCAACCTCAAAATGCACCACATTGTTGGGGAACACTACAAGTCCCCGCAGGGCAATTGCGGGAAGGGTCAACTCCTGGTGGTCCTTATCCCGTTTCAGTTTTACTTTAATTGCTGTAGACATAAAAAGCCTCCGCTTGATTGCTGCCTTTTTTGCATTTTATAAAGATGTAAAAAGGCAGGTTAATGTTATGGCAAAAGCCGCGTCCTTTTGGCAAAGCAATAAAGCCTGTCGGTTTCCCACCGGAGAACCAGCACAAAAAGAACCGCGGGCAAACTTATACCATATTATTATATCCTATTTAGCCAATAAGCGCAACGGCAGGGGCTTTTAGACGAGATAAAAATCAGATATGAAGATTAAATTGAAGCTTTTTGAAAATGGTATAAAGGATATGTAGATAAGTAATCCCTATGTATACGCTATGCTAAAGTTGAGGGGAGGAAAATGGGCTCTTCCCTGCTCTTGTGCAAAGAAAGGGCGCCATAAACTTTTTCTGAAATAGCCTTGCCGTATGCTTATAATCAATTTAGATTTTACCCGGCTAGCTTTACATGGTATGTATGGGTGTAAAAGGCAGATGATTAATGGAGTAACCGTATTATTTGACCGAAAGTTGGGTACTAAGGCATAGGCACAGGCTAAGAACTTTATTAAAAATTAGCCAGAAAAAGGGCTAAAGTGAATTTTACTGTAAAAGAAAGAGATGTTATACTTTTAAAAGTAATATAAAAATTTTTATTTTTTGCAAGTGTTTGGTATCTATATTATCGCAATACCAACTGCCAGTAAAAGAAAACGCCAAAGTATGGTTACCTTGTGCCTGAGCTAGTTTTTTGATACAACGCCTACAGGCAACTGAGATCTGCCTGGATAGAGATCTTTTAAGGAGAACTGCGATTATAGTGCTACTTATACAGGTTGATCCCCTGTAGATTTGATGTCTGCAAGACAGTTTAAAAATGCGAAAAAGAATTTTATATAGGAAGAGAAATATGATAATTCGAGAATATCAGCCGTCAGATTGCGAGGAAATTACAGAATTGTTTTACAACACAGTACATACTGTCAATGCGAAAGATGATACCGAAGAACAGTTGAATGTGTGGGCTGCCAGGCCGATTGATTTGGAAAAATGGAATCGATCACTTCAGCAACATTACAGCATTGTTGCGATTGAAAATGGAGTGATTGTAGGCTTTGGAGATATAGACAAAACGGGTTATCTGGATCGACTTTTTGTTCATGCCAACCATCAGGGAGAAGGAATTGCGACTGCTATTTGCGACCAATTGGAACATGCTATTAGAGGAAATATTACGCTTCAGGCTTCCATTACGGCAAGGCCTTTTTTTGAAAAAAGAGGTTATCAGGTTATAAAGGAACAACAAGTAGAGCGGCAAGGATTTTTCCTTAAAAATTTTGTAATGAAAAAAGTATCTGTTAAGGAGAAAGATGTCAAATAGATTATTTGATAATTGGCGTTAGCAAAACAAAAAAATTGGAAAACGCCTAAAATGATTGACAGGACTTGTCCCTTTTTGTATCATCATATAGAAAGAAAATATTGGGGAAAATATGGCTGTATTGGATGATTTCCAATACAGCCGCGTTGTGAAAGGGAGGATTGTTGTGCAGACAAACGAACCGATTTATGACGCCCATAAATTGGGGCTGCCTAAAATGATGCTGCTGGGGTTGCAGCATACCTTTGCCATGTTTGGCGCCACGGTATTGGTACCTTTGATGACCGGACTGGATGTTTCCACAACACTTTTGTTTGCCGGACTTGGAACCTTGCTGTTCCACCTGATTACCGGCGGCAAAGTGCCGGCCTTTTTAGGGTCTTCCTTTGCGTTTTTGGGAGGCTATGCCATGGTGGCGCCCATGGTGGACGGAAAACCCAATACCGAGCTTTTGCCCTATGCCTGCGGCGGCGTTGTGGCAGCAGGGTTATTGTATGTTGTAATGTCCGCGCTGGTTAGAACCTTTGGTATTCGCCGGGTTATGCGCTTTTTTCCGCCGGTGGTTACCGGCCCCATTATTATTGCCATTGGCCTGATTTTGGCGCCTTCCGCTGTGGCGAATGCCAGTACCGACTGGCTGCTGGCCTTGATTGCGCTGGGAACCATTGTGATCTGCAATGTGTGGGGACGCGGCATGGTGCGCATTGTGCCAATTTTAATTGGTATTGTGGTATCGTATCTGGCGGCAATTGTTCTGCACCGAGTGGATTTTTCCCAAGTGCAGCAGGCTGCAGTTTTTTCTATGGCTCCTATTACCATGGCAAAGTTCAGCATTAGCGCCACATTAACTATTATGCCTATTGCCCTTGCCACTATGATGGAACACATTGGTGACATTGCGGCAATCAGCGCTACCACCGGCCGCAATTATATTCAAGACCCCGGCTTGCACCGCACTTTGTTGGGCGACGGCCTTGCCACCAGTCTGGCGGGTCTATTTGGGGCCCCTGCCAACACAACCTATGGGGAAAATACCGGTGTTTTGGCGCTGACAAAAATATACGATCCCATTGTAATGGAAATTGCTGCTTGCTTTGCGGTGGTACTTTCCTTCTTCCCCAAGTTTGGCGAGCTAGTGCATTCCATTCCCACCGCAATTATTGGCGGCGTAAGCTTCATTCTTTATGGCATGATCAGTGCCATTGGTGTGCGCAATATGGTGGAGCACAAGGTTGACCTTACCAATACCCGCAACCTGATTGTGGCGGCCGTTATTTTGGTAAGTGCTTTGGGCTTTAACAGCATTGGTGGTATTACCTTTGTTTTATCCGAGGATTTGAGCATTTCCTTTTCGGGTCTTGCTATTGCCGCAATTTTAGGTATTTTCCTGAACGCAGTGTTGCCCGGCAATACCTACCAGTTTGACGAGGAGATCGTACAGCCGGCGAACGAACAGACTGCGGAGGAAAACGCAGACTGAAATACCTAGGTTATTTAAGTTGCCAGCGAGCACTATTTTCGCCCCTGAAAGCTTTCAGAAGAGAAAACAAAAAGCCCAAAGCCTTTAAATGCTTTGGGCTTTTTTATGAACATTTTAAGTTCCGGCAGGCAATCAGCGCTTATTGGAATTGCGCCAAATCTTCATTTTTTCAGCACTGGCAATCAGATCTTCCCGGAAGTTGGGGTGAGCAATGCTGATAATGGCCTCCGCGCGCTGCCAGGTGGTCATACCCTTCAGGTTTACAATGCCATACTCGGTTACCAAATACATGGTATTGCAGCGAGTATCGGTTACAATGGAACCATTGTCCAAAGTAGGCAAAATGCGGGACTTCAGGTTCCCCTCTTTGTCCTGGAATGCGGAAGAGCAGCAGATAAAGCTTTTACCGCCCTTGGAAAGATATGCGCCCATCACAAAGTCCAGCTGGCCGCCAGCGCCGCTGATATGCTTGGTGCCGGCAGATTCCGCGTTGACCTGACCGAACAGGTCCAGGTTGACGGCATTGTTGATCGACATAAAATTGTCGATCTGGCCGATGACACGGGCGTCATTTGTATAGTTTACCGGAGCGGACATGCAGGCGGGGTTATTGTCCAGGTAGTCATACAGCTTTTGGGTACCGGCGCCAAAAGCATAAACCTGCCGTCCTTTGTCGATATTTTTGCGGGCACCGGTAATCTTTCCGGCATTTACCATATCAACAAAGCCGTCCACATACATTTCGGTATGAACGCCCAGATCCTTCAGATCCGACTGAGCAATCAAGCTGCCAACTGCATTGGGCATACCTCCGATACCCAGCTGCAGACAGGCACCGTTGGGAATTTCGTTCACAATCAGCTTGGCAACGGCTTCATCCACTTCGGTGGCGGGGCCGCCGGCGGGCAAAATGCCAATGGGAGAGTCATGCTCCACAATCATATCCACCTTCGAGATGTGGATTCCCTCTTCAAAGCCGCCCAGGCAACGAGGCATATTTTTGTTTACCTCTACGATGATCTTTTTGCTGATTTCGCAGGCAGCAGCCAGATGCGAAGCCTGCGGACCAAAGTTAAAGTAACCGTGCTGGTCCATGGGGGCAACCTGAATCATCAATACATCGTTGGGTTCAATGTTTTCCCGGTAGAAACGGGGCAGCTCCGAATAGCGCATCGGTCCATAGAACGAACAACCGGAAGCGATCATTTTGCGCTCTGCGCCGGACATATGCCAGGAATTCCAGGTGAAGTGCTTGGCCACATCCGGTACTTTAAAAATCTCCAGCTGACGCAGAAGAACGCCGCCGCGCAATTTTACATCGGTCAGTTCCTCATAGCGGGCAGCAAGGGCGGCGTCCAAAGCCACAGGGGTGCCAGCACACCAGCCAAAGTCCACCCAATCGCCAGATTTAACCACCTTGACAGCCTCTTCGGCGGTGGTTAGTTTCTGCTTATATTCCTGTTCAAACGACATCTTGGAAATTCCTCCTTTATGATGACCAGCCCTTTCAAAATATGGGACATATCAAACTTATTATACTGAGTTTGGCAGATAAGGTCAAGAAAAAGCGGCCTGCTGTAAGCTAAAGCCCTAAGTAAAGAAAGCCGGTGACTGTTTGGGGCTTTACAAACCACACCAAACATTTAATGTGTTCTGAAAAGGCATTTAGCTTTACATAAATATTTTTGCTTTTACCCTGCGCGGGGCTGCATTCTGTTGGTAATTAATGGCTTGCAGAATAACAAAAAAGGCCACAGCAAAACGCTGCAGCCTTTTTGTAACCGTTTGCGGCGCAAAGCCGCCAGTTGCTTTTAATGGATCAATGTATTAACGGTATTTTTATAGCGCTTTCGTACAGCGCCATATTCAATCTGCGGTTTGCCGCCCAATATGGCAGAGCGGTCTACCGTAACCTTAATAATGGTGGGGTCGCTGGGAATTTCGTACATGATTTCCATAAGCGACTGTTCCATAATGCTACGCAGTCCGCGTGCGCCGCTTTTAAGGGCAATGGCCTTTTTGGCAATTTCCAAAAGCGCGTCATCGGTAATATCCAGCTCCACATTGTCCAACTGGAACAGAGCTTTATACTGGCGCACCAAAGAGTTTTTAGGCTCTTTCAAGATACGGATCAGCGCCGGTTCATCCAGCGGGTCCAGTACGGTGACGATAGGAATACGACCTACCAGTTCCGGAATCAGCCCGAACTTAACCAGGTCGTGCGGCTCTACCAGCCGCAGCATGCGGTTGTCGTCCTCCTGCTTCACCTCTTTCAGCTGGCTGCCAAAACCCAGACCGGAATGATCGGTCCGCTTGCGGATATGGTTAGCCAAGCCATCAAAAGCGCCGCCGCAGATGAACAGAATATTTTTGGTATTGATCTGGATAAATTCCTGCTGGGGGTGCTTGCGCCCGCCCTGGGGTGGAACATTCGAAACGGTGCCCTCTAAAATTTTCAAAAGGGCCTGCTGTACCCCTTCCCCGCCCACATCCCGGGTAATGGAGGGATTTTCGCTTTTGCGGGTAATCTTATCGATCTCGTCGATATAAATAATTCCCTTTTCGGCCCGCTCCACATCAAAGTCTGCGGCCTGAATCAGCTTGAGCAGAATGTTCTCCACATCCTCGCCCACATAACCGGCTTCGGTCAGGGTGGTAGCATCTGCAATGGCAAACGGAACCTTCAGCATACGGGCGAGGGTTTGGGCCAGCAGGGTTTTGCCCACACCAGAGGGGCCCAAAAGCAGAACATTGCTTTTTTGCAGCTCCACATCATTGTTGTATTCCGGGTTGAGAATGCGCTTATAGTGGTTATAAACGGAAACCGCCAGCACCACCTTCGCATCGTCCTGACCGATTACATACTGGTCAAGCCCTTCCTTAATTTCCTGCGGGGTGAGAATTTTCATCTCCTGCGCAGGTTTTGCAGTGCGCTGGGGGCGCTGCACCCGCTGCGGCTGCGGTCGGCTGGGGCGTATGCCCTCTTCCGAAAGCAGAGTACTGCACAGTTCAATGCATTCCGAGCAGATGTTTACACCGGGACCGATGATAATCCGCTCTACTGCGTCCTGGCTTTTGCCGCAGAAGCTGCAGGTGATCTCCTTTTCTTTATTGTTAGACATAGTTCACCAACTTCGTGTTTTGAAACTGCTCAGCGGTGCGAGATAACTGCGTCAATCAGACCATATTCCTTGGCCTGGGCTGCGGTCATATAATTATCCCGCTCGGTATCACGAATCACCGTCTCCAGCGGTTGGCCGGTATATTCGGCCAGCATGCTGTTCATCCGCTGTTTGATCCGCACGATGTGGTCCGCATGGATCTGAATATCAGTGGCCTGACCCTGCAGCCCCTGCAGAAGAGGCTGATGGATCATAATTTCACTGTTGGGCAGCGCCATCCGTTTGCCTTTGGTGCCGGAAGCCAGCAGAAAAGCACCCATGGAAGCTGCCATGCCCATGCAGATGGTGGAAACATCGCATTTGATGTATTTCATGGTGTCGTGGATGGCCATGCCGGCACTGATGGACCCGCCGGGGCTGTTGATATACAGACTGATATCCTTATCCGGGTCCTGCCCTTCCAGGTAAAGCAGCTGGGGCACAACCAGGCTGGCGGTGGTATCGTTTACCTCTTCAGACAGGATGATGATCCGGTCGTTCAGCAGACGGGAGAAAATGTCATAGCTGCGCTCTCCGCGGCTGGTCTGTTCTACAACATAGGGGACTAAACTCATTAGCGTACCTCCATGGCCGGGCAAATTTTATTCTTCAGTCTCGGCCTTTTTTGCTTCAGTTTTTTTGGTGGTTCTGCGGGTGGTCTTCTTTTTGGCAGGTTCAGCGGTCTTCGCGGCCTCGGCGGTTTCGGCGGCAGCTTCCTTGGCGGCGGTCTCTTCGGCTTCGGCCTCTGCCTTCTTGGCTTCCACCTCTACAATGGTGGCGTTTGCCTTAATAAAGTCCACAGCCTTGTTGTTAGCCAGGTCGGCTTTTACCTCTTCGGCCGGGGCGGTAGCGCGCAGCTTTTCGGGCTCCACATTGTACTGTTCGGCCAGGCGCTTAATTTCGGCTTCGAACTCCTCGTCGGTAACCTCAATGCCTTCCAGCTTTGCAATCTTCTCCAAAGCCAGACGCATTCTCACCTGCTTTTCAGCCTGCTCTTTGAAGCTGTCGCGGAACTGCTCCATGGTGGAGTTGGTATACTCCAAATAGCGGGACAGCTGCAGTCCCTGGCTGGCCATACGGTAAGCAAAGTCGTTTACGCGCATATCAATCTCATCGCGGATCATGCAATCAGGGATATTGACCTTCATGCCGTCCACAACCTGAGAAACCAGGTCGTTTTCAACTGCCAGCTCGGCCTGCCGGTCCATCTGGCCCTGCAGATCTTTGCGGATGCTGTCCTTGAGCTCGGCCAGAGTGTCGTACTCGCTTACATCCTTGGCAAACTCATCATCGGCTTCGGGCAGTTCCTTGCTCTGCACCTCGTGCATCTTGATCTTAAAGGTGGTCTCCTTGCCGGCCAGTTCGCTGGCTGCATATTCTTCGGGGAAGGTCACCTTAATCTCGAACTCTTCGCCGGCCTTGTGGCCAACCAGCTGCTCCTCAAAGCCGGGAATAAACTGGCCGGAGCCCAGTTCCAGCGAGTGATTTTCGCCCTTACCGCCCTCAAAGGCGGTGCCATCCAGGAAGCCTTCGTAGTCAAAAACGGCTACATCGCCCATTTCGGCGGCGCCCTCTTTGGTGATAGTACGGGCGTTGCGCAGCCGCATCCGCTCGATCTCGTCATCAACCGTCAGGTCTTCCACAGTATGGACCTTCTTTTCGGCCTTTAAACCTTTATATTCGCCCAACTCCACTTCGGGCTTAACGGTAACAACCGCTTTCAGAACCACACCGGTCTCGTCGCAGGAGACAATCTCCACCTCGGGACGGTCCACCGGCTCAATACCGGCTTCCTTCACAGCATCGGCATAAACTTCGGGGAACATCTCGTTCACAGCATCGTACAGAAATACATCCTTGCCGTACATCTGCTCAATCAGGTGACGGGGAGCCTTGCCGGGGCGGAAACCGGGAACGCGGTATTTCTTGGCGTTCTTTTTAAACACGCTGGCAACAGCTGCCTGGTAAGCCGCAGAGTCAATACCGATCTCCAGCTCGTTGGTGCCGTTTTCATTTTTTACATTTTTTTTCAGTTCCATTATACTTCCTCCATTAAAAGCATTGCTTTTTCGATTATATCACAGTTTATATGAAATTTCCATAAACTTATGAATAACTTATTGGATTTTTTACTGGATTTTCAGCGGACAAAAGCGCAAAGCATCTGCCGAAATCAGTTTATAGCAGATGCCATCCACCTCCCCCTCCACCGCGCCGGCAATGGAAGCGCCGTGCAGATGGCCATAAAAGCACTGTTTGATGCCGTACTGGTGCAGCATGGCCACCACCTCGTCGGCATTGCCGTTTGGGTAGATGGGCGGATAATGCAAAAACACCAGCTTTTGTGTATCGCCGGCCGCATCCAGCGAAGCGGCAAGACGCCCCAGTTCCCGGTTCATAATTTTGGCATTGTGTTCTTCGGCCACATCAAACAGCCAGCTGCGGGTGCCACAGATTGCTACGCCTTCCGCAAAATGGCAGGTGTTATTTAAAATACGGATGGTGCCAAAACTGTTTTTTTCCAAAAAGGCGTTCATTTTGGACATGGTGTTCCACCAATAATCGTGGTTGCCTTTCAGGATAATTTTTGTGCCGGGAAGACTTTCAAGAAAAGCAAAGTCTTCCACTGCGTCGTCCAAATTCATGGCCCAGGAGATATCTCCCGGCAAAACCACGGTATCTGTGCTGCAGATGAGGCTGCGCCAGTTTTTTTCCAGTCTTTGCACATAACCCTGCCAGCCTCTGAAAATATCCATCGGCTTATCCTGTTTGCCCAGGGAAAGGTGCAGGTCGGCAATTGCGTAAATCGACATGGGTACTCCGTTTCTAATGGCTTATTACAGCTGTCGGGCTACCGAGAGAATCTCTTCGGGCCGGATGATTTTGTTAAAACGGACGGCAAGGTTTTTCAGATTTTTAAGCTGCGCCGGCGCACAGGTACCGGTGGCCTGTTCCAGCGCGGCCATGTTGGCAAAATCGCTTGCGCTGACGCTGAGCCCCAGTGCCGAAAGCACCGAAGAGGAGAATTTGTAGGGGTTTGCGGTGGACAGCACAATGCAGGGGGTGTTGCTGTCTTTGCGTCGGCGCGCCACCGCCAATGCTACCGCCGTGTGAGGGTCTGCCAGGTAGCCGCACCGGTCCCAGGTGTTGCTCAGCTCGGCAAAGCATTCATCCTCCGGTGTGCAGCCAAAGGTAAAGTCCTGCAAAATGGCTTTGAGCAATCCATCTGGCAGCTGGTAGCACTTTTCTTTCCCCATCAGCTGGCCCATTAACTGGGTAACCAGGCTGGCATCGGCGGATTTGTGGAACAAAAGCCGCTCCAGGTTGGAGGAGATGAGAATATCCATGGAAGGCGAAGCCGTTTTGTAGAAGGTGCGGTTGGCATTGTAAGCGCCGGTTTGGCCAAAGTCGGTCAGCACCCGGTTTTGGTTGGAAGCGCAGTGCAGAAGATGGACAGGAAGGCCCATTTGCTTTGCATACCAGCCGGCCAGAATATCACCAAAGTTACCGGTGGGAACACAAAAATCCACCTCGTCGCCCAGTTTGAAAGCGCCTTCTTTTACCAGCTGCAGATAGCTTGCAAAATAGTAAACGATCTGCGGGGCAAGGCGTCCCCAGTTAATGGAGTTGGCGCTGGTGAGATGACAGTTTTTCTGCTGCAAACTTTGAGCAAAGGCTTCATCGGTGAACACCTGTTTTACTGCGGTCTGTGCATCGTCAAAATTTCCTTCAATGGCGTAAACCTGTACATTTTCACCTGTCTGGGTCGCCATCTGCAGCCGCTGGGTCTCACTGGTGCCGTGGCTGGGGTAAAACACGGCAATTGTAATACCTGCAAGGTCCTTATACCCTTCCAGGGCGGCTTTGCCGGTATCACCGGAGGTTGCCACCAGAATAAGAGTGCGGCTTTTATCCCCATTCAGCCGCTTGGCTTCCACCAAAAGGCGGGGCATCAGCTGCAATGCGTAATCTTTGAATGCACAGGTGGGCCCATGCCACAGTTCCAGGGCATAAAGTCCCTGGTCTACCGGTACTGTTTTTGCCCCGGGGCCAAAGTTTTTGCCGTAGCAGGCGCTGGCGGCGTTTAGTAAAAAGTCCTCGGAATAATCGGTCAAAAGGCTGGCCAGAACCTTGGCGGCCAGGTGGGGATAGTCAAGTCCCTGCAGTGCGCAAAGGTCCAGCTTGGGCAGAGTGCCTGGCACAAAAAGCCCGCCCTCTTCCGAAATGCCCTGCAAAATAGCCTGCGAGGCGGTACGGGTCAGGGTCGTGTTTCGCGTGCTAAAATAGTTCATTCGTGTGTTCCCCCTAACTGTTTGGTAAAAAAGCGCATGGCGTTTTCAAAAAATAAATCCTGCAAAAGTTTGTGGGAAAGCCCCCGGCGGTTAAGGGCCCGCCAAAGTGACGGCAAACTTTTTACACCCCCAAAATCTGCGGGCAGGTGGGCGCCGTCAAAGTCGCTGCCAAAAGCAAGCGTCTGCTCGCACCCCATCTCCAAAAGATACATGACCTGCCGGCAGATATCGTCAAGTGTTGCCGGCCGCTCACCCGGCGCCAGCATGGAATGGCTGAAGGACACCCCTATCAGCCCGCCCCGGCGCGCAAGTTCGCGAATCTGTTCGTCTGACAGGTTGCGGCGGGTACTGTAAACCGCACGCGCGTTGGAATGAGAGGCAATAAGCGGTCCATCCCAAAGGCGCAGCAGATCCGCTGTCCCTTCGCTGGAAAGATGGCTGATATCCGGTACAATGCCAAGCCGGGCGCACTGACGCAGAACCTGCGCGCCGAACGGTTTCAGGCGGCCGCCTGCTGCAGAACCGAAGCCCAGCTCGTTTTCGCCCCGCCAGGTCAGGGTCAAAATGCGGACCCCGTCCTCAAAAGCCTGCTCCAGGCGAAAAAGGCTGCCCCCGAGCACCGCGCCGTTTTCGATGGCGAGAATGCCGGCCCGGCGTCTGGCATGGACGGCCTGCTCAAGTTGGCCGGCTGTGCGGCAGACCGAAAACTGGTCTGCCAGCCGCAGGCACTGGGCGTCAAAATACCGCTTTTGGCGGCGGTATTCCTGCCAGGCGGCACCGGCGTGGTAGCGGTCATGTACAAAAAAGGCATATACCTGAACATAGCGCTTCAAAAAAGAAGCCTGCCGCAGCGAAAGCTGTCCGGAAGCGGTTTCCAGTCGTTCGCGCCGGTCCGCTATGCGCATGGTGGTATCACAATGCAGATCAAAATAATCCATATGTTTTAATCTAAAAAGTTTTTTATTCGCCCAGGGCATTTTCCATACAATGCACCTGCACCACCTGATCCTTCTGGCAGTATACCTCCACCAGGTCGAACCGAACAGCCTGGGGTTCCTGCCCCAGCTGTGCAAGGTAAAGCCGGGCAGCTGCCGCAAGCCGGCGGCGCTTGGCGGCTGTGATGGACTGTGCCGGTGTGAGCATGCCTCCCAACTGCCGGGTGCGCACTTCGGCAAAAACCAAAAGAGGCCCTTTTTGCACCACCAGGTCCAGTTCGCCCAGCCGGGTGGTATAGTTTTGGGCCAAAAGGCCAAATCCGTGCTGTCGGTACCAGCGCCAGGCGGCCTGCTCTCCCAGCTTGCCGATAAACTGCCGCTGGCTCATGTATAGCCCCGCTTTTTTAAAAAGCTTTTGCGGTAAAATGGCTGTATGCCATACTGTTCAATCAGCTGATAATGCAGCTTGGTGGGATAGCCTTTATGCTTTTCAAACTGGTATTGGGGATACTCCTGCCCAAGCTTAATCATATATCGGTCCCGCGTTACCTTTGCCAAAATGGAAGCCGCCGCCACGCAGGCGCTGGTGGCATCCCCTTTTACCAGGGCACGGGTGGGAATTAAGGTATCCGGACAGCGGTTGCCGTCTATCAGGGCCAGGGCAGGCTGCGGGTCAAGGGCTTCCAGCGCCTGCTTCATGCCCAGCATGGTGGCCTGCAGAATGTTGATCTGGTCAATGGTTTCGGGGCCTACCATGACAATTTGATAGGCGATGGCCTGCTGAATAATTTGTTCATAGAGCGCTTCGCGCCGCTTTTCGGAGAGTTTTTTGGAATCGTTTAAACCGCAAAGCTCTGGGTGTGGCGGCAAAATAACGGCCGCTGTACACACCGGCCCAGCAAGCGGGCCTCTGCCCGCTTCGTCCACCCCTGCAAGCAGGCCGCCGGCCTTTTCTATAAGCGGTGCGTCGTATAAAAAAAGGTTTGCCTTTTCCGCCATCACTCGTTCCCCTCTTGACTGGCTGGGGCAGAGGAAAAATCTTCGGGCCGCTCCAGGCTGACAGGACCCAGCTTGCAGCCGCGAAACTCATCCACCACCATAATGGCGGCCCGCTCCAGGTCCACTTCTCCCCCGGATATCCGCATGCCGCGGTTTTTGGCAATCTCGCCCAAAAGCTCATACTCCTGCTTTTCCAGCTGCTCGGGTTTTAATTTATAGCGCTCGGCCAGGCGTTCCGGGTAAAGCAGTTTTACCTGTTCCAAAAGCCGCATGGCAATCTCTTCCATATCCAAAAGATCGTCCTTGATGGAACCGATAAACGCAAGATTTGTGGCAATGGTAGGGTCTTCAAACTTTTTCCACAAAACCCCCGGCATATCCAAAAGTTCGTAGCCGGGTAAACTGATCCACTGTTTACCCCGGGTTACGCCGGGTTTATCGGCGGCTTTGGCCAATTTGGCTTTTGCAAAATTATTGATAAAGGTGGATTTGCCCACATTGGGGATTCCCACCAGCATAATGCGGGTGCGTGCACCCTGCATGCCCTTTTCCTTGCGGCGGGCCAAAAGCGGGGCCAGCGCCTTGTCGATTTGGGGTTTGACTGCGCCGGCAGCACCGGCCTTTTTGCTAGAAAGCGCTATGCAGGCGGTTTCCTCTCCGGTCAGTGCGCTCTGCCAGCGCCGGGTAACGGCGGGGTCTGCCAAATCCGCTTTATTCAATAGATAAAGCCGAGGTTTTGTGCGGCAGATACGCTCAATTTCCGGGTTCTGGCTGGAATGCGGAATACGCGCGTCCAACAAAACCAGCACCAAATCCACATTTTTAATCTCTTTTTCCATCAGCCGCAGGGTTTTGGTCATATGCCCCGGGAACCACTGGATAGCGCTTCCGCTCAGATCACTCATGGCTAAACACCTCCTGTACGGGGAAGAAGACGGAAAAAGACTTCCCCTGTAATATCCCGGCAATCAATACAGCCCACACTGGAAGAGCGGCTGTCCAGGGAAGCATTGCGGTTGTCGCCCATGACAAATACGCATCCCTGCGGCACAGTGAGCGGAAAGGTTACATCCCCTTCCAGATGGGTGGGTTCCAGAATATAATCTTCCTTTAACAATTCGCCGTTTACCCGCACACTGCCTGACTCAAAGTCAATATCCACCGTATCGCCTGCCAGTGCAATCACCCGCTTTACCAATGCTTTTTGGTAGGCAGAATAGCTGTCTACCACCACAATATCCCCGCGGGAAGGGGTGTAAAGCACATTGCGCAGCAAAATTTTATCGCCGTCCTGCAGGGTGGGCAGCATAGATTCGCCTGACACATTGGCCGGCTGTATAAAAAGTAAAAAAATAGCCAGCAAAACGGCCAAAGCCTGCGCAACGCTTTCCATCCACTCCTGCAGGCTGTGGCGGATTGTCGGTGTTTGATCGTCCATGGTCCATTCTCCTTTTGACGAAATGCCGCCGCGCAGCAGGTTTTAAACCGGCTGGCAGCAGGCTGCCATGCGGCTATTGTACCACAAAGCCGCCCGGTTTGAAACCGCGCATAAAAAAAAGGGAGAATTTCTTCTCCCTTTCTTTTTATCGAAGCTGTTCTTTGACCTTGGCAGCCTTGCCCACCCGGTCGCGCAGGTAGTACAGCTTGGCGCGGCGCACACGGCCGTGACGCACAACCTCTACCTTTTCCACCATGGGGCTGTTCATGGGGAACACACGCTCCACACCAACGCCATAGGCAGTGCGGCGCACGGTGAAGGTTTCGGCAACGCCGCCGTGGCGCTTCGCAATAACAGTGCCCTCAAAGGCCTGGGTACGCTCGCGCTCGCCTTCCTTAATGCGCACCGAAACACGCACGGTGTCGCCCACTTCAAACTGCGGCCGTTCCTCTTTGACCATGCCTTCGGTCATGATTTTCATAGCGTCCATTGAATGATCCTCCATTTTTCTTTCGACATTCATACCCGAAGCTTCGGCAGAGGACTGTCTGTTTAATGTTTGCCATTATCCTGTCGGATGGTTACCGGCAGCACTCATGCCTGAATATATTACCACAAACCGGCATAAAAAGCAAGTGTTTTATACAAAATCCTCCATTTGGGCATTATACACTCCCACACGGCAGATTTGGATATCCTGCGGCTGCATATCGTAGTGGCTGCACAAAAACTCGCACAAAAGTTCGGGGTTAATGTTAAGCCGATTGCCGGCCGGAAGCACCAAATTCAGCTGTACCCCCCGTTCGGTGGCAACCGGCTGCCATTCGCGGACGAATGAGAGCAGATTTAGCGGCTTTGGTTCCCCTTTTTTTGTTTTTTTGTATACAACCGCTTCCGGTAATGCACAAAAAGAAGCAAGCTGTTTTAGAATCTGCTCGCTGGAACCTTCTATCTCAATCTGGTAACGGGCATATTCAATCTGGTTTGGGTCCATAACAGCCGGTTGTACACGGTACACCTCAATTCCCCGCGGCAAAGCAAGGTTTAAGCCGGCTTTTACCTGTTCGGGGTCAAAGGCATCCTCTTCACACTTATAATCAAAGCTTTCGCATACAGAACTTTGCCCCAAGGAAAGCGGCAGCGCAAAGGTAAGGTAGATATGCGGGTTAAACCCCTGGGTATACCATACCGGCACCTGCGCTATTTTCAATGCCCGTTGAATGACACGCTGCAGGTCCAGGTGCGAAATATAGCAGGCTTCGGCCTGTTTAGAGAACCCGACTCTGATCAAACGCAACGCAGACCCCTCCCCCCATCAATTTGTTGGCGCCGCAGCCGGAGCACTGTCGGTTGCAGGGAAAGGTCACCTGACCGGAAAGCGCCTTTGCGTATTCTGCCTTTAAAAAGTCCAAACTTACGCCGTAGTCAAAATGCTGCCAGGGGGTTACCTCGTCCAACGGAATGGGGCGGTTGGCAAAAAAGGCCATATCTACCTGGCATTCGGCAAAGGTTTTTTCCCATACATCAAACCGGAACTGGTCGCCCCAGCCGTCGAACAGGCAGCCGTTTTGATATGCCTTTAAAAGAACCTGCGACAGCTTGCGGTTACCCTTGGCAAAGACCGCTTCCAAAAAGCTGACCTGAGCGTCGTGATAGCTGACCGAAATTTTTTTGCTTTTTACGCAGCTGAGCAGATACTGCTGTTTCTGGCGCAAGGATTCCATGGTGTCCTGTGCGGCAAACTGAAACGGGGTAAAGGGTTTGGGCACAAAGCAGGCCACGCTGATGGAAACGGTAACGCCGCGCCCCTTGGGCTTATTGGGATTTTGATAATACAGGTCCACCACCCGCTGGGCGGTGTCGGCAATTCCCTTAATATCCTCCAAAGTTTCGGTAGGCAGCCCCATCATGAAATACAGTTTAACGGAGGTATACCCTTTTTCGAACGCCAGCTTACAGCTTTTTTCAATTTCGTCTTCGGTGACATTTTTGTTAATAACATCCCGCAGGCGCTGGGTGCCAGCTTCGGGGGCAAAGGTCAGGCCGCTTTTGCGCACCCGGGTGGTTTTTTCCACCAGGCTCTCCGAAAAATTATCGATGCGCAGGGACGGCAGCGCCAGGTTGATATGTTCTTTTGGGGTCCAGGCCAAAAGCTTGTCCAAAAGAGGTTCCAGCTGGCTGTGGTCGCTGGTGGACAAGCTGGTAAGCGAAACTTCTTCATACCCGGTATTGCGGCACAGATCCTGCGCAGCCTGGTCCAGCAGGCTTACATCCCGTTCCCGCATGGGGCGGTAGATAAAGCCAGCCTGGCAGAAACGGCAGCCCCGCACACAGCCACGCAGTACCTCTACCATAGCACGGTCGTGCACGGCGCCCACCATGGGTACCGTAAAATGGGTGGGCAGCGGTGTGTGGCGAAAATTCGGCAAAATGGCCTTTTCCACCACGGCAGGGGCATTGCTGCCGGGTTTTGGGGTAACTGCGCGGATAGTGCCGTCTGAGTGATAGCTTACCTCGTACAGGGCAGGCACATAGACCCCTTTTACCTGAGCAAGCCGGCGCAAAAGTTCGGGTTTATCCACCCCTTCTTTTTTCGCCTGAATGACCACATCGCAAAGCTGAGGGAGCTGCTCTTCCCCTTCCCCCAGCTGAATGGCGTCAAAAAAGTCGGCCACCGGTTCGGCATTGCAGCAGCACGGGCCGCCTGCAATGATGAGCGGCTGGTCCAGGCCGCGGTCCTTGGCAAAAAACGGAATGCCGGCAAGATCCAGCATGCCCAAAATGTTGGTGTAGGACAATTCGTACTGCAAAGTAAAGCCCACAATGTCAAACTGGGAGAGCGGACTTTTGCTTTCCAGTGCAAAAAGCGGCAGCTGCAATTTACGCATCTGCTCGATCATATCTACCCAGGGCATAAAGGCGCGCTCACACCAAATATCCTGCCGGGCGTTTAAAATTTCATACAGCACCTTCATGCCCAGAAAGGACATGCCGACTTCGTAGGTGTCCGGAAAACAGAAAGCGAACCGGCAGTCTACCGAGGCGGGGTCTTTATAGACGCTTCCCGGCTCGCCGCCGGTATACCGGCCTGGCTTTTGCACGGCCGCAAGCGCTTGTTTCAGCTTTTTATCGATCATGTCATTCCTCCTGGCTTATTCGCCAGGAATATTATACCGAAAAACCAATCTAAGCGCAACGGAAAATGAAAAACTGCAAAGCTTTGCCCTCTATTCCCCGCCCCGCAGCCCGCAGCAGAGCACCACAGCCAGCGCGCACACAGCAGAAAGCGAAAGCTTTCCGCAAAGAGCCGCGGCCGCCAGCAGCATTCCTGCAAACAAACCCAGAAAAGAAGTGATCGACTGGCGTGGCGCCCAAAGATAAGCTGGCAGCAAACAATCCAAAAGTCTGCCGCCATCCAGACAGCCCACCGGCAGCAGGTTGAAGGCGCCCATTAGCAGGTTTGCCGTGGCAAAAAACCAGCCCAGGTAGCTTTGGCGGTGCCAAAGCAGAAAAAAAGTGGCCAAAGCCAGCAAAAAATTGGTGAAGGGACCTGCCAAAAGCAGCAGTGTTTCCTGCTTTCGGGAGAAAGCCGTCCCCTGTACCGAAAGCGAAAACCCGGTGCCGTCCGCCCGCAGTTTTGGAAAACGGCCGGCCATTTTCCAATACAAAACCGCGTGGCCTGCTTCATGCAGAAAGGCGGCTGCCAGGCTGCAGGCCATAATATGCGCGGGGTCAAAAGCAAGCAGTACCGTTATACCGGCTAAAGTAAATAAAAACCCGCCTTGTGAATGTTCAGCTGTGCTTTGCGCTGCCCAGCGCGCCAGCGCTTTTTTGATACGGTTTTGCATTTAAAGCTGTAAAGCCTGGGCAGGGTCTACCCGCAGGCCGTCTATTATTAGTTCAAAATGCAGGTGCGGACCGGTAGCGCTGCCGGTTTGTCCTACAAGGCCCAGGCATTCGCCCCGGCGAAGCTGCTGGTTTTCTCTAACCAGAATGCAGCTGAGATGGCAATAGAAGGTTTGCACCTGCTGAGAATGGGAAACCTTTACAAAAAGGCCTGCTGTATCGTCTTGTCCGCACTCGGTTACTACACCACCGAAAGCGGCATAAACCGGTGTGGATTCGGCGCAGGCAAGGTCGATACCAGTGTGAAAATCCTGCCGATGGGTAATGGGGTGTAGGCGGCTGCCAAACGATGAACTGGCAAACCCATCTACCGGCAGGAAAGGACGGTCTGAAAGAAGGTAACTGCCCAGACTGACATCAGAATGATCGTCTGTTTCCTTTGTTTGGGCAGGTCCGCCCTGCCCGGCTTCGCTTTGGGCCAAGCCGTAGCCAAACTGGTCGGTCAAATAATCCGACGCTTTTTGTACCAGGTCAAGCGCGGCGGCGCGCACTCCTTCCATGTTTTGTTCTGCAAAGCGAAACACCTTATCGTAGTTGGCAAGAGAGGTACCCTGCTGCAGGTAAGCAAGGTATTGTTCCCCAAATACACAAAAGCCGGTACGGTCCAGCTGGTAAAAAGCAAAGGCCGCGGCAAACAGCGCCATGCAAAGCAGGCACTGCACCCATAACACCCCGGCATGCTTTTGCTGGGGCTTTGGCTTATCCGGCGGCGGCATCTGGGTAGGACCGGTCAGTTCTCTTTCCCACACAGTTTTTTCCTCCCTGTTTTCAGGTTTATATATGGGACAACTGTTATATCCATATGAAAAGGGGCGGCAGGATATAACAATCCTGCCGCCCCTGCAGTGAAAACAATGGTTTTCAAAAGGACTAAATGCTTTTTACTTTTCGCTTTGGCCCAAATATTCGCAGATTGCCCGGGCGGCGGTTTTGCCGGCGCCCATGGCCGAGATAACAGTGGCTGCGCCGGTTACCGCGTCGCCGCCTGCCCAGACAGCCTGTTTAGATGTATGCATCGATTCATCTACCACAAAACACCCTTTGCGGTTGGTTTCCAGGTCCGCTGTGGTTTTTTTGATGAGCGGGTTGGGAGAGGTGCCAATGGCCATAATGACCGTGTCGACCTCCATCTCAAATTCGCTGCCCGCAATTTCCACCGGGCGTCGGCGGCCGGAAGCGTCCGGCTCGCCCAGTTCCATGCGGATGCAGCGAATTGCCCGCACATGACCGTTTTCGTCCCCTAAAATTTCGGTGGGATTCATGAGGGTGTTAAACCGGATGCCCTCTTCCTGGGCGTGTTTGACCTCCTCGGCGCGGGCGGGCATTTCGGCCATGCTGCGCCGGTAGACGATATAGACCTCATCGGCCCCCATGCGCAAAGCACAGCGGGCAGCGTCCATGGCCACATTGCCGCCGCCTACCACTGCAACCCGGTGTACCGGTGCAACCGGCGTGTCGGATTCGGGCAGATAAGCTTTCATCAGATTAATACGGGTCAAAAACTCGTTGGCGGAATAGACCCCCAAAAGCATTTCCCCGGGAATATTCATAAAATTGGGCAGGCCGGCTCCGGTGGACAAAAACACCGCATCGTACCCTTGCATAAATAGTTCATCCACGCTGGTTACCTTGCCCACCACATGGTCGGTCAAAATTTCGACACCCAGTTTTTCCAGCCCGGCAATCTCCTGGGCTACAATGCTTTTGGGAAGGCGGAATTCCGGAATGCCATAGGAAAGTACACCGCCGGCCAGATGCAGCGATTCAAATACCGTGACAGCGTGCCCCGCCCGTGCAAGGTCACCTGCACAGGTAAGCCCGGCGGGGCCTGCACCTACCACCGCCACCTTTTTGCCGGTAGGCTTTGGCCTTGCTACTTCGCTTTCGGGCTGGGCATTGTGCCAGTCGGCCACATACCGTTCCAGCCGGCCAATCGAGACGGCTTCCCCCTTTACTGCCCGCACGCAATGCTTTTCACATTGAGACTCCTGCGGGCAAACCCGGCCGCAGACGGCCGGCAGCGAACTGCTTTCGTGAATGACGCTGAAGGCCCCGGCACAGTCACCTTCTTTGAGCCTGGCAATAAAGGCAGGAATATCCACATTAACCGGACAGCCCGAAACACAGGGCTTTGTTTTGCAGTTAAGGCAGCGCTCGGCTTCGGCCTTGGCAAGCTCGGGGGTGTAGCCCAACTCTACCTCGTCAAAATTGTGGCAGCGTACCTGCGGCGCCTGGGTGGGCATTTTATTTTTTTCCATCAAATTCGGCATTGCTCAATTCCCTCCAAACAGGTGGCACACATGGTCCTTTTTTTCCGTCTCCTGTGCTTTAAAAGCGCTGTTGCGGCGCATCAGCTGGTCGAAGTCCACCTGGTGGCCGTCAAAGTCCGGGCCATCCACGCAGGCAAATTTTACCTTTCCACCCACGGTCACCCGGCAGCCGCCGCACATACCGGTGCCGTCGATCATAATGGGGTTGAGGCTGACGATGGTCTTGATTTGATACGGACGGGTAACATTGGCAACAGCCCGCATCATTGGCACCGGGCCAATGGCAATTACGGCGTCATAGTTTGCACCGGCTTCGATCTGCTTTGCAAGAATATCGGTGACAAATCCCTTTTCCCCGTAGCTGCCGTCATCGGTTGCCAGAAAAAAGCGGGTGCTGGCGGCGCGCATTTCTTCCTCCAAAATTACAATTTCTTTGGAACGAAATCCTGCAATCAGGTCCACCTGGGCGCCGTTTGTGTGCAGAAATTTGGCCTGCGGATAGGCAATGGCGCAGCCCACGCCGCCGCCTACCACTGCAACCTTGCGGTAGCCATCCAGCTCGGTGGGCATGCCCAGCGGGCCGGCCAGGTCGGTGACAGACTCGCCCTCCTTTAAGCTTCCCAGCAGCATGGTAGTAGCCCCTACCTTCTGGAAAATAATGGTGACGGTGCCGGCAGTGCGGTTATAATCGGAAATGGTGAGCGGAATGCGTTCGCCCAGCTGGCCGGTGCGCACAATGACAAATTGCCCGGGCAGAGCTTTTGCTGCAATTTCCGGTGCCGAAAGCTTCAGCAGTGTGGTGGTAGGGTTCAGTTCCCGTTTTTCTACAATCAAGTTCACGAATTTCTACACCTCTTATCGGTTTTTCTCCTTTGCCCGGCGGCCGAATAAGCCGCCAAGCCGTGCAAGCAGCGACGGAGCTTTGGGTTTTGGCTGCTCGGCCGAATGGGCGGCCGGCTGCCAGGAGTCGGCAAACAGGTGGTACAATTCCATTTGGCTGTCCACCGCCGCTTCAAATTCTTTTTTCTGCACCCGCTTATAACTGCCGTCGGGCTGCATCATACGGGTATTCACATTGTCCTGCAGTTCCAGTTCCAGCAAGCGGCGCAGCAAAAAGCGGTTTTCCGCATCTATAATCCGCACCCCTACCTCTACCCGTCGTTCGGTATTGCGGGTCAAAAAATCGCCGGAAGCAATATAGATCCGCTCCCGCTCTCCCGTGCCGAACAGGTAGATACGGGAATGTTCCAGGTACCGCCCCACAATGCTGCGCACTTCGATATTGTCGGTTTGCCCCTTTACCCCGGTCTGCATGCAGCAGATTCCGCGGATGATCATTTGAACATGGATACCGGCCTGACTGGCCTGGGAAAGCCGCAGAATAATATCCCGGTCGCTCATGGCGTTGCACTTAATAACAATGCGCGCTGGCTCGCCCTGCTGGGCTGCGGCAATCTCCCGGTCAATCTCGTCCAAAAGGACCGATTTGAACCTGTAAGGCGCCACCAGCAACCGGCGGGTCTCGGTGGTGCGGTGTTCCACCGCCAGGTCGTTAAAGACCGAAGCCACCTCTTCCCCAAGTTTTTGGTTTGCACTGATATAGCAAAGGTCGGTATAAAGCTCGGCGGTTTTTTCGTTGTAGTTGCCGGTACCTATTTGGGAAATATAGCTGTACTGACCGCCCTTTTTGCGGGTAATTAAGGTCAGCTTGGAGTGTATCTTATAGTTTTCAAACCCGTAAATAACGGTGCAGCCGGCGTCCTGCAGCTGTTTGGACCAATCGATGTTGTTTTGTTCATCAAACCTGGCCCGCAATTCCACTACCGTGACCACCTCTTTGCCGGCCTCGGCCGCGCTGATCAGCGCTTCCACAATTTGAGATTCGCTGGCCATGCGGTAGAGGGTCATTTTAATGGAGATGACATCCGGGTCGGCGGCGGCGTCCCGCAAAAGCTGCACAAACGGACGAATGCTCTGGTAAGGATAAGCCAAAAGCAGGTCACGGTGCTTAACCTCTTCCATGACCTTAAAGCCGGCAGGCGGCATCATGGGGCGGGCAGGCGGATAGAACAGCTCGCTGTGGCCATCTTTGGAAAGGCGGCCAATCAGCTTTCTGGCAAACCGCATATCCAAAGGAGTGGTCTGCACAAAACAGTTTTTTTCGTTCAGCATCAGGCGGCCGCATAAATATTGAATGGTGGCGGGCGATACCTTGGGGGCAAACTGCAGCCGTACCGCAGCCAGCTTGCGCCGCTTTTTTAAAAGCTCGCTCATCACCTGGCGCAGGTCAATGTCGTGGTCCATCATGCCTTCCTGCACATTGATATCGGCATTGCGGGTAACCCGAAACAGGCATTTTTCCTCAATGGTATACCGGCCGAACGCTTCTTTTGCAAAATGCAGCACCAGATCTTCGGTCAAAGCAAAACGCACTTTATTGTTTACGGGCGGCAAAAACACCACTGGCTCAAACTGGCTGCTGCTTAACGGAATAATTCCGAATGCTTCGCCAGAGCCCTTTTCGGCCTTATCCTTGAGCCTTGCACCGGCATACACATCCAGATTGCGCAAAAACGGGAACGGGTGGCGCCGGTCAATGATCTGCGGAGAGAGCACCGGGTACAGTTCCCGCATGAAATACTGTTTCCAGAATCGCTCTTCGTCCTTCTCCAGATGGGAAAAATCCACCTTTTCATACCCGCATTCTTTCAGCCTTGCAAACAGCTTTGCGGTAATTTTGTCCCCATGAGCCTGCGCCTGGCGCACCACCGGCATAATGGCCTCCAGCTGTTCTGTGGGGGTCATGTTGGTTTTATTTTCCCGCTTTTCCTTCTTTAAAAGCGTTTGGTCATACAGCGAACCCACCCGAATCATAAAAAATTCATCCAGGTTGCTTTGGTAAATCGCCGCAAAATTCAGCCGTTCGGCCAGCGGTACATCCTGTTGTTTGGCCAGTTCCAGTACCCGGCTGTCAAACGCCAGCCAGCTGAGTTCCCGGTTAATAAAAATTCCGCTCTTGCCTTTCATCTGCTCTTCCATTCCCTTTCACCCCACACCAATCGTCACAAGGTCACAGATCTGTTCATAAAGTTTGGAGCCGATTCCATCCACCTGCAAAAGCTGCTGTGTGCTGGTAAACGGGCCATGGCTTTCCCGGTAAGCGATAATGGCAGCAGCTTTCTTTTCCCCAATACCGGGCAAAAGCTTCAGCTGTTCGGCATTTGCTTGGTTCAGGTCCACCTTGTCTTCCTGGTAGACCGGCGCCGAAGAAAGCAAAGCCGAACCGGAAAAGGGTGGGTAAACCAAAAGCGCACCCACTGCCAGAACGGCCGTTAAGGCCAATACAACCCCAATGGACCCGGCCGTGCCCCGTTTTAAGAAAAAGGACGGCCATTTTGTCCCATTTTTATCATAGCACATGACGGTTTTCTCCTGTGGGAGAGGCGAAAGATTTTACATACATTTTACTCTGTGCTGCCTGCGGCAGATTCAGCACAGTGCCTTAGCCTTGCAGACAATCTGCTCGGCGGTAAGGCCGTAATGCTCCAGCAGTTTAGCACCCGGGCCGGACTGTCCAAAGGTGTCCATCACTGCAACGGCGCTTACCTTGGCAGCAAGGCCATTGGCGCAGACGGTTTCGCATACTGCGCTGTACAATCCACCAATTACGCTGTGCTCTTCGGCGGTGACAATGCCGCGGGTTTCAGCGGCAGCTTTGCAAACAGCCTCGGTGTCCAACGGCTTGATGGTGTGCATATTTACCACCCGGGCGCTGATGCCCTCAGCCGCAAGCTGCTCGGCCGCAAGCAGTGCTTCGTTTACCATAAGCCCGGTGGCAATAATGGTTACATCAGAACCTTCTTTCAGGGTGATGGCCTTGCCGATCTCGAACTGATAGTGGTCCGGGTCGTTGAAAACAGGAACAGCCAGCCGCCCAAACCGCAGGTAAACAGGGCCCTGGTATTTTGCGGCGGCAAAAACGGCTGCGCGCGCTTCCACCGCGTCGGCGGGATTTAAAATAACCATGCCGGGAATGGTACGCATCAGGGCAATGTCCTCGTTGCACTGGTGGGTGGCTCCGTCTTCCCCTACCGAAACACCGGCATGGGTGGCGCCGATCTTCACATTTAGGTGCGGGTAACCCACCGAATTGCGGATCTGTTCAAACGCACGCCCGGCGGCAAACATGGCAAAGCTTGAGGCAAACGGAATTTTGCCGCAGGCCGCAAAGCCGGCTGCCACGCCGATCATATTGCCTTCCGCGATACCGCAGTCGATAAACCGCTCGGGAAACGCTTTTTTGAAAACGCCGGTTTTGGTGGCTCCGGCCAGGTCGGCATCCAGCACCACTACATCCGGATTTTCGGCCCCAAGTTCGGCCAAGGCCGCACCGTAGGCGTCACGGGTCGCTTTTTTTACCATTTCACTCATTTTTACCCCTCCAGACCAGCGGCGCAGGTTTCCAGCTCCTGCATTGCCTGTTTATATTCTTCATCATTGGGTGCCTTTCCATGCCAACCGGCCTGATTTTCCATAAACGAGACACCCTTGCCCTTCACCGATTTTTGTACAATAACGGCGGGCTTTTTGCTGGCAGTAGCGTCTGCAAAGGCCTTTTCCAGGCTGTCAAAGTCGTGGGCGTCGGCAAAAAAGACATCCCAGCCAAAGGCTTTGAATTTTTCGTCAATGGGCATGGGCGAGTTTACCTCGTCCAGGGTGCCGTCAATCTGCAGGTTGTTGTAATCTACCACGGCGACGAGGTTATCCAGCTTGCGGTTGCCGGCCAGCATGGCTGCCTCCCAAACCTGGCCTTCCTCGCATTCGCCGTCCCCCAAAATGGCAAACACCCGGTAGGTTTCGCCGTACAGCTTGCCGCACAGCGCCATGCCCACCGCGGCAGAAATGCCCTGCCCCAGGCTGCCGGTGCTCATGTCAATACCAGGGATATGTTTCATATCAGGATGCCCCTGCAAAAGCGCCCCCAGCTGGCGCAGATGCTCGAGCTCTTCGGTGGGAAAATACCCTTTCAGGGCCAGCGCGGCATACAGTGCCGGGCAGGTGTGGCCCTTGGAGAGCACTAGCCGGTCCCGCTGCGGCCACTTGGGCTGTGCGGGGTCCACCTTCATTTCCTTAAAATACAAATACGCCAGCGTATCGGCAATTGAGAGCGAACCTCCGGGATGGCCGGCCTTTGCCCGATAAATGCCGGTGACCGCCAGTTGGCGGATCTGGTTGGCCTTTTTTGCAAGGCACAATTTTTCGGTAGCTTCCATGTTGTTCCTCCATTCGCTGTGTAAAACATTCCCACACCGGGTATTGGGCGGCTGCTGCCCTTTTGCCGGTGATTATGTATACTGTTTGATTAACCGGTAAAGCAGCTGGCCCACCCCGCCGTTCATACAGGGCAGTACAACCTCTTCACACAGCATTTTTACTTCCGGCACGGCGTTTCCCACCGCTACCGGGTGACCGGCCGCCTTCAGCAGCTCTAAGTCGTTATAATAATCGCCAATGGCGAAGGTGTCCTGCGCGCCTACACCCACAAGCCGGCACAAGCTATGCAGGGCACTGCCTTTATTTACCCCGGCAGGCATAATTTCGTAGTAAACGGTATTGGTCTGCACAAACTGCAGTTCGGGGCACAAGAGGGTTTGGGCGAACTGACGCACCGGTGCGAGGGCGGCGGGAGAATCGGCAAACAAAACCTTATACCAGTTTTGGGGCAAATCTTCCAGCCGTGCCACCACATAGTCCAGCTTTTCCTCATAAGCGTGCCGAATGACCTGAAGGTTTGGGTTTACCACATAGATGCGGCCATTTTCCGCCATAACCTCAAGCCCAACTGTGGGAAACTGTTCTAAAACAGCGCGCACCGTGTCATATGCGGCCTGCCGGTTTAAAAAATGCTGTTCTGTGGGTCGGTTTTCGGCAAAGTCGTACAGCATGCCGCCGCCATAGGTAATGGCTGGCGCTGTGAGAGGAATGCTGTCCAGATAGCGCGCCACCGAATGAACGGTACGGCCGGTAGCCACCGTAAAGCGTCCGCCCAGACGGCAGAACAGCTTGATGACCGTAGCATTGCAGGCGGGCATTCCCTTTTGGGCCGAAAGCAAGGTGTTGTCGATATCGCTGACCACCAAAATTTGGTCCAGTCGTTCTATCATATTACTCTTTCCTTTTCAGCTTCGCAAGAAAGCGGGTAAAATACTCGGGCAGCGGGGCGGAAAATTCCAGGTATTCGCCGGTAGTTGGGTGAATAAAGCCCAACACCCCGGCATGCAGGCACTGGCCATGCAGCTCGGTAATAACTGCACGCGGGCCATATACCGGGTCCCCCGCCACCGGGTGGCCAATGCTGGCCATGTGTACCCGAATTTGATGGGTGCGGCCGGTTTTCAGCCGCAGTTCAATATGGGTAAACCCTTCATAACAGGCAACGGTGCGGTAACCCGTAACGGCGGGCTTTGCGTTTTTTTCGGTAACCGCCATTTTTTTGCGGTCCTTCTGGCTGCGGCCAATCGGAGCATCCACAGTGCCCTCCGGCTGGGACAAAGCCCCATACACCACTGCCTGGTAAACCCGGGTCATGGCATGGCGGGAAAGCTGTTCAGACAAATGCAGATGAGCCGCGTCGTTCTTTGCCACCACCAACAGTCCACTGGTGTCCTTATCGATGCGATGTACAATACCCGGCCGCAGTTCGCCGTTGATGCCCGAAAGCCTGCCGGCACAATGGCAGAGCAGCGCGTTTACCAGTGTGCCGTCCGGATTGCCGGGCGCCGGGTGAACCACCATTCCTTTGGGCTTGTTCACGACCAGAAGGTCCGCGTCTTCGTATATAATTTCCAGCGGAATATTCTGGGGCAGAATGTCAACCGGGACAGGAGGCGGCAGCTGAACGGTCAGCTGGTCGCCCTGGCTGAGCCGACAGCTTTTTGCTGCTTTGGAACCATTGTGCAGCACCATTCCCTTTGCAATAAGCTGCTGGGCCTGGCTGCGGGTCAGCTGTGTAAGCAGCTGGCACAGTGCGGCATCCAGCCGCATGCCCGAAAGGGCGGCATCCACAAAAAATTGTTCGCTTTCAGCCATCGCTTTTCTCCTGAGGGCAGTTTTGGGGCTGCGGTGAAACCTCGTCTTCCCCACAAGGCTTTTTTTCACCCAAAGCGGCGGACTTTTTGTTTTTACAAAATTCCTGGAACAGAATGCTCGCCATCAAAAGCACAACCCCCACCGTGACAAAGCAGTCGGCTACATTGAAGATGGCAAAGTCCACAAAGGTGGTGGCGAAAAAGTCAACCACATAGCCAAACCGCACACGGTCGATCAGGTTGCCGATTCCCCCGCCTATGATGAGGACCAGTGAGAAGGCTTCCAGCCGGGAAAGCTTTTTGCGCTCGTGCAGAAGGTAAAACAGCATAATGGCCATGGCTACCGTGGTGACGGCTATTAACAGCCAGCGGGCACCGGACAGCATGCTGAAAGCCATGCCGTCATTAAGCACATACCGCAGTTCCATAATACCCGGCAAAAACGGCGCGGAGCCCACTGGTGCAAGGTAGCAGGTTGCCAAATATTTGGTCAGCTGGTCCAGTGCGACCAGCGCCAAAATACTTAAAATGGGAAGCAGCAAAATTTCCGCCTTTCCACACGCCAAAAAAGCGGTGCCGCTTTTAAAAAGCACCGCTTTTGGCTGTTTTTTTATTCTTCAATAATACTGGCACAACGGGCGCACAGAGTGGGATGATCCTTGTGGCTGCCAATATCGTCGGTATATTTCCAGCAGCGCTCGCACTTTTCGCCATCCATGTGCTGTACCTGTACGGCAAGACCTTCCACCTCGCCCTTAAAGCCGGCGTCGCCTTCCTGCACAACCACCTTCGAAACAATGCACTGTTCTGCCAGTGTAGCTTCCAGGGGTTTCACCTTTGCATACTGCTGGGCCGAGCAGTTCAAAGTGACCTTAGCTTCCAGCGAAGCGCCGATGACCTTTTCGGCACGGGCCAGCTCCAGCGCCTTCTTCACATCGTCCCTGATCAGGACTACTTCGGCCCATTTTTCCTTCTCTTCCTCGGTCAGGCTGTAGCGGCCGGGCTTATCCATATCGGCGCAGGCCACATATTTTTCCTTGCCTTCCCAGGCGGGAATGGCGTCCCAGATCTCCTGAGAGGTGAACGCCAGAATAGGAGCAATCAGCTTGTCCAGCGAGACCAGAATTTTGAACATGGCCGTCTGGGCAGCACGGCGGGTCAGGCTGTCAGGCTTATTCACATAAAGCCGGTCCTTCACCACATCCAGGTAGAAGTTGGACATATCCACCACGCAGAACTTATGCACTGCGTGGTACACTCGGCTGAAGTCGTAGTTGTCATATCCTTCGGTGCAGCTGCGCAGAAGGTCATCGGTAGTGGCAAGGGCCCACCGGTCCAGCTCTTCCAGTTCGCTGTCGGCAACCAGGTTGGTGTTGGGATCAAAATCGTTCAGGTTACCCAGAATAAAGCGGGCGGTATTGCGGATTTTGCGGTAAGCTTCCGACAGCTGCTTCAAAATTTCTTTGCTGATCCGCACATCCACCTGATAGTCGGCCGAAGCAACCCACAGGCGAATGAGATCGGCGCCGTAATCCTTGATAATGTCTTCCGGATCAATGCCGTTGCCCAAAGATTTGTGCATAGCACGGCCCTGGCCGTCCACTACCCAGCCGCAGCTGATAACCTGCTTATAGGGGGCAACACCGCGCACCGCCACGCTGGTGAGCAGCGAGGACTGGAACCAGCCGCGGTACTGGTCGCCGCCTTCCAGGTATACATCACAGGGCCAGCACAGCTCCGGGCGGGTTTCCAGTACCGCCATATGGGAAGAGCCAGAATCGAACCAAACATCCATGATGTCGCGGTCCTTTTCAAACTCGGTGCAGCCGCAGCTGCAGGTTTCGCTGCCTTTCAAAATTTCATCGGCAGTATAGCGGTACCAGGCGTCGGAACCTTCCTTTTCAAACAGCTTGGCAACGGTTTCCACCGAAGTTTTGGTAATGTGGTACTTGCCGCAGTTTTTGCAGTAGAACACCGGAATGGGTACGCCCCAGGTGCGCTGACGGGAAATGCACCAGTCGTTGCGGTCGCGCACCATGCCGGTCATGCGCTCCTTGCCCCAGGTCGGCAGCCATTTTACGCTGTCAATGGCCTGGTAGGTGGCGTCCTTGAAAGCCTCCACGCTGCAGAACCACTGCTCGGTAGCGCGGAAGATAACGGGCTTATGGCAGCGCCAGCAATGGGGATACTGGTGCTTAATGTGCTGCACACCCAACAGATGGCCGGATTGCTTGATGTGCTCCAGAATAACCTTGTTGGCATTCTTCAGCACATTCAGCCCTTCAAACGGGCCGGCGTCGCTGGTGAGGTTGCCGGCTTCATCCACCGGGCAGATAACCGGAATTTGCGGGTAGTGCTTCTGGCAGACTTCAAAGTCTTCCACACCGTGGCCCGGTGCGGTATGCACACAGCCGGTGCCGGACTCCAGCGTTACATGGTCGCCCACAATCAAAAGAGAGTTGCGGTCCAAGAACGGATGCTTGACCTCCATCAGTTCAAAGTCAGAACCTTTGCAGGTGGAGGGCATAACTTCATAATCGGTAATGGCGCAGGCCTGCATGGTGGATTCCACCAAGGCTTCGGCCATGATGTAGTAGGTGTCGCCCACCTTCACAAAGACATAATCAAAGTCCGGGCCCAGGCAGATGGCCAGGTTTGCCGGCAAGGTCCAGGTGGTGGTAGTCCAGATAACGAACCGGGTCTTATCGGCAGGAATGCCCAGTTTCTGCAAGGTGCCGTTGTCCTTAACCACCTGGAAAGACACATAGATGGAATCGCACTCGTCATCGCTGTATTCAATTTCAGCTTCGGCCAGCGCGGTTTTGTCGGTAGGGCACCAGTACACGGCCTTCATGCCCTTGTAGATATAGCCCTTCTGTGCCATTTCGCCGAAAATGCGCACCTGGGTAGCCTCAAATTCGGGAGCGAGGGTCAGGTAGGGGTTCTTAAAATCGCCCACAACGCCCAGGCGCTGGAACTGCTCGGACATAATGTCCACATGTTTCATGGCAAAGTCGTGGCAGGCACGGCGCAATTCCAGCTGCGAAATGCCGGACTTGTTGTCGCCAGCGGCTTCCAGAGCTTTCAGCTCAATGGGCAGACCGTGGGTGTCGTAACCGGGAACATAGGGAGAACAAAAACCCGCCATGTTCTTGTAACGCACAATAATGTCCTTCAGCACCTTGTTCATAGCGGTGCCCATATGGATTTTGCCGTTGGCATACGGCGGGCCGTCATGCAGTACGAACAGCGGCTTGCCCGCGTTGCTTTTCAAAATTTCGTGGTACAGATCGTCTGCTAACCACTGGGCAAGCATTTTGGGTTCTTTCACGGGCAAACCGGCCCGCATGCTGAAATCTGTTTTGGGCAGATTCAGCGTCTTATTGTAATCTTCCTGCACTGGTCTTCTCTCCTCAATCTGGTATAAATTTATCTTCGTGCCAGGCTATGGCCTGGCAGGGTGTCGATTATTTACTGCTGGGGCTCTTCGGTGTCGGCCGGCCGAAAGCTGTCCACAACGGCGCTGGCGTTCTCCAAAGGCTCCTGAGCAGGCTGATCCTCTTCCTGCGAAAGGGGTGGTTCTTCTGCCCCGGGAACAGGGTCTTCCGGACCAAACACCGCTTCGTGCACCTGGGCTACCTGGCGGTCCAACTCGCTGAGCGATTCAATATGCTGCTGGTAAAGCCCCAAAAGGTTTGCCTTAAAGCCGGCTACCTCTTCTTCCAGCTGGCGCAGGTTTTCCTTTTCTTCCCGCTTGCGGTCTTCTGCAGCCGAAAGAATTAGCTGGGCCTTACTGGTGGCTTCCCGCAAAATGCGATCCGCCTTTTGCTTGGCTTCGTGAAGCAGGTTGTCGCCCAACCGCTGTGCGTTCAGCAAAGCCGATTTCAGCGATTCCTCCTCCTGACGGTATTGCTCTATCTTACCGGCCAGAAGCTGCATTTTTTGTTCGCAGTCCTTTTTTTCCGCGCCCAGCTGTTCCACCGTGGCAGCCACTTCGGCCAAAAAGTCATCCACTGCATCCGGCCGGTAGCCACGCATGGATTTTTCAAAGTTTTTCTGGCGGATCTGATCTACCGTCAACATCACTTGTTCACCTCGTATTAAAATTTTCGTATTGTCACAAAAAGCCGACCCTTTCGGCTTTGGCCGCCGGCCTTTTCCAGCCGGAATTTTCCAACCCCGCGCACGGTCAGGGTATCCCCTTCCTCCAATTGTGCGGCGGGTTGAGTTACCGTAAGGTGGCATACCTGCACCTTGCCGGAACGAATAAAGCTAGCAGCATTCTGCCGGCTTTGGCGCATGGCTGCGCTTAACACAGCGTCCAGCCGCAGAGAAGCCACTGTGGCGATCAGGCTGCTTCCGGCGTTTTCAGCTGCGGTTAAATCCAGCTGGGCCGGGCAGGCTGTAACCGAAGCTTTGCCCACAGAGATCAGCTCGTCGCAGATGAACTGCGCGTGGCTTTCCAGCACCAAAAGCCATGCCCCCTGCTCGTCCACCAAAATATCTCCCACACAGCGTCGCTCAAGCCCCAGGCCCAAAAGCGCGCCCAGGTAGTCGCGGTGGGTAAGCGCTGTACCGTTATTTTGGCATTGAACGCGCAGCGAAACAATGGGATAATCCTGCGAGGCTATGCTTTCCGGTGCCGCGGCTAAGCCCAGCATTTTCCGTTCCGCCTGTGCAAAGCCGCCCCAAAAGGACACCTGCAGATTTTGAAAAGCGGAAAGCGCGGCATTTGCTAATGCCTGCTGGCGCTCATCCCAAAAGCCCATAAACACAGAACGCCCCGTCCGTTCGCAGCGCACGGCAGCGTCCTGCACACGGCCCCAAAAAAAGCGTTCTTCTTCATTTTGGGGCGGAATGTAGCCTTTCACTTAGAAAAATACCCCGTTGTTTTCCAGCTCGTCCAAAATGTCGCCCATAATATCCACATTGTACGGGGTAATAATGAAGGTGCTGTTAGCCACCCGTTTGATCTGGCCGTTGTTTGCATAGGCAACGCCCGAAAGAAAGTCCACCAGGCGGCGGGAAACCTCCTTGTTGGTAGATTCCAGGTTCAGCACTACGGTGCGCTTAGCGTTCAGGTGATCGGCCACGGCGGAAGCATCGTCAAACCGCTCGGGCTTAACCAGCACAACCTGCAGCTGGGTGGTTGCGTTGATGTTGACCACCTTGTTGCGGCGGGGAGGTACCTGCTCCTCGTTTACATCTTCCTGGTCGTTATAAGCGGACTGCTGGCGGTTGTTGACAAACTCCATATCGTCGTCTTCATAGTAGCCGTTCATATCTTCCTGGTCGTCATCATTGACCCCAAGGACCCGTTTTGCTTTATCAAAAAGCCCCATTTTTCACTACTCCCTGCTGTAAAAATTTGCGAAATAGCTTGGTATCTCAGCATACTCATGTTATATTATCTCTATTTTTGGCAGTGATGTCAACCGAAAAACCGTGTTTTTTGGCACCGTGCCCCTGACAGGTCACTCGATCAGTTTGCCGTCGTACAGATCCCGGCCCGACACAATGACCTCGTCGTAAAGGACAACCTGGTTTTCTTCGCTGGAAGCAGAACTTTGCACCGGCAAGAGCATATAATCTTCATTTTCGTAAAGTGGGTCGATGCGCTTAAACTGCACCAGGTTGCCGTACTTGATATAGACCCCCCATTCGCCGTCCACAATATGGGCCGCATTCCGGTTAATACGAAGACCGGTATAGCTTGCAAAATTAACGCTTGCCTCTTCAAAGCGCAGGTCTATTGTGGAGGCATTTATATAGGTGCATTCCAGCTTCACCACGGCCTGCCCGGTGGTGTCATCCTTGTGAATGGCCACAATGGTTGCCGGAACCTGCCGTGCGTCGGTATAGGAAAAATCAATGGTGACAGCGCCGTCCCTGTCGCTTTCAAACCGGCTGACCTGATCGGACGGAACCAGACAGTAATAGTACCATTTATAATCCGAAACAATTTTCCCGGCGCCCGAAACCGTCTGGGTGATCCCTGCTTTCAAAAGCTCTTCAAATTCTGTAGCAGACATGGCGTCCAGCGCTTCGCAGGTAAGCTGACCTTCCATACCGTCTACGGTGGAAGAAAAATAGCCGGCAGACGGAGTGGTCAGGTAATTCACCTGCCCCACAGCTGCTGCAGCTTCGTCCCGCTGGCTGGTCAACTGTGCAATCAAATCATCAAAGCCGGTTACCTGGCCGGTTGCTACCTGCAGGCGGTTTGCCGCCTGAGTTAGTTCTCGCTTGGCCGTTTCAACCTGCCCATAGCGGCCGCTGTCGGTCAGCTTTAAAAGCTCCAAAAGGGCTTCCTGCTGCTGGGCCAAAATAATCTCCACATCTCCCTGGGAGGTTTGGGCGGGATCCTGAGAACTTTGCAGCATTTCAATGGTACGGGTAAGGGAAAGTTCCCTTGCGCGGCTTTGGGAAGCCTGCTGGCTGGCATATGCTTCTGCCACCACACTTGCGGCCGAAACGCGGCTGCCGTCCTCTACCAGGTAGCCCAATGCCGTTCCTTCCGGTGAAGCAAGCACCGTTTCACTGCGCACGGCTACCCCCTGCACCTGCACCCCATCTGCCAGGGTATAGCGAATAGCGGTTTCGGTTTGGTAAGCCGGCACAATAAGCGGATAAAGCTGGACCCCTAAATAAAGAAACATGGCGCCCAAAATGGCAGCCATAAAAAGCCGCACACGCCGACGCATCTGCCGCCGGCGCGCGCGCTCGGCTGCACTATTGCCCGGCTCGGTTTGCGGTGTGCGCTGATTGTCTTCCATTCTTTTATCCTACACAGGCCGCACTGATAGCTTGGCCTGTACCTTTCTTGCAAATTAAAAAGCCTGCCCTTAGCACAGGGGCATATTTTGCACAAACGCCGGCAAGGGTATTCCCTGGAACCATTAGCGCTTGGTTTGGCTTTTCTTTAGCCTTGCGGCAAACTGTCAAGCCAGCTCTGTACCAGCTGCTGTGCCTGCAAAGCCGGATTTTCGGCATTAAGCCAGCAGATATGATCCATTCGCCGAAACCAGCTTAGCTGGCGTTTTGCATAGTTTCGGGTGGCTTGCTTGAGCTTTTCGGTACATTCCTGCCAGCTTGCCTTCCCTTCAAAATAGGGGAAATACTCTTTATAGCCAATGGCCTGCGCAGCGGTAGGCCATTGTGCACGGTTTTGGTAAACCAGCCGCGCTTCCTGCTCAATGCCGTTTTGAGCCATCTGTTCTACCCGAAGGTTAATGCGGTCATATAAATCCTGCCGGCAGGAGAACATTAACCCCAAAAGCAATACATCATAAGGTTTTGCAGCCGGGCGCGAAGCCTTTTGCTGCTGCGACATGGTGCGTCCGGTCTTTTCAAAAAGCTCCAGTGCACGCAAAATGCGTTTTTCGTCATTGGGGTGCAGCCTGTGTGCAGATTCCGGATCAACCTCGCACAGGCGTTCCCACATAGCCTTGCTGCCCTTTTGTGCAAACTGTGCTTTCAGCTGGGCACGCAAACTGTCATCGGCCTTTTCCTCTTCAAAGGAAATGCCATCCACCAATGCGGACAGGTAAAGCCCGGTGCCGCCGCATACAATGGGCAAAGCTCCCTGCTCTGCCACCGTTTGGATTGCCTGGCGGCACAGAGGCAGAAAACTGGCGACGCTGAAGGTTTGGGAAGGCGTGGCAATATCCAAAAGATGGTGCGGCACCAAAAGGCGTTCCTGCTTGGTTGCTTTTGCGGTGCCCACATCCAGCCCTTTGTAAATCTGCATGGAATCGGCCGAGATAATTTGCCCAGAAAATTGCTGGGCAAGCTGGATGGCGAGCGCCGTTTTGCCGCTTGCGGTTGGCCCCAGCACAACCAAAAGCTTCTGTTTGGGCGCTGTGCCCGTGTTAACCAAGTCGTCCAAACTGTTTTTCCAGCTCCTTTTTGGTAATTTTCAGCAAAACGGGCCGGCCGTGCGGGCAGAAGGGCGGCACACTGCCGCCAATAATCTGCTGGGCCAGTTGCAAAAGTGCCTCGGGCCGGTCGTGGTCCCCTGCTTTAATAGCCCCGCGGCAGGCCACCGAATGCAGCAGCCATTCGGTTTTTTCGTTTAGGGTGTCTTTCGCATTTAAGGTTAGCCGGTGGGCAATTTCCTCCACCAGCGCCCCAATATCCGAATCGGCAGCTTCGGCCGGGGCAGAGCGGACCAACACCGTATGACCGCCGAAATCATCAATTTCAAAGCCGGCTTTTTCCAAAAGCACACCGGCGTCCAAAACGGTTGCCTTTTCGGTTGGGGAAAGGGTCACTTCTACCGGTGTTAATAACATCTGGCCATTGGCGGTACCATAGTCCGCCGCCAGCTTTTCATACAAAATGCGCTCGTGGGCGGCATGCTTATCAATTAAAACCAGCTCGTTTTCCAGCTCGCAGAGAATATAGGTGCGAAAAACTTCTCCAACATACCGCAGTGCAGGCTTTTGCGGCTGAGGGGTAATGGAGAGCTGGCGGTCTCCTTTTAGATGAGCCGAATGGAAAGATTCTGGCTGCTCTGTTTGCGGCAAAGCGGCATCAGCAGATAGCGGTACCGCTGCTGTTTTGCCCGATTGTTCCGGCACTTTTGGACCTTCCGGACAGGACAAAACCTCTTGCCTGCCGAAAGAAAGCGCAGCGCTTTTTTCCGCAAAAGAAGAGCTGCGCCGCTCTTCCTGCAAAGTCTTTTCAATATCCAGTTGGGCTTCCCGGCGGCGGGTCTGGAATGGGACCGGCTCGGAACACAGATACATCGGTTCCCAATCTTCATTCTGCCGTACCGTAACCGGCATACCGGTACAGGTGGTTTGTTTTAAAAATCCATCTGTAATGGCATTTTGCTTTACAGGTAAATTTGAAGCAGAAAAGCTGTTCGAAGAAAAGGATGGTTTTGTTTTGGCAGCAGGCATAGTGTTCTGCCCTGCTGTGCCTGCAGTGGAGGAAGGCGCGCTTTCCAGCCGGCGATCGCTCTGATGATCCGTCTGCAGGGTCAGGTGGCGCACCGGCGCGTCGGGCCTTGTAATGCTGCCGCGCACCGCCCGGTAGATCAAATCAAAAATCTCGTTTTGATTGGCAAACCGCACTTCTGTTTTGGCCGGATGAACATTTACATCCACCCTGTCCAGCGGCATTTTTACATTGAGCACGCAGCCCGGAAAGCGGCCCTGCATTAAAGAGCCCTTATAGGCGGCTTCCAGTGCGGCGGTCATAGTAGTATTCTGCACACTGCGGCCATTTACATAAAAATACTGCATGCTGCGGCTGCCGCGTCCAGCAATGGGCGCGCTTACTACCCCCTGTACGGCCAGCTGCCCGTCCTGGGCCTGTACATCCAATAAATTTTTGGAAAAATCTTTCGCTAAAACTGCGCTCACAGCGCTGCGCAACCGGCCATCTCCAGGTGTAAAGAACTGTTCCTTGCCATCTTTGGAAAAAGAAAAACTGATATCCGGACGGGCCAAAGCCTGACGCAGCACCACATCTCCCACATAGCCGGCCTCTGTTTGGTCTTTTTTTAAAAATTTCATGCGGGCCGGCACATTATAAAATAAATCCCGTACGGTGATGGTGGTGCCTACCGGGCGCGCCGAAGGCTGTATAGAAATTTCTTTTCCGCCCTCCTGCCGGTACAGGCAGGCAAATTCGTCCTGTTTTGTGCAGGTGAGCAGCTCTATCCGGGAAACCGCGGAAATGCTAGCCAGCGCTTCACCGCGAAAGCCCAGCGTACCAATGGCAGCAAGGTCTGCCTGGGTAGCAATTTTACTGGTGGCATGGCGAATAAAGGCGGTGGAAACATACTCTGCCTCGATTCCGGTGCCATTATCCTGCACCTGAATGCTGCCCACCCCTCCGCGCTCGATTGCCACCTCGATGCGGGTTGCTCCCGCGTCGATAGCGTTTTCCACCAGTTCCTTCACCACCGAGGCGGGCCGTTCCACTACCTCGCCCGCAGCAATCAGCTCTGCGGTATGCTGGTCCAGCACATGAATCACTGCCATACTGGCTTGCACCTGCCTTTCTGTTACAAATGGGCCGGCCCCAAAAGGCCGGCCACAGCGCCCATTATTCCTTTACGGGCTGACCAAATTCTTTTTTTAACCGGTATAGGGTGTTCATGGCCTCGATGGGGGTCAAAGTATCCACATCCAAGGCACGCAGCTGTTCCAAAAGTGCAGGCGGCGCATCCAACTGCTCGTACCGCTGGTAGTTGGTCAGTTCCATTTGGGTTACGGTGTTGACACTGCCAGCGCCCGATTCCAGCACCTTTAACACCTCTTTGGCCCGGTCCAAAACCGGTTTCGGCAGTCCGGCCAGGCGCGAAACCTGAATGCCATAGCTGTCATCCGCCGCGCCCCGTACAATTCGCCGCAGGAAGGTGATATCATCCCCCCGCTTTTTTACCGCGATATTGTAGTTCTTTACGCCGTCCACCGAATCTTCCAGGTCGGTTAATTCGTGGTAATGGGTGGCAAACAGGGTTTTGCAGCCCAAATGCCCCGATTTGGAGGCCATGTATTCCACCACCGCACGAGCAATGCTCATACCATCAAAGGTCGAGGTTCCCCTGCCAATTTCATCCAGAATAACCAAACTTTTAGGGGTGGCGTTTTCTAAAATTTCGGCCACCTCTGTCATCTCCACCATAAAGGTGGACTTGCCAGCCGAAAGGTCATCGGCTGCGCCCACGCGGGTAAAAATGCTGTCTACCACGCCGGTATGTACCTGGCTTGCAGGCACAAACGAGCCGATCTGTGCCATCAGGCAGATTAAGGCCGTTTGGCGCATATAGGTGGATTTGCCGGCCATATTGGGACCGGTAATGATAAGCATACGGTTTTCATCACAGTCCAACAGAGTATCGTTTGGCACAAATGGACTGCTGGTCATCTGCTCTACCACCGGGTGGCGGCCATCGCGAATAATCAGCTCGTCACTGTCATCCACCAGCGGGCGCACATAGTTGTTTTTGCGGGCAGTAGCGGCAAAGCTTGCCACCACATCCAAATAAGCCACTGCCTGGGCAGTTAGCTGCACACGGGAAAGCTGCAGGGCAATGTCGCCCAAAAGGTCGTCAAACAGCTGGCGTTCCAACAGTATAATCCGCTCGTTTGCGCCCAAAATACGGCTTTCCAGCGTTTTCAGTTCCTCGGTAATATAGCGCTCGGCGTTGGCTAAAGTCTGCTTACGGATGAAATGTTCCGGCACCTCTGCCTTTGCCGCTTTGGAAATTTCAATGTAATAGCCAAACACCCGGTTATAGCCAATTTTCAGCTTGGAAATACCGGTTTCCTCCCGCAGGCGGGATTCCAGGTCGGTCAAAAAGCCCTTGCCGCCGTGAACAATCTGGCGCAGCTCGTCCACTTCGCTGTTATACCCTTTGCGGATGACGCCGCCCTCCTTTAAGGTGGAAGGGGCCTGTGGGTCAACAGCGGCCTGCACTTTGGCGGCAATATCGCTTAAAGGGTCCATCTGTTCGTGAATGCGCACAAGCTCGTCGGAACGGCAGCGCTCGGTAAGAGCCCGCAGCTGGGGCAGCACCTGGCAGGTTGCCGCCAGCGCCAACACCTCTTTTGGAGTAGCAGAGCCATAAATAATGCGGGTCATCAGGCGTTCCAGGTCAAACACCTGGTCAAGGCAATCTGCTATTTCTTCCCGAAGGGCGGTGTCCTGGTACAATTCTTCCACCGCGTCAAGACGGGCGTTGATGGCATGTTGATCCACCAGCGGCTGCTCCAGCCAGGTGCGGATCAAACGCTTGCCCATTGCGGTACAGGTTTTGTCCAAAACCCACAGCAAAGTTCCTTTTTTGTCCCGACCGCGCATGGTTTCGGTGAGTTCCAGGTTTGCCCGGGTAACCGGCGAAAGACGCATGTACTGGTTGCTGGAATACAAATCCACCGTGCGCAGCCGCTCAATTCCCTTCTTTTGGGTTTCTTTCAGGTAACAAAGCAGCGCCGAAAACGCAAACTGGCAGGCACACCCTTTTTCAATACCGGTTGCAGAGGGCCAGTCCGAACCAAACTGGCCGGCCATTTCTTCGTCGGCCAGCTGTGCGGTATAGCTTTCTTCTTCCAAAAGCTCGGCTGTGCAGCACAGATGATTTTTGATATATTCCATAACCGGTTTTATGGACACCATCTGTCGGTTAAACAAAAGCTCGCTGGGGCGAAAGCGGCTCAATTCCCCTATCAACTGTTCGGCCAGTTTTTGCCCCGAAAGCTCGGTTGCATGGCAGGTGCCGGTGGAAACATCTGCAAAAACCAGGCCTGCCTTTTCTTTTTGCAGATAGATGGAACTGATATAGTTATTTTTGGAATCGTCCAGCATACTGCTTTCGATAACGGTTCCCGGGGTAACGACTCGTATAATTTCCCGCTTAACCAGCCCCTTGGCCAGGGCCGGGTCTTCCATCTGTTCACAAATAGCAACCTTGTGACCTTTGGCAATCAGGCGGGCAATATAGCTTTCCGCCGAATGAAACGGAACCCCGCACATGGGGGCGCGCTCCTCCTGCCCGCAGTCCCGTCCGGTCAGGGTCAGTTCCAGTTCTTTAGACGCCAGGACAGCGTCATCGTAGAACATTTCGTAAAAGTCGCCCAGGCGAAAAAATAAAATCGTGTCCTGGTACTTTTCCTTGATCTCGAAATACTGCTTCATCATGGGAGAAAGCTCTGCCAAATTCCCACCCCTTTTTTATATGGCGCTTTGCGCGCCGGCACAGCGCAAAACTTTGGAAAGGGTTTTCCAAGCTGCGCTGTGCCGTTTGTTTTTTTGTTTTGTTTTTAAGCGTTAATAAAACGGCCTTTTATGGTTAGTGGCAGCCACTGCAGCTGCCGCAGCTGCCAGTGCAGCCGCCGGCCGAACGCTCCACCTTGGTGGGGTCCTCGCCATTTACCGCTGCCGAAAGAATATCGCTTAAATACTGCATCAGGCTGTCCATCTGGTTTTTGGCTTGGTTGTAGGCAACCATACTCTCGTTATTCATAATCTGCACATACAGCTCATGAATTTTATCGTTCAAATCATTTACACGGTCTTCGCTGCGTTCTTCCTTGGAAAGCTCATTATTCAGGTCCATCCGGGCCAGGTTAAATTCGCCAATCTGCTTTTGCAGCTCCTCGTCGGCGTCGTTCAGCTTGCGCGCGTTTTCCAACACCTTATAGCTTTCAGACTGCTGCAATGCAAGCCCCAGATCCATTGTCATTTTAATAATATCTGCTGCCATTTTAAAAATCTCCTTTAAATTTTTTAATCATCTAAATTTGTTTGGTTTGCCAAAACCACGGCCGCAAAGCAGCAAGGTCCGCCTTTGCAGGGCCGCTTCATTTTATTTGGGCCGGCTTTAGGCCAAACTGTCCAGTTCGCCCAAAAGCAAAATACCTTTATTGCCGGTAACCTTAACCCAGGCAAACTGGCCGGTCAGGTCACAGGGGGCGGTAAAATCCACAACCAGGTTATTTTCCAGCCGGCCGCTAAAACTGCCCGGCCGCTTGCCAGCACCGTCCACCAAAACCCTGAACCGTTTGCCTATAAGGCTCTGCGCATACCCCACAGCGAACTGCTCATGCAAAGCCAAAAGCCGGGCAATCCGGTCGGTTTTCACTACATAGGGGGTATCGTCCGGCAGGGTGGCCGCCTTGGTACCGCTGCGCTTTGAATAGATAAAGGTGAACAGTTGGGTATACCCCACCTTTTGCACCAGATCCATGGTCTGCTCAAAGTCGGCTTCGGTTTCGCCGGGAAAGCCCACAATAATGTCGCTGGAAAAGGTCATATCCGGAATTTTTTTCTTCGCGTATTCAATTAACGAAAGGTATTCCGACACATTGTATTTGCGGTTCATTTCGGCCAGCATATGGTTGGAACCGCTTTGCACCGGCAGGTGCAGGTTATTGCAAATTTTTTCGTGGCTGGCAATGGTATCAATCAGCTTGCGGGAAGCGTCCTTGGGGTGGCTGGTCATAAAACGCAGCCGAAAGTCCCCCGGCTCTTCTGCCAGCATAGCCAAAAGGTCAGAAAAGTCCATAGGCCGTTCCAGCCCTTTGCCGTAGCTGTTCACATTTTGGCCTAAAAGGGTAATCTCTTTATACCCGCTTTGGACCAGCGCGCGGAACTCTTCCAGGATATTTGCGGCGGTACGGCTGCGCTCGCGGCCGCGCACAAACGGCACAATACAGTAGGAGCAAAAGTTGTCGCACCCATACATGATAGGAAGCCAGGCCTTAAAGGTCGAATCCCGATGAATGGGTAGATCCTCTACCAGCTCGGTACGCTGTACGGGATCCAGCAAAACCCGTTTGCGGGTGCGAATCCGGTCGCCGATCAACCGCGGCAGGGTGTCAATGGCATTTACCCCAAAGACAATGTCCACATAAGGATAACTTTGCCGCACCTTATCCACCACATGTTTTTGCTGCACCATGCACCCGCAAACTGCAATCATCATTTTAGGGTTTGCAAGCTTTAAGTTTTTTAATGCACCAATATTGCCATAAACCCGCTGCTCGGCGTGTTCGCGCACGGCGCAGGTATTAAAAACAACCAAGTCGGCCCCTTCTGCCTTATCGGTCAGCCCATAGCCAAGGGCCAGCAGTACGCCTTTTATCTTTTCTCCGTCGTTGACATTCTGCTGACAGCCAAACGAATGGATATAAGCCAACGGGGGTGTTTCATAATAGTTTGCAATTGCATCGATAACTCGGTCGTGCTGTGCAAAATTCTGGTAGTCCAAATTTCCACCTCCAATCAATTTATTATACTATATTTTGCCTTGCGGCACAAGTACACTGCCGCAAGCCAAAAAAGTGGTATTTTTTGGAAAAAAAACACATTTTTGCGTATGTTTTGCAGTTTTACAGATGTTACGGGATATTACCAGGAAATATTTCGCTTTGCCGCAATGTGTACCTTGCTTTTAAATCGCAGCGGGTTATCAATTTTGTATTGTTTTTAACCGTTTAGAAAAAGTGGTGTCATTTTGAAAGCTTTTTGACAAGGTAAAAACAGAACCCTTTTTGCTATACCTGCCTGTTTGGAACAAAACAAAAAGCCCATCCTATAATGTTCCCGCTGCTAAAAAGGCCCCCGCCCTGGCAAAAAACGGGCGAGGGCCTTTTATTATGCCTTTTTCTCAGGCAAAGCTTCCAGCATTTGGGCGGCGGCGTCCAAAAGTCCGTCTGCACACTGCTCAATTTTGCCAGCATCACAAAGGGATGCCAACTTGGGGTCAATGGGAAGCCGCGCCAAAACCGGCAGCCCATAGGTGACGGCAGTTTGGTCCAGGTGCGAATGGCCGAACAGCTCGATCTGCTGGCCGCAGTCCGGGCACAACAGGTAGCTCATATTCTCTACCAGGCCGATGACGGGAATCTTCATCAGTTCCGCCATCTTTACGGCCTTGCCCACAATCATGGAGACCAACTCCTGCGGACTGGTTACCACGACAATGCCGTCCACCGGCAGCGACTGGAAGACGGTCAAGGGCACATCGCCGGTTCCCGGGGGCATGTCCACAAACATATAGTCTACATCTCCCCACTGTACATCAGTCCAGAACTGCTTAACGGCGCCTGCAATAACCGGGCCGCGCCAAACGACGGGATCGGTCTCCTGCTCAAGCAGAAGGTTAACCGACATAAGCCTGATACCGGTTTCGGTTTCGACAGGATAGATGGCGCTGCCATCGCTGACGGCGTGCTGATGTACGCCAAATACCTTTGGAATAGACGGGCCGGTTACATCGGCGTCCAAAACGGCAACCTTAGCGCCGCGCCGCTGCATAGTGACCGCCAGCAGGCTGCAAACCAGGCTTTTGCCTACACCGCCCTTGCCGGATACCACACCGATGACCTTTTTTACATGGGTACCAGCGTGCGGTGCCTCATGCAGGTCTTGCGGTGCAGACTGGCGGGACGCGCAGTTCTGGCTGCAGCTTTCACAATTGTGGGTGCATTCACTCATTCTTTTTTGCCTCCATTTCGGCGGAAAGTTTCCTCTTCCCTGGGCACTGTTGCAGGGCCTTGTTTTTGAAAGCCAGACCGCTGCAACAGGCTATTTTTATAGTATACCACTTTGGTCCAGTTGCATCAAGGGCCAGCATTGGGTATAATAAGGAAAAAATGACAGGTTTGGTTTTTCTTTTGCATAAAAACTGTATTTTGACGACCCTAAATTAAATTGGGACGCTTTGGTACAAATGCGCAAAACACAGGACAAGGAGGTAGCAAAATGGCCCGCGCTTCTTTTGTTCCCGGCACGATTGAAGAGGTATTGCGTCGGGCTGAGACTCCTCGACTTGCAAAAAAGCGACAGAAGGAATGCCCGGTATATCGGGATGTATATGGCAGGCAGCTTTCCAGCCGGCTATGCCACAGCCCCAAGCCCGAGATTTTAAAAAAGAAGGAGAAGAACCATGCTTGAAACTTGGATTGAGGAGATTTTACCACAGATTATCTCTGTTTTGGAGATATTTGGAATTTTTGTGGTGACGGTTTGTACCTGCCGGGCATTTTGGCATTACCTGCGTTCACTGGTGGGCTCTTCTGACCGATATAATGTTAAGTGGGAACTTGCTTCTGGCATGGCTACCGGGTTGGAATTTAAAATGGCTGCCGAAATTTTAAAAACGGTGCTGGTTCATACAGTGGAAGAACTTATGGTCTTGGGCGCGATCATTCTGCTGCGTGCCCTTTTAAGTTTGATTCTTCACCTGGAAATGCGTGCAGAGCGCAACGAAAAGAAGACCGAGCCTTAGTTTGTGGCACTAAGCCAGTTTTGCAAAAATGCCCCCAAAGCGCTGTAAGCCTGATAAAGCTTTGCAGCGCTTTTTGTGTAAAGCACAAATGCTGCCTTGTTTTTTCTCACTGAAAAAATGATAGAGGTTTTTAGGCAAAAAAGCGAATAATAAAAGGTATGGGTGCAGGTAAGTACCGCTTTGTACAGCAAAACACTGCTGCTTTAAAAGTCAAAAAAGAGACCGGATTAAAATCCGGTCTCTTTTTCTTTTATAATTTATAAAAAGCTATAAAAACACAATTAACGAAAAAATCTCTTACAGGCGAATACGGGTCCACTTGCCCGCCCTGAAACGCAGCCAGGACATTAGGAAGCGGCAGGTTTGATCCATTGCAAAACCAACCCAAGCACCGATCAGCCCATAACCCAACGGCCAGCAAAGCACCCAACTGCAAATCGGCCGCACAATGGAAACGCTGACCAAGCCGATTAGCGCCACATACCGGATATCGCCTGCGCCGCGCAGACAGCCGCAGTATACCACCATGCAGATCTGCATCAAAACACAGTAGATCATCATATACAAAATTTGGGCACCGTCCTGTATAATTGTGGGATCGGTCGAAAACATGCCCACAATCTGGGGGGCAAACCCAATTAGAATAGCCGCCAGCACCACCGACATGATAAAGCCCAGCCGCTGGCAGATACCTGCATATATTCTGGCTAAATCCGGGCGTTTTTGGCCCAAACTTTGCCCAACCAGCGTAACCGCAGCAGTGGAAAGGCCCTCGCCAAAGAAGAACACAAAATTCATAACATTCATGCAGATATTGTGGACTGCAAAGTCACGAGTGCCAAGCTTTGCTACAATCATGGCAAAAAGTAAAAAGCCTACACGCATGCAAATTTGTTCCACAAAAGCGCCGGAGCCCATTTTTACCAGCGAGTTAAAGTTCTTTTTATCTACACTACCTAGCTGCCGCAATTGCAGGTGTAAAAAGCCTTCCGGCGCACGCACGCTTAAAACAGACATAATGAGCGCCACAATAGTGCCCAAAACGGTGGCAATGGCAGCACCCGATACCCCCAATTTGGGAAAGCCCAGGTTGCCGCCGATAAGCAGATAGTTAAAGAAGATATTAACCAGGTTGCTGGCAACATTGGTACGCATTGCAATTTTGGTATTGCCAGCACCGCGCTGCGCGGCGTTAATAACCATGGACAGGGTGTTAAAGCCAAGCCCTGCTGTTACAATACGGAAATAGTCCACTGCCTGCTGGTGTGTGTCCGGCTGAGCGCCGCAAAAATCAATAATAGGCGATGCGGCAAGCCAGCCTATTACACTGATTAAAGCCGTAAGCACCAATGTAATAATAATACTTTGGTGCATAATGCGGTTGGCATTTTCCCGGTCCCCTTCCCCGCGCCGACGGGCTACCAAAGCGGAAACCGCCACATTCATGGCAAAAAACGGGCAAAGAGAAATGTACTTTGGCTGGGCGGTTAGGCCTACTGCCGAAAGGGAGACCGTACCAAGAGTACCCACCATAACGGTGTCAATCATGCCCACAAGGCCCAACAAAACCGATTCAATAACAGCTGGCCACACAATGCTGTCGGTGCGGGCCAAAAGCGCCGAAACCGGTGGGATTTCTCCGCGCACAGGCACCTTTTTCAGCATATATTTCGGGCTAAAATAGCGTTCGACAAAAGGCGGCATGATACAACACTCCTCTGAATTCACATACAAACACATCTGGGAATTCGACCAATCTGCAGACCTGGGGAGGTCCTCTTTCTGTTACAGCGCTTTGGCCCATTTGAGCCCAACTGTTTCAAAAAACTTTTTTATGATAATGCAGGATGGAAAAAAAGCGAGTTGCACTGGATACCACCAGCACCCCCAGCGCAAGGCAGCCCGCAATGCCGAATGTGGTAAGCAGCTGGTTTAAAAATGCGGTGGTGTCCCTTTGCAGTGCGTACTCCATGGTATAGTAAATGCCGCCGCCCGGCACAAGCGGCAAAAGCCCCACCAGCAAAAATACCGTTACCGGTGCACGGCACACCCTAGCCATAACCTCGCCATAAATTGAAACCGCAACGGTAGCTATAAAATAGCAGGAAAAATCGCCTAAAAAACGGCCTGCTGCAAGGTAAGTAAGCCAGCACAATACCGCACCGATTGGGGCTGCGGCCAAAAGCCTCCCCCGCACATTTAAAATAAAACAAAAGGCAAAACAAGCGATAAAAGAACCCGCTACAGCCCGCAAAAATTCTGCCATATCACACTCCCCCCATTATGGACGCCAACGAAAGCGCCGCGCCGGTCCCCAGCGCAATACCGCAGGCGGAAAGCAGAACCAAAATTAAGCGGGAAGCTCCGGCTAAAAGGTCGCCCGCCATAATATCCCGCATAGAGCTGGTCAAAGCACTTCCCGGCACCAGCGTCATCAAAGTGCCGATGATGATTTTATCCCGCGCAAGGCAAGGGTAAAGCGCCGCCAAACAGCAGGCGGTTGCTCCTGCCACAAAGCTTGCCAAAATGGTGGTAAAAAAAGAATTGGTGTCAAACCGTGCCAAAAAACGCAGACAAAGTTCCGTAAAAGCACCGGCGGGCAAGGCCGCTATGGCACTTGCCACACTGCCGCCAAACAAAAGCGTAAACCCAAACGAAACGATTCCGTACGCCGCCGTTACCAAATAGGCCGGGTAGGATGGAATGTTTTCGATCTGCAAAAGCTTTTGTTGCGCCTGTGCATAGCTTGGCCGATCGCGGCAGATCTGTCGGCAAAGGTCGTTGCAGGCATTTACCCGTGCAAGGTGGGTATGCTGCTCCTGCAAACGCCGCACCTGGGTAAGAGGCTCGGCACCTGGACGCTGCAGCGACACGATCAAAAGCGACGGTATTGCAAATACTTCATATGGCCCTGCTCCGTAAGCGTCAAAAATCCGCCTTACCGACTCTTCTACCCGGTAAATTTCTGCACCGCTGGTCAAAAGGCAGCTGGCAAGGTCGGTAGCTATCTGCAAAAGGTCATGCTGTTCCATTTATTCACCCCACACCGCCGGCACCAGCTTTATCCTGCTATGGTAAACCCGCTTTCCACTCTGTCGGCTTTGCCAAACATTAAATTATACTGGATGGTCTGGTATTCCCGCAATAGTTCGGTGACATCGGTTTCCTCCTCGAAGGAATGATCGATGCCGTCCGGCGTTTGATAACCATTCAGGTTAACCGCCGGAACCTGCTTGTAAAGCTGCGATAAAAACTGGTTAAACTCTGGCATTTCGAGCCCTGCTTTTTCCAAAACCAGGGTGGAAAGATAATTTGCTGAGATGGTGCCCAGCTGTTCGGACCCGATGTCGTAGTTTGCCCAGATTAAAAATGGTGTTTTATACTTGTTTTGAATCTGGCTGAGGGTTCTTTCCTCCTCCGGAATACCATAAAGTTCGTTATAAAATTCATCCGACAGGTTGGGCTGATGGTCACCAAAAAAGACCACAATGGTGGGCTCGTCTACCTGAGAGAAGTACTCCAAAAGCGTTTCAAGCTGCTTGTCACTTTCACGCACCAGGGACAGATAGTTTTCGGCCGAGGTGTACTGTTTGGAATACCCATCCAGTGTAACATTTTCATCGCAGCCCGAAATTTGCGAATACCCGCCGTGGTTTTGCATGGTTACATTAAAGATAAACAGCCGCTCATCAGGCTCCTTTGCCTCATACAGCTCAAACAGCTTTTCATAGTCCGATTCATCGCACACGCTGTTGCCCATATAGCCGCCCATGGTACGCGCACCTTCAAAGTTATTGATATCGAGAAAATAATCAAACCCCAAAAGCGGGTATACCTCGTCCCGGTTCCAGCAGTAGGCATAGAACGGATGAACCGCAAAGGCAGTATACCCCTGGTCGGTCAGGGTGGTGGTCAGGTTGGGCAGTTCACTGGTAATGTACTGCTGATACACTACGCTGCCCGCCGGGAAAAAGGCCATGGAGCAACCGGACAAAAATTCAAATTCCGTATTGCAGGTACCACCGCCAAATGTACTGACCAGCAAATCTCCCGTAATAGTATTTTCACTGCCCGCCAGACTGTGATAGTAGGCCAGAGGATCTTCACTGGCGTTCAGATCCCCTACTAAGTCCAGGTCGGCAAAGCTTTCGTTCATAACTGCAATAATGTTAGGCCGCTGGTCAGTGACCGTTTGTACATACGAGTCGGAGGCGTCAGTAAGAAGCTGATCGGCACGGTCGGCAGAATAGCCCTTCGGCACATCAATCATGAGATAGCGGGTACTGTAAAACAAACTTAAAAGCACGCCATTATCCTGGAAGGCCAGTTTTTGGTTCCACAAATAATCCGATATGCCAAGCTTTTCCAGCATACTGGTTTTATAAAAGCTGCCCCAAAACGCCGCCTGGCAAACAAGGCAAACTGTCAGATTGATGCAGCTAGTTTTTACCCCGCGCAGCCTGCCTTTTGCAAAGCCGCTGAATGCCCAAACCAAAAGCAGCAGCATGGTACCGGTCCAAAACCCGCTGCCAAAAGAATAGACATATCGATCCGCCACGCTGGCCGCCGTGCGCAGACTATACAGGTCTAGTGCAGAGATTGGCTGGCCGCGAAATTCCTGCACCATATCGTTAGCAACCGCCAATATGTAACAAAGAACTGCCACGCTGCGCAAGGCAAAGCAAAACCGCCGGCTGACCGATAAAACCAGCCAAACCAGCAGCCAGATTACCAAAAAATTGAATAAAATGGAGATGGTATACAGCTCTTTTAAAGTGTTGGAGGCAATTGCTTCCATCATAGTAAAGATAGGCACTGCGCTAACCAGCGCAATAACGGTAGAGAAAGCGAAATTTTTAGTTAAGTGTTCGGGCAGTTCTACGCAGCAAAACAAAACCGCAACTGCACCTGCGGCGCAGCAGAACAAATAAAGCGGCAGTTCAAAGCCGGAACTGGCCGTGAACTGACCGCGTACAGTTAATAAACAAACAAAAACGCCTACCGCCCAAATGGCAGCAGACACAAGCTTTTTTTTACTTCGGCTTATGGTTAACAAGGTGTCGCTCCGTTTCTTTTTAAGGGGTTGGCATTTTGCAAAAAACAAATTCTTCGCGCAAAACGCCCCGAATAATCACTGTTAGCATAGCATGACAGCCCTAAATTGTAAAGGGAGCGTAAAGAAAAACAGGCCTATATTGCCTTATTTAAGCCATATAAAAATGCGCTTTTTCCAAAATTTCACCAAACCTTCACCCAACAAAGCCGTTCATAAAAGCAATTGTTTTGTGAAGAGCTTTTATGCTTTACACCCTAATATTAAAAACTTTTTGAGTTTATTGTTTTTCTTTTTACTTTGCAACAAGATTTCAAACCATATAACTTGCAGCAACAGTTTGGGCACAGTGAAAATGATAATCCTTTTAAGTATGCTATATTGGTGGCAACGAGCTTTTGACGCAGCAAAATTTTTGCTTTTCTTTTATCTTGCAAACTTTTCTATGTAACGGTAAAATGAAGCTTATCATTTTGGACCGGCAATTGTTTGCCACCTTTTGGAAAGGAGCTTTTCATGCAGTACCGCGCTATACGGCCAGCTGTTTTTCTTTCACGGCCTAACCGTTTTGTCGCCCAGGTAAAGCAGGATGGACAGCTGGTAACGGCCCATGTAAAAAACACCGGCCGCTGTGCCGAGCTTTTGGTCCCCGGCGCCCGGGTCTATTTGGAATATTCGCAAAATGCCAGCCGCCGTACCCCCTGCGACCTGGTAGCAGTGGAAAAAGAAACGCCTGCCGGGCCATTATTGATCAATATGGATTCTGCAGCGCCCAATATGGCTGCAAAGGAATGGCTGCAAGCCGGGGGGCTTGGCAAGCTGTCACAGCTTCGGGCGGAATACCAGCTGGGAAATTCCCGCTTTGACTTTTACGCCAATAGCGAAGCTGGCAGAATGCTGGTGGAAGTAAAGGGCTGCACACTGGAACAGGACGGTGTGGCGCTTTTTCCGGACGCCCCTACCCTGCGTGGGGTAAAACACCTGAAAGAGCTTGCAACGCTTGCAGCTGAGGGATGGCAGTGCTGCCTTTTGGTGGTGATTCAAATGAAGGGGCCACGCCTTTTTCGCCCCAATTGGGCTACCCATCCGGCTTTTGGCGAAGCTATGCGCGAAGCGGCGCTGGCCCATGTGCAGTTATATGCCATGGATTGTTTGGTAACACCCGACAGCATGAAGCTGGATGCGCCGGTTTCCATTGACCTTTCGACGGGAGATGGAAAAAGTTTTGTAGTGTAGCCTTAAAACGCTGCCGGCTTTTGCAAAAATACGGCTGAACCATTTTGACCATAGGTGTTTTTATACAATCTGCAAAGCAGATATAAAACCGCTTATCTGCTTGTGTTTGTAGCATTTATCGGCTATTTTGCCGTTTTGCAAAAAAGCTTTGGCGATGCTTAAAAAAGCCGTTTGATGCTTAAAAAAGCCGTTTTTTGTTTTTTACCGTTTTTTGGGGGGATTTTTGTACTTTTATGCAAAACGCCCAACAAAAATTCGTTGACAGTTTGAGCCGGGTATGATATAGTTTTTGCAAGCAAAACGCAGTGATGAGGAGTAGTAAGCTTTGCGGCGTTCTGAAGAGAGCAACCGGTTGGTGCGAGGTTGCGGCAAGGCAATGCTGAACTGACCTTTGAGCGGCCAGCTGAACCCCTTATGGGCAGTAGGCGCGGACGGACGCCCCCCGTTACATAGGGCAGGATATCGGTTTTTGGTTTTGCCACAGACCTTGTATCCGCAGAGTGTGCGCAGTATATGCGCAAAATAGAGTGGTACCGTGGAAGAGTATACGCCCTTTCACCTCTATGCTTTCGCAGGGGGTGAAAGGGCTTTTTGCATGTCCTGCTTTGGGTTTAACTCTACTGTGATCCCCCGCTTTTATAGGGCCTTTGGCCCCATTCCCGAAGAAAGGAACTGTCATTTATGAAAAACACACAAAAGTATCTGCCTTATCCTCAAATGAAGATGCCTGACCGAAAATGGCCGGATAACACCATCACCAAAGCACCCATCTGGTGCAGCGTGGACCTGCGGGATGGCAACCAGGCGCTGGAAGTGCCGATGGACCTGGATCAGAAACTTACCTTTTTCCGTTATCTGACCGATATTGGCTTTAAGACCATTGAGGTCGGCTTTCCTGCCGCCAGCCCTACCGATTATGAAATCTGCCGGGTGCTGATTGAACAGGACCTGATTCCGGAGGATGTGAAAATTCAGGTTTTGACCCAATCCCGGGACGAGATTATGGAAAAAACCTTTGAGTCGCTGGTGGGGGTTAAAAAGGCAGTGGTACACCTGTACAATTCCACCTCTACCCTGCAGCGGGAAGTTGTTTTCCATTTTGACAAGCAGCAGACGATTGACCTGGCTGTTTACGGCGCCAAGAAAATTTTGGAATTGGCCGCAAAATACCCCGAAACCGACTGGCAGTTTGAATATTCCCCCGAAAGCTATACCGGCACCGAACCGGACTTTGCGGTGGAGATCTGCAATGCGGTGCTGGATGTTTGGAAACCCACCCCTGACCACAAGGTCATTATCAACCTGCCCAGCACGGTAGAAATGAGTACCCCCAACATTTTTGCCGACCGCATTGAATATACCTGCCAGCGCTTGAAATACCGCGACTGTGTGGAGGTAAGCATTCACGCCCACAACGACCGGGGCACCGCCGTAGCCACTTCGGAGCTGGCCCTTTTGGCCGGAGCTGACCGCATTGAAGGCACGCTGTTTGGCAACGGTGAGCGCACCGGCAACTGCGATATTATGAATATGGCGCTGAACCTGTACAGCCAGGGCGTGGACCCCGAACTGGACTTCAGCGAAATCAACCGTGCTATTTCGATTTATGAAAAGAGCACCGGCATGCATGTGCATCCCCGCCACCCCTATGCTGGCAGCCTGGTTTACACAGCCTTCTCCGGCAGCCATCAGGATGCTATCCGCAAAGGCATGGACGCCATGAAAAACCGCACCGACGGCATTTGGGCTGTTCCCTATCTGCCCATCGACCCCATGGATGTGGGCCGCAACTACGACCCCATTATCCGTATCAACAGCCAGTCCGGCAAAGGCGGCGTGGCCTATATTCTGGAGCAAAACTATGGTCTGTACCTGCCCAAGCCGTTCCAGCAGTCGCTTGGCAACCTGTGTACCGAAATTTCCGATTCGCGCCATGCAGAACTGACCAGCCGCACCATCTACGATATTTTTATGGAGCATTACACCGACCTGCGCGCCCCCTTGTCGCTGGAAACCTTTAAGGAGACCACCCTTGGCCCGGACGATGTAACGGTGGATGCCACCATTCGCTGGAAAGGCGAGGAAAAACAGGTGGAAGGGCGAGGCAACGGCGTTTTGGCTGCATTTAGCCACGCCCTGGAAGACCTTTTGGGCTGCCATTTGGAGGTTATGGATTACCGTGAACACTCCATGACCTATGGCACCAAGGCACGGGCTATCTCTTACATTCAGCTGGCTTCGGAATACGGAGACATTACCTTCGGTGCGGGCACCTCGTCCAACATTACAAAATCGTCTTTGCGGGCGCTGGTATCGGCCATCAACAACCATTTTAACAGCAAAAACTAACGCGCAATAAGGCCTTTTGCCTTTTTATATGAGGAGGTAGCAACTATGGCAATGACAATGACCCAGAAAATTCTGGCAGCCCATGCGGGGCTTAGTCAGGTGGTTCCCGGCCAGTTGATTCAGGCAAAGCTGGACTGTGTACTGGGCAACGACATCACCACTGCGGTGGCCATTCCGGAATTTCAAAAAACCGGCGCCACAAAGGTGTTTGACCGGGATAAGGTGGCAGTGGTGCTGGATCACTTTACCCCCAACAAGGACATTAAAGCCGCGGAACAGTGCAAGGCCTGCCGCAGCTTTGCCCGCGAAATGCAGATTAAAAACTTTTTTGATGTGGGACAGATGGGCATTGAACATGCGCTTTTGCCCGAAAAAGGCATTGTTGTCCCGGGTGACTGCATTATTGGCGCCGACAGCCACACCTGCACCTATGGCGCGCTGGGGGCATTTTCCACCGGCATTGGTTCTACCGATATGGCGGTTGGCATGGCCACCGGCGAGTGCTGGTTCAAGGTGCCTGAAGCCATTCGCTTTAACCTGACCGGAAAACTCTCCCCCTGGGTGAGCGGCAAAGATGTCATCCTTCACATTATCGGTATGATCGGTGTGGACGGTGCTTTGTATAAATCCATGGAATTTGTCGGTGACGGCGTCGCAAGCCTTTCCATGGACGACCGGTTCACCATCTGCAACATGGCAATTGAGGCGGGGGCTAAAAACGGTATTTTCCCGGCCGACAGCGCCGCCCAGGCCTATGCAAAGGCCCATTCCAGCAGACCTTTCACCGTTTATACCGCCGATCCGGACGCGAGCTATGTGGCCGAGTATACCATTGATCTCTCCAAGCTGGAACCTACGGTTGCCTTCCCTCACCTGCCCGAAAATACCCGCACCTTTGACCAGATTCCAGAAGACCTTGCCATTGACCAGGTCGTGATTGGTTCGTGCACCAACGGCCGGGTGAGCGATATGGAGATAGCTGCCAGCATTTTGGAAGGCCGCCAGGTTGCGCCAGGGGTGCGCTGCATTATTATTCCTGCTACCCAGGCCATTTACCTGGAGTGTGTGCGCCGCGGCTGGGCCGAAACCTTTATTCAGGCCGGGGCCATCCTTTCCACCCCCACCTGTGGCCCCTGCCTGGGCGGGCATATGGGCATTTTGGCTGCCGGCGAGCGCGCAGTAGCTACCACCAACCGGAATTTTGTGGGCCGTATGGGCCACACCAGCAGTGAAATTTACCTGGCGAGCCCTGCAGTGGCGGCTGCCAGTGCAGTGGCCGGCCGGCTGGCCGACCCTCGTGCTCTTGTAGGAGGTGCTGAATAAATGAAAAATGCAAAAGGCAGAGTGTTCAAATATGGGGACAATGTGGACACCGATGTGATCATCCCCGCCCGTTACCTGAATGTTTCCACCGGCGCCGAGCTGGCAAAACACTGCATGGTCGATATTGACCCTGAATTTGTAAATAAGGTGCAGCCTGGCGATATTATTGTGGCAAACAAAAACTTTGGCTGCGGCTCTAGCCGGGAACATGCACCGCTGGCTATTAAATGCTGCGGGGTCAGCTGCGTTATTGCTGCTTCGTTTGCCCGCATCTTCTACCGCAATGCCATCAACATTGGCATGCCAATTCTGGAATGCCCCGAAGCCGCCAGTGAAATTCAGGCGGGAGATGAGCTGTATGTGGATTTTGCAAGCGGTGTTATCACCGACCAGACCACCGGCAAAACCTATCAGGCGCAGGGATTCCCGGAATTTATTCAAAAAATTATGGCGGCAGACGGCCTGGTGGCACAGACCAAACAGCGGCTGGGAGGACAATAAACCATGGCAGAATTCAAAATTGCAGTAATTCCCGGAGACGGCATTGGGCCTGAAATTATGGAGCAAGGCCTTGCCGTTTTAAAAAAGGTTAGCGAAAAGTATGGCCACACCTTTCATACCACCAAACTGCCGGCCGGCGGCAATGCCATTGACAGCATGGGAGAATGCCTGCCGCAATCCACCGTGGAAGAATGCCTGAAAAGCGATGCCGTTATGCTGGGCGCAGTGGGTGGTCCCAAATGGGACAATGTGCCCGGCAACCAGCGGCCCGAGCGCGCCCTTTTGGGGCTGCGCAGCGCTTTGGGGCTTTTTGCCAACCTGCGGCCGGCCATTATGCACAAGGCGCTGGCCGAAGCCTGCCCGCTGAAAAAAGAGATTGTGTCGGGCGGGATGGATATTTTAATTGTGCGGGAACTGACCGGCGGCATTTATTTTGGCGAGCGCGGCATGCGCCAGGGCCGCTACGGCACCGAAGCGTATGATGTGGAAGCCTATAGCGAAATGGAAATTCGCCGCATTGCCAAGGTTGGCTTTGAAGCGGCCCAAAAGCGCCATGGCCGCCTTTGCTGTGTGGACAAAGCCAATGTGCTGGAATCCAGCCGGCTTTGGAGAAAAATTTTAACCGAAATGGCCCCCGATTACCCGGATGTTACCCTTTCGTTTTTGTATGTGGATAATGCTGCCATGCAGCTGATTCACGACCCGAATCAGTTTGATGTGATTGTGACCAACAACATTTTCGGCGACATTCTGTCCGACGAAGCCAGCATTATTACCGGTTCGATTGGTATGCTGCCTTCAGCCAGTCTTTCGGCCGGAACACTTGGCATGTACGAGCCAATTCACGGTTCAGCGCCGGACATTGCCGGCAAAGATTTGGCAAACCCTATAGCCACTATCCTTTCGGTGGCTATGATGCTGCGTTATTCGCTGGGGCTCACTGGCGAGGCAGATGCCATTGAGGCAGCTGTAACGAAGGTACTGGAAGCAGGCGTTCGTACGGTGGATATTGCAGCCGGCGCCAAAAGCGTTGGAACCTGTGAGATGGGTCGGCTGATCTGCGAGGCAATTTAAAAAGCCAAGCTTTGCTGAATATTTAAAATAATAAAAAACAAAAAATTCCCGAGACCGAAATGAAGGTGTCGGGAATTTTTTATTGGTTTTTACTTAGCTATATTTCTTTTGTGGCATGCGGGTAGTACTCCATCCGCAAAAGCCAAGCGCCCCCATAAGCAGTGCTTTTTTGCCTGGCAATTTCATAAAAACCAAAATTTTCGTAAAAACAAATGGCTTTTTGATTTTGTTGCAGAACCCAAAGCTGGATTTTGCGTTGATCGAAAAGTGCTTTTACCGCAAAACGCAGTAAAGCGCGACCAATTCCCCTGCCTTGGTATTGGGGCAAAAGGTACAAGCCATAAATTTCGCCAATCTTCTCTGCATACGAATCACGCAATGGACCATACCCCACAAAACCCACAACCTGGCTATCCTGAACCGCTATAAAAGAATGATCTGTACCCTGCCAAGCAATCCGCATACAATGTTCCAAAGTATGAGCAGAAAGCACCTGGGAAGGCAAAAGGGATGCATAGGTTTCCCTAAAAGCTTTCCAATGCACATAGGCTCTGCCGTTTTTTCCCACGGCAGACATGGCGGAACAATGCGGTATACGGGGGGTTCGTTCTGCTCGTTTATCATTTTTGGCGTTTTATACGGTTTCATTTCTTTTATGCCTTATGCCGGTAAAACATAAAAAGCCTGCAAAAACTTTTTGCCACCCCAACAGGTACGCTGGATTATTGGGCGCTTTGGCTTGTCAAAAAGTTTACAAACGCTTTGCCGGCACCGCAAAGAGCACTTTGCATATAGTCACGGTTTGCACGGGTTATGGGCAGGCGATCAAAGGCCAAAGCTCCCATATGGCTAAGGGTGTCCTCCAACAGGCACAAGCACTGAGTAGCGCCGCGACCCGAACCACCGGCGCAGGCAACCAAAAGCCCGGGTTTTCCCTTCAGCCAATGGTTATGTGAAGCATCACACCGGCGCATTCTATCCAGCAGTGCCTTCAGGTTTTCGGCCAGGTCGTGCCAATACACCGGCGTAACAATAACAAAGCCATTTGCCCCGGCTAAGGCAGAATAGATATCTTCGAAGTCGTCCTGCTGTACACAACAGCCTTTTGCTTTGCAGTCTCCCCAACCATTACCGCAAGCAGAACAGTGATTCAGACGACACTCGTTCAAGTGAATGACTTCAAGTTCTGCCTTTTTTTCTGTAAGCCCTGCCAAAACCTGGTTTTTTGCAAATGCTGTCAGACCATCCTGATTGGGACTTGCCCACAAAACCACAATTTTCATGTTATTCTCCCCTTTTGTTTTCTGCTGCCCACCTTGCGGCAGGCTATGTGGTTATTGTATGTATTATGCAAAAAGCGCTGCTTCCATGCCGCATAACTTAGGCCTGGCAGCTTATGCTATACACAAAAAGATTACGGTTTCAAGGCTGCAGATTCTTTTTTATTATGCACTGGCATGGCTCAGTTACTGTGTTTTTTGCCTCCCAAAAGAGGAGACAAATTTAACTTATAATAGACTGGACAGTCGCATTACAACAGTTACTTTACGGTTATTATACCATGCTACACTATAACAGCAACACCAAAATATTCTTTAAGTTTGAAAACCTTGTAAGGGGTGCAAAACCGGCATAAAAGGTAAAAATACCGTTGCCACTGTATTGCTAATACCACCCAAAGCCCCAAGGCGAATGCATATAGGGGGGAGCTTTTTGCCAGTGTCATCACTAACCACTTTTTCAAATTTACATGGAGTGTTAAATGATTTTTCCAAAAGGAAAACAATTTGATAGAAAAAGCCGAGTATACCAAAAGCAATGCTTCCCTATTTGTATTTGCTTTGGGTGCATATTGTTTTTTTAAATGCGGCATTTTATAATAAAATTAAAAGGAACTATTATAGTTTAGCGTGAATTTCAAGTGCAAAATGCTGTTGGAAAACGCCTTATTTGCCAATAGCAACAGATTGTGAGGTGTTTTTTATGATGGTTTTTCGCAATGCTACCTTCCTGTCCTGTGAAGAAAATGACCGTGTTTTTCATGTTATGGCAGTTGATGGAGACAAAATTATCTACACAGGCGATGAAGTGCCCAAACAATATGCCAATGCGCCCTGTGTAGACCTGGGCGGGCGGTGTGTTACCCCCATATTTTCCGACACCCACATGCATTTTGAAAGCTATGCACTGTTTCATTCCACAGTAGATGTACGCGATTGTGCCGATTTTGCCCAAATGAAAGCGCTGCTGCAGGCCTACCTTGCGGCAAATCCTGCCGCCAAATTTTTGCCGGTATATGGCTGCAGCGCCCACACCGTAAAGGAACAGCGCCTGCCTGAACGAAGCGACCTGGACCAAATGACCCAACTTCCAGTTTTAATGGTGAAATATGACGGCCATGCGGCGGTGGCAAATTCAGCCCTGATCCGCCAGTTTCCCGCCGAGGTGACAGCAGACAAAGGGTTTGACGCAAAGACCGGCTGGCTGTACCAAAACGCCTTTTATAAAGGGGTAAATTTTATTACTCAAAAGGTATCGCCAGTGCGCATTTTGACCGGCATGTATCAGGCCGCGGGTGAGCTAGTAGAACACGGGGTGGGCTATATTCACACAGTAGAAGGAGTTGGATATAAAAACGACATTGATATTGACACCATGCGGTACGCAAGCCGCGGGCTGCCGGCGCATTTTCGTATTTTTTTTCAAACCATGGATGTGCAAAAAGCCAAAAAGCATAAACTTAACAGAATTGGCGGCTGTTTTTCTTTAGCGCTGGATGGCTGCTTTGGCAGTGAAGACGCCGCTCTTTCGCAAGGGTACACCAACAACCCCCAGAACAAGGGTTTTTTGGCCTACACTCAGCAGCAGGTAAACAATTTTTGCATTGCGGCAAACCGCGCCGGTATGCAGATTACCATGCACGCCATAGGAGATGTGGCAGTGGAGCAGGCATTAACCGCATATGAAGTAGCGCTATCCGACACCCCGCGTAAAGACCACCGGCATATTATCATTCATGCAGATTTAATTGACGAACAGATGCAGATGCGGGCTGCAAAGCTTGGGGTAGCCATTGCTGTACAGCCAGCCTTTTTGTGCTGGAAGCAGGAACCGGAAAGCTACTTAACACGCATTTTGGGTGAACGCGCAAACCAGATTATTCCGCTGCGCAGCATGCTGGAAAAAGGAATTTTGCTGTCGGCTGGGTCGGATGCGCCCTGTACCTTGCCAGACCCGATTGAAAGCATTTACTTATGTTGCAACCACCCTAACCCCAGGCAGAGCATTACTATCCAGCAGGCACTTAAAATGCACACTTTGTGGGCAGCAAAAACCAGCTTTGATGAAAGCCTGCACGGCAGCCTTACCGAAGGCAAGCTGGCCGATTTTGTGGTGCTGGATAAAAACCCCTACGACATACCGGTAGAACAGCTAAACACCATTCAGATACAGGAAGTTTACATGGGCGGAAAACGGTATGAAAAGGGCCAGGCTTACACATTGCCCCGGCTTTTGGGTAACATGCTACGCAATACTGCCAAAATGTAAGCCTTTTGCGCTTATATTAGACTGATAAAACGAAATATATAAATTTATATTGATTTTAAAAAACATTTAAACAAATGGACGGCCTGTTGATTTTTCCAGATAAGCAGGCCGTCTTTTTTATAAAAACTTTTTAACTGGACCATGCCCAATCAATTACTTTTTTGTCCTCTTTGTAGGTACCAAAATCCAGAACCGAAATGCCATACAATTCATACAATAAAAAAGAGCTGTATGTTTTATAGATAATGTTTTTTGGGCACAGCACAGTAACGCTTGAAATGGAGGATAACTTTATGGGACTTGCTATAAACACATACTATGAGATGATAAATGTGGCGACCGGACTTTATGTAAACCTGGCTGGTGAACATACCGGCAACGATGTGGAGAGCGGCAACCCGGTGGACCTATATAAGCGAACCGAGGACTTGGAGCAGGAGTGGAGTGTTGAAAACAACCCTTATAATGGTGTTTTATACCGCCGAATTGTATGTCATCGAGGCGGCGGCTGGTTTGTAATGGAAAGCTATGGTCCTAAAAAAAGCTGTGCGGTTCGCCATTTCAACGACATGGTGCAGGCCAATTCGGCATTGGAACTGGTTACGGTTGATGACGCAAACCTGAAATACCGAATTGCACTTGCATTGTCCTCTCCCCTGTTGTACCTGACAGCAGTTGGCAAACAGCTTTTTTGGCGGCCATATATAGGTGATGACACACAGCTCTTTCAGTTTGTTCTGCCCGGGACCAATCCTGGCCCTGATGATTCTCAAAATGGGTTGGATACTGCCGCAAATTGTTCTTCCATAGCAAACGATATCCGCAATGCCGGCTATACCTTTGTAGGACGGTATTTAACCAAAAATACCGCAAGCTGGAAGCTTTTAAAAAGACCCGAAGCAGAAGCGCTTCATAAAGCTGGGCTGAAAATTTTTTCCTTCTACCAGGACGCCCATACTTCCGACGATGCCTTTTCCTACTGCATTGGCTATAAGGATGCCGGTTATGCACTGCAGCGCGCCGGTCAGGCCGGACAGCCGTCCGGATCTGCAATTTACTTCGCTGTTGACTACGACGCGTCTGCCAACAGTGTGAAGACTCGCATTATTCCTTTCTTTGAAGGTGTGCGGGACCGTCTTGCAGGTACGGGGTATAAAATTGGCGTTTATGGCAGCGGCGCGGTTTGCCAAGCTATTAAACAGGATAATAATCTGGCCGTTTATTCCTGCCTTGCAAAGTCCACAGGATACCGCGGCAGCGCAGAGTACAAAAAAAATAAAAAATACGATTTGCTGCAGGGTGAATATGTAATGGTGTCCGGCGTACAGTTTGACCTGCAGACCAGCCGTGGGAAAAACTTTGGGCAGTGGTAATATTTTTTTAACAAATTAGGTTATAAAACATAAAACAAAAGGGGAACAAAGAGAGCTTCTTTGTCCCCTTTTTTATAAACTACCACAACTTCGGCTTATGCAGCTTGTGCTATCTGTACCCGAAAATGTTCGTATTGACATTGTAAATGATAAAAGATAGAGCAAAATTCAGTACGCAGTTGAGCAGCTGCTGCGGTCCATGAGGCTCCAGGGGTTATGCTGGGGATCTCCCGATGTTGTCAAGAGTGTCTCCTGTATCTTCCCTGCTTGTGTGCCGCACCCGGTCAGGCGCTGCTCTTCCCGCCCCGCCAGGGCATCCCGTACGAATCTCTCCCTCGTTCTGGACTCGGTTTTCCTCTATTTCCAGGGCCGGAGAGGGACAACGGGATATAAAAAGACCCCAACACCTCTCGGTGTGGGGTCTCATTTCTCCATATTCTACTTTGGAAATTTCATTTTGCCTTTTTGGAAAATTCGTTTTGCCCTTTTTTTAAAAAAACATTGCGGCAGCCGTTTATTTTAACTCCACCACAGTAACGCCGTCCTCCCCTTCCCCATACATACCTGCACGGAAGGATTTAACCGATTTATTTCGTTTCAGCATATCCCGCACTGCCTTGCGCAGAATACCTGCACCGCGGCCATGGATGATATAAACCGGCGAAATACCAGACACAACCGCTGCATCAATGAAGCGCTCGGCCTCCATAACCGCTTCGTCCGCATTCATGCCAATGAGATTTACTTCCATATTGGCGCTGCGGCCGGCGCCCAAATTGTTCTTTCCGCTGCCGGAATAGCGGGTATAGATGGATTTTTTCTTTTTAGGCTGCGGCTGCTGGGCCGGTGCATAAAGGCCCGAAAGCGGTACCCTTGTTTTGATGGCACCGCACAGCACCTCCACCATACCGTTTTTGTCCGGCCCGGATTTTACAGTACCATGGCTGCCCATTTCGGCCACCACTACCACCTGCCCTGGTTTGACCGAAGTAAGGGGAACAAAGCTTTGTTTTTCCTCCTCGGCCCCGCCAATGGACGCGGTAATGCCCAAAGCCTCCCTGCGGGCAATGGCACGGGCACGCTGGGCTTTTTCCGCTGCAGAACGGTTTTCCTCCTTCTGCAGCTGCTTCATCTCGTCCAATAGAGCATAGGCAGCGTCCTGTACCTTTTGCTCCATTTTTTTTGCTTCTTTGCGGGCGGCGTCAAGCTCTTTGCGGCCTTCCTCAATCAGACGCTCACGCTCTGCTTTGGCGGCATTTAATTGGGTCTGGGCCAAGGTGCGCAGTTTTTCCATTTCCTGCTGGTCATCGTCGATCTGTTTTTTCAAATCTTCCAGCTGCCCCAGCACCATTTCCAATCGCGCGTCCCCGGCAGAAAGCTGCTGCTGGGCTTGCGAGATAATCTGGTCCGAAAGGCCAAGCTTTTCACTGATTAAAAATGCATTGGAACGGCCCGGCACCCCCACAATCAACCGATAGGTAGGGCGCAGTTGTTCCACATCAAATTCGCAGGAAGCATTCTGTACCCGGGGAGATTCCAGTGCAAACACCTTCAGTTCCCCATAGTGGGTAGTGGCCATTAGACGGCTGCCCAAAGCCAGCAGGCGCTGAATAATGGATACAGCCAATGCTGCGCCTTCGGCGGGGTCTGTACCAGCACACAGCTCATCCAAAAGCACCAATGTATCCGGCCCAGCCTGCGAAAGTATTTCCACAATATTTTTAATATGTCCCGAGAAGGTGGAAAGGCTTTGTTCAATGCTCTGTTCATCGCCAATATCCACCAGAAGTTCCCGAAACAGGCACACCGTACTAAATTCAGATGCAGGCAGCAGATAGCCGTGCGCCGCCATGGCCAGCAAAAGCCCCGCTGTTTTTAAGCTGACCGTCTTGCCGCCGGTGTTGGGACCGGTAATAATAAGTGCGTCATATTCCCCGCCAATCGCCAAATCTACCGGCACTGCCGTTTTTCGATCCAGCAGCGGGTGACGGGCCTTCTTCAGCGAAAACCAGTTTTCGGTTGTTACCTTCGGCATAGTAGCAGCCATGCCCACTGCCAGTCTGCCTTTGGCCAAAAGTACATCTGCCTGCAGCATAGCCTGGTAACTGTACCCAAACTGGGGCTGCAAAGCAGCTACTGCATTGGAAAATTTAGAAAGAATGTTCTCAATTTCTTCCTGTTCCTGGCTGCGCAGCTGCAAAATTTTAGCGTTTGTTTCCACCACAGCAGTGGGCTCCACAAACAAAGTGGCACCGGAAGAAGAAACATCGTGAATAACACCGGGCATTTCGCCCCGAAATTCCGCCTTTACCGGAACGACAAACCTGCCGCTGCGCTGGCTTACGATAGCGTCCTGCAAAAACTTTTGGTTCGACTGGGAATGAATAATCGCATCCAGCTTATCCCGAATAGCACTTTCTGCCGCGCGGATCTTGCGGCGGATCTGATAAAGCTCATCGCTGGCAGTATCGGCCATTTCGGTTTCGGAAAGGATGGCATCCTGAATGGACTGGGCCAGCTGATTATTTTCGGTGATGGCGTAAAAGATGGGCTCCAATGCCTGGGCGTGCAGCTGGTCATCCTGCTGGCCCTGGCCATACCAATCGTTCAGGCTGCGAAAATTGCGCAGCGCAGCGGCCACCAAAAGCAGTTCCGCCATAGAAAGAACGCCGCCTTTTTCGGCCCGGCTCACCGCATCCAGCACTCCCGAAACGCCCGAAAGCCGCGGGCTGCCGTTTTTAATCAGCAAAACGGTAGCCGCATCGGTGCGTGCCAGGCGCAGCTCCATCTCCTGCGGGGTTTGGCTGGCTTTTTCCTGCAATAAAAGCTGGCGGGCTTCTTCACCTGCACAATATTCCGCCGCTTTTGCAGTAATTTTATGAAATTCCAAAAGCTTGAGATATTTTTCTGTCACAAACGGGTCCCTTTCTTATCACATAGCGTACAGTATGACCTTGCAGCCATCACAAAACCGTACGCAGAAAATCCAATGTTTTAAAACCGCGGTCCAACTGGCGGCACACATAGTCGGATGCAAGCCGAGACAGCCCGGCAAGCTGCGTGCCCGGCAATGTAAAGCTAAAAGCCTTTGCATCCTCGCTATAAAGAATATGCTGCAAAGCGGCCAGCTGCGCTGCGGTAATATTGGGGTCTCGCCCATGGCCTGCCGCGCAGGTTTGGCACAAAATAGCACCTTCGGCCAGGTCAAAATAAAATTTTTCACCCAAAAGGCCGCCGCAGCCGGCACAGGCGGCTACATCCGGCATGAAACCGGCTTGGGCCAGCGCGCGCAGCTCGAACACGGTTTTTACCTGTAAAACCGGTTTTTTGCCTGCACTTAACAGGTAAAAGCTATTAAGCAAAAGTCTCAAAAGCGGCTCGGCTGGTTCCCCCTCGGGCGCAAGCTGGCCTGCAAGCTCTGCCAGGTACATAGCAAGGCTCATGCGGTCAATCTGCTGGCGCAAACCGAAAAAAACCTCAATGGGGGTTGCTTCGTCCACCGTGTAAAGGTTTTTGCCTTCAAAGAGCACCAGGTCCGAATAACAAAAAAGCCCCGTTGCGCTGAACAGCTTGTTTTTCAGCCGCATGGAACTTTTTGCTGCCGCCGACACCACGCCGCGCTGCGGGGTTAAAATGGTGAGAATACGGTCTGCTTCACCGGTTTTCACCTCCCGCAGGACAAGCCCCTTGGTGACAAACTGCATGGGTTCAGCGCCTCCCGTCAGCGGCCAAAGCCAAAGTTGTTCAAATAAAAATCGTTATCTCGCCAGTCGTCCTTCACCTTTACCCAGCACTGCAAATTCACTTTGGTACCCAAAAATTCCTCACAGTCGCAGCGGGCAGCGGTGGCAATTTTTTTCAGCATAGCCCCGCCTTTGCCAATTACCATACCTTTATGGCTCTTTTTTTCGCAATAAATGGTTACATCAATATCTATAATGTCCTTGTCCGGCCGTTCCTTAAATTTTTCCACCAGCACGGCAGTGCCGTGGGGCAGCTCATCCCGCAAATTTAAAAGCAGTTTTTCCCGCACCAGTTCTGCCACCAGCACCTTTTCCGGCAGGTCGGTATAACTGTCGTCCGGAAAATAGTGCGGGCCCAAAGCTGCGCAGCCATCCAGTGTGTCCAAAAGAGGCTCCAGCCCTTCCTTTTTGGCAGCACACACGCCGAAAACCTGCCTGAATACCCCAAGCTTGTCCAGCATTTCAATCCGCAGGGCTAAATCCTCGCTTTTTTTTAGAAAATCGGTCTTATTAATGGCCGCATAGGCGGGTCTGTGGGAAGCTCGGATCTGTTCTATGAGCTTTTGCTCTGACTCGGTCAGTTCCCCATATGGCTCAAACAGCATAAGGGTAGCATCGCCATCACCCAAGGTATCCTCCACCGTTTTTACCATGCGCTGCCCCAGTTTGGTGCGGGGCGGGTGAACACCGGGGGTATCCAAAAAAACAAACTGGGTGGCACCCCTGGTTAATATGCCGGTAACCCGGGTGCGGGTGGTTTGCGGCTTGGAGGTGACAATAGCCAGTTTTTCGCCTACCAGCGCATTGAGCAGGCTGGATTTGCCCACATTGGGCCGGCCGACAATGGCCACAAATACCGATTTGGTTTCAGGGATGTTCACGCGGCAGTTCCTCTTTCTTATTTTCTTTTTTGAACCATTCGGGCCCAAACACAAAGCACCAGGCCACGATTAGTGCGGCCAAAAGCACCGCAGCCCGCAGCGGTTTTTGGATAAAATAACCCCAAATACCAATGAGCACCGCAGGCTGCCAGAACAAAATAATTCCTGCTGCAGCTGCGCTGATGCTGTAACACAGTACCGCACCGGCTGCCATATCCTTAACTGCGCCGGTAAGGTAAAAACGGTCGGGAGAGGGGCGATCCACCGCCCGTTCAATGGCGGAGTTTGCCATTTCCAGCGCAATTACCCCGCCAATGGCCAGCATGATGGCCGCCCACTGGCCCCGGGTAAAGGAATAAAAGCGGCCAAAATATAACACAAACACCGCTGTTGCCAGGTGAAACCGAAGGTTTCTTTCCTGGCGCAAGGCCGCTAAAATCCCCCTGAAAGCATACTGAAACCCTTTAAAAAAGCCATGGTTCGGCATAACGGTTTTCTCTCCCCTGCGGCTTTATTTGGCGTCGCCCGGCTCCTGGGTATAGGCAATGGTGCGGGGCAGACCCAGCTGAATTAACACCTGTTCTTCCTTTTCGCGCATATGTACCTCTTCCAGGCCGCCGTTTACATGGTCGTACCCCAAAAGGTGCAGCATGGAATGCACTGTTAAAAATGCAACCTCCCGCTGTAGCGTATGGCCGTAAATAGCAGCCTGTTCCTCGGCCTTCTGCATGGAAATAACAATATCTCCCAGCATTTTGGCTCCGGTCTCGTTGTTTATATCATAAACACCGTCCTCGCCCAAGGGAAAGCTCAGCACATCGGTTTCGGTGGGTTTGTTGCGGTATTCGGCGTTCAGCTGGGCAATCTGCTGGTTGTCCACAAATGTTACGCTAATTTCCGCCGGACCCTCAAATTTCTCCATTTCCAGCACGGCATTGCAGCTGCGCCGAATTAAAATACGAATTCCGGTAGGAATTTTGACGGCATTTTGTTTATTGGTGATATACACTTTATTATACATCGCAGTTCCTCCTGTTATCTGCCCTTTTTCGCGCCAGCGGGCCGCAGCCGTTCGGGCCGGGCGGCCGATATACGCTTTTCATAGGCTTTTTCGTATGCCTTCACAATCTCCTGCACCAATCGGTGGCGCACAACATCCTGTTCGGTAAACCGCACAATAGCAATGCCCTCAATATTTTTCAAAATGGCGGCAGCTTCCACCAAGCCGCTGCGGGACTTGTCCGGCAGGTCTATCTGGGTTACATCGCCGGTGACCACAACCTTGCTGCCATTGCCCATGCGGGTTAAAAACATTTTCATCTGTTCGGGGGTAGTATTCTGCGCCTCGTCCAGAATGATAAACGAATCGTCCAGTGTGCGCCCGCGCATATAGGCCAAAGGGGCCACCTCAATTACCTGCTTTTCCATTAATTTTTGGAAAGTTTCGGCTCCCATCATATCAAACAGGCCATCGTACAGCGGGCGCAGGTATGGGTCCACCTTATTTTGCAGATCGCCCGGTAGAAAACCCAGCTTTTCCCCTGCTTCCACGGCGGGGCGGGTTAAAATAATACGGCTTACCTCGTGGGCTTTGTAGCTGCGCACTGCCATAGCCACTGCAAGGTATGTTTTGCCGGTACCCGCCGGACCAATTCCAAAGGTGATGGAATTTTTGCGCACCGCATCGATATAAGCTTTCTGCCCCAATGTTTTGGGACGAACCGGCCGGCCTTTGGTTGTAATGGTAATAAAGTCGCCGGTCAGTTCCTGCACGCGGTCCTCTTCGCCGCTGGTGGCAAGGCTGATGCAGTAGCGCAAGGTTTGCTCTTCCAGCGGCGTGCCGGAACGCACCAGCTGCATCATAGCCTGCACAGCCCGCTGAGCGGCATTTACCCCTTCTTCCGGACCGGAGAGCTTCAGCTCGGTACCCCGGCCCACCGCACAGATGCCAAAATCCCGCTCCAGCACCCGTATATTCTCATCCAGCGGGCCAAACAGGGCCAGCGCCATATCCATATGATCCAGTTCGATCAGTTTTTCGGCCATGCAAAATCCTCTCTTGCGTATTTTATTTTATCTTACACTCTCGCTTATACATTATTGCACATTATTGTGTATTTTTCCAGTCACCGGGCAAAAGTTCTTGGCGTTTGCGTTATTTTTTTGCATTCCTAAATTCCTTTTATTTATGTTTGTGGCTGCTGCGGCGCGGGAGCGGTTACCGCTCCGGGTGCTGGCTCTGTTTGCAGGCCAATCTCCTCAATGGCCTGCACGGTGACCATACAGGTTACCGCATCATCCTGCCAGGTTGTCTGTGTTTGCCGGGAAAGGATCTCGGCTCCTTCCATCTGCCTTGCAATCTGTTCTGCACAGGCCAGTTCGGCCCTTGCCTGCGCTTCCTCGCGGGTGAGGGTAATTTGGGTTTCCTTTGTTTGTGTCGTGGTATGCCGCTCCAGGTAAAAAGGCAGATTCCAGCCAAACGGCACAAGCGGCAAAAGCTCGGTGTAATCTGCCTGTGTAGTGTTACCGTTTATAAAAAGCGGAAGCTTTGCCTGCCCCATACACAAAAAATATTGAACCGAAAGCTGCCCTGTGGGCACAGTTTGCACAAACGAGAAAGGCTGCTGACAACTGAACACCGTTTCGGTGCGGGCCAATACCTGCGCGTGGGCCTGGCCGGTGGTGGTTACGCCGGTGGTCGGATCGGTATAACTGTGAGATACAATCACATCCCCCGCTGCCACGGACTGCCCCACACTGCGCACCGCATAGCCGGAATAGACCTGCAGCTGTTCCAGAATTCCCTCTTTGCTGGCCACAATATCCATAGGGGTGGTATTATCCCGAATAGAGGGCTTATGCTCTATGGCAATAGCTTCTACCAACAGCCTTCCTTTCACAAATTGAAACGATAGACTTGCCAGATTTTCGTCGATTAAAAGAACCTGCTGGCGCACCTGCTCCAGCCCTTCCTTGGTGGGACGCGCGCCGCGTACCAAGCCGCAATTAGCAAGTTCTCCGGAAAGCTTTGCAGCAGTATCGGCAGACATATTGTAATAGCTGATGGTCCAGATATTGCCTTGCAGAATGGAACACAGCACAAAAAAGGCCACTGTGCCTGAAACAATTCCCCAGCGGCCGCGCAACGGAGAAGCTAAAAAACAAAACCCCCACCGGCGGCAAACCCTGAGCCGGCAGCGGCAGCGCCGGGCAGGGGCATGCATACGCCGGTACTGGCGGGCGGGCACCTGTCCGGTCAGCCCCAACGGGTTTGCCTTCAGCCTGCTTAGAGAAATTCCCTGTGCCGCACACAGGTCCAGAAAACGGGCGATATCGCCCCCCTGCGCCGAAAAATGTACCGTGCCAAATATCCATTGCCAAAAACCGCGCAATGCCATAGCGCTGCCCCCTTTTTTATCTTATATTTTTTGTTCGGCAGGGCAGCCGCCCTTGTTTTGCCGGTTCCTTATAGAAAGAAAAGGGGTCTTTTATTCCTTTTTTGTTTGCGGTTCTTTTGTGCCTAAAAGCCTTATTGGTCCTGGTAGAAAAATTCTACCGAAAAAACCCGGCCTTCCACCGTAATATTGCCTTTGGAAAGGGTTAAAAGCACCAGGTCATCTCCGCTGATCCGCACGCTGCAGCCCGACAATTTTGCCTCCACATAGTTTTCATTGTAATCGGCAATGCCCTTGCAGTTTTCAATCTGCACCGCTCCCTGATCGCTGATCTGAACGCATGCTCCCTGGTAGAGCGCCTGCCCGGGCGGTGTAAAGCTGTGGCGCAGAATGGCGGCCAGGCTTTCTTTTTCCTTGCGAGCCATATCATTCCCCCGTTTTCCGGCACCAAGACTATCTTTTTGGTCCGGTACATATATATCCTGGTGTGGTGATTTTTATGAAGCGCAGCCTTTTTGGGCAAAACGGTACCGTTTTTTTAGGCAGTTTGCTTTTCGGCGGGCTATTTTTAGCTTTCCCCGGGCGGGTAGCGCAGGGATGTGCCGAAGGGCTTAACCGTTGCTTGCAATCCTTGATTCCTGCTCTTTTTCCGTTTTTGGTACTGGCCGAATGTCTTGCCTGCTGTCCCGGTTTTTTAGATAAGCTTTTGCAGCCGCTGTGCCGTGCCTGCCGTCTTCCGCAAGACGCTGCCCCCGCTTTGCTTTTGGGACTTTTAGGCGGGTTTGCCCCTGGCGCCAGCTGCCTTGGAAGACTGACACGCCAAGGCCGGCTGCAGGCTGACCAAACGGCGCGGGCTGTATGTTTTTTAGGCAGCGGTCCTTCTTTTGTGGTAACAGCGGTGGGCTGGGGCATTTGGGGCAACACCTTGGCGGGGCTTGTTATTTGGCTTTGCCTTACCCTTGCCAGCGTGTGCTGCCTGTTTGCAGTAAGGCCAAAACGGCACAGCGCCCCCTCTTATTTGCTCCCTGCGCAGGAATCTGAGCCTTTTTCCTTTTCGCTTGCAGTAAACCGTGCTACCGATTCCATGCTGCACATTTGCGGAACCGTAGTGTTGTTTGCGGTATTAAACCAGCTTTTGTTTTCAAAGCTTTCCCTCGCAGCCTGCGTTTTGGAGGTAACAGCAGGGTGTGCCGCGGCTGGTAAGCAGGGCAGCTTGGCACTGCTTTGTTTTTCGCTTAGCTTTTTGGGGCTTTGCGGCCTTTTGCAGATTCGCGCCCTTTTGCCAAACGAAGTAAGTTTGGCCCCCTTTTTATGGACCAGACCGCTGCATTTTTTGGTAAGTTTTTTGACCTGCCGCGGTATTTTTGCCTGCTTGCCCGGCCTTGTGCAAACCAGTCAGGCGGCCAGCCGATTGATTGTGACCAGCCGGCTGCCCTGGCCCAGCGCCATTAGCTTTTTTCTGTTTTTGGCAATTGGGTGCAGCAGCGTCAGCGCGCGCGCTTTACGAAACGAAACCTCTGCGGTATAATATTTGCAGTACCGGCAATTTGAGAAAGATTTGACATCTGTATTTTGGGAGAAATTTATGAAAAATACGCTGTTTTCCAACGATATGCCTCCTGCCTGCGAATACTGCGAATATGGACGGCTCGCCTCGGACCAGGTTATGATTTTGTGTTCGCGCAAGGGACCGGTGGCTCCCCGTTATTCCTGCCGCAAATTTTTCTATTCTCCTTTAAAACGCATACCCCGCCGCCAGCCTAAACTGCCGGATTTTTCGCCCGAGGATTTTGCGCTTTAACTTGCTTTGCAGAAACGATTATTATAATATTTGATACCGAAAAAATCCCCCTGTGCCAAACGGCCAGGGGGATTTTTGTGCAAACACTGCCCAGTTTGCCGCAATTGCCGGCTATACCTGTTGGTTACGCCGTGGGCAGCTGCCTTGTCAGCGGTTCAAAATATCCATAAATTCAATACCGGTAATGGTTTCCTTCTCGTAAAGGTAACGGGCCAGTTCGTCCAGCTTTTCGCGGTTTTGGGCCAAAATGTCGGAAGCTTTTTTGTGCTGGCTTTTTACCAGTGCAACCACCTGCCGGTCAATTTCGGTTTGGGTTTGTGCCGAACAGCTCAGCGAACTGTCTCCGCCCAGGTATTGCCCGCTCACATTTTCCATGGCTACCATGTCAAAATCGGGGCTCATACCATAACGGGTAATCATAGCGCGCGCCAGTTTGGTAGCCTGCTCAATATCATTGGAGGCACCGGTAGATATTGTGCCAAAAGCCAATTCTTCTGCTGCCCGGCCGCCGGTATAGGTGGCAATTTTATTTTCAATCTCTTCTTTAGTCATCAGGTACTTGTTGCCTTCATCTACCTGCATGGTATAACCCAGCGCACCGGATGTTCTGGGAATAATAGTAATCTTTTGCACTGGGGCCGAATGGGATTGCTTGGCCGCCACCAGCGCATGGCCAATTTCATGGTAGGCCACCGTCCACTTTTCCTGATCGGTCAAGATAGCGTTCTTTTTTTGGTAGCCCGCAATTACCACCTCAATACTCTCTTCCAGGTCGCTTTGGGTAACTTGTGTGCGGTTATCCCGAACAGCGCGCAAAGCAGCTTCGTTGACAATATTGGCAAGTTCCGCTCCGGAAGCACCGGAGGCCATACGGGCAATCTGAGAAAAATCAATCGAATCGACCGTTTGAATTTTTCTTGCGTGCACCTTTAAAATCTCTTCGCGGCCTTTCAGGTCGGGCAATTCCACCGGAACACGCCGGTCAAACCGGCCCGGCCGGGTAAGCGCCGGATCCAAAGATTCCGGGCGGTTTGTAGCCGCCAAAATAATAACTCCGCTGTTACCTTCAAAACCATCCATCTCGGTAAGCAGCTGGTTTAGGGTTTGTTCCCGTTCATCGTTGCCGCCCAGCTGGCTATCCCTCTTTTTGCCAATGGCATCTATTTCATCAATAAACACAATGCAGGGGGCTTTCTCTTTCGCCTGGCGAAACAGATCTCGCACCTTGGAAGCGCCCATACCCACAAACATTTCCACAAATTCCGAACCGGACATGGAGAAGAACGGAACATCTGCTTCGCCTGCAACGGCTTTGGCCAGCATGGTTTTGCCGGTTCCCGGAGGGCCTACCAGCAAAACGCCCTTTGGCATGGAAGCACCAATTTTCTTGTACTTGGCAGGGTCGTGCAGGTAATCTACAATTTCGGCCAGGTTCTCTTTGGCTTCATCTTCGCCGGCAACATCCGAAAAATGGATTCCCTCTGACGACTTTACATACACCTTTGCATTGGACTTTCCCATGCCGAACATCATGCTGTTGCCGCCGGCTTTATTCATCATTTTACGGTTCATAAACTGTCCAATGCCAACAAAAATAACAATCGGCAGAATCCAGTAAATTAAAAACGAAGCCAAGGGAGACATCTCTTCGATAATCTCGCGGGAGTATTTGGCACCAGAATCCTCAAGTCGATCCAAAAGTTCCGGGTCATCCATCCGTCCTGTTTTGTATACCACCTTATTGTCCAGATCGGTGAACAAAATCTGGTTGTCCTGCACCTCTACCAGGCCTACCTGTTTATCTTCGGTCATGGTCACAAAAGTTCCATAATCCACCAACTGTACCTGGCGCTGGGCAAACCACGGCATAACCAAAGAGTTAAACAAAAGCAAAACCAGCAAAACGATCATATAATAGTAGATCAATGGTTTTTTGGGCGTTTTAACCTCTTTCATCAGACCTTCTCCTCCTCATTTTTTTCATTTTTTTGAGCACAGTGAATCTCTTCTTCCATTGCAGCCAGTGCCGAAAGCATGGCTTGATAAATGGCATGCCGGGCAAAGTCAATTGCGTATTCGGTATAAAGCATAGCTGCTTCTGAACGGTCTTCTCCCGGCAAAAGCATATCGCCTTGAAAACAGGGCACAAGCTGTTGTTTTTGCAGTTTTTGGGCGGTTTGATAATAGTCTTTTTGAGCCTGTGCCAACTGTACAACTGCAGCACAACGACCATTTTGAATATCCGCATCCAGGCGGCAGTTCAGTGCCATACAGGCTTTTTCTGTTTGATTAAACTGTTTGTGCAGCTGCTGTAAAGTAAGCGAATCGCAAGCGCTTAAGCAGTTTTCCAGCAATTCACAGTCTTGTTTTAATTCCCGCAGTTTTGCCGAAAACGCACAGGTACTCATATTGATCCCTCGTTTTTTCGCCTAAATGGCTTTTTTACCATAATAGCATGTTAAAAAATTTGCACCATTTGCAATATAAGCATTCTGTATAGACATTCCCCCCCCTACTGTCAAATTATTTGACAGTACGGGGGGAATGTACAAAAGCTTTTTTGTTTTTTACAAAAGCTGGCCATTAATAAGCCGGTAAAGCTGCACAGAGAGCGTTTTGGGGTCGAGATCTTTTCTTTTGCAGTTTTCAAACAGCACACCGGCTGTACCATAAGCGTAAAAATCCAACGCTACCTCTAGATCCTGGTAGCAGAAGGCCAAATCCGGCCTTTGGCTGGATATAAGCATTTTAATGCTGGAGCGCATGGCATCAACAAAAATGCGCTCTACCTGTTCCCGGCGCTGTGAGGATAAAAGGCACATCAGCCAATCTCCATGCTGCATGGAAATGCGGATAAATGCTTCAATTGCCTTTTGTGGATCGCTGGCATTCAAGCTGTTTTGAAATGCGTGCTGCACCAACTGACGAATAGACCATTCCATCACTTCCAGCAGATCCTGAAAGTGGTAGTAGAAAGCCTGCCGCGAAATATTACATCGCTCCACCAGGTCCTTTACCGTAATTTTATCCACATTCTTCTCCTGGGCCATCTGTGCAAAGGCAGAAGCTATGGTTTGTTTCATATCAACCGGCATGCTGTCACCTCATTAAGCTGTTGGTTTGACGCTTTATTGTACCACAGCTGCTTAGAACCTGTCCACCGGCGGCCCTGCTGCGCACTGCCTAATTATAATTGATACACTTACGCACAAAAGGCCAGCGCAGTGCGCTGGCCCTTTGTGAATGAATGACTGCATAGATGCGTGCGTACCCGTTTGCCCGGCTATGCCAAAACGGTTAGCCAAACAAAAGCATTAAGCTAACAAGCGCAGAGCCGCACAGCAGCAATTTTGCAAGAAAAATAGACTTTTTTAAAGCAAAGCGCAGCACCACTGCCACTGCTACTACCGCAATTGCAAAAAACGCCAGTGCCTGCGAGCCTGCATAGTTGATTGGCTGTGCTGTATAAGCCAGCACACCCAAAGCAACGCAAAAAACAGACATTAAGCCAAAAACCAATTTGGCCGCTTTTTTTACGCAAAAAAGTGCAACCACTCCGGCGGCGGCAATCACAAAGTTGGTATAAGTAAATACTCCCAGTGCCCCCATCGCCAGATCCTCCTTTCCGGACGGGCAAAAAACCAATAGCCCGCTTGCTTGGAATTCGGCTTACTGAAGCGATATTTGCACAGTCCGCCGAACGGAATTTTCATTATACAGAAAAAAAGGCAATTTGTCAATTTTTTAACCCATTAAAGGCAAAAAATGGCGAAATCGAGCTTTGGGCAGCCAAACAGTTTTCAAAAAAGCAAACGCCAAAAAACAAAGCCGCAATATCTACATTATTTAAACCGTCTGCTGTGTAGCCAAAATTCTCTGCTGCTCCTGTTCCACCAGGGCCTGTGTATTGGCTGCAAGTGCACGCCACTCTTCTTTTGTAAACCCTTCGGTACAAATGGGGTCCAGCACCGAAAGGTGTACTTTGCCCGGGTGGATGCGCAAACTGCCCGGCTGCATAATATGGTCGGTACCCACCAGGCAGAGCGGAACGACCGGGACCTTATTTTTTTGTGCAATTTTATAGGCGCCTGCTTTAAATTCGGCTATTTTTCCGGTTTTGCTGCGGGTGCCTTCGGGGAATACCACCATGGAATACCCTTTTGCCACCCAGGCGGCCGCCTCATTTAAAGCTGCCACCGAAGCGCGCATATTTTCCCGTTCGATAAATACGCAATGCAGCTGTTCCATCCAGCCGCGGATAAAAGGCAGCGATGCCAGCTGTTTTTTTGCCAAAATGGGCTTGGGATTCTGGCCAAGGTAGCCCAAAATAACTGGAATATCAAAATAACTTAAATGGTTACACACATAAACAGCCGGTCCTTCGGGCAGTTTTTCAAGCCCTTCTACGGTAACCTTTGCCCCGGCCAGGCTCAAAAGCCGTCGAGCCCATCGCCCCACCATACGACCGGTCAGCTCATCATGAGCTTGCTGTTCCCCGTTTTTAGCCAATCGGCACACCTTTGCATATACAGGCTGGACGAAAAAAAGATACAGCCAAAAATAACAAAACCAGATAACGGTGCGAACCATTTTTTATCCTCACGATCTGCCGGACAAACGCCCGGACCATATTTTTCTTTTTTGCAACTGGCCGGCCAAAATTTTGTACCGGGTATTAAAACCAAAGCGCGCTTAGCAGCCTTGCACCGGCGCAGCTTTCAGCCAAAACGAAATGAAAGCCTTGTGTAAAGTTTTTGCCTTACAACAGACAAAACCCGCCAGTATGAGCGTAAATGTTGCAACTATTTTATTACACTATAACAATGACATCAACGGTGATACCCCAAAAGTTATAACAACATTGAAACAGCATAAGTAAGCGCAAAATCAAGCTGATGTGCAAAGCAGGAAAGGTATGGCACAAAATAAAAAAGAACAGCTACTGTGCGGTTATTATACCATATTTATTGCCAAAATGGTATAATACTTGCAAAGTGGTTTTTGTACGGTGGAAAGCCGCCTGTTTTAACCCAGAAAATGCAAGCCTGCACTGCACGCTTATAATTTGGCAGCTTGTTCGCATGCACCATTTTGTAAAAGGAGGAAACAATGCTTAAATTCGACCATTTTAATTTTAACATTTTAGATTTGGAGCGCAGCCTTGCTTTTTACAGTGAAGCCTTAGGGCTGAAAGAGGTACGCCGCAAACAGGGTGATGGATTTACACTGGTATACCTGGGAGATGAGTTTGGCCAGTTTACGCTGGAGTTGACCTGGCTAGCCGACCGCAAAAAGCCCTATGACCTGGGTGAGTGTGAATTTCACCTGGCCTTTGTGACCGACCAATACGATGCGCTGCACGAAAAGCACAAAAAAATGGGCTGCATTTGTTTTGAAAACCCGGCTATGGGTATTTACTTTATTGCCGACCCGGATGGGTATTGGATTGAAATTGTTCCCCAGCGTTAAGAATATTTTGCCGCTTACCTGGCCATGTTTTTTGTTGGTCTGGTCTTAACGCGTAAAAAAACAACCTTCTTCCAGCACTTAAAATGCATACAGAAAGCAGGCACCGGTTGGTGCCTGCTTTTTCTTTTCGGACAAAATTTTTACAAAAAACATTTTATTTTGTAAGGCTAAACAGGGCTAAAATTGCCATTATTATGGATATGGTATCTGCCACTGCATTCCCCTTTGGGGTAATGGAAAAGCCACTGACAAAATGGCAGGTAATACTCTTCCCGTTCTCGATGGGCCGGCCCATAAGCCCGATTGTTTTTTATAAAAATTAGCGTTTAGGATACGGCTTGGGAACCCTTACTGTTGCTCGGGCATATCTTTTTGCGAAAAGCTTTCAAACAGCAGACAAAACAGTTTGGACATCAATAAAAACCAGCTTGCCGCAAACACCACAGCACAAGGTTTTGCAAGCGGCTTTTTAAAACGCTGAGGCAGCTGCATGCCCAAAAGCAGGCCCAAAGTAAATAAGCAGCTTTTTAAAAGTACCAGAATCTTCCAATCGGATTTTTGCATATAACAATCTGCCAGTTGGATAAGTTTTTTCATGTTGGGCCCCTTTCCCCGCTTTCACGGCCACCTTCTTTCATTTTAGTATACCAGTCAGGCTGTGCCGGGGCAATCCTGAAAAAGCCGTTTGGCTCGTTTTTTTCTTTTACGGCTGGGGCGGCTATATTTTAGGCAGAAAAACAGGGGTCCTGCCCAAAAGCCAAAACCCCTGTTTTTTTATTTTACCTGTTTACTTTTTGGCTTTATCCCGCAAAAGCAACGGCGCCAAATATCGGCCGGTATAGCTTTGGGGGCAGTTTGCCACCTGTTCGGGCGTGCCGGTCACTACAATAGTACCGCCGCCCTCTCCCCCTTCTGGGCCAAGGTCTATCAAATAATCGCTGACCTTAATAATATCCAGATTATGCTCGATCACAATAACGGTGTTTCCGCCATCCACCAGCTTTTGCAGAACCTCGATCAATTTGTGCACATCCGCCACATGCAGGCCGGTGGTGGGCTCGTCCAGAATATACACCGTTTGGCCGGTCTCCCGCTTGGAAAGTTCCAGCGCCAGCTTAACCCGCTGCGCTTCACCGCCCGAAAGGGTGGTGGCGCTCTGCCCCAGTGTAATATATCCAAGGCCCACATCATATAAGGTTTTAATTTTGCGGTAGATCTTGGGGATGGGCTCAAAGAAAGCCATCGCCTCTTCCACCGTCATGTCCAAAACATCTGCAATGGTTTTGTCCTTATAGCGAACCTCCAGGGTCTCCCGATTGTAGCGCTTACCCTTACACACCTCACAGGGCACATAAATGTCCGGCAAAAAGTGCATTTCAATCTGCAGAATGCCGTCCCCTTCACATGCTTCGCACCGGCCGCCTTTTACATTGAAGGAAAATCTTCCCGGGCCATAGCCGCGCATTTTAGCGTCCTGCGTTTGACTGAACAGGGTGCGAATATCGGAAAAAACACCGGTGTAGGTGGCCGGGTTGGAGCGGGGTGTCCGCCCAATGGGCGACTGGTCGATACCGATGACCTTATCCACATATTCCAGCCCTTCCAGTTCGGCAAAGTGCCCCGGCCGCAACTTGGCGCCGTTTAGTTCCGCCGCCAGCTTTTTATACAAAATTTCGTTCACCAGGCTGGACTTGCCGCTACCCGAAACACCGGTAACGCAGGTCATGGTCCCAAGCGGAAAGGCTACATCAATATTTTTCAGGTTATTTTCCGAAGCGCCGCGCACAACAAGCTGGTGACCATTGCCGGTGCGCCGGTGTTCGGGTACTAAAATTTTCTTTTTGCCCGAAAGGTATTGGCCGGTGATGGAGCGCGGCTGGTCCATAATGTCCTGTATACTGCCTGCCGCCACCAATTCTCCACCGTGCACACCGGCCCCGGGCCCAATATCTACCACATAGTCGGCAGCGCGAATGGTATCCTCGTCGTGTTCCACCACTACCAGAGTATTGCCCAAATCCCGCAAACGGCGCATGGTGGCAATCAATTTGTCATTATCCCGCTGGTGCAGGCCAATGGAGGGTTCATCCAAAATATACAAAACCCCCATCAGCGAAGAGCCGATTTGAGTCGCCAGGCGGATGCGCTGGCTTTCACCGCCGGAAAGAGTCTGCGCATTGCGGAACAGGGTTAAATATTCAAGCCCTACGCTCTGCAAAAAGGTAAGCCGGGAACGGACCTCCTTTAAAACCATATCGGCAATTTTGTGTTCCTGCTCGGTCAGCTGCAGGTTATCCAGAAATGCAATTTCGTCCCGAACCGACATTCTGGTAAAATCGGTAATATTGATGCCCCCCACCGTAACGGCCAAAATGGTGGGTTTTAAGCGGCTGCCATGGCATGTGGGGCAATCCACCCCGTTCATATACCCGGCAATTTCCTCCTTCATCCACTCGCTGTTGGTCTCTCTAAAACGCCGTTCCAGGTTGTTTACAATCCCTTCAAAGTCGGCGTAATACTTGCTGGAACCGCGCTCGCTTTCCCTGTGCAGTTCCAGTTTTTCCCCCTTGGTACCATACAGCAGCGCGTCGACCGCTTCGGCGGGCATTTCCCGGATGGGAGTATCCAGTGTAAAGCCGTAACGCTTGCCAAGTGCAGTGTAGTACATTTCGCTGACCGAATCGGGCGCGTAGTACCAGCCGCTGGCCTTGACCGCCCCCTGGCGGATGCTGAGCTTTTTGTTGGGCAGCACCAGTTCCGGATCCACCCGCATAAAGGTACCCAGGCCGGTACATTTTTCGCAGGCGCCCAGGGGGTTATTGAAGCTGAACATGCGGGGGGTCAACTCTTCCACTGAAACGCCGTGTTCCGGGCAGGCGTAGCTTTGGGAAAACTGCATTTCGCTGCCGCCTACCACATCGATGGTAACCAGGCTGCCGGTCAGTTCAATGGCGGTTTCCAGCGAATCGGCCAGGCGGGTACGGATATCCGGCCGGATAACCAGTCGATCCACCACAATTTCGACGGTGTGTTTGCGGTTTTTGTCCAGTGTGATCTCTTCATCCAGGTCATAGAGGTTACCGTCCACCCGAACCCGGGCAAAGCCGGAACGGGCTGCGGCTTCAAACTCTTTGGCGTGGGTGCCCTTGCGCCCCCGCACCACCGGAGCCAGCACCTGAAAACGGGTTCCCTCCGGCAGTTTCATAATGGCCTGCACCATCTGGTCTACCGTTTGCTGGCGAATCTCCCGCCCGCACACCGGGCAGTGCGGAATGCCAATATGGGCATACAAAAGCCGCAGATAATCATAAATTTCGGTGACGGTACCCACCGTGGAACGCGGGTTGCGGCTGGTGGTTTTTTGATCGATGGAGATGGCCGGCGAAAGCCCTTCAATAGAGTCCACATCCGGCTTTTCCATCTGCCCCAAAAACATGCGGGCATAGCTGGATAAACTTTCCATATACCGGCGCTGACCGTCCGCATACAGCGTGTCAAAGGCCAGGCTGGACTTGCCGCTGCCGGAAAGGCCTGTCATAACAATAAGCTTGTCGCGGGGCAAAGTTACATCGATGTTTTTCAGGTTATGCTCCCGCGCCCCTTTTATTACTATGTGGTCCTGTCGTTCTTTCTTCAAAGCGTTATCCCTTTCTCAGTTTTTCAATTTTATCACGCAGATAGGCGGCATGCTCGAAATCCAGTATTTCGGCGGCCTGCTTCATCTCCCGCGTTAGTTTGCCAATCAGCTTTTCCCGCTCGGCCCGGCTCAGCTGCTTGGCCGGCCGTTCGTCCTCCTCGGTGGAGATGCGAATCGGCTCGCGAATCTCCTTATGAATGGTGGTGGGCACAATGCCATGGGCCTGGTTATAGGCCTGCTGAATACCGCGGCGGCGGTCCGTTTCCAAAATAGCCCGTTCCATACTGGGGGTTACGGTATCGGCATACATAATTACATGTCCTTCGGCGTTGCGCGCCGCCCGGCCAATGGTCTGGATCAGGCTGGTTTCGCTGCGCAAAAAGCCCTCCTTGTCGGCATCCAAAATAGCAACAAGGGATACTTCCGGCAGATCCAGTCCTTCCCGCAAAAGGTTAATGCCAACCAGCACATCAATGGCACCGGTGCGCAGGTCCCGCAAAAGAGCCTGCCGCTCTTCGCTTTCCACCTCGTGGTGCATATATTTGACCTTTACCCCCTGGTCGAACAGATAATCGGTCAGGTCTTCGGCCATCTTTTTGGTAAGGGTGGTGACCAGGGTGCGCTGGCCCTTCTCCACCCGGGCGTTGATTTCGCCCAAAAGGTCCTCGATCTGCCCTTCCACCGGCTTTACGGTAATGGAAGGATCCAAAAGGCCGGTGGGCCGAATGACCTGTTCGGCCCGCTGGACCGAATGGGTACGCTCGTATTCGCCCGGGGTTGCGCTTACAAATATCACCTGATTGACCTTGGAGGAAAACTCTTCAAACGAAAGCGGGCGGTTGTCAAATGCGGAAGGCAGGCGGAAGCCATAATCCACCAGGCTTTGTTTGCGGGCCCGGTCCCCCGCCAGCATAGCGCGCAGCTGGGGCAGCATAACATGGCTTTCGTCCACAAACAAAAGAAAATCGTCCGGGAAATAGTCCAAAAGCGTACAGGGCATGCTGCCCGGCGCCCGGCCGGAAAGCACGCGGGAATAGTTTTCAATGCCCTTGCAGATGCCTACCTCCTGCAGCATTTCCATATCGTAATTGGTACGCTGGGCAATCCGCTGCGCTTCAATCAGCTTGCCCTGTTCGGTAAAAAGGCGCACCTGCTGTTCCATTTCCTGGCGAATATTTTCAATGGCAAGCTTCATTTTTTCCCTTGGCACAATATAATGGCTGGCCGGGAAAATTGCCACATGCTTAATGGTGGCCCGCCGCTGGCCGGTAACCGTATTGATTTCGCTGATGCGGTCGATTTCATCTCCAAAAAATTCAATGCGGATGGCCACATTGTCCGAATAGGCCAGGTTGACCTCTACAATATCGCCCCGCACCCGGAACTTATTGCGGGTAAAGTTCACATCATTGCGCTCGTACTGCAGATCCACCAGGCGTTTTAAAAGCTGATCCCGCGAGATGGCCATGCCTGGCCGCAGGCTGATGACCATACTGCGATAATCGATGGGGTCGCCCAGCGAATAGATGCAGGAAACACTGGCCACGATGATCACATCCCGCCGTTCTGACAAGGCCGCGGTGGCTTCGTGGCGCAGCCGGTCGATCTCATCGTTGATGGCGGAGTCCTTTTCAATATAGGTGTCAGTGCTGGGAATATAGGCTTCCGGCTGGTAATAGTCGTAATAGCTGATGAACAGGCAGACTTCGTTGTCCGGAAAAAAAGCCTTAAATTCAGCACAAAGCTGCGCGGCAAGGGTTTTATTGTGGGCCAATACCAGGGTTGGCCGGTTTACATTTTGAATGATATTGGCCATGGTGAAGGTTTTGCCCGAACCGGTAACCCCCAGCATGGTCTGGCCTTTATAGCCCTTTAAAAGGCCATCGGTCAATTTTGCAATGGCCTGCGGCTGATCCCCGGTGGGCTGATAGGGCGCCACCAGATGGAACTGGTTGATATATTCTTCGCTCATTGGCTGCTCCTTTTGCTTACAAAAGCGAATGCCCGGTACAAAACAGTTTTGCACCCAATACACCTGTTTATTGTACCCCGTTTTAAAAGGATTGGCAAGCATTTTTACAACAGCTGGTTGTTTTTTTGTTGCATTTCCGGCTGCTGTCATGGGTTCGAATGTTTTTGAAAGGGTAACAGAAATTTCCATATTCCGCTTGAAGCTGCACTATTTTTAAAATGGAACAGCTTTCCTTTTTTGAAAAAATAATTAGGATATTGCCGATACAAGCCAAAGTATTGGCTATAAATTGGGGGCTGCCAACATAATGTGTGCTTTTGGTATTGCCGAAAAACTTTTTTAAATTTAGATGTGCTTAAAAATGCCCGGCAAAAAAGCAAAAGCCCCCGCCGGGGATAGCGAGGACCTTTGGAAGAAAAGATAAATTTTTGCCAAAAAGCTATAAAACAAACCGTTTACTGCTGCTGGCCGGCCCGAAAGCCAAAGCCTGCCGGTAGAAAGGTAACGGTTTTTTGTACGGTTAGCCCAAGGCGATGGGTTTGCGGCAAAATGGCCCGCAAAAAAAGGAAAAGCAGCACCGTTTCCACCGGCCAAAGCAGCAGGTTTTTGGCAAGGCCGCGAAGCAGATAGTAATAATACCCTTTGCTGTAAAGCACAGCGCTCCACACAGAACCCAAAAGCACATTGACCCCCAGGTTTACTGTCAATTTGCAGCCCAGCAGACGGAAAAAGGAGATAGGCCGCCGGTACAAGAATACGGCATACAGTGCGGCACCCAGCATGGTATTCAGGGTATAGCCCGGGAAAAAGCCCCCCACCGGGTGGAGAAAATAGCCCAAAATATCCGTACAAAAACCGGTTAAAAGCCCCACAACCGGCCCATAAATGGCGCCGCCCAGGGAACTGACCAAAAAACTGAAAAAAACATTTAAGTTGTCCCCCAGGGGGATATAAAAATTGGACAACACCATGCGCAGCGCCACAAAAATGGCTGCAAGCGCCAAGGTTTGCACATTTTTCGCCTCGGCTGCGGCCTGCTGCCAGTAACCGCGGCTGAAGGGGGACGCATAGGACAACTGTCTTTTTTTCTGCATAAAAATAAGCACTCCTTTCTTTATGCATCGGTCGTACCGACGCACCAAAGGGTGCTTTTTTCACCGGCCGGGCAGCCGGGGGATATCGGTACAGCGGGATGCGGACCCTGTACCGCAAGCAATCTGCTTTTCGTCCGGCTGGCAACTCCCCGTCCTGCCGGCACTTTACGCACTGGGCCCTACTCTGACCCTTTCAGTATACCACCCAGGCTGCGGTTTGTCCATCCTATTTTGACAGTGCGCAAAAAAACAACCATATGACCCCAAAAATAGATACGCAAAGGATAAAGACTGCGTTCCCCTTCCCCCGCACTTTGCGGCCCATTGGCCGGCTGTTTTAATATAAGGCAAAAAACTTTACACAGATATTTTTTGATAGATGCGCTTTATTTGCCCCAAAGAATTTACCTTTAAAAATGTAAAACATGCTTGACATTTTACAGAATGGCTGATAAAATTTACATGTAAAGTTAACTTTACTTTTACAGGAACGGAGGGATGCGCACGAAAACCCAAATAAAACAGCTGCGCCGCGCGCGGCAGGTCAGCCAGGAAGAGCTGGCCAGCGCTGTGGGAGTTAGCAGGCAGACCATTATCAGCCTGGAAAATGAGCGCTATGTTGCCAGCCTTCCCCTTGCGTACAAAATTGCGCGCTATTTTGGCAAAAGCATAGAAGAAGTGTTTGACCTTTCACAATGGGATGATTGAGAGGCGATTTTCATGGAAAAGCAACTGGAGCGCTTTCGGCAAAATCTATTGGCCCAGCAGCGGATACTTACCTGCTTTTTTGTTGGAATTGGCGCAGTTTTGGCATTTTAAAATTTTGGCGCTCGTCAAAAATTGGTCCTTTCCGAAGCGGGGCAGGGCTTTTTATCTGGCTTTTTCAGCGCAGCAGAACTGCTGCTTATTTTTTACACGGTAAAGCTGCGCCGCGCTGTGCAGAATGCTGAGGCTTGCAGACAAATGTACATTGCCGAAACAGATGAGTGCAAGCAGAGTATTTTGCTGCGCAGCTTTGCCTGCGGAGACCTTTTTTTGATGATTTTACTGCTTGCGGGTATTTTTGTGGCCAGTTTTTTAAACGAGGCAGTCTGCCTGACCTTGATTATTACCCTGATGGCGGCCGGGTGCTGCAAACTGCCCTTCAAATGGTATTTCAGCCACCGCATGTAAGGGACAAAACAGCGCATGCCGCTTGTATGCTGCTTTAAAAAAACGGTATGTTAAAGCACTCTTGGACCGTTTGTGCTTACCCGTTTGCCTGTACCGCAAAAAATAAAACCGGAAGCTGCCAAAAGGCAGGCTTCCGGTTTTTTTCGTTTTACCAAACGCGCGGCAGATGCTCAGCGAACAATGTAGCCGGTGGTAGCGCCATAAGCGGCGTTGCTCTCATCGGTATCAATGTGCATGGCAAGGCCGGAGGTTTCGGTTACACGGGCCAGCACATCATCAAAAATCAGCTTACGGCCTTCGCCGCCGCAGCAAACCTTAATGATCTCCTTATCCTTCACACCGAACTCTTCGGCGTCCTTCGGGGTGAAGTGGACATGGCGCAGCGCAACGATTACGCCTTCCTTGATCTCCACCTCGCCGGCAGGGCCCACCAGCTTGCAGCCGGGGGTGCCTTCCAGCTTACCGGACTCGCGAATGGGCGGGTTGAGGCCCAAAGAACGAGCATCGGTTTTGGAAACTTCCACCTGGTTGTAGGGACGCACCGGGCCCAGAATGGACATCTTCAGTTCGCCCTTGGGGCCAACCACGGTAACCTTCTCTTCGCAGGCAAACTGGCCCGGCTGAGAAAGATCCTTCTTCGGGGTGAGTTTATAATCTTTGCCGTACAGGATATCCAAGGTTTCGGCAGTAACATGAACATGACGCGCGGATGTTTCAACGATAAATGTTTTCTCCATTGGAATCAACCTCCTTTAGTTTTAATACCATTTTAAACTTTTGGCATTTAAATTGCAAGCCAAATATAGTATAATGTGAAAGAATTGGGGGGAAGTTTATGGATTTTGATCGGTTAAAAGAAGAGTGCCTGACCTGCCAGCGATGTGAACTGTGCCGCACCCGCCAGCATGTGGTATTTGGCGATGGCGCCAAAAATTCGGAGGTCTTGCTGATTGGCGAGGCACCGGGCGCAAACGAGGACGAACAGGGGCTGCCTTTTGTGGGCCGCAGCGGTGCGCTTTTGGATTCGTACCTGCATGTGATTGGGCTTTCGCGGGAAAAGAATGTATATATTGCCAATACCATTAAATGCCGACCGCCCCAAAACCGGGACCCTCTGCCCGCCGAACGGGAGGCCTGCCTGCCCTGGCTGCGCCAGCAGTTTAAGCTGCTTTCTCCCAAAATTGTAGTTTGTTTGGGGCGTATTGCAGCCCAGCAGATTATCCGGCCCGATTTTCAGGTAACCAAGGAGCATGGCACCTTTATAGAGAAGGATGGCGTGCTGTTTATGGGCACCTTTCACCCGGCTGCTTTGCTGAGAAACCCCAGCCAAAAGCCTATAGCCTTTGAAGATTTTGCCGCCCTGCAGGAAAAAATTAAACAGGTGTGCGACCACACCTATTAATTGTGCAAATTTTTGGGGTAAAATGCTGTAAAACAAAATAGCTTTTCATGTATTTTGCTTTTGACCGCAGCTTTGCCGCAGGCAGATTTATGTTTTTGCGCCAATTTTGGCATATAAAAATACGATTGCATACCAAAAAAGCCCGGGCAAAAAGCCCGGGCATTTTTGGTATGGAACAAATCAAAATAAAGTATGCTTTTAGCCGCGGGTCAGTTCCCACACCGCCTCGTTATAAGTGGGATGGGGCCGAACCACACAGCCCAGCTGTTCTACCGTCAGCTTATTTGCTATGGCGGTGGCAAACTCGCCAATCATATCGGTGGCCCGGTCGCACATTAACTGGGCGCCCAGCACCCGGCCGGTGTTTTCTTCGGCTACCAGCTTCATAAAGCTGCGCTCCTGACGGGTCAGCACGGTTTTGCCGTTGGCGCTCATGGGGTATTTGTGAACCGTTACCGCTATTCCCTTTTGCTTGGCTTCGTCGGCGGTTAAACCCACCGAAGCAATTTCGGGGCTGGTATAAACGCAGGACGGAATCAAATCGGTACGCATAGGAGCCGGGCGGCCCAGCATACGGTGCACCGCATTTACCCCCTGTGCGCTGGCCAGGTGCGCCAGCTGCATACCGCCAATGGCATCTCCAATGGCCCAAACGCCCGGCAAGCTGGTGCGGTAGTCTTCATCCACCAGAATACGGCCGCGTTCCATAGCAGGGGTAAAGGGTTCGGCAAAAAGGCCGGCGGTTTCAGGCCGGCGGCCTACCGCTACCAGCACTGCATCGGCTGGCGCCTGTTTTTGGGCCCCTTTTTCCTCGTACACACAGCACAGCTTCCCATCTGCCTGCCGAATGGCGGAAAGCTGCGCGCCGGTGTGGATATCCACCCCGCGCTTTTTCAGGATCATTTTCAGGTTTTGGCCAAATTCCCGGTCCAGGTTTGCCAAAATGCTGCCGGCCGCTTCCAAAACCGTTACCTTACAGCCCAAAGCGCTGTAAAGGCTTGCAAACTCCATGCCGATCACACCGCCGCCCACAATCACCATCTGTTCAAAGCGACGGCTTTCAAACAGCATACCATCGCTGGTATAAACACCGGGCAGGTCAACGCCTTCCACCGGCAGTCGGGCCGGGCAGCCGCCGGTGGCTACCAAAATATGCTCGGCTTCCAGCAGCGTATCCGGCTGCTCTTGCCCATAAACCCGTACCGTTTTGGTACCTTCCACACAGGCTGTACCTTTAAAAAGCGTCACCTTCTGCTTTGCAAACAGCTGACCGATCCCTTCCGAAAGGCGGCTGGTGACCTGATTTTTGTACTGCTGCAGCTTTTCCAGGTCCACCGTCACCGGGCCGGTGCAAAGGCCAATCTCGCCGCCGGCAGCCGCTTCTTCGGCAAGCTGTGCGGTGTGCAGCATGGTTTTGGTGGGAATACAGCCCCGGTTCAGGCAGGTTCCGCCCAAAGCGTCCTTCTCTGCCACTGCCACCCGCATGCCAAGGCGCGCTGCTTCCAGCGCGGCCACATAGCCGCCCGGCCCGGCGCCGATCACAACAAGGTCGAACCGTTCCATCTGTCTCTTCCTTTCCTATGCCCTGCGGGCGTTTTTGAAATGGCGCGAGCCTTAGCGGCGTTTTCGCCGCCAAGGCCCACACCGAAAGCGTTTATATTTTTTGGTTAAAGCTGGTCTTCGATTAGATTTGCAAGATCCTGGGCGAGCTTTGCACGCGGGCCGGATGAACCAAAGAAGGCCGCGATTGCGGCACAAAGACTTGGCGCACAAAACGCCTTGCCCACAAGTGCTTCGCCAAGCGGCTGGGCAAAGGTGGTGTCCAGCGAATCGGTATAAACCCGGCAGCCGTCCACCTGTCCCCCTTTTACCGCAAACTGCAGCTGTACTTCGCCCCAGCTGAACCTGCGGCCAAATTCATACCCAAAATCCAGCCGGCTGCCATACTTCCAGGCAGGACTTTTATACTTTTGGACCAGTTTTTCGACTGCGTTTTGATCCAGACGGCCTGGGTCAAAGGGGGTTGGCGTGCCATAGCTGCAGCCAAAAGCCTGCAAAAGAGCCTGACACATCTGCTGCGGGGTAAGGTCCGGCAGATATTCGGTTAAGTTGCAGACCCTTGCGCGGACCGATGCCACGCTTTTTGCCGCGAGTTTTTCCCGCGAAACATTCAGGTAAGCGGACATTTTTTCCCCATCCGCCGCCAAAAGCAGTGTGCCATGCTGATAGCAGCCCTGCCGGCTTTCATAATAGGCGTTGCCGGAAAATTTGCGCCCATTCACCGTCAGGTCATTGCGGCCGGTTTTTTCGGCCGCAATGCCAAGGCTTTGTACCGCCTTTAGTACCACCGATGTCTGGCGGTCCACATTGTAATCTTCCGGGCGGCAAAGAAAGGTAAAGTTCAGGTTGCCCAAATCATGGTAGACCGCTCCCCCACCCGACAAACGCCGCGCCAGATGGCCGTCTTCCTGTTCCAGCTTGGTGACATGGCATTCTTTCCAGCAGTTTTGGTTTTTGCCAATCACCACCGTGTTCTGGTTCTGCCACAGGTACAAAAGGCACTCGCCCGGCTGCAGATGGGAAAGAAAATATTCCTCCCTTGCCAGGTTTTCATAGGGGTCATACCCGGGCGCTGTATACCAGCTGGCTGTCCGGATCACGCATTTTCCTCCCTGGTCCAGCGAAGCAGCGGGTGGCGGGCCGCTTTTACCTCGTCCGGCCGGCCGATCGGCGTATTGTGCGGGCAGGCATGCAGGTATTCGGGGTCCTGCAGCGCCTTTTCGTACAGGCCGCGCAATACCTCAACCGCTTCGTCCAGCGTTTCTTTGGTTTCGGTTTCGGTGGGCTCCACCATCAGCGCCTCATGCACAATCAGCGGGAAATACATCGTGGGCGGATGGATGCCATGGTCCAAAAGTCCCTTGGCGATATCCATGGCGCTTACCCCGCACTGGTCCTTCAAAGGCTGCAGCGACATAACAAATTCGTGCATGCAGGTGCCGGGGTAGGCCATCTGGTACAAATCCTGCAGTTTCACCCGCATATAATTGGCGTTCAGCACGGCGTTGCGAGCTGCTTCGGGAATGCCCTGCCGCCCCAGCATCATCACATAGCAAAGCGCTTTCATAACCACCAGGAAGTTGCCGTGGAAGGCGCGCACACTGCCAATGGAGGCTTGGTCCGCTTCCAGGTCATAGCTGCCGCTTTGCTGCAAAACCGGCCGGCCACCGGGCAAAAACTGGGCCAGCAGCTGCTTGCAGCCGACCGGACCGGCGCCCGGGCCGCCGCCGCCGTGCGGGGTGGAGAAGGTTTTGTGCAGATTCAAGTGAATGACATCAAAACCCATATCACCCGGCCGAACAATGCCCATGACGGCATTCAGGTTGGCGCCGTCATAGTAGGCAAGGCCGCCGGCTTCGTGCACAATGCGGGTGATTTCCAGAATGTTTTTGTCAAACAGGCCCACGGTGTTGGGGTTTGTAAGCATAAGTCCGGCAGTGTCCGGGCCAACAGCGGCACGCAGGGCCTCAAGGTCCACACAGCCGTCTGGCGCAGATGGAATGTTTACCACTGTGTAACCGGCCATAGTGGCGCTGGCAGGGTTCGTGCCATGGGCCGAATCGGGCACGATAATTTTGGTGCGCTGCGCCGCTTCGCCCCGGGCCTGGTGATAAGCCTTAATCAGCAAAAGGCCGGTAAACTCGCCATGGGCGCCGGCAGCCGGCTGGAAGGTGAACGCGTCCATGCCGGTAATAGCGCACAGCTTTTTCTCCATAAGCGCCAAAGCTTCCAGGCTGCCCTGCACGGTGTAGGCCGGCTGCAGCGGGTGCACGCCGGTAAAGCCTTCCAGTGCTGCCACCTCTTCGTTGATGGCAGGGTTATACTTCATGGTGCAGGAACCCAGCGGGTAAAACCCGTCGTTCACGCCATGGCAGCGGCGTGCCAGGGCCGAATAATGCCGGCTGATCTCGGTTTCCGAAACCTGCGGCAGCGCCGGCGCCTTTGCGCGCTTTGCGGCACGAAGCTGCACAGCGGGAACCTGCGAATTTCCCAGCAGGCTGACATGGCGGCCCTCTGCGCCTTTTTCCAAAATCAGTTTCATTGGCCGCACACCTCCTTTGCAATTTGAGCCACCTGGTCCATCTCCTCTTTGGTGTTGCATTCGGTGGCGCACCACAAAATGCGGTGTTCGTCCAGCGGCAGCCCGCCCAGAATATCCTGCTCTGCCAAAGCGTCCAAAACGGCCACAGCGTCGGGGCATTCGGTAACAAATTCGTGGAAGAATTCGTTGCTGAACGCAAGCTTAAGCCCCGCCTTTTCCAGCTGGCTTGCAAGGTAATGGGCATTGTCACAGCAGCGCTGGGCAATCTGGGCAAGGCCGTCCGGTCCAACTGCCGACAGGTACACCCCGGCTGTTAAAGCGCACAGCGCTTCGTTGGAGCAAACATTGGACTTTGCCTTTTCGCGGCGGATATGCTGTTCGCGGGCCTGCAAAGTGAGCACAAAGGCCCGGTTGCCGGCATTGTCGGTGGTTTCGCCCACAATACGGCCGGGCAGTTTGCGCATCATGGCGGTGGTCGCGGCCATATAGCCAAGGTATGGTCCGCCCCAGGCCAAAGGCATGCCCAAGGGCTGGCCTTCGCCCACCGCCACATCGGCGCCGCACTCGGCCGGGGTTGCCAAAAGCCCCAGCGAGATGGGGTTGCAGTTCATTACAAGCTTGGCCCCGGCTTCATGAGCCAGCTTGCCGATGGCGGCTGCGTCCTCAATTTGGCCGTAATAGTTTGGCTGGGCCATAATGACGCAGGCGGCTGTGTCATCCAACAAATCTTTCAGCGCATCCAGGTCGGTAACACCGTCCTTTTCGGGCACCAGCTGCACCGGCGTATTGCTGCCAAAGCAGTAGGTCTGTACGGTCTGGATTACCTGAGGGGGCAGCGTTTGAGACAGGTAAACCTTATTGCGCTTGCGCTCGGTGCACATGGCGGCAGCCTCTGCGGTGGCAGCCGCGCCGTCATAAACCGAAGCGTTGGACACATCCATGCCGGTCAGTTCGCAGATCATGGACTGATATTCAAAGATGGATTGCAGAATGCCCTGGCTGATTTCGGCCTGGTAGGGCGTGTAGGAGGTGAGAAAATTTTCCTTGCGGGTAACCCGGCCCACAATAGCGGGAATATAGTGGCGATAAGCGCCTGCGCCCCGGAAAATATGGGCAAACCGGTGGTTTTTGTCCGCCAATGCCCGCATGGCCGCGGCGGCTTCCATTTCGGAAAGGCCGTCGGGCAGGTCCAAAGCGCCATCTGCCAGCCGCACCTGGGCGGGAACATCGGCAAACAGCGCATCCCAATCGGCATAGCCGGACTCGTGCAGCATCAAAAGCTGCTCCGACCCGGTGCCCGGTACAAATGTACCCATCTGCGCACCTCCTTTTTTATTTATTTGCTTCCTGCGCCACAAAGGCTTCATACTCTTCGGCGGAAAGCAGGGTTTCGGCTTCTTCCACCTGCTCTACCTTTACAAACCAGGCCTCATAGGGGTCCTGGTTGATCAGTTCGGGCGCGTCCAGCAGCTCCTCGTTTACCTCCACCACGGTGCCGTTCACCGGGGCATACACATCCGAAACCGCTTTTACCGACTCCACATCGGCAAACGCTTCACCGGCGCGAATTTCGTCTTCCGGCTGCGGAAGGTTTACAAACACCAGGTCGCCCAGCTCCTTCTGTGCATAGTCGGTCAGGCCGATTTGTGCGGTGCCGTCGGACAAAACACGCACCCATTCGTGAGATTTGGAATATTTGAGTTCTGCAGGAAAATTCATAATAAAATCCACCTTTCTTTTGGCTTTTAAATGACACCGGAAAAGCTTATCTCGCCCGGTTATTACAAAGGGTTACAGGCAGCGCCAGTTTTGAAAACCGGCCCTAAATCGGCGCTGTTTTTTGCCCACCGGCTTTTCAGCCGCGCTTATAAAACGGCAGCTTTACCACCTGGGCTGCAACCTTGCGCCCACGCACATCCACCTCAACTTCATCGCCTAGCTGCACCTTTTCTTTGGGCACAATGGCCATGGCGACCGGGTAGCCCAGGTAGGGGCAATGGGTGCCTGAGGTGGTCAGGCCAATCTGCTCGCCGTTCAGGTAGACCGGCTGGTGCTCCCGAATAATACCGCGGCCGGTAACCTTAAGCCCTACCCGCTTGCGCACCGGGTCGCCCATTTTTTCCAGCGCGGCCTTGCCGATAAAGTCGGGCTTTTTCATTTTGACGAAGATGCCAAGCCCGGATTCGCGCGGGGAGGTCTCGTCGGTTAATTCATGGCCGTAAAGCGGCATGCCCGCTTCCAGCCGCAGGGTGTCGCGTGCGCCCAGGCCGCAGGGCACAAGCCCTTCTGCCTCGCCCGCCTTCAAAAGCTCTTCCCACATTTTTTCGGCGTCTTCGGCGGCCATATACAATTCAAAACCGTCCTCACCGGTGTAGCCGGTGCGGGAGATGATGCAGTCGATACCGGCCACCTTTTTGTGGAAGGTGCAGCTGTAATAGGCCGCAGGAATATCCTCGGGCTTTGCAAGCTTTTCCAAAATTTCCTGCGCTTTGGGGCCCTGCAGCGCCAGCTGTGCCACCTGGTCGGAAATGTCGGTCAGCTTTACATTCCCCACCGCATGGGCCTGCATCCAGGCAAAGTCCTTTTCCCGGTTGGAGGCGTTCACCACAATCAGGTAGCGCTCGTCATTTACCTTATAGACGATAAGGTCATCCACCACGCCGCCGTTTTCATTGCACATGGGGCTGTAACGCGCCTGGCCGTCATACATGCCTTCATATTCGTTGGTCAAAAGCAGGTTTAAATTTTTAAGTGCATCCGGTCCTTCGCAAAGAATTTCGCCCATATGGGAAACATCGAACAGGCCGCAGGCGGTGCGCACCGCCATATGCTCGGCAATAACGCCCTGGTACTGAACCGGCAGAAGATAGCCGCCAAACGGCACCATTTTGCCGCCCCAGCGCAGATGCGCCTGGTAAAGCGGGGTCTTTTTTTCCATTGGTTTCGCTCCTTTCTTTGTGCGCCGAAAAAACAGTTTTGACCGCCGCAGCAGGACAAAACACGCAGGTACAAAAACAAAAAAGCGCGGAGAATCCCCTTATTCTCCGCGCTCTGTCTGGTGACCTGAAAGATTTGCTTCTTCGGTGCATACGCCTATGCTTTCCAGAGTTTCGTCCGGGCCGGGTCCTTTTGCCTGAGAGTTTACTGCGGCTTCCCCTTCGGCGCTGTGAAAACAGTCTCTCCCCGGTCCATCATCCGATATTTTGTTGTCGAGTTCATCCTATCATCCACAGATTGTGGGTGTCAAGGGAAAAGGTCACAAAAGCATTCTACCGTTCTCATATAAAATGTAACTTTCTCACAATTGTGCGCACAAGGCGTACAGTTTTGCAAATAGGTTTTGTTTTTCTGGTATGGCAAAAGCCTTTACAAAAGGCAACCAGGGCCGCTAGAAACAATCCCCCCGATAGCATAACCTCGGCTGCTTTTCTCACTGCATCATTTTCACAACCGTCAGCATGTAATAGGCAATCGACTGCAGATAATCTTCCACCGCAATTTTTTCGTTGGGCGAAGTGGGTTCCACCGTATCATTGGCAGCGCCCCAGTTTGGCATGGGAATGCCGTTATACGCGGCAATGGTAGCGGCGTCTGACCCGCCATGGCGCCTTGCCACAACCGCCTGTTTGCCGGTTACCTCCTGGTAAGCCTCGCAGCAGGCTTTTATAATGGGGCTGTTTTCATCCACATCCAAAACAGGCCGGTCCGAGATAATTTCATAGGTATAGGTCATTTCCGGATCTTCGCTGGCAAGCCCATCCAAAACCTGGCACAGCTGGGCCAGCACCGCCTGGTGGGTCTGGCCGGGCACCATGCGGTAATCTACCGAAAAACGCCCCTGGGCAGCATGCACATTCGTGGCTTCGCCGGCGTGCAGTGTGGTAATGGAAAGGGACGGACCTCCGTACCAGGGGTCGGCAGGGTACTGTTTGACCACATTTTCCCGGTACTGCATAAGCGCATTGATGGCCAGCACACATTTTTCCAGTGCATTTTTGGTTGGGTGGTGGCGGCAGGCATGCGCAGCCGGCGCCGTATAGGTAAACCACAGCCGCAGAATGCCGCTGTGGCCCGCCAGCACCCGCCCGTCACTGGGCTCCATGCAAATGCCAAAATCGCCATCCAAAAGGCCCTGCGGCGCCAGCCATTTTGCACCGTAACGGCCGCCAATCTCTTCGTCGCACATAAAGCTGAGCAGCACGCTGCCCTTGGGGTCAAACCCCATCCGCTTAAGCAAGGTCACTGCCATTAAGGCGGCAGCATCGCCGCCCTTCATATCGGCTGCGCCCCGGCCATAAATATACCCATCTGCCACCTTGCCGGAAAACGGCCCGTAAAGCCCCGAGTCGCCTTCTACCGGTGGAAAGGCGTCCATGTGACCATTAAAAATAAAACGCTTGCCGGGCTGGCTACCAAACCATTCCCCAAATACATTGGGGTGTTCGGGCGAAATGGCATGAATGGTAACAGGAATACCCGCCTGTTCTATTCTGCGGGAAAATACCTTGCTGATTTCGACCTCCTGTGTGGTGGTGCTGGGGGTTTGCAAAAGCTCCACCAGGCAATCAATGCATTCCTGCCGGTTTTCTTCCACTACACGGCAAATTTCTTTGGCGGTCATCATACTGTCATCCTTCCTTTCCCATAAAAGGGCAATAGCCGGTACAATTCTTTAAAAGCGCATATCGCTACTGCGCCGTATTTTCCGGCCGTTGCCAAAGCTTCCCAAGCCGCCGTACATTCGGCAGGGCCATCAATCCTGCATATGCGCGGCGGCGTCCTGGCTTTCATAGTGTTCCTGCAGCAGCTGAATAAAGCCTTCCATCTGAGGAGTAAGCCACTTATTTTTATGGTAAAACAGCTGGCTGAAGAACTCCACATCGTACTCTTCCACATCCAAAATGGCAAGCTGCCCCTTTGCCACGCTGTCCCGCACCACATATTCAGGCAGAAAGGAAATGCCCATTTCCCGGCGCAAAAGCCGCACCAGCAGGTCGGTATTGTTCGCTTCCAGCACCGGCTCATACTCCAGCCCACGGCTTAGCAGAACATCCTCCAGCACCTTGCTGTAAATACCATGGCGCTCGGTCAAAACCAAAGGCGCGGCGGCAATATCTGCTAAGCTTACCGGATGACGCTTTGCCAGCGGATGATTGGCGTTTGCTACAAACACCAGTTTGGCCGGCCGTGCCAAAGCCCGCACAAATTCCGGTTCCAGCAAATTGCGGTCCAAAAAGAACACCATATCCAGCTCATTGCGTCGCAGCCGTTCAATCAGCACCCAGCCGGAATCCACATCCAGGCTGAGGCTCACCCGAGGGTATCGGCGGTGGTATTCCGGCAGAAGGCCACACACTTCCCACACACACAGCGACTCCACCACCCCAAGCCGCAACCGTCCGGAAATTTGTTGCGGCGGCAGCCCTAGGGCCAATGCCTGCTGTGAAAGCTGCAGCATACGGTCGGCCAGAGGAATCAGCTCCTGCCCGGCACCGGTAAGGGTAACCTTTTTGCCTACCCGGTCAAACAGCGGCTTTCCAATCTCTGCTTCCAGCTGTTGAATTTGGGTGGTTACAGTGGACTGGGCATACCCCAACTGGGCTGCTGCCCGCGTAATATTTTCCAGCTCTGCCACCTTTAAAAAAGTGGCAAGATTGCGCAGTTCCATCTTTCCCTCTCTTATCAACAAAACAGATGATGTTCATCTAAAGTATCTGTTTTACAAATCAAAACACTGGTTGTATACTGAAGCCAGTGAAAACCTGTACGAAAACATCGTAGCATGGTTTCACAAATTTGTAAATATTTCCAAACCGAAATGACCCAACAAAACCAGAGGAGGTTGTTGACATGGGCAAGATGGAGTATTTGAAGGACATGCCGATTGCGGTTTTAGGCGGCGGTGCTGTGGGTAAAACCTGCGCGGCTGATATGAAACTGGCCGGGCGCGAGGTTCGCCTGTTCGATGTAATGCCGTTTGCGGAGAAATCGCTGGCTGGGCTGGAAAAAACCGGTATTTTGCTGGACGGCGTGCAGCGCAACCGCGACTGCTTTGAGCGTTCCGGCCGCGCTTTCTTCGACCTGGTTACCACCGATATTGCAGCTGCAGTAAAGGGTGCCGGCCAGATTGTGGTGGCCTGCGGATCCTGGGGCCACGAGGCTATTTTCCGCGCGCTGATCCCCCATTTGGAAGACGGCATGGTCATTAACATTTTTGCCGACAACTTTGGCTGCTTGCTGCTGCGCCGCCTGATGCGGGAAGCCGGCTGCACCAAAAAGGTAATTGTAGGCGGCTGGTCTTCGGCACCGTATGGTACCCGTATTGAGACGATTAACGGGTTCCCGTTCCCCCATGTTGGTGTAAAATACCGTGCCATTACCCTGCGGGGCGCTGCACTGCCCATGACCGATACCGATGACTTTTTGGAAGCTTCCAAATATCTGCCCTGCATGGACGCTGTAACCAACGGTGACGGCCCTGCCCGTGCCAACACCGTGCTGGATGTGGACTTTGCCAATGTAAACCCGGTTATTCATGTGCCGGCCACCATTCTGGGCGTTTCCACCATGGAAAACTGGGGCGTTATCTTCTGCGGACATGACCGCACCACCTATTCGATGTATTCTCACGGTTTGTGCCCGTCCATCTGCGAGGTGCAGTACCAGTTCTATAACGAGGAAATTGCACTGGCCAAGGCTATTGGCGTGGGCTGCCCCGAATACAAGTACGAAATGTTCTTCTCCCGCCGCAGCGTGCTGACCCAGGAGTACATGGGCCTTGACAAGAACGGCAACGACAATGTGGTCTTCCCGCTGGATCAGCCTTCCAACGAGGGCAATACCGGTCCCAACAGCATCCATCACCGTTACATGACCGAAGATGTACCCATCGGCTGCAAGATCTATCATGATCTGGGCGTTGCATATGGTGTTTCTACCCCGATCATCGATTCGATGATTACGCTGGCCGGCGCTATGCACAAGAAGGACTTTTTGAAGGAAAGCCGCTACACCCTGGATTATTTGGGCATTGGCGGTATGAGCAAAGAGGCTTTGCTGCGCTACCTGAACGAGGGAACTGTCGCTTAAATCATGCGATTGTCTTAAAACAGTACCTGTCCGCTCGAACGGTAAAGAGCGGGCACCGAACCCGCCGGTGCCCGCTCTTTTTTTGAAAAATTTTGCCGTTTTACGCGCTGCATTTTGAATGTTTTTATTTTGCAGCCGATTGCCCTCACTATTCTGCCTTGCACATTTTTATAGCCGTTAGGGCAAAAATGCCGGCTGGGGGCCTGCTTTTCTGGTTTTCGTTTTGTGCGGACGCTTTGGCACTTTTATTTTTATGGAACAGGAGGTATTTATGGAATTTTTAGTGGATTACCGGCTGGAAGATTATATTCTTTCCACCCGCTGGGAAGATTTGCCCCCGCAGGTACAGCAGCGAGCTGTGGTATGCGGTATTGACCTGACCATGGCGTTGCTTTTGGGCAGCTATGGACAGCAGTACCAGGTGGGCATTACGCTGGCAAAAGAAAACTATAAAGAGGGCAACATTCCGCTGATTCAAAGCAAGGAGACCTTCGGTCTTTTAGGCGCTTCGGTCTGCTATTCCCACGCTTCCAACTCGTTTGATATTGACGATGGACACAACATGATAAAGGGCCATCCGGGCACCAGCTTTGTAGGCGGCGTACTGGCCGCTGCGCTGGAGAAAAAGGTATCCTATAAAGAATACCTGACCACACTGGTAATCTGCTACGAGGTTGCCGTGCGGTTTGGCCTTGCTGTGCAGGATTATTATAAATTTTTGCACAGCACTGGTACTTATGGCGCATTTTCCACCGCTGCCGGCGTGGGGCGGCTTTTGGGATTTGACAAAAAGCAGCTGAACACTGCCCTTTCCATTGCGGAATTTCATGCGCCGCTGACCCCCGTTATGTGGTCGGTAGAACATCCATCCATGAATAAAGACGGTGTGCCCTTTGGTGTTTTGATTGGTATGCAAGCTGCCCTGGAAGCCCGTGCCGGCGAAACCGGATACGGCAACCTTTTGGAGACACCGGAATACCGGCATTATGTGGATACCTTGGGCAAGCAGTTTGAGATTATGAACCTGTATTTTAAACCTTATACCTGCTGCCGCTGGAGCCACCAGCCCATTCAGGCCTGCATTGACCTTGCCAAGGAGCACGGTTACACTTATGACCAGATTGCTCATGTAACGGTGCATACCTTTGACTCGGCCGCAAAACTTAGCAAAATTGTTCCATCTGCTACCGACGAAGCCCAGTACAACATTGCCTGGCCGGTTGCCAGCGCCCTGGTGTTTAATGATGTGGGATACCTGCAGGTGCGGGATGAAGCTTTGAAAAACCCCGTTGTGCTGGACATGATGAAGCGGCTGAGCTTTGTACTGGACCCGGAAATGGAAGCGCAGTTCCCCGCCAAACGGCTTGCGTGGGTGGAAGTTGAGCTGACCGACGGCAGGAATTTCAAATCCCGCGTGTATGCCGCACCGGGCGAACACACCGACAATATTGACCTTGCCTGGGAAACCGAGAAATTCTTGCGGATTACCAAGCCGGTACTGACCGAGGAAAAGCAGCATAAGCTGTTGGAACTGCTTACCCAGTACCTTGATTTCCCGGTAGAAAAGCTGATTGACTTTTTAAACAACTGATTGCTGCTGCATGATTTGTCTTTGCAGCCGTGTTTTGAGGTAATTGGCCAAAAAATAAAGTGCAGACCCCAGAACTTTTCTGGGGCCTGCACTTTTTATTTGCTAAATCAGAACGCGCCTGTTTCAATAACCCTTTTCTTTATTTTGTATTTTCAGCCCTGCTGCGGCTGTGCAAACATGGTTTTGCTATGGTACAGGTACAAAACCGCGGTGGTCGTTACCGACAACAAATCGCTGAGAGGTTCGGCCCAGAACAAGCCCCATACCCCAAGGCCACCTATATGCGGCAAAATAAGCGCCAGCGGCACCAACAAAATGACCTTGCGCAGCAAAGCCAGGAACATGGAGCACTTTGTTTGCCCCAGCGCCAAAAAGACCTGCTGGCAAGCGGACTGAATGCCAAATACCAGCATACCAAACATATAAATACGCAGCGGCGTCTTTCCCAGTTCCAAAAGCGCCGTATCCGGCGTGAAAATACGCAGGAACACTCCTGGGAAAAGTTCTACAATTCCCACTGCAATTAAGGTAAATACCAGGCAGATACGAATCAGCAGGTTTGCGGTGCGCTTAACTCGTTCCATATTCCCTGCGCCGTAGTTATAGCTCATAATCGGCTGTGCACCCTGCCCCAGGCCGTGGATCGGCAAAAAGACCATCTGCATCAAGCTGAAAAGAATGGACATCAGCGCCACATACATATCATTGCCATAGGTCTGCATGCCGCGGTTAAAGGTTAACTGAATCAGGCATTCCGTTGCCTGCATAATAAAAGCCGAAATACCCAATGAGAGGATGGCGCCCACCACCTTGCCGGAAAGGCGCAAGTTTTTTGCCCGCAGCCGCAGCTTGGAATACTTGCTGAAGAAAAAGCCAAATACCCAAGCTGCCGAAACGCCCTGGCTGAGAATGGTGGCCAGCGCAGCCCCCTGAACCCCCATACCAAATACAAAAATGAAGATGGGGTCCAACACAATATTCAGCAGACAGCCGATCATGGTAGTAGCCATGCTGGTTTTTGCAAAACCCTGGTTGGTAATAAAAAAGTTAAGCCCCATGCTTACCTGTACAAACAATGTACCAAGCAAATAGATAGCCAGATAGGACGAGGCGTAAGGAAGGGTTTGCTCGCTGGCTCCGAAAGCCATCAGAATACTGTCCTTGGTGAACCAGAACACGGAAGTGAGCATGACTGAAAATATAACCACCAGGGTAACACTGTTGCCCAAAAGCTGTTCGGCCATATTTTGGTCCTTACGGCCCATGGCAATTGCCATGCGGGCCGCGCCGCCAATGCCCACCATCATAGCGAAAGCCGCCACCAGAATGGTGACCGGAAAGGTTACCCCAAGCCCGGCCAGTGCCAGCGAACCTTCCCCCGGAATGCGGCCCACATACACCCGGTCCACCACATTATAAAGCAACTGTACCAGCTGCGCGCAGACAGTTGGTACTGCCATTTGGAAAATCAGCCTGCCCAGCGGGGCACTTCCAAGCCGATCCTGCCTTGCCGCCTGTTCTGCTGCCATATCCGTATTACTTCCTTTCTTTTCCGCATCAAACACCCAAAAAGCCTTTGCCTGCCGTGGTTTTGCTAGATACAGATAAAAAGAAACCGCCGCGGACAAAAAGTCCGCGGCAGCTTGGTGCCGCTGACCGGGCTCGAACCGGTACGCTGTTGCCAGCGAGGGATTTTAAGTCCCTTGCGTCTGCCAATTCCGCCACAGCGGCGTACTATGTTATTTTACAACAGCTGCCCCTCACTGTCAAGCACAGCCATGCAATCTGCATTGGCTGTAACTTATACTGCAGGCTGGCAGTATGGTTTACCTTATTTTGGCAAGCGCGCTGAATAAATTTGGACAGTTTATATTTTAGCTTCACCTTTATTGTTGTTTTTATATTGGTGCGCTTGCCTTATCAAAGCTCCTTTCTTGCTGCTTAAAAGCCGGCTGCAAACTGCTCTGCCATATCTGTGTCAATACATAGTATAAATATATTAAATCGAAAACTCTGCAGAACAATTAAAGCTGCAGCCGAAAAACCAAAATAAACCATTGTTAAAAAGAAATAAGCACAGGCCCAAGCTTTTAGCAAAGCACTTTTTGCTGCGGGCCACCCCCCTCAGCCTGCCTGCTTGCGTTTTACCACAATACCCTGGTTTTTTTCTGCAGTTCAGCCGCGCGGGAAAGATTTTCCATCGAACGATCATAATCTGCCGCGGCCAGCGCATTAGCCAGGCAGTTAATAAGGCAGATGGGGGCCGCAGAAGTATTTTTTAAAGAAACCCCCTGTACATAGCAAGGCAGTACCAGCTGTGCCAGGCCGGAAAGCTCTCCCCAATCCTCGTCGGTTACCAGTACGATCTCGGTCTCCATCTCATGCAATTGGCGCAGTACATCCACGCTGCGGCCGGTGTACCGGTTAAACAAAAAATAGAGGCATACATCGTTTTTGCCAACAGCAAACAGCTGTTCCACCATTTCCCCGTAGTCTACCGTAAACAGGCTAACATTGGGGCGCAGTGCCAATAGCCGCGTAAAAGCATAATGGGCCAACGCATAAGATTCCCGCATACCTGCCACAAACACCCGGTCTGCCTGGGACAGCATATGCACGGCCTGGCGCAGTGACGCTTCGGGCAGGTTATCCATTGTACGGCGAATGGCCTCAATGTCATTTTGAATGGTGCGCAAGGTCAACTGATCCCGTGGAATATCTTTATAGGCCTGGCTGAATTTTTCCGGTGCACCCTGGGTAGAAGCGCGCACCTTAACTTCGCGCTGCATTTGGCGCTGAAATTCCCGGTAGCCGCCAAACCCAAGCTGGCGCGCAAAACGGATAACGCTGGCTGTACTAACCCCAGCAAGCCGCGCCGTTTCGTCCAAATTTAAAAAAGCAGCGTCATTGGGATGTTCCAATACAAACTCTGCCACTTTGCGGTGGGTGGGCGACAACTGGGACAGTTGGTCCTGAATGGTTTGAAGGGTATGGGTCATACAAAATGCCTCTTTTCCTGCACAGCTTTCCCCATATAAGGGGTGCGTACTATTTTATACAATATAATAGAAAAAACCAAGATAAAATAAAAAGCGGGCGGCTCTGCTGCTTATTTTAGTAATTTATACATTACCCAAGCACACCAAGTGGCAAGCCAGGGCTTTGGCTATAACGCTTTATATTAGCATAACACAATGTTGTATAAAATACAGCACATTATTTAACGGTCACTACCGCCAAAAAAGCGGGAGCTTTTTGGTTCTTTTGCTGAATATTGATTTTTACACTTGACTTTTTTCGGTTAGATGGTTTAATGAATGTAGTATTTAGTACAACACTTGTTCGTGGGTTGGTTGTTTGGCTGGCCCAGTTCATCTGTTAATTGAGAGGAGCTTACTTATGGCACAGGGTAAAAAAACTGAAATGCTGTTCTTGTCCGAACCCGATATGCTGAAAGCCGGTGTATTGGACGCCAAAATGTGCGTAGACACTTTGGTGGAAATGTTCAAGCTGCTTTACAAGGGCGACTTCCGTGAGGGCGGCCCCAACAACAACAGCCATGGCATCGCCATTCGTTTCCCGAAAGAGTCTCCGTTCCCCAACATGCCGTTGGATGGTCCCGACCGCCGCTTTATGGCTATGCCCGCTTACCTGGGCGGCCGCTTCAATGTATGCGGTGAAAAATGGTACGGTTCCAATGTGGTGAACCCCTCCCGCGGTTTGCCCCGCAGCGTTTTGATGGTTATGCTGAACGATCCTGACACTTGCGAACCCATCGCCCTGATGAGCGCGAACCTGCTGAGCGCAATGCGCACCGGTTCTGTTCCCGGCGTAGGCACCCGCTTCCTGGCTCGCAAGGATGCTTCCACTCTGGCTATCATTGGCGCCGGCCCCATCAACCGCGCCTGCGCAATGGGCATTGCCAGCCAGATGGAGAACCTGAAGACCGTATATATCTATGACATCTTCCCCGAGAACGCCGAGAAGTTCAAAAACTGGGCAGTTAGCGAGCTGGATGCCAACCTGGAATATGTCATCTGCGAAACCACCGAGGATGCTGTTGTACACGGTGATGTGATCAGCGTGGCGGCTTCCCGCTTCAAACCCGTGGTTATCAAAGACGAATGGCTGCAGAAAGGCTGCACCATCATCCTGACCGGCGCTTCGGAGATTGACTCTTCCTTCTGGCGCAGCGCCAAGGTGGTTATGGATAACCCCAGCATGCATGTGGATTATATGCAGGAAGCTCATGCCAGCGGCGATTTGAAGAAGGCTTATGCCAACATGATGGGCTACAAGCTGTATGAATGCGTGGACGATGGCACTGTTCCCCCGCTGGAGACCCTGCCTGGCCTGGGCGGCATTGCCTGCGGCGAGCAGAAGGGCCGTGAAAGCGACGACGAGCGCGTTGTGCTTTTGACCGGCGGTATGCCGATTGAGGATGTGGCCTGGGGCTACACTTTGTACCAGCGCGCCAAAGAGATGGGTCTGGGGCAGACCCTGAAGATTTGGGACGAACCCCACTGGTTCTAAGACGCAAGGCAAAGTTGCCTGCCAAAAAGCAGCAAACTGAATTTTTGTAAATGAAAAGCACCCCGGCGGATCCGCACTCCGCCGGGGTGCTTTGGTTTTGGATCATTTTCTTTTTGGCCGATTCCCCTTCCTTTGTACCAATTTACGGCTTTTGTTTTTCCGATTGGGGCAAATTTTCACACAAAAAAGAACCCTGAGCAAAATGCACAGGGTTCTTTTTTATGCTAACTAAAAAACAAGCAAAGCAGTTTTTTAAACAGGCGGCATTACATCGTCCGGAATGGGGCATTTATAGGTAGCGCCGTGCAGATTTTCCTTAAGCTCTTCCTTTGCCGCCTCAATACGCGTGGGCTCCGCAAACAGTTTCATTGCGGTAGTTGCAAGCACCTTTGCAGCATACAGCATTCCCTTTTGTCCAATGGAATGACCTGTGCAAGCCGCAACCTGCCAGCTGTGCAGGTCTGCCCGCTGGTTATAGCAAACCGTACCAAACATAGTGGAAGGCACCAGCTGCATAATATCGCCCATATCTGCCGCATTGTAAGCAAATCCGCCTTCGTCATACAGGCCAATAATCCGCTCATCCAAAGGCGTATTAGGCTCCAAGGTAAAGGTGCGGGCTGGGTTTTGCGGGCAGGTGGCCTCCAGCTCGGCGGCATAGGCCTTTTCCTCTGCCGTAAACACCGGTGCGCCCAGTTCCCGCATCGACTCATCAATTGCCTGCGCCAAAACCTTATTCTGCAAGGTGGAATAGCAGCCGCCCTGCAGGTCAACCTCTACCCTGGTACCGGTCATCATGGCAGCGCCTTTCGCCACATCCACCAAACGCTCATAAACCGAATCCACATCCGCGCGGTTTTTAGCACGAACATAGTACCAGGTTTGGGCAAAGTTTGCCACAATATTAGGTGCCTTGCCGCCGTCGGTAGTAACATAGTGGATGCGCACATTTTCCGGAATATGCTCCCGCAGATAGTTTGCACCTACATTCATCAGTTCGGCCGCGTCCGAAGCGCTGCGCCCGTCGTAGGGACGGGCAGCTGCATGGCTAATGGTGCCGTGGAAATTAAACTTTACATTGTTGATGGCTGCCAGCCTGTGCATATTTACCCCATTCACCGAGTCGGGGTGGAAATTCAAGGTGCAGTCCACATCCTTAAACAGGCCGGCCCGCACCATAAACACTTTGCCGGTAAGTACCTCTTCCGCCGGGCAGCCAAACATAATAATGGTACCGGGCAGCCCTGCTTCCTCCAATGCCTCTTTCACAGCCACCGCAGCCCCCACATGGGCCGCCCCCATTAGGTTATGGCCGCAGGCGTGCCCCGGCCCACCAGGGGTAACCGGTTCCTCATGGGTAACGGTTTTTTGGCTAAAGCCCGGCAGGCCATCATACTCTGCCAAAAGGCCAATGCGTGGAGCACCACTGCCCCAGCGAGCCACAAAAGCTGTGGGAATACCCGCTACCGGGCATTCAATCTCGAACCCGTTTTCTTTCAAAAAGTCCATCAGGTGTTCGCTTGCATACCGTTCGGTAAAGGCGGGCTCCGGATGCTCCCACAGATCGCGGCTGAGCTGGACCAGCTGCGGGGCCAGCCGATCGACCACATTTGTGACGGTAGACATGAAGGTTCCTCCTTTTCGTCTGTTCTGCGCCTGTCTTTTTTGACAGCGGCGCATGAGTGTATTTAATACTACATATAGTAAACCATTTTTACCAAAAAAGGTCAATGGAAAAGCAAAAATTTTGGAATTACACGACAAAGAATTTGGTTGCTTTGCCAGTATTATGGTTTTGGAACCCTGTTTGTTTTTGCTATGCTGTTTTTCTATTGGGGAGGATCTTCTTAAAAGAAAAGCTTTTTGGCTGTGCTAAAAGGTTAGTATGTGGATTTTTTTGCCGATTTTTGCTATTCTTAAAAAAAGCCTTTCCCAAAGGGAGGGAGCAGAATGGATGAAAAGAAAATTTTTTCCTACTGGAAGCATCCGTTTGGTAAATGGGTTGTATTGGTGGGCGCTGTTTTGCAGACTATAAACCTATATCTTTTGTTAAAGAACCTTGATAAAATATACCAAGCACAGGTTTTAAGCAGCGCCGAATGGGAAGCCTACCTTGCCGAACAGGCGTTTTTGTGCAGCTGTACAGCGCTTAATGTTTTTTATTTTTCGGCATTTTCTTCGTTGTTTTTTTGCCCGCAGCAAACGCACCGCTTTGCTGGGTGAACTGGCAGTTTTAGGCGTGTGCGCTTTTATTTGGTCTGCAGCGGGCGTGTATTTATGGCCCATCCTCTCTCCCGGTGCACACAAAATTTGGCTTGGGCTAGTGCTTTTGTTTTTACTTGTAGGGATAGTGTGCGTCGTACAGTTAAAAGTGAGCAAAAACAGCCTTAAAAGGAAACCTTGGCTATAAAGGTATTCTGTGCTGCTGCCAATGGTTCCTAAAAAAGCCCCGGACCAGCTGGTCCGAGGCTTTTTATTTTTTCAGCTTTAAAAAGGCAGCTTCCTTTGCGCTTTTTTATTCTGCCGCGGCCCTATACGGAATAAAACCGCACAGAGGGCAAACTTTTACAAATAAAGCGCGCAGTATTCGTCCAGCGTAATGCCCAGCTGGTAAATTTGGGTGGCGGCTTCCACCCCTACATACCGGATATGCCATTCCTCGGTCATATATCCGGTAATCCATTGGGTATCGGGCAGGTAATGCAGCACAAAGCCATACTCGTGCAAATGATCCCTCACCCACTGGTATTCTGCTGTTTGGCCAAATTCCGTATAAGAAAGGGTGCCATTGCAGATATCCATAGCAAGTCCTGTCTGGTGTTCCGAGTAGCCGGGGCGGGCGCTGTAGGTATCGGCGGCAGCCTGACCGTCCCGCTGTACATAGTTATTATAAAGCTGCTGCTGGTAGGAATAGCTGCGGAACCCCGACTGCCCTAAAATGGTATACCCCTGTTCGGCAGCACCTTGGCAAAGCTGTTCAAAGGCCTGCGCTGCCTCTGCCCGCAGGTAAACGGTTTTGCCGTTGGAATACTGGGCCTGAATTTCGGTCAGATCTGCCGGCTCGTAGCCGTCCGGCAGCTTATGGTACTTATTGCACAAAACCAGCAGATTATCCGGGTCCTCAATTTCATTCACCTGAGAATAAAACTCCTGGTCCAACCCCACATTTACATACCCCACAGTCTGGGCCGGTGTATGCTCCGGGTGAGCCTGCGCCCAGGCAGCGTACCGCTGGGCATTTTCCTCCCGGTAGCCTTGCTGGTCGGCAAAGGTCTGTGTATCGGTCCCCAAAGCAGTGCTTGAGGACACACTGGGTAGGCTTTCGCTTTGCACAGGCACACTTTCGCTGGTGGTGCTGGCTGGCTGGCTGCTGCTTTCCTGCAAGGACTGAGCCGGTTTCTCTTCCCGGTTTGGTTCTATAAGACGAACAATAAAAAAGCTGAGCAGCAAAAGAAAAAGCGCCAGCAAAAAAAGCAAAAGGCGCCGCCGGGCACGCGCTTTCGCCCGGCGGCGAGCTGCGCGCTCGCGTGCAGCTCGGGAATTTCTTGCCTGCTGCTGCCGATTGAATTGGTTGTAATTTTGGTTCATGTTTATTTTGCCTTTCTTGCCCCATGTATTTTCCAGGGGGCTATTATTTTTTGCACAAAGCTTGTGCATTTGCGCTTAATGGGTAAACAAAATCAGCTGTCTCATGGTTTATCCAGCCACAAAAGCAGCGGCCATAAAGCAGAGCGTGCCAGCTCAAAAAGATATGTACTTTGCGCAGGGTATGCAGCCCATATAGAAACCGCATATTTTTAAAAGCAAAAGCTTATTCCCCTGCCTGCCATTAGGGCTTTTCAGCGCAAAACAGGTCTGCCGGTACAATAATGTCCTCCCGCTTGAGCTTTTGCGGGTTAAAATTTGCCAAAAGCTGCTGTGCCGTTTGCGGCACAAAGGTTTCCTGCAGCCCGCAAAGCCAGGCAAGGCGTCCCAATATTTCCTGGGCTGTAATTCCCTGCCGGCGCAAAGCACCCAAGTCCAGCGATTGGTCCCGTTTGGACAGCCGGGCGCCAGACTCGCTGCACAAAAGCGGCAGGTGGTAAAACTGCGGCGGCTTTACCCCCAAAAGCTGGTACAACAAAAGCTGGCGCGGCGTGGAAGCCAGCAGATCTTTTCCGCGAACCACCTGCGTAACCCCCATGGCAGCGTCATCCGCCACCACTGCCAGCTGGTAAGCAAACACACCGTCGGAACGGCGCAGAATAAAATCTCCGCAGTCAGTAGCCAGATCCTGGCTTACCTCTCCCTGCAGCTGGTCGCAAAAGCAGATGGTTTTGTTGGGTACTGCCAGTCGCCAGGCCGGCTGACGCTGCTTAAAAAGCACTTGGCGCTGCTGTGCGGTAAGGTTACGGCAGCGGCCTGTATAAATAAAGGTTCCGTCCGAACGGTGGGGCGCAGAAGCTGCGTGCAGTTCGCCGCGGCTGCAAAAACAAGGGTAAATAACCCCCTGCTGCTGCAGTTTTTTCAGGCAGGCGCTGTAATAATCACTCCGTTCGCTTTGGCGATAGCCCGGCAGGTTTCCGCCTTCGTCCCAAGTAAGCCCCAGCCAATTTAAATCTTCCACCAGCTGGGCGGTATAAGTTGGTTTGCAGCGGGCTGTATCCAGGTCCTCTATGCGCAAAATAAGCCGCCCGCCTGCCTGACGGCAAAACAGCCAGGCCATTAAAGCACAGAACACATTGCCCAGGTGCATGCGCCCGCTGGGACTTGGGGCAAAGCGCCCTACTGTTTGTTCCATCTGCATTCCCCCATTTGGCCATGGCCTGTTTTTACACCCTTCGGGCTGCTTTCCAATATACCTTGTTTTGGGCATAAAATCAAGAATCGCCTTTTGCCAGCAGAAAGCCCCACAGCTGAAAAAACAAAAGTTCTGGCACCGCCTTTCATTTTTTATCTGTGCCCTTTGGCACAAAGCTTTCCCCTATTGAAATGACAGCCTTTTTAAAAAATTTTTCTTTGGAATTGACAGCACAGCATACACAGTATATACTATATATACAGTATATATACGGTATATTGTCAGAAAGGGAGGGTCTTGTGGAACTCATACTTTCCAATTCCAGCGGAAAACCCATTTACGAGCAGATCAGCCAGCAGATCAAAAGCCTTATTTTATCTGGCGAGCTAACCCAGGGCGAGCTTTTGCCCAGCATGCGCCAGCTGGCCAAAGACCTGCATATTAGTGTAATTACCACCAAACGGGCCTATGAGGACCTGGAACGGGACGGTTTTTTGGTAAATGTACCGGGCAAGGGGTGTTTTGTTGCCAAAGCAAACCCGGAGTTTATCCGCGAAGAGGTGCTGCGCCGGGTTCAGGAGGCACTTAGCCAGGCGGTAGACATTGCCAAAAGCGCAAACCTTACCCAGGAAGAACTTTGGGAAATGCTGAAACTGTTATATGAAGGAGAAGCATGATGAACGAGCTTTTGCATTTGGAAGGTGTTTGCAAGCAATACCAGGACTTTGCTTTGCAGGATATTACCTTTTCTTTGCCGGGCGGAACCATTATGGGTTTAATTGGAGAAAACGGAGCCGGCAAAACCACTCTATTCAAATCGATTTTGGGATTAGTAAAAACCGACGCCGGCCGCATACAGCTGTTTGGAGCCCCGTTTTTGGGAGATGATGCGGCTGCCAAGGCGCAAATTGGCGTGGTATTTGACGAGAGCTATTTTCATGACAACCTGACTGCGCAGAATGTACAGGTGCTTTTGGGGCAGATTTTTAAAAAAAGTTGGGACAGTACCTTGTTTCACAGGCTGTGCGACCGGTTTTCTCTGCCGCAGAATAAGCCTATTAAAACCTTTTCCCGCGGTATGAAAAAGAAGCTTTCTATTGCTGCGGCCGTTGCGCACCACCCACGCCTGCTTTTGCTGGATGAGCCCACCAGCGGACTGGACCCCGCCGTGCGGGAGGACATTTTGGATTTGTTTTTGGAATTTATTGGGGACGAAGAACACAGTATTTTGTTTTCCTCCCATATTACCACCGACCTGGAAAAGGTTAGTGATTATGTGATGTTTTTACATGAGGGGCGGGTCATTTTTCAGCTAGAAAAGGATGAGCTTTTGGCAAGCCGCGGCATTGCCAAATGCCGTGCTGCCCAAGCCGCACAGGTTTTGCCCGAAGAGGTGCTGTGTACCCGCAAGCTGCCCGCCGACACGGAATTTTTGGTAGCCGACCGGCAGACCTTTGCCCGCCGACACCCGGATATTTTGGTGGACCCAGCCAGCCTGGAGGAGATTTTGCTGTTTTATGTGAGGGGGAACTGGAGATGACCGGACTGCTTTACAAGGATTTATGCAACCTGAAAAAATACCTGTTTCAGCTGAGCGCCATTGTATTGGTCATAAGCTTTTTGTTCTTAAACTCTTCCACCGGAGTTATTGTGCTGGGGGCCTATGTGGTGATGATCTCGCTGATGGTGCTATTGAACAGCATTGCCTATGACGACATGGCCCAGTGGGACAAATTTGCCTTAACCATGCCTTTAAGCCGCAAAACCCTGGTAAAAAGCAAATATCTTTTGGGCCTTCTTACCGTTTTGGTGGGTGAAGGGTACGCGCTTATTCTGGTTTTGCTTTCTTCTTTTTTCTTTTCGGGCGCAAGCTTTGTGGAACATGTTTTTTCGGTAATCGCAAGCGGCCTTTGCGGCCTTTTGATGATTGCCGTTATGTTGCCGTTTTTGATCCGGTACGGGGTGGAAAAGGCCCGCATGGTGTTATTTTTAGTGCTACTTGTACCTGCCGGGGTTTTTGCCTTTTTGGTAAAGATGGGTTTTGTTCCTTCGGAAAACACGCTGGCGGTTTTGCTGCCTGTTCTTCCCTTTGTGCTTTTGCTCGCGACCTTTTTCGGGTATATCGTAAGCTTTTTTATTTCGGTTCGCATTGCGCAAAAGAAAGAATATTAAAAAACAGACTATATAAAAGCAGGTTTTAACCTGCTTTGGGCGGCTTTTAGGGCCGCCGCTTTTTTGTTCAAAGTTTTTGGAGTAATATTTTCTACAAGCACCAATACCGGAAAATGTTAGGCAGTATGTAAGACGGCTTTTATGCCCCCGCTGATAATCTTTTCCTTTGCTCATTTTAGCTGTAAGGCGCAGGGCTAAAAAAGCAAACAACAAACCAGCAAAAACGGAAAAGGATTTTTTTGGGGGAAAACCGTGTTATTTTCTATTTTTTTACAGGTTCTTTCCGGATCTGCTAACCTTTTCCTCTTGAAAAACAGGTTACAAAACGGTACAATGCCAATGAAGGTTTTGTTGAAAAGGTCCGGCATAACCTGCCGGGGCTTTCAGACAGAAGATTTGGAAAGGAGAGGCTATGTCCGTTTTTCTGCAAACGCTGCATACCATGCAGCAGGACCCCCGTGTGCAGGTGATGCGACAGTTTCGCCACCACTATTTTACCAATACTTATGAGCATTGCTGCCATGTAGCTATCTATAGCTATCTGCTTGCGCGGCGTTTCCATTTAAAAATCGATGAAGAGGCCCTGGTGCGCGGCGCACTTTTGCACGATTATTATTTGTACGACACCCGCACCATGCCAATTTCGAATTTTCGACACGGCATAAGTCATGCCGAAGCGGCTGCCTTAAACGCCGCTGCCGATTTTGACCTGACCGAGCGCGAAAAACAAATTATACGCAGCCATATGTGGCCGCTGAACCTGACCAAGCTGCCCCGCAGCAAGGAAGCTTTGCTGGTTTGCATTGCCGACAAATGCTGTGCCCGCCGGGAATTGACCCGCTGGAAACGGCATGCGGCAAGCCGCCGGCTGCAGTTTGCACCAAAGCCCGCGCCGACTGCCCTTTCAGCCTAAAGTTCCCCTGCTTTTTCGCTGTTTTAAGGTTTTATTTTGTTGATTTGTTCGTTATAAAAAGCGCCCATGCAAACCGCATGGGCGCTTTTTCATAATCAAAATTGGAACAAGCTTAAAAAGCGCGGCGAGCGCAAAACATTTTTTACAGCACGCATTCCATACAACCGGCTAAAATGCACTGCTGTTTCCTGCTTTTTGAACAGGTATTCTGCCAGGGCAAAAATACCTGTTTTCGAAGGGCGTGTCTTTTATTCGGGCAGCTTTTTGGGGTCTGTCAGGCCGGTAGCAAAAAGCTCTGTTACATAAATAACCGGCTCTTCATAAGGGTGCGCCTGTTTGACATTCTGCAGTGTTTTTGCTAACTGCTCACCTGTACAGGTTACCTCCAGCTTATATTCCGGCGCGCTGCAAAGCTGGCCCACTTGCCCATTATATGGTTCGGCACCCGGCAAGGGACGCCAAAAACCGGTGGTCTCGGTAATGCAAAAGCAGTGGTCGTACCGGCCAATATGGCCTGCATCCTGCTGCCAAAGCGCCTGGCAGACCTGTTCAAGATGGGTGCGGGGCAGATAAATTTCCAATTTATAAAAGGCCATATTGTCCTCCTTTTAGGTTTTGGGTAAGCTGCGGCGTATAAACCCTGCCTTATAAAAAGGCCGGCAGAAAAACTGCCGGCCTTTTCAGTCAGTAAACATGCATACTGCTTTTTTACAGCGTTTCCATCTGCTTTGCAAGCAGCTCTTTCAGGGTGCCAGGGTTTGCCTGACCCTTACTGGCCCGCATGCACTGGCCCAGCAAAAAGCCCAGCACATTGGTCTTGCCGTTTTTGTAGTCGGCCACGGCTTTGGCGTTTTCCGCCAATACCTTTTCCACCACGGCCTCCAGCGCAGAAGAGTCGTTAATCTGGGCAAGCCCTTTCTCCTGCACTACCTGGGCAGGAGAAACATCCCGGTTTAAAATTTCTTCCACCACGGTTTTGGCAGCGGTATTGGAGATGGTCCCCTTCTGGATCAGTTCAATCATCTCCACCAGATGCTCCGGGGTGAGGGCAGTGTCGCACACTTCGCACCGCTTTTCGTTCAAAATTCTCGCCACATCACCAATCAGCCAGTTCGAGATGAACTTGGGCTCGCAGCGGCCCAGCTTCACACAGGTATCGAAAAAGTCCGCCCGCACCTTATTTAAACTTAAAAGCGAGGCGTCGTCCCGGTTCAGGCCATAGTCCTTCATATACCGCAGGGTTTTGGCGGTGGGCAGCTCCGGGCACTGCGCCGCAAGCTGGGCAATCCGCTCATCGCTTACCACAAAGGTCAAAAGGTCCGGGTCCGGGAAATAGCGGTAATCCTGTGCGTCCTCTTTGGTACGCATCAGCACGCTCACTCCCTTGGCGTCGTCCCAGCGGCGGGTCTGCTGCTCAATTACGCCGCCCTCGTCCAAAATTTTGGCCTGGCGCTCGGCTTCGTACACAATGGCCCGGTAAACGGCGCCAAAGCTGTTCACATTCTTCATCTCACAGCGGGTACCAAATTCGCTTGCACCCACCGGCCGCAGCGAAACATTCACATCGCAGCGCACATTGCCTTCCTGCATTTTGGCATCGCTAATGCCCAGGTAAAGCAAAATGGTGGTAATGGTTTCCAGGTAGGCTTTCGCCTCGTCGGCACTGCGCAGGTCCGGCTCCGACACAATTTCGATAAGCGGCACACCGCAGCGGTTATAGTCGCACAGAGTGTCCGCCATGGTATCGTCATGGATCAGCTTGCCGGCGTCCTCTTCGATGTGGATGCGGGTAATGCCGACCGTTTTTACCTCGTCCCCCACCAGCACATCCAGTTTGCCATTGGCGCACAGCGGCACATCAAACTGCGAGATCTGGTAGGCTTTGGGCAGGTCGGGGTAAAAATAGTTTTTGCGGTCCTGCTTGGTGGTGCCGTTAATGGTGCAGCCCAGGGCCTGGCCCATACGGATGGCGCTTTCCACCACCTTTTCGTTCAAGGTGGGCAGCGTACCGGGCAGCCCCATGCACACCGGGCAGCACAGGCTGTTTACCCCGGCGCCAAACCGGTTTTCACAGCTGCAGAAAATTTTGGTTTTGGTGTTCAGCTCTGCGTGGACCTCAAGACCGATCACCACTTCGTATTTCTTGTTCATCGGCTTACATCTCCTTTACCGCAAAGCCGCCGCAAGCGGTCTGGTATACCTTGCCGGCCGCAAGCAGTGTATTTTCGCTGAATTTGGTACCAATCAGCTGCAGGCCCACAGGCAGGCCCGCACTGTCCATACCGCAGGGAACCGAAAGACCCGGCAGCCCTGCAATATTCACCGTTACGGTGCATACATCGCTGGCGTACATCTGCAGCGGGTCGTTGCACCGCTCGCCCAAACGGAAAGCCGTGGTGGGGTTCACCGGGGTAGCAATGATATCGCACTGGGTAAACGCCTTTGCGAACTCCTGGCCGATCATCTTCTGCAAAAGCTTGGCCCGCTTATAGTAGGCGTCATAGTAGCCGCTGCTCAGCACATAGGTGCCCAGCATAATGCGGCGTTTTACCTCGTCGCCAAACCCTTCGGAACGGGTGGAAAGGTACAGGTCCTCCAGGCTGCCGTCCCGCCGGCCGGAATAACCGTATTTTACACCGTCGTACCGGGCCAGGTTGCTGCTGGCTTCGGCCGAAGAGATAATGTAATAGGCGGCCAGCGCATAATCGGTGGAAGGCAGGCTGATCTCCACAACCTCGGCCCCCTGCTGCTGCAGCGTTTTTACAGCCGCCAGTACCTTTTCCTTCACTTCGGCTGTAATGCCCGGACCATAGTACTCCTTCGGCAGGCCAATTTTAAGGCCCTTCACACTGGCGCTTTTTGCCTGGTAGGCATACGGCTTCGAGGTTGCGTCGCGCATATCCTGTCCGCAGATGGCGCTAAACAAAAGCTCCACATCTTCTACCGTGCGGCCAAACGGGCCAATCTGGTCCAGCGAAGAAGCAAACGCCACCAAGCCGTACCGGGACACTGCGCCATAGGTGGGCTTTAAGCCCACAATGCCGCAAAAACTGGCCGGGCAGCGCACCGAACCGCCAGTGTCGGACCCCAGGGCCAGCGGCGCTTCGCAGGCAGCCACCGCCGCCGCGCTGCCGCCGGAGGAACCGCCCGGCACGCGAGTGGTGTCCCAGGGGTTTTTGGTGGGTTTAAAGTAGGAATTTTCGCAGCTGCCGCCCATGGCAAACTCGTCCATATTGGCCTTGCCCACCATAACAGCGCCGGCTTTTTCCAGCTTTTCCATAACGGTGGCGTTGTAGGGGGGCACAAAGTTTTCCAGCATGCGGGAAGCGCAGGTGGTTTTTACATGCTTGGTGCAGATATTGTCCTTCACGATCAGGGGAATGCCGGCCAAAGCGCCGACCTCTTCGCCTGCTGCAAGCGCTTTATCCACCTGGTCGGCAGCGGCAAGTGCCTGTTCGCCGGTTACATCCAGCAGCGCGTCCACGGCCGGCTCCACCGCTGCAATCCGATCCAGTGACGCCTGTGCAATTTCCCGGGCGCTCACCTGTTTAGACCGCAGCAGCTGGGAAAGCTCGGCAGCGGACAAACGGTACAATTCCTTCATTCTCACAGTCCCCCTCATTCAACGGTCTTGGGCACCACAAAGCAGCCGGCAGCCGACTGGGGCGCATTCTTCAGCATTTCTTCCCGCGGGAACGAAGGCTTTACCACATCTTCCCGCAGCTGCATGGTATTGGTTTCGTCCAGCAAAGCGCCGTCGCCGGTAAGGGCCGGCAGTTTTTCCACCATACCCACAATGTCCGAAAGTTCGCGCTCAAACTGGGCCATTTTATCTTCCGGTATCTGCAGCTTTGCCAGCTTTGCAATATGCCGCACATCAATTTCCATGTTCCACACTCCTGTCCTGTTTGATGAGTTTTAAAAACTCCGCTTCATCTATCACCGGCACGCCCAGCGCCTGGGCTTTAGCCAGTTTGCTGCCGGCAGCTTCGCCCGCCAGCAGATAAGCCGTTTTTTTCGAGACCGAGCCGGCTGCCTTGCCGCCGTTTTGCACAATAAGCGCTTCGGCCTCGTTTCGGGTAAGATGGGGCAATGTGCCGGTTACCACCAGCGTTAGCCCAGCCAGATAATCGGTTTTGGTGGGACCGGTATACACCATGTTCACACCGGCCTCTTCCAGCCGTTTCAAAAGGTCCGCACTGCCCTTTCGGCTAAAAAACTCTGCCACGCTTTGGGCCATAACTCCGCCAAAGCCATCTATTTCAGAAAGTTTTTCTGTGCTGGCAGCGGCAATAGCCTGCATACTGCCAAACCGCTCGGCCAAAGCCCTCGCGGCCGACTCGCCGATATTGCGGATGCCCAAAGCAAACAAAAGCTCGTCCAAATTGCGCTGGCGGCTGGCCGCAATGGCCTGCAACAGGTTTTGGGCTGACTTTTCCTTAAATTTTTCCAGCCCCAAAAGCTGCTGGAAGGTCAGGTCATACAGGTCGGCTGCCGTGTGCACCAGCCCCTTTTTCACCAGCTGCCCCAGCACCGCCGGGCCCAGCCCGTCAATATTCATAGCGCCGCGGCTGGCAAAATGGATGAGGTTGCGCAGCAGCTGGGCCGGACATTCGGGGTTTGTGCAGCGCAGCGCTGCCTCCCCTTCCAGATGAGCCACCGGCTCGCCGCAGGACGGGCAAAGCCTTGGCATTTGGAAGGGCGGCGTCTGCTGGGCATGGGTTTCTACCCCCACCACCTCGGGGATAATGTCCCCTGCCTTGCGCACCAAAATGGTGTCGCCAATACGCACATCCATCTGACGGATAAATTCTTCGTTATGCAAAATGGCCCGGGAGACAGCTGTTCCCGCCAGCTGCACGGTGTCGAACACGGCCGTGGGGGTTAAAACACCGGTGCGCCCCACCGAAATTTCAATACTGCGCAGTTGGGTGGGCTTCACCTCCGGCGGGTATTTATAGGCCACTGCCCAGCGCGGGTATTTACTAGTAGAGCCCAGGCGTTCCCGCTGTGCAAGGCTATTCACCTTTACAACTGCGCCGTCAATGCCATAAGAGATGCTTCCACGCCCTTCTCCAATTGCCTTGATTTTGGCCAAAATTTCGCTGGTTTTGTCGGTTTGCAGATAATTGGGCGAGACAACAAACCCCAACTGCTGCAGCCAGGCCAGCCCTTCGGCATGTGTGGCAAGTGTTTTGCCTTCACACCGTTGTACATTAAACACAAAAATGGAAAGCCGCCTTTGTGCCGTAATGGCAGGGTCTTTTTGCCGCAAAGAGCCGGCTGCCGCATTGCGGGGATTTTTAAAGGGTTGTTTTTCCTGCAGCTCCTGCTCTTCGCACAAGGCTTCAAATGCATCAAACGGCATATACACCTCGCCGCGCACCTCCAAAAATGCAGGTGCGCCGGTAAGGGTTTTGGGAATATCGGCAATGGTGGCAAGGTTTGCGGTGACATCCTCCCCTACCAGTCCATCCCCGCGGGTGGAACCGCGTACAAAGCGGCCGTTTTCGTATTCCAGACTGACCGAAAGGCCATCGATTTTAGACTCCACCACAAAATCCGCGTTGGGTTCCTCCTGGCGGACACGGTTGACGAAGTCCTCCACCTCCTGCGTGGAAAACACATCCTGCAGGCTTTCCATCCGCACCAGGTGCTCCACCTTTTCAAACCGGGAGGACGCCCGCCCGCCCACCTTTTTGGTGGGTGAATCGGGATTGGCCAGCTGAGGAAACTGCTGTTCCAGCTGGCGCAGGCTTTGGGTCAGGGCATCGTATTCAAAATCTTCAATTTCGGGTGCATCCTGATTATAGTACAGATCGTTATGGTGCTCGATCTGCTTGCGCAGAGCGGCTATTTTTTCTGCCGCTTGGGTTTTATTCATCCATTCACCGCCATCTGTCCTAGGCGGCAAGCTGCAGGGCAGGCCGCCTTCATTCTTCCATTCATAACCTTCAGTATACCATATCTTTTCTTCTTTTACCATATCCGTGCCTGGTTTTTTGTGCATTTTCAGCCCGACGCGTACAGCTGCGGCACCTGGCCCACAATTAAAGTATCCACAACGCAAACCTCGGTGGAGACGGTCACATCCGCTGTATAGCCTGGCAGAATGGCAGACATGGTGACGGTAAAGGTAATATAAATTTGGTGGTGGGTTTGGTTAATGCCGGCGCTGTTAAGGCTGGTGCGCAGGTCGCTTTCCACAAAGGAAGCCGGCACAACCCGAAAGCTGATGTCCGGACCGCGACCGGCCAACACCTGCCAGCCCAAAAGAGTGCCCAGCGGAATGGAAATTTTGCTGCGGGGCAGCGCTTCCAGCTTTTTGCCCACTGCATTGGTAAGCCGCGCCTTCAGCTGGTTCAACCCGGCGGTGTCGGTCTCAATGGCGGTTACCTCTCCGTCGGTGTCCTGGTAAACCGTAACCAGCTGGCCCGGCGGGTCCTTTTCCAGTTCTTCCAATACTGCCTGGTTAATGGCAAGAATGCTGGAAACCCTTGCCTGGTAACCGGCCATAGTAAGAATAACCGGCCGAACCTCCCGGTCCAGCAGCACCAAAACCAAAATAAGCACAATGCCTGCCGCTACAGCCCTTACGGTCCGGCGCCGGCGTTTTGTTGGTCTGTGCCGGTATGCGCGTCCTCTCACCCAGGTTCCCTCCTTTGCCTTTTCCGGGCAGTTTGAAGCCGGCTCATAAGGCATTCTCTTAGGAGTATATGCGCACGAAAGCCGCAGCGTTCCCCAAAAGTTTTGCTGTGCTTAGCTTATTTTCAGCACAGAAATGCTGTTAGCCGCCACCGCAGCGCTGCATTCGGGCAGGTTGATTTAACGGCAAAAGAAAAAGCGCCTTTGGCGGACATAAGCCCATCCAAAGGCACTTTTAAGGAAACAGCGTCTTGGGTTTGAAAGCTGTTTTTTTAGGACACCGTTAAATCGAGATGACCTGTGCAATCTTCACCAGTTCCGGGTCCATGACCTTATTCATGGTTAAAGCCTCGGTAATGTCATAGTTCACAATATCCTGGCCTTTTTCGGCAACCACCCGGTTATACTGGCCAGCCAGCAGCAGCTGAACCGCATGGTAGCCCATACGGCTGGCGGCCACCCTGTCCCGCAGAGAGGGCGACCCGCCCCGCTGCACATGCCCCAGCACGGTGGCGCGGCTTTCGATGCCGGTTTTCTTTTCGATAATTTCGGCAAAGTCATGAGCGCGGCCCACACCTTCGGCCACAATAATAATAAAGTGTTTTTTGCCGGTGCTGCGGGTTTCCTGCATGGCAGTAACAATATCCCGGTCAATATCGCAGGGCACTTCGGGAATAACGGTAACGACCGCGCCGCAGGCAATACCGGTGTTAAGCGCCAGGTAACCTGCGTTTCGGCCCATAACCTCCACCACGCTGCAGCGGTCATGGCTTTGGGTGGTATCCCGCAGTTTGTCAATCATCTCCACCGCGGTGTTCATGGCGGTGTCGTACCCAATGGTATAGTCGCTGCAGGCAATGTCGTTATCAATGGTACCGGGAATGCCAACGCAGGGAATGCCCTGGGCAGCCATATCCTTACAGCCGCGGAACGAGCCGTCGCCGCCAATGACCACCAGCGCATCAATGCCGGTGCTGCGGCAAAAATCTGCCGCTTTTTTCTGGCCTTCCAGGGTTTTAAATTCCTGGCAGCGGGCCGTGTAAAGCATGGTACCGCCCCGGTGGATAATCCCCGAAACGCTGCGCAGGTCCATGGGGATCACATCACCGTTGATCAGCCCGTTGTAACCGCGCATAACACCCACAGCCTGCACGCCGTTATAGATTGCGGTGCGCACCACAGCACGGATGGCCGCATTCATGCCGGGCGCGTCGCCGCCGCTGGTGAGTACGCCGATTTTTTTAATTTCGTTCGCCATATTATAATCCTCTCTGTTGCGGCCGCACGGCGCATGTGAAATGTCGCGGGCAAAAAGATATTGTTTTCTTTTAAAAAACGCCCGCCGAGTCATCGCCTTTTGCGGCCTCGTTTTTTTAGCATAGGGTCGCCGGTACAAAATCACCGACGCCCTCATTATAAAAGCTTGGAAAACTTGTTGCAAGCGAGCCGGCAAACCCTTCATGATTTTTCCATACAAATGGTCAACCTGTCCATTTTGCATGGTCTTTTAGGTTTTTTATTTCAGCACAACGCAGTCATCCCCCAACAGCTTGGAAAGCTGCTGCAAAAGGCGTTCGCTTGCAAGCGCGTACATGCTGCGCGGAGCAGCCACCATCTGGCGGGTATCTGCAAAACGGATACGCACCGGTGTTTGGCCGGAAAAGATATTCAAATAATCCTTCACAAGAGCAAACTCGGGAGAACTTTTAGACGGCACCTTTAAATACAGAATGCGCCGGGTATCCAAAGCGGTTGCTGCTTCGGACTGCTGTTTTTCCAGCTGCACAGCGCCACGGGCACCGTCATACTGGCGCAGGTTCAAAATTTCGTCGGCCAAAAGCTTGGCAGCTTCATCCTCCTTCACCGAAATACGCCCTTTCAGCACCACTACGGCATTGTCGAAAATGGCATCGCCATATTGCTGCAGCACCCGCGGGAACACCACCACCTCCATGGTACCGGTCAGGTCTTCCACCGTAACAAAAGCCATCATAGCCGAAGACTTTGTGGTCAAAAAGCGGGTATGCACCACGGTGCAGACCAAAACCACCTTCTGGTCATCCCGCACATCCGCCTCTTCGCCGGTAAGCGCGGCAATGTTATGGCTGGCTGTGCGGCGGATCACATCCCGAAATTCGTCCAAGGGATGGCCGGACAGATACAGGCCGCTGACCTCTTTTTCCATTTTAAGCAGTTCGGCTGCGGGGTATTCGGGCGTATTGGGAAGGTGATAATCGTCGGCGGCGTTATTCTCCTCATCCAGCGCGCCAAACAGACTGATCTGCCCTTCCAGGTTGCGTTTTGCCTCCCCTTCTATGCTTTTCAGCATACCTTCCAGCGCATCCATCATGGCGTGGCGGGTTGCGCCGAACTGGTCGAACGAGCCGCTTTTAATAAAGCTTTCCACCGCACGGCGGTTGATTTCGCGCCCATACAGGCGTTTGCAGAAATCGTACATAGAGGTATAACCGCCTTCACGCCGGTCCAGCACGGTTTGGATCAAAGAGCGACCCACATTCTTCAGCGCCAAAAGCCCAAACCGAATATTTTCTCCATCCACCGTAAAGCCCAGTTCGCTGCGGTTAATGTCCGGCGGCAAGACATGAATGCCCAACCGCTGACATTCGGAAGTATACTCGATCACCTTGTCGGTATTTTCCAATACGCTGGTCAAAAGCGCGGCCATAAACTCGTGCACATAGTGGCATTTCAGGTAAGCGGTTTGGTATGCCACAAACGCGTAGGCCGCCGCGTGGGATTTATTGAACGCATAGGAGGCAAAGCTTGACATATCGTCAAAAATTTCGTTTGCCACCTTTCGGTCAATGCCGTTTGCCACGCAGCCGCAGCATTCGTGGCCGGGGGTTTTATTTCCGTCGATAAAATGGGCCCGCTCCTGCTCCATAACATCGTGTTTTTTCTTGCTCATGGCGCGGCGCACCAGGTCGGCCTGGCCGTAGCTGAAGCCCGCCAGCGAGCGGCAGATCTGCATAACCTGTTCCTGGTAGACGATACAGCCGTTGGTCACCTTTAAGATGGGTTCCAGCTGCGGGGTTTTGTAGCGGATTTGGTCCGGGTGGTGGCGGTTGCGGATATAGGTGGGAATGGAGTCCATAGGGCCGGGGCGATACAGGCTGATAA
>JALFTI010000005.1 GCA_022778585.1 Pygmaiobacter massiliensis | reverse complement strand
TCTACGTTCGCTTCCGTTGGTGGGACATTTCAGAGAAAAGCTTCTGGAACTGAAAGAGCAGCAGAAGGAAAATAAGCGCGTCTGCGGAAACTGTTATAGTTACGACTACGACAGTTATATCTTTGTTGACGCTATGGGAACGATCTTCAATCCCAACGCGGTTACGGAGAACTTCAGCAAAATTCTGTAGAGAAACGGTCTGCGACATATTCGCTTCCACGATCTGCGACACAGCTGTGCGTCCTTACTTCTTGCAAACGATGTACCGATGAAGCAGATTCAGGAGTGGCTCGGTCACAGCGATATCAGCACAACGGCGAATATTTACAGCCATTTGGATTATAAATCCAAGATAACTTCGGCGAATGTAATGGACAATATTCTTGTTTTGCCGGATACCAAGAGCCAGGGATGGTAAGTGCAGTTCTTGCAAAAATCCAAGGCACACCCCGAAAAGGCTTGATATATAAGGCTTTTGGGGCAGTCCCTGTTCTTGCAAACGAGCAAAATCAAGCCGAAAATGAGCCGATTTTGACCGTTTTCTGTGAGTGAAATCAGTTCTCGCAGAAAAGAGAAAAGTCCAGCAAACCCTTGAATTTACTGGACTTTGTGGCGGAAGCGGTGGGATTCGAACCCACGAGCCCGTGAGGACTACCTGATTTCGAGTCAGGCCCGTTATGACCACTTCGATACGCTTCCGTATATCTTATATGTTATTTCTCGCTCTGGAAAAATGCAAGAAAAACACGCAAGAACGATATTAAATTGTGATATTTGAACTCCCGAAAAGCCTTATATTACTGGCATTTCCGGCGGATGAATCGACCAAAGCGGTTTTCCATTTCGAGTGCTGCACCTTCGACCACTCGGACAACTCTCCGTATCTATTTTCATCCGTGCTTTCTTCCAAAAAACTGCTCGAAAATTCTTTGGGGAGAAAACAGGAGAGAAAGCAAAAAATATTCGATTTTGAGATTTTCTGTGTTGAGGAATATCAAGGAGAATCAGGGGGACGAAATTCCCAGCTTCTGCCGAAATTTCGAGTCGTTCTCGTTACGACCACTTCGATACGTCTCCTTATTTAATTTTCAAGCATCATCTCGCAAAAGATTTGCTCAAATGCAAGATTTTGATGCAGGATAAACAGCTAAAAACTAGAATGATCTTTTCGGCAAAATCGGCCGCTGGTCCGCATGACCAAACAAGCCAGCCAATATGCGCAGAGCCTTTAAAAGCAATCGAATCCAACTGCCTTGATATCGCTTGCATATAAAACAAAAGAATTTGGCAGTTTTGCTGTATTTTGCTTCACAACAGCTTTAAATGCCTTAATAGTATATCAAACAATCTATTTGCCGTCAAGAAAAACAAGTAAATTTTAGGTTTACACAGGCACATATTCACTATCGAAAAGCATTTTGCCGTTTGGCCAAGGGTATGGTATAATAGCCGCTGCGCGGTTATCATACCTTTTATTTTATGCCGCTTTTTCTCTCTTCACAAGGCAGGCAAAATTCAGCACGGTTTATGCCATTTTGGCGCCGCCATTATGGTATAATGAAAGATACCAAATATTCTGTACCATCTTTGCAAAGCTGCCATGGAGTGGCCAAAATTTTTCTTTTTGGCCACTTTACACCTTTTACTTGGCAGCATTTTACTTTTACAAATATGTGGGGGAAGTTATGAACGAAAAAGAGGTCGCTGAACTTCGTCGGCGCTTAAAGCCCGATAAAACCAGTATTCGGCAGCTTTGCGGCTGCTATGTAAATGAAAAACGCGAAATTATCTCCATGTTTGGTCAATCTTTAGGGCTTATGGGGCAGGAGGAAACAGAGGCCTATCTTGCGCTGTTCCGCCGTTCTCTTTCCGGCGCATTGGGCAAAAATTTAATTGACCTTTCCTTTACCACCCACCAGGTAGCCGATAGTGAAGAGCACCGCCTTTTAATGGCACTGCGAGACACCGGGCTGCAGGAACAGACCATTGTGCAGCATTTTTTTGAACAGGTAGTTTCCTCTTTGCATTTGGAAGGCCAATACCTGATTTTGCTGGCTGCTGACCAGTATGATGTTCCCTGGCACGGCAAAGACGGACAGGAGCTGGAGGACGCTTCCAGCGATGTATTCCGATATATTCTCTGCTGCATCTGCCCTGTAAAACAGACAAAGGCCGCTTTAAGCTACTCCTACCAGGAAAATGGATTTCGCAGCAAAGCGCCCGATTTAGTAGTGGCTGCCCCCGAATTGGGATTTTTATTTCCTGCCTTTGATGACCGTGCAGCAAACCTATACAATGCTTTGTACTATACCAAAAATATTTGTGAAAACCATCAGGAATTGGTGGATTCTATCTTCCACATTGACCTGCCTATGCCGGCCCAAACCCAAAAAGAAACTTTTGAAAGTGTTTTAAGCGAAACTTTGGGCGAGCAGTGCCAATACAATGTGGTACAGCAGCTGCACCAACAGTTGTGCGAAAAAATTGAGGCTCACAAAGAAACCCGCGACCCAGAGCCGCTGGTTCTTTCCAAAGGAGAAGTGGAAGAATTATTGGAAGAAACAGGCGTTTCTGCCAAGCATTTGGAACAGTTTGGCCTGCAATACGACCAGCAGTTTGGACCTGACGCCGCTTTAAATGCCCGAAATTTAGTCGATGCAAAAAAATTTCAGCTGCGTACTCCAGATGTGGTTATTCAGGTAAAACCCGGGTTCAGTGATTTGGTTACGACCCGAGTTATCGATGGTGTACAGTATATTCTGGTTTGCGCTTCAGAAGGGGTAGAGGTCAATGGGGTGCCGATTCATATAGCGCAGCTCGAAAAACCTGAAGACCCTTTAGAATAAAGGGTTGTTCTATCTGGCACTTTGTTTAACTTTTCGTTTTCCCAAAACAGGCTTTAACTTTATTGTAACTTCCAGGCAGTTTTTTAAAAAGGCCCCCTTAGAAATCTGCACCACAGAATAAAACAGCAGCCAAAACCTTCCCAAAAGCCGGTGGCATTAAAATGCCTTCCGGCTTTTGTATTTTTAAAACGCTGCCTTTTTTCTTTCTTCCGAAAACATGAAAAAACCAAATATTTTTAAAGAAACAGCTCCAATTTAAGCCGCTGGCCTTGACTATATCACTGCAATCCGCTACCATAAAAAGGTCTGTGAAAAGGCCGCTTATACGGCCAGCAAGATTTTGTCCGTTTTAAACGGACGCGGGAGGAATAAAATGAAACGCGAGACTTTCGGCAGTCGGCTTGGCTTTTTGCTGGTCAGTGCCGGCTGTGCCATCGGCATTGGCAATGTGTGGAAGTTCCCCTATGTAGCGGGACAAAACGGCGGCGGCGTATTTGTGCTGTTCTATCTTTTATTTTTGCTCATTATGGGTGTTCCGGTTTTAACCATGGAGTTAGCTGTGGGCCGTGCCAGCCGCAAAAGCGCTGTAAAAGCCTACAAAACTTTGGAAAAACCGGGCAGCCGTTGGCATATTCACGGCTGGTTCTGCCTGGCAGGCTGCTACCTGCTTATGATGTATTACACCACCGTTTCCGGATGGATGATGGGCTACTTTTTTAAATTTTTAACTGGCGGCTTTGAAGGTGTTGCTGGCAGCCAAACTGCTGATGTGTTTGCCGCCATGCTGGCTTCGCCTGGCGAAATGGCCGGTTGGATGGCCGTCACGGTTCTGGCTGGTTTTTTGATCTGCAGCTTGGGCTTACAGAGCGGCCTTGAGCGAATTACCAAATACATGATGGGCGCGCTTTTACTGTTGATTGTCGTTCTGACCGTAAACAGCATTTTGCTGCCCGGTTCCAGCGAAGGGCTTAAGTTTTATCTGCTGCCCGATTTTTCCCATGCCAGTGATGTGGGGCTGGGCAAGGTTATCACTGCAGCCATGAACCAATCCTTCTTTACCCTTAGCCTGGGCATTGCTGCTATGGAAATTTTCGGCAGTTATATGAGTGATGAACACACTCTTACCGGCGAAGCGGTTCGGATCTGCGGGTTGGATACCTTTGTGGCTATTACCTCTGGTCTTATTATTTTCCCGGCCTGCTTCTCTTTTGGCATTCAGCCGGATTCCGGCCCTTCTTTGATCTTCATCACCCTGCCTCAGGTATTTATTAATATGCCTGGTGGGCAAATTTGGGGCACTTTGTTCTTCCTGTTTATGACCTTTGCCAGCTTTACCACCGTGCTCGCTGTGTTTGAGAACCTTCTTTCCAGCTGCATTGATAACTTCGGCTGGAGCCGCAAAAAGGCCACTATTATCAATTGCTTGTTTTTGCTGTTCGCAAGCCTGCCCTGTGTATTAGGCTACAACATTTGGAGCGACCTGCGCCTGATCGGCGGTCGGGATGTGCTGGATAGCGAGGACTTCCTGGTGAGCAACCTGCTTTTGCCTTTGGGTTCGCTGGTTTATCTGTTGTTCTGTACCTCTCGCTGGGGCTGGGGCTTTGATAAATATTTAGCTGAAGCCAACAAAGGCCAAGGGGTACACATGCCCCGTATTTTCAAACGGTATTTCCAATTTGTATTGCCCGTGTTGATTTTGGTAATTTTGGTTCAAGGGTTGATTTGACCTTTCCTAAAATTTGGAATATATCATATTACAAGGTAAACTGTTTTTAAAAGCAGGCCGGTTTTAAACCGGCCTGCTTTTTTAACAAATTTTTGATTTTCAACAACAAAACCCGTAATGGATTTACTCGTTCCAGCCATTTTTCTGTCTATTACAAACCAAAAACAGGTTTGGGAAATTTGAGGCTTTCGCTTTTTCAAAAGCCTTTACAAGTATCTATTTTTTAGCTGCAGACTATTTTCAAACTGGTTGCATTCAACCTGCGGCCATGCTATAATGCAGCATATAGCGGATTTAAAACCGCTTTTTAAAACTGCATAAAAGCAAACGGTGCCACCCGTCTATGTTGGCTGGGTGGTTAAAAGGGAAACAGGTGAAAATCCTGTGCGATCTCGTCACTGTAATAGGGGAACAAATGGCATGGCCGCAGTTGCGGCGCCACTGGCTTTTGCCGGGAAGGTTGTGCCATTTGTGTAGATCCTTAAGCCAGGAAACCTGCCGTTTGTTGGTACAGGAACATAAAGTTCCGGATCACGAGTTCTTGGTCGTACCGTACCAGGCGCTTAAAGCGCCTGGTTCTGTTGCCCTTTGCTCGCTTGGCAAAGGGTTTTTTTGTCTTTTGCTAAAAGCCTGCTTGTAAGGGACTGGCAAAAGGGCATGAAAAATGCCATACCTGGTGCACAAAGTTTTTATAGCCGCTTAACGCTTTTCGTTGGTCTGGAAATAAATAAAAGTACCGGCAGTTTATGTAAGAACACTTTTAACCAGGAGGGCTTTATGAAACGGTTTTTTGCAGTTTTTACCGCATTAACCCTAACAGCGGCTTGTATGGCAGGCTGTGCCGGCTCTGCCTCTTCCCAAGCATCCTCCCTTCCACAGTCTTCTTCCTTTCAGCCGGAAAACCAAGACCTCTCTCTGTCTGATAATCCTTTAAACCAGGATGATATTGGATCGACCGAGCTTTTGGTCGTAAGTTTCGGCACCAGCTACAATACCAGCCGCATAAAAACCATCGGCGCTATTGAAAAGGCCATGGAAAATGCATTTCCAGAAGCGTCGGTCCGCCGTGCTTTTACCAGCGAAACCATTATTAACAGGTTGGCCGAGCGAGACCAAATAGAGATTGACAATATAGAAAAAGCCCTGGACCGGGCAGTCAATAACCAGGTGAAAAAGCTGGTGGTACAGCCCACCCATTTAATGGCAGGGCTGGAATATGAGGAATTATTAGACACTTTGGCACGGTATGCTGATTCTTTTGAAGAACTTGCTGTGGGCACCCCTCTTTTAACCGATGAGCAAGATTTTTCCACATTGGCTCAAGCACTTTACAATTCTACTGCTGTGTACCATGACCCCAATACTGCTATCTGCTTTATGGGGCATGGCACCGAGGCAGAATCCAACCAGGTATACACCCAACTGCAGCAGCAGTTTATTGAATTGGGCTACGATAACTGTTATGTAGGTACCGTAGAAGCTGACCCCTGTTTTGAAGATGTATTAGCCTGTATACAAAAAAGCCCAGCATACAACCACATTGTTTTGCAGCCGCTTATGGTGGTTGCCGGAGACCATGCCACAAACGACATGGCCGGTGACGACCCAGACAGCTGGAAAAGCCAGTTTGAAGCTGCCGGCTACCAGGTGGAATGTGTAATGGTCGGCTTAGGGGAGCTGAAAGAAGTACAGCAAATGTATGTTGCACATGCCCAGACAGCTTTTTCCCAGCTTACATAATGGATTTCTTATTTTACACTACAAAGGGTTAAGAACCATTTTAAACCCAAAATGAACAACCAAATGCATTTTTTATTCTGTGTGGAGGATTTTTATGAAACGAATTTTTTCTCTGATTTTCTGTGCACTTTTTGTCTGCACAGCATTGGCCGGCTGTTCCAACACGGCAAATTCTGCTTTATCTGCTTCCAGCACGGCGGTTTCTTCCCAGCCCAGTACTTCCAGCGAAAGTAATGCTGTAGATTCTTCCTGCCAGGCTGCAGAAAGCAAGGCCCCCATTACGGGCGATAGTATTTTGGATGGCACTTATGCGATTGATGTCTCTTCCAGCTCCTCCATGTTCCATGTTCTGGAATGCCAGCTTACAGTGGCAGACGGCCAGATGACCGCCGTAATGACCATGAGCGGAACAGGGTATTTATACATCTACCCTGGTACCGGCGAAGAAGCCGCCAATGCCAGCCAAGATACTTATATTCCGTTTGAAGAAACTTCTGACGGACTGCATACCTTTACCTTCCCGGTACAGGCGCTGGACAGTGAGCTGAACTGTGCCGCTTTCAGCAAAAACAAAGAACAATGGTATGACAGAACCCTGGTGTTCTCTTCCTCTTCTTTGCCTGCCGAAGCTTTTGCACAGCCGCAGGGCACCAGCTGCGAAAGCCTTAACCTTGCTGACGGCAGCTACACGGTAGAGGTATCCCTTTCGGGGGGCAGCGGGCGCTCCAGTGTGGATTCTCCTGCCATGCTTACCATAAAGAATGGTTTGTACACCGTACAGCTTGACTGGAGCAGCCCCAACTACGACTACATGTTAGTGGGTGGTGAGCGGTATGAACTGTCCGACCAAGAGGGAAATTCCAGTTTTATCATTCCTGTTTTATGGTTTGACTCTGAAATACCCGTCGTAGCTGATACCATAGCTATGAGTGTTCCCCACGAGATCGAATATACCTTGATATTCGACTCGGCCACCATTCAGCCTGCCGTATGAAAAAGTACAGCAAACAATTGTTAGCCGTATCGGCTATGGCATTTACCCTGCTGTTTACCGGCTGTGCCGGTGAAACTTCCTCTAAAACCTGGGCACAACAAACTGCCTGCGGCAGTATGGAACTTTCCCATGCCACCCAATTTTCGGTGGACTATTATGAGGACGGCTTCAGCCTGATTACCATTGCAGATACTGACCAATACCTGCTGGTGCCGGAAGGGGAAAATGCCCCGGACGGATTGCCGGCAGAAATCACGGTTATCCAACAGCCGGTGGAAAACATTTATTTGGCAGCTTCCAGTGCTATGGATCTGTTTCGCCAATTAGATGAGCTTTCCCGCATTCGTTTCACCAGCACAACTCCGTCCAACTGGGCCATTGAGGAAGTTTTGGAAGCGTTGGATGACGGAAGTTTACTTTATGCCGGCAAATACAGTGCCCCGGATTACGAATTGGTTTTGTCGCAGGGGTGTAATCTGGCCATTGAATCCACCATGATTTACCACAGCCCGGAAACCAAGGAACAGCTGGAAAGTTTGGGAATACCGGTTATGGTAGAGCGTTCCAGCTATGAGAAGGATCCTCTTGGCCGAATGGAATGGATTAAGCTTTATGGGCTTTTATGCGGCAAATACGAAGAGGCAGAAGCATTCTTTTCCAGCCAGGCCGAACGCCTTTCGCAAATCTGCTCTGAACCGGCTGACGGTGGAACCGTAGCTTTCTTCTATATTGGTTCCAACGGATCGGTAACGGTGAGAAAGCCGCAGGACTATGTATGCCGCATGATTGAGCTGGCGGGCGGGCACTACCTGCCGGATAACCTGCAAGGGGCAGACAATGCCCTTTCCACCATGAATATGCAGATGGAAGCCTTCTTTGCCGCTGCTAGAGATGCAGATTACCTCATCTACAACAGCGCCATTGACGGCGAGATGCAGACTCTTTCTGATCTTTTGGAAAAAAGCGAACTAATGCAGGAATTTAAGGCTGTACAAACCGGAAATGTGTGGTGTACCGGTCATAATGTGTTTCAGCAGACAACGGGAATATGCGACCTCGTAGAGGATATCCATGCCATTGTAACCGGCCAGGCAGATGATGTGGATCAGCTTCATTACCTCTACCGGCTGCAGTAGCGCGATTTTGCTGAACAGCGCGAACAATTGTTTTTGGTGCCAGCCCAATAAACCGATTAAAAGTTTCTTTTTGTTTTTTACCAGGTGCTTTGTGCCTATAAAGTTTGATGTTGGGTGAAAAGCCGCACCAAGCCAGCCTGTTAAAAAGGATGCTGCTTTTGCCCGTTTCATTTTTTATGTTTGCCCCGGCCCTTTGCCGGGGCATTTTCACAAAATAAAAAGCGTTTTGTTTTATTAGCCTTTTGTTGGTTTGGAAAGGACCCCCATCTATGAACCACCGCTCTGTACTGCGACAAGCAATCTGCTTTGCCGCGCTTATTCTGCTTACTGCACTGCTTACAGCTGCTAATGTTTTGCAGGGCAGTGTTGATGTTTCCGTCGGCCAGGTGCTAAATATTTTGGTACAAGGGGCAGGAAGTGACACCGCCTCTCAAATTATTTGGAACATTCGCCTTCCGCGTGCCTTGGCTGCTTTGGTTTTGGGAGGCGCACTTTCCGTATCGGGTTTTTTGCTCCAAACCTTCTTTCAAAATCCCATTGCAGGCCCATTTGTACTGGGAATCTCTTCCGGAGCCAAACTAGTGGTTGCCCTGGTTATGATCGGAGCTTTGTCCCGCGGTCTTGTTTTGGGTTCCGCCGCTTTAATTGCAGCAGCTTTTATCGGTTCTCTTGTGGTAATGGGGTTCATTTTGGCGGTATCCGGTCGGGTAAAAAAAATGTCTCTTTTGGTGGTAGCGGGCGTTATGGTGGGCTATATCTGTTCCGCTATTACCGATATTCTGGTCACCTTTGCTGATGATTCCAATATTGTAAATCTGCATAACTGGTCAATGGGCAGCTTTTCCGGCATAAGCTGGCAGAATTTAGCGGTTTTATCGGCAGTAACAGGAGTATCCCTATTTTGTACTATCTTTCTTGCAAAGCCTATGTCTGCCTATCAGTTGGGGGAAAGCTATGCCGCCAGTGTGGGGGTTCATATTCGTTTGTTCCGGCTGCAGCTGGTGCTTTTTTCGAGCTTGCTTTCAGCCTGTGTTACTGCGTTTGCCGGCCCCGTTTCGTTTGTGGGTATAGCCGTACCCCACCTGGTTAAAAGTCTGTTCAAAACAGCCAAACCTCTTTGCATTCTGCCGGCCTGCTTTTTGGGCGGCGCCGCTTTCTGCCTTGCATGTGACCTGATTGCCCGCACCTTATTTGCTCCTACCGAGCTTTCCATAGGCTCGGTTACCGCAGTGTTTGGCGCGCCGGTGGTTATATGGATTATGCTGCGGCGCCAAGCCAACCGAAATGGGGGTGAGGCTGTGTGAAAAACAGCGAAAACCAAATTCTTTTATCCCAAAACCTGGCTGCCGGGTATGCTGGCCGCCCGGTAACCGAACCGGTAAGTTTTGAAGCATTGCCCGGGCAGATTCTCACCTTAATCGGCCCCAACGGAGCCGGAAAATCCACCCTTTTGAAGACCATTGCACGGCAGCTTTTACCGGTTCGAGGAACGGTATGGCTTGCCGGAGAACAGCTTTTTAGCCTGACCGAGCAGCAGGCTGCAAAACGCCTTTCGGTTTTGTTAACCGGGCGGCTGCGCACCGAACTTACCAGCTGCCGGGAGGTTGTAAGCGCCGGCCGCTACCCGTATACCGGCCGGCTTGGTATTCTGAGCAAAGAGGACTGGCTTCAGGTGGACCGGGCGCTGGAACTAGTGGGTGCTTCTGATCTGTCCGGCCGGGACTTTAACCGAATCAGCGACGGACAGCGCCAGCGAATTTTACTGGCGCGTGCCATCTGCCAGCAGCCACAGGTATTGGTGTTAGACGAGCCCACTTCTTTTTTGGATATTCGCCACAAATTGGAACTGCTTTTTATATTAAAACAGCTGGTAGAGGAACAAAAGCTGGCAGTCGTAATGAGCTTGCACGAACTGGACTTAGCACAAAAAATTTCTGACCGGGTATTGTGCATTACAGCCGATGGCAGGCCAGACCGATATGGCAGTCCCGAAGAGGTTTTTACACAAGATTACATTGCATCGCTTTACCAATTGGAACGCGGCAGCTACAACAGCCTGTTTGGATGTGTTGAGCTGGAAGCATCCAGCGGCCCGGCACAGGTGTTTGTTGTAGGGGGTGCCGGAAGCGGCATTCCCATCTACCGCAGATTGCAGCGGCAGGGAATTCCCTTTGCCGCCGGTGTTTTGGGGGAAAACGACCTGGAACTTCCGGTTGCTAAAGCCCTTTCCTGCGCATTGGTAACAGAAAAGGCCTTTTATCCCATAGGCCGCGAAGCTTTGCACCGTGCCCAGCAGCTGCTTTCAGGCTGTCAGGTTTTGGTATGTTGCTGCCGTCAGTTTGGACCATTGAACGAAGCGAACCAAAACCTGTTAGAACAAGCAAAAAAGCAGGGGATTAGCGTACTTTTTGAATGGCCTGCCAACGCCGAGCAGGCCAAAAGTATTTTGAAACGGAAAGTTTAAACAGTTTTTCTGTTTGCTTTCAGCAAGGCTGACTGCAAACCTGTAACGAAACCCAAAAAGCTTAGCAAAATTTTGGCCCCTGCTAAAAATGCGTTTTGTACTTTTTTGTTTTGGCCGTTTCATTTATGCAACAACGGAACCGGTTGGTTTGTTCCAGCCTCATTTTCGGTAAAAGTTTGCCGATTCTGGATGGGCATTTGCTATGAAAACAGCGCAGCCAAAACAAAACGCCTGTTTTTTGCCTAAATCTTGCTTTAGGCTTATAAAACAGGTATAGTAATGGTACTGTGGTTCATATTCTGGCTGCCGGTTTATTGCAAAAAAAGTGGGCAGCCACCGTTCTAAAAAGGAGGGTTCGCCATGCTGACCATCACCCGAGACCATGCTGTCTATGCTATGGACGAAAAAAATCCCCCTGCTGCCAAAGTTCAGCCAGGGGAACTTGTCGTGTTTGAAACAGAAGACTGTTTTGGCGGCCAGCTGACCGACGAAAGCCAAAAGATGGGCGCCATCGACTGGGCTGCCATTAACCCAGCCACCGGCCCATTGTATGTGGAAGGGGCCATGCCCGGCGACCAATTGAAGGTAGAAATTCTTTCCATTGAAATTGCTGACCGGGGTGTTATGGCGGACGCACCGGGAGAAGGAGTAACCGGTGCAGCACTTACTGATGAAGCAACACGCCTTTTACCGGTAGAAAACGGCCGGCTGACCCTGAGCGGTTTTTGGTCTGTACCCGTTCGGCCAATGATTGGGGTAATTGGCACCGCACCGGCAGGCGAGGCTGTTCCCACCGGTACCCCGGGCGCCCATGGCGGCAATATGGATTGCAACCAAATCGGCGCAGGTACAGTACTGTACCTGCCGGTTTATGTTCCAGGTGCCTTGCTTGCCATGGGAGATCTGCATGCCGTTATGGGAGATGGTGAGGTTGCCGTATGCGGTGCGGAGATTGCCGGCCGCGTAACGGTGCGGATTCAGGTCATTAAATGGTCGCCGCTGCCCACCCCATTTCTTTTAACCCCCGAAAAAGCTATAGCGATTGCTTCGGCCCCCACACTGGACCAAGCCGCCAACGACGCTGTTATGGCTATGCACCAGCTTTTAAGCGACACTGCCGGGCTGGATGAACACACCGCCGGTTCTCTTTTAAGCCTGGTGGGAGATGTGCGGATCTGCCAGATGGTGGACCCCGCCAAAACCTGCCGCATGGAATTTCCCCGCCGATATTTCGAGCAGGTTGGGTTCCGTTTCCCGTAATGTCTTTGTTCCTTTGCCGCAGCTGTTAAAAAAGACCTGGCTATACAGCCAGGTCTTTTTGATGTATCAATAGATAAAAACAGATGATTTGGTATAAAGGACTTTCGCCCTTTGCTGCATTTTATTCTGAAACCAGTTCCAACGCTTTTTTGCCGGTTATCTGTACCGGTTCAATTACATAGAGGTTTGCCGTGCGATTTGATTCACATTTTTGCTTTCGAATCTCAAAATCAAGCATGGAAGAATATTTTTCACACAGCGCCATCAGTCCTTTTGTGCGTTCTGCCCCCTCGGCAAGGCGCACCTTGCCAAACACCACTACGCTGGTATAATAGGTGGTTAATTCTTCCCCTACAACCTGGTCCTGCCCTATTACCGTAAAGCAGACCTGATTATTTTTTTGCATGCACCGCACCTTAAGCCCCTGTTTACCGCTGTGAAAATAGATAACGCTGTCCTTCCAAGCATAATTTACCGGTACACCATATGGATAGCCCTGCTCTGTCAAAACCGAAAGCACACCTGTATTTTCGGTTTGCAAAAGGGCGCTTGCTTCGTTTAACTCCATCTGCTGCTTTTTTCGAATCATAGGTTCAAACATTTCCATTCCCTCCGTTCAGCCAAATGGTACCATATTTTATAAAACAGGGCAAGGACATTTAAAAATTCATTTTATGTTTGATACATTTTATAAAATTGGTATTAAATTTTGCAATATTTTAAATTTATTTTTTAGAATTATTGTATAAAAACTATTAACATTTTCTCTATAAATATAATTTATGTACAATTACAATATAAAATCTCTATGCACATCACATATAGATTTTTACTGTCCTATTGGATATAATGGAATTAAACAAAAGGAACAGTTAAAGGGCAACCGGCTGGCAGAAGCCGCAGGTAAGTCCCTCCAGAAGAAAGTTCTGGGGGCAATGGCCGGGTCCAAGTAACGGTTTTGACTTAACAGAAAGGGGTGATTCCGGTGAACATGTTTGAGCGTGCGGACCACGGGGAACCGGGTCACTATGCCGCAGAGCAGCGGTAAACCCGATAGCAGCGGATAAGTTCGTTTCTTACAACGCAGCACAAAAGGTGCAAAAAGAACCGCCAGGCTTTGGAAGATTCACCGGTTGCTCTGCAAAAAGCAGAACATTTTAATATAGATAGGAGAATGGTCACAAGACCATTGGCAAAACACCTGAAATTGAGGATTCCGCCAATGTATTAGTAAATTTGACCGGTCTTTCCTGTAAAAAGCGAAAGCTTATTGCCGATAAAACGGCAGAGGGGAATGGATCATTTGGTCAGAAAAATCATTGGGTAACACCTTAAAAAATGAGGGTTCCGCCAATGCACAAGTTTTAATGAATTAAGCTGATCAAAAATCCCCGAACGCAGGAAACTGCAGGATAGGGTTTGAATATCAGCTAAGCGGTCAAGAAAGCTATTCAGCAAAACCTTTTGGCAGGAGGATTCCGCCGATGTACAGGTTGAGTTTATTACCTTTTCGCTGGACTGTTTGAGCAATTAGCCAAAGCGGTTCTGTAGAAGCGGAAAATGGTAGAAAATATAGCTTAAAGGCCGAAAGTTTATCACAAACGCAGGGTTCTGGGTAAAACGGGTTAAGTAATCGGATCGTTTCCGGTTAGATGCAAAAGTCTGACAGCTTGTGAAAACAAGTGGGGGAAAGGGTTATTGCGGTTGGTTGGCCGGTTGGCAGAAACGGAAGGGTTCGTGATAGATTAAAGGCAAAAAGCAAAAAAGGCAAAAAGCAAATAGAATTTTTCTGAAAAGTGGTTTTAAAACCGCTATCTGGTAAAACAGAGTATTTTGGAAGAATTATGCAAGCACAATCTGGTCGGATTCTGGTTCTGAATGTAGGAAGATTTGGTTTTAGAATAGTCAGTAAGGCTGAAAGTCTTTGAAACGGAAGGGATCCACCAATGGGTTCGTAATAATTGTGGCGGGCGCCGCAGTAAATTCCAATTGGATTTGAATCATAAGAAGTTTTGAGGACCCTCCAATGTACTAGCACAATAAAAAACGACCGCCTCGTCCGGCGGTCGTTTTTTATTGTGTTTGAAAAAAGCATTGAAAGGACCGCCAAAATAACTGCTGCAAAAAATTTTATTTTGCAGTATATTTTACGGCTCCAAATAAATTATTTTGGCATTTCTCCCTCTGCTTGCCTTTATAAAAGAAACTTTAGTTGTAGGTGAAAAAGCTTTTACTTTTTCACCTGCCCTGTTACCAAAAAAGAACCTTTGCCATTTTTGGTAACAGCTTCTTGTGCGATATTAAGCTGTCGGGCTAAAATTTCCTGTACCTTTGGGCCGCAAAAACCGCTTTGGCAGCGTCCCATCCCTGCACGGGTACGCCGTTTCACCCCGTCCAGGCTGCGTGCACCTGGTTTGCGGCAAATTGCCTCCACAATTTCGCCTTCGGTAATTCCCTCACAGCGGCAAATTACCCGGCCATAAGCAGCATTTTGTTCAATCAGCTGTGCACGCTGCTCCCAGCTCATAGCCCGCGGGTTTGGTATAGCTGCACGGTCCGGCTGCCAATCCGGCCGAGCTGCTAACCCCAAGGTATCGGCTACCATGCCGGCAATCCGCTGCCCAATGGCAGGCGCAGCGCTTAAACCTGGAGATTCTATCCCTGCACAATCAAAAAAGCCAGGCGCATCTTCTACTGGTCCTACCACAAAATCCTGTCCCAATTCATGTGCACGCAGCCCTGCAAAACAGGTAATGGTTTGCCCAAGCGGCAGATCCGGCAAAAACATTTTTGCTTTTTCGGAAACTTCGTCCAGTCCATAAGGTGTAGTAGCCGTATCCTGGCGATTCAAAAGATCCTGCGCGTTTGGTCCCACAATTAAATTGCCGTGCACAGTAGGGCTAATCAATACGCCTTTTCCTTTTTCACTTGGCATTCCAAAAACAGTATGCCGAACCAATTGACCGGCAGAGTGATCCAATAAAAAATATTCTCCCCGGCGCGGGGTAATGGATAAAGTTTTTTGAGATACCAGATTATGAATCTGATCTGCATAAACACCAGCCGCATTTACAACGCATTTTGCCTCAAATTGGCCGGCTGATGTTTCGACCTGCCAGACCTTTCCGTTTCTTTTAATGTTATTTACAACAGTATCAAAGAAAAACTCCACACCGTTTGCGCAGGCGTTTTCCGCCAGAGCAATGGTCAGTTCAAACGGACAGATAATACCACCTGTGGGCGCCCAAAGCGCACCTGCCGCAAAAGCAAGTGCCGGCTCCATTTGGGCAAGATGCTCAGAACCAATTATTTTAAGGCCTTCCACCCCGTTTTTGGCGCCATTTGCTGCCAGTTCGCGCAGTTTGGGCAAATTTTCCTCTTTTTGGCAAACTACCAAGCTGCCAATCTGACGGTAGGGAACCTGCAAACGGCGGGCAAGCTGCGGCATTATTTGACTGCCTGCTACATTATACTTGGCTTTTTTACTGCCGGCCGGTGCGTCAAATCCAGCGTGAACAATTGCACTGTTTGCTTTCGAGGTACCACAGCAGACATCTTCTTCCTTTTCCAATACGCAAATGGAACCGGTATACCCAGAAAGATACCGCGCAACCGCACAGCCTACTACCCCCGCACCAATAATCAAAACATCATACATTCTGTCTCTCCTTTAAATGAGCACTCAAAATACTGCGCTGGGCCGGTTTTAAAGCCTTTTTTACAAAATTATTCTTCTTTTGCCCAATCAAAACTGCATTTTACTGCTTTTTTCCAACCTTTATTACGCTGCTCGCGCTCTTTTTCGGAAATAGAAGGCTGGAAGGTTCTATCCACCGCCCAGTTTTTTACCACATCTTTCTGGTTTTTCCAGTATCCCACTGCAAGCCCCGCCAAATAAGCTGCCCCCATGGCTGTGGTTTCCACACAGGTAGGCCGAACTACCGGCGCACCGCTGATATCTGCCTGTGCCTGCATTAAATAATTATTAGCGGCTGCTCCGCCGTCCACCTTTAAAGCGGTTAGCTGAATTTGAGAGTCCGCCCGCATGGCACTAAGCACATCATTTACCTGGTAAGCAAGACTGTCCAAGGTAGCCCGCACAATATGGTGCCGATTACAGCCCCGCGTAAGCCCTACAATAGTTCCTCTTGCATACTGGTCCCAATAGGGCGCGCCCAAACCAGTAAAGGCAGGCACCACATAACAGCCGTTTGTATCCGGCACCTGCAGGGCCATCTGTTCGGAATCTGCTGCCGACTCAATCAGTTTCAGTTCATCCCGTAGCCATTGAATAGCTGCCCCTGCCACAAAAATAGAACCTTCCAGCGCATAGTTCACCTGGCCATTTAGCCCCCAGGCAATGGTGGTAACCAAACCATTTTTTGAAAAAACTGGCTGTGTACCAGTATTCATCAATAAAAAACAGCCGGTTCCATAAGTATTTTTTGCTTGGCCTGGTTCGAAGCAGGTTTGACCGAACAGCGCTGCCTGCTGGTCACCTGCAGCGCCTGCAATGGGAATAGAACCGCCCAAAAAATGAGGATCTGTCATACCATAAATGCAGCTGGAGGGCATAGGGGTAGGGAGCATGCAAGCAGGAATATCCAGCTGTTTTAAAATTTCCTCATCCCAAGTAAGCGTATTAATATTGAACAACATGGTACGGGATGCATTGGAATAATCCGTAACATGTACACTTCCACCGGTGAGTTTCCAAATAAGCCAGCTTTCCACCGTTCCAAAATACAGTTCTCCCTGCATAGCCCGCTGACGAACACCGGGTACATTTTCCAATATCCAGCGCAATTTTGTGGCGGAAAAGTAGGCATCAATTACAAGTCCCGTCTTGGATCTGAACCGTTCGGTAAAACCCTGTGCTTTTAAACTGTCACAGTATTCACTGGTACGCCTGCACTGCCATACAATAGCCGGTGCCACCGGCTCACCGGTCACTTTATCCCACACAATCGTGGTTTCGCGCTGGTTGGTAATTCCTATGGCTGCAATATCCGCCGCACTTGCCCCTACCTTTTGCATGGCTTCCACCGCCACACTCAGCTGCGTAGCCCAAATTTCATTGGCATCATGTTCTACCCAGCCGGGTTTGGGGAAATATTGGGTAAATTCCCGCTGCGCTACACTGCACATACGCCCCGCTTCATCAAACAAAATACAACGGTTTGATGTGGTACCCGCATCCAGAGCCATAATATATTTTGGCATGGTATGCCTCCTTTTTTATGATTCCCATACTTTTGAAACGGCAGAAAATCTTTATTCCAAAATTTCAATTTGGTTGCCAGTGTGATTTTTAAAAAAGCTACCGGCAAATTGTTGTTCCAAAAATTCCATAGCAGGCAGGCCCGTGCAATGCGAAAGCCAACACCGCTGTATTCCCATTTGTTTGAAAGCATCTAAAGTTGCGCTCAGGCGGGCAGTGTCTGCCTCCACTAAATGGCTTCCACCAATTACACCAAAAATAGGCATGGCAAGCTGGGCTTGTACCGAACGCAGCAGATTTACTATCCCGATATGTGAACAGCCTGCAATTACCACTAGCCCTTGCCGGCAGCGCACTGCCAGCGCAATTTCATCCGAAAACAAATCCAGCTGCCAACCGTCCTTTTGTTTTTTTACAAACAAAGGATTCGGCTTTTCAAATTCGTTGGTTTTCGTAAAATTTTTTACAATCCAAATTCCATCCTTCAGCTTGGTTGTCTTTTCCAACTGATGCAGCCGCTGCGGATTTTTCAAAGGGGGAACTCCCAAATAACGGTATCCCTGCGGTGTTTTTTTATATTTTTCTTCCAAAAAGCCGTCTCCCACATATACTGGTACCGAATCATCCAGTTCCTGCAGCAGACGAACAAGTCCTCCGGCATGATCAAAATGCCCATGGCTTACAACAACTGCATTTAGATGAGAAAGATCTATGCCAAGTTTTTTGGCATTATCCATAAAATGGCCGGTAGCGCCAGTATCGAACAAAATAGAAAAACCGCCCGTTTCCACCAGCATGGAAAGGCCATGTTCACAAAATAATTGGGGATGATCGGCATTTTCATTCTCAATCAATGTAGTAACTTTCATTAGTTTGCCCCCTTCAGCCATATGGCCCTTTTCTTGATGATACCATATTCCGGCTATTAGGAAAAGCCGCTGATAAATCCATCCCTTTTAAATTTGCTGTAAACATGTTGCGCTAATTTATATTAACATCAATTTAATCTTCCAAAGCAAAAAATAATTTTGCAGGCACAATCAAATTTCTAAACAAAGATATCGTATTGAGACTATATTTTCCCACAGTGTGAAAACGGTTGCGAATGATGGAATTTTGCGGTATACTGTTGGTATGATTTGATGCTTTAAACCTGTATATTGGTTCTGAACCATTCCAAGTTCCGGTCTTTTGGGCGGAAGTTCCGCCCCTTAGTGTGGAGGTTTCTGCCATGATCCAAAGCCTGATGCGCGCGATTGATCTTTTGGAGATTTTAAAAGCGCCCGACCGCGATTTTTCCATTTCAGAACTGTCTGAACGGCTGGCTCTGCCGCCCTCTACAGTTCACCGCATTTTACAAACCTTCTGTGCCCGCAACTATATTACCAAGGATGAAAGCACCCATCTGTACCGTTTGGGTCCGGCACTGATTAGCCTTGGAACCGCTGCAGCCCGCAGCCTGAAACTGCAGGATTTGGCCAGACCTGTTTTGGAAGATCTTTCCCGTGAGACCAGAGAAGATGCCTTTTTAATTATTCGGGCAGGGAATAAAGGCCTTGTGCTGGACAAAGTGGAAGGCGCTAATATTTTAAAAGTTGTGGAAAAGTTTGGTTCTACGGTAGATTTACATTGCGGCGCTATTCGCAAAGCACTTTTGGCTTACCAGGGAGAAGAATTTATTGAAAACTATATTCAGGTAAAATTGGCCCCTGCTACCGCGGTTACCAGCCCCACCCCCGCCGAACTGCGGGAAAATTTGGCTGAAATTCGAAGGGAAGGGGTTGCCTGTTCTCACGGAGATTATATTGAAGGTGCCATTGGGGTAGGTGCACCTATTTTTAGCTTAGGCGGTAATGTTGTAGCTTCCATTGGGGTTATTGCGCCGGTGGCGCGGGTAAGTGAAGCTCACCGGGATGAACTGATCCGCCAGGTACGCCGCCACGCAGAAGAACTTTCCTACTATATGGGATATTCTCCGCTGCCGGAATAACCACAAAAAACGAAAAACGGCAAATAGTTTCAAAACTATATATTGTGCTTTTTACAAAACAGATCAAAAATTTTCTTATAAATATCAGAAAACACAAAAAAGGGCAGGTAAAAAACCTGCCCTTTTTCTTTTTATACTCTGCGAATAATTTCTTCTGTAATAGCACTGGCTGTTTTGCAATATTCCCGAATATCAAACGCCTTTCCCACCAAAAGCTCTGCACCCGCTTCATCGCTGTTATCGCTCATTGCCCGCACAATTAAAAAGGGGCAATCATTCTTAGCCGCAACATGGGCAACCGCTGCACCTTCCATTTCCACACAGGCCGGGTCACACTGCTGTTTAATTCGGTTTTTGGTAACGCTGTCACCCACAAAGCGATCGCCCGTGGCAACCTTTCCTACCAAATACCGCACGCCCAGCTGCTGACAGGCTTCCCCAGCAGTTTTTAAAAGATGAGAATCTGCTGTGTATTCGGTCAAATTAGGATAGCACTGACTGATCATAGAAAGCTCTGCATCATGATAAACCACATGGTCGCTGAGTACTACATCCCCAATGCCAATTTTGCTGGACATATTGCCTGCAATGCCGGAAAAAATGATGGCATTGGCCCCAAAACTGCTGATGAGCAGCTGGCAGGCTGCAGCCGCATTTACCTTGCCCATGCCCGCACAGCAAACTACAACCTGGTGCCCATACAATTGCCCCTGGTAAAAATCCACCCCGGCCATATGTTTAAGCTTTTCGCCGCCCAGCTTTTCGGCCAAAATTGCCACTTCATCCGGCATAGCGCCCATAATACCAATAGTATTATACATTATATATCTCCTATTTGTAGCAAAATAATAAAAACAGAATGCCGGCAGTTGGCAGCACGCCTGCCTGCCGGCATAGGTTTACACATTAAAGCGGAAGAGGGTCACATCTCCGTCTTTCATAACATAGTCTTTGCCTTCACTGCGAACCAAGCCTTTTTCCCGGGCTGCCGCCATACTGCCGCAGGCCATCAAATCATCATAAGCAACAATTTCGGCTCGAATAAAACCTCTTTCAAAGTCTGAATGGATTTTACCAGCCGCCTGAGGAGCCTTCGTGCCTTTTTTAATAGTCCAGGCGCGGACTTCCTGTTCGCCAGCAGTAAGGAAACTGATAAGCCCCAAAAGAGCATAACTTTCCCGAATTAAATTATCCAAACCCGAAGATTCCAGCCCCAATTCCGCTAAAAATTCTCGCTTTTCGGCAGGGGAAAGGCCCGCAATATCCTCTTCGATTTTTGCACAGATAGGCATGCAGCCAGACCCTTCTGCCTCTGCTATTTTTTGAACCACCGGATAATAGGGATTTTGATCGATACCGGACAAAAGGTCATCTTCCGAAAGATTTGCCGCATAAATAATAGGTTTTGCGGAAAGAAGATGCAGATCGTTTAAGATAGCCTGTTCTTCTTCGTTTTCGGGTTCAATGGTACGCGCATTTTTTCCATCCGAAAGATGCGCAAGCACCCGTTCCAAAAAAGCCGCTTCAGCCGCAGTGGCTTTATCGCCGCCTTTCATGGCTTTTTTAGCCTTATCCCTGCGCCGTTCGCAAATCTCAATATCGGACAAAATCAACTCTGTATCAATGGTTTCAATATCGCGGGCAGGGTCTACACTGCCTTCTACATGAATAATGTCGGTAGAGTCAAAGCTGCGCACCACATGAATGATGGCATCTACCTCCCGAATATGGGATAAAAACTTATTGCCCAGCCCTTCGCCCTTGGAAGCGCCCTTTACCAAACCCGCTATATCCACAAATTCAATCGTAGCAGGGGTATACTTTTTGGGGTGATACATTTCGGCCAATTTATCAAGCCGCACATCCGGCACCGTCACAACCCCAACATTGGGCTCAATGGTACAGAACGGATAGTTGGCTGCACCGGCACCCGCGTTGGTAATTGCATTAAACAGGGTACTTTTTCCCACATTGGGAAGTCCCACGATACCCAATTTCATACTGTTCTACATCTCCTTAAATTTTATCTTTACTAAGCTGTTTTTCAGTTCATTATTTCATACCATTTTACATAAAAAATAAAACTAAAAAATAGGATACAATGTGTTAAATTATACCATAATATATGCATTTTCTCAAGCTGCAGCAAATAATCTAAAAGCCTTTTGTAATAAGAACGCAATTTATTATAGTACCTTTGAGACACTGTTTTCAAAAAAATTTACAATGCTAAATAAAACCAATGCCATAACAAATCTACTTAAAGTATCTGGTAAAAATTATCATACAATATGCTAATTTTAGCGTTTTAAATACCCATTTTATCCTAAAAACGGGTGATTTTAAACCGCAAATTTTATAATATAATAAAAAAATTCCGGACAAACTGTACGCTTCGGCGAATAGAAAATTACAGAAGAGAGGCATGCCTCTCTTCTGTATGGAGGTTCCTCCATACAAATTTTTTCTTTTGTTATACGGAGTTTGAGAAAAATAATAAAAGCCACTTAACGAATTTTCGGGGCGATGAATGCAGGTACCGTAGTTCCTGCAGCTACTATTGCCATACTCCCAACTCACAATTGGGAGCGTGAAGACATTTCGCCTGCCGTAAGGAAAAGACAAAGGCGGAAACAAAATGAAAAAGCGATTGTTTGCAGCAGTTGTCAGCCTGTGCATGATCGTGTCCCTGATGCCGACGATGGCGTTTACCAAAGCAGGCGTACAGGACAGCGGCATTGTCACAAGCACAAGCGGGCTGTGTGAACACCACACCCAGCATGACGAAAGCTGCGGCTACACCGAGGGGACAGCGGAAATCTCTTGTTCCCATGAACACGACGAGAATTGAGGCGGGCTGACTGACCCGGAAGCCTGCAATCACACCCACGACGAAGCCTGCGGCTATGTTCCCGCCACAGAGGGAACGCCCTGCACCTTTGTTTGTGAGGTCTGCAACCCGCAGGACAGCGGGAACCCAGAGGCTCCGTCCGACGCACAGCCGGAAGAATGTACCTGTGAAACCCTCTGCACCGAGGAAGAAATCAATGCGGATTGCCCCGTCTGCTCGGCGGAGGGTGCCAAACTGGACAAGGTTTGTGTCGGTGCAGCTCTGTTGTTGACAGCACCAACTTTGCGAACCGGCGAAATTAAGCTGTTTATAGGCGGTCAGCAAATCACAAAAAGCGGCTGCTATGAAAACCAAAATGGAACTTGGACAAAGGTTGACGGTACAGAATCTGCCAACGGTCAGTTTTCCTATGACGCCGACACCTTCACCCTTACGCTAAATGAGGCGGAGATTACTAACAATCAAACTGTGAATGTTGCAGAAGGTTACACCTATGACGGTATCGTGATTGCCTTTAGTCAAACTGCCGATGTTTTTCTCAAAATAGTAGTATCCCAAGGAACGAGTACCATAACGGGAACCGGCGGGATTCGTGTAGAGTCCACGACTGGAGATGTCTCCTTGTCTATTGCGGGTCCTGGCAGCTTAGATGTCGAACCGAAAGGGAGTAATTCAGGAATTACGCTTTGTAGTTCAAAGAATATGAACCTGAATATCGACAGTGCGGATGTTACAGCTTCATCTCCTGCCCAGTATGGAGTTTATCTAATCTCTAGTACCGATGCATCATCCACTTCTACTATTACGGTAAATAATGGCAGCCTGACCACCGGTGGCAATGGTTATGTCGGAATTTACTATTATTGGTCTGACACGAACAATGCTGGCACTTCCAGCCTGACCGTCAGCGACAACGCAGTGGTGGATACAAGAAACAGTAGAATAATGACTAGAAATTCGGGAACGGGTGTTCAGGTTGGTGCAGGCAGCGATGGCAACGGCGGTATCGTCTTTGACAGCAAGAGCGGCACCGTGTACGGCGATGTGACCTTGCAGGAGGACTTGGAGATCGGTACGGATGAAACCCTGACCATCGGAAAGGACGCCAGCCTGACCGTGCCGGAGGGAACAACTTTGACCAACGATGGCACAATCACTGTAGAGAGCGGCGGAAAGCTGGAAGGCACACCGACCGGCAATGACACGCTCAAAATCGCCCCCACTATTACCACCCAACCACAAGATGTGGAAATAAAAGAAAATGAAACTGCCACCTTTACCGTGGAAGTCACCGGCACCGAGCCGTTGTCCTATCAGTGGCAGCAAAGCACCGATAACGGAAATAGTTGGACAGATATTGCAGGCGAAACCAACGCCACCTATACCACAGGGAAAACCACAATGGACATGAGCGGCATTCAATACCGTTGTGTTGTGAAAAACAGTATAGACGAAGTAACAATTGATGCCACTCTTCTCACGGTAAAACATAATTTGGTAAAGACCGAATATAAAGCACCAACCTGCATAGTGAATGGAAACGAAGAATACTGGACTTGCGACACCTGCGGTAAATACTTCAGCGACGCCAACGGTGATACCGAAATCGAAAAGGATTCGTGGATTATCAGTGAAATCGGTCACGATTGGAATGATGCGGTTTACACATGGAGCGATGGCGGAAGCACCTGTACTGCTACCCGTACCTGCAAAAATGACAGCACTCATGCCGAAACAGCCACTTTAACGGTAACAGGCGCACAGACCAAAGCACCGACCTGCACCCAGATGGGCGAAACCACCTATACGGCTACCTTTGAGGCCGATTGGGCAGAGACACAGACAAAGGTGCTTGCTGACATTCCGGCCACCGGCCACAAGTATGAGAACGGCAAGTGAACCGTCTGCGGTGCGGCCAATCCCAATTATAAACCTTCTATAACATCTGGTGCAAATAGTATCTGGCAAGAAGGTAGTAACGATGAGCTAACCTTCATATCCAATGCCGCTTTTTAGGATTTTATCAAAGTACAGGTAGACGGAAAAGACCTTGCCCCTGTCAACTACACAGTCAAAGAAGGCAGTACTATTATTACCTTGAATAACTCTTACTTAAAAACCTTGTCTGCTGGGGAACATTCTTTAGCCATCGTTTTCAAAACTGGAACAGCAGCTGCACAATTTACCATTAAGGTTGCCGAAACGACACCTTCCACTCCAGTTTCTGACTCTTCTTCATCTTCTGTTGCAAGCACTCCTCAAACGGGCGATGACAGCAATCTTGTTTTGTGGGCAGGATTATTTGCAATTAACACTATGATATTGATTAGCCTTTTTGCTATGCACAGGAAAAAACAATAAAAAATGCAAACCCCGTCATTACAAAGAACTGTATTGACGGGGTTTTTTATTGGAAAAGCTATACAATTAATACAAAGCATTTGTTTTTTATACGATATTTGTTTTTTTGCTTTGCGTATATTTTTACTGCAACGCGCCATACTTTGTGTGTAGGCTTTTTTGTTTATAGCCTGCAAAACGCCAGGTTTACAGCCTGCTTTATTTTGGAAGGAGTGTTTTATTATGAATAAAAGCCATGCAAACCACAGCATTGAATGCACCATTGATGAGTGTGCAAACCACTGTGACTGCGAACCTTGCTGCGCGTTGGACCGCATTGAGATTTGTTCCTGCGGCTGCCAGAAAGCACAGAACAGCGAACACACCGAATGTGCTTCGTTCCGTCCCAAACAGAATTATTAAAACAGCATAATGTTTTATACCATTCTCTTTGATGGGTACAACAGTAAAAAATACTCTAATTCATCTTCTAAAACTAGCAAAAATTCATTTATGTCTCGTATACCATTATAAATTACAACAGGGTAATTTTTAAAAGGTAAACTAAGCTTTTTCACTCATACTTTAAAAACTGCAGCGGGGCAGTTTTTTAAGGCAAAACAATAGCCATTTTTCTTCTTCAAACCTCTCAATCAAAAAATCCCGGGAATCTTTAAAAGATTCCCGGGATTTTTTACCTAATACAAAGGAAAGGCAGGCTATATATTTGCCTGGATAAAAACCTTACAGCCCCATATCCTCTGCTTGCTGGTCAGTCAATTCTTCGGCAGTAGCTTCTGCACAATCATCCGAACGGTCCAAATCTTCTTCTGTCTCTTCACTGGCTCCGTGCGGGGTTCTTGCCACCGTTACAACCTTATCACCTTCAGCCAGTCTCATAACCCTTACGCCGCTGGCATATCGGCTTTGGCTGTTAATATCCCTTACATGCATACGGATGATAACTCCATCCTTCGAAATCAAAATAATATCATCATCCGGATCCACAACCTTTACGCCGGCTACAGCACCCTTTTCCAGGTCATAGTTGCGAATACCCTTGCCGCCACGGAACTGAACCCGATAATCTTCCACCGGAGTACGGCGTCCCTGACCATTCTCTGTAATGGTGAGCAGCTCGCTTTCCGGGCGAACAATTGACATGCCCACCACATAATCGTCTTTTTCCAACATAACAGCCCGAACACCGTGGGCAGTGCGGGAAAGAGGCCGCAGGTCAGTCTCTTCAAACCGAATAGCCATACCGTTGTGCGTAGCAACAATCAACTGATCGTTGCCGGTGGTAATGCGGGACCAAGCCAACTGATCGTTCTCTTCCAAACCAATGGCAATCAAACCGCTTTTGCGGATATTTTGATATTCCGCCATGCTGGTGCGCTTGATGGTACCATTGCGGGTAATCATAACCAAATACCCACTGGCATCTTTATCGCGGCTGACCTTCAGCATACTGGTAACCTTTTCGCCTTCAGCCAAAGCTAGAATATTGACAATATTTCCCCCACGGGACTGGCGGCTTCCTTCCGGAACCTCATACCCCTTAATGCGGAAAACTCTGCCCGTATTAGTGACAAACAAAATATAGTCATGGGTAGAACCAACAAATAGTTCTTCCACAAAATCTTCATCCCGGCGGGAAAGTGCACTAATACCGCGGCCTCCGCGGCGCTGGGTATGGTATGCATCCGCAGGCTGGCGTTTTACATATCCGTAATGGGTCAAGGTATAAACGCAGTCCTCTTCAGGAATCAGGTCTTCAATATCTACCTCTCCCGAAACAGCCGCAATTTCGGTTCGCCGCTCATCGCCGAATCTCTGGCGGATATCCAAAAGCTCCTGTTTGACCAAAGCCAACACTTTGGCATCATCCGCCAACAAAGCTACCCAATTTTCAATTTTTTCATTCAGCTCAGACAGCTCGTTTTCGATTTTTAAAATTTCAAGTCCGGCCAACTGACCTAACTGGAAATTTACGATAGCGGTTGCCTGCGGGTCGTCAAACTCAAACGCCTGCATAATGGCGGCTTTTGCTTCCGGCTTTCCGCCTTTACAGCTGCGAATGGTGGCAATAATTTCATCCACAATATCCGTAGCCCGCTTGAGCCCTTCCAGAATATGAGCTCGGTCCTGGGCTTTTTTCAGATCAAACTGAGTGCGCCGGCGAATGACCTCATCCTGGAACCGGATATATTTTTCCAGCATCTCCTTTAAGGTCATAATGCGGGGAATGCCGTTGTCCAGCGCCAGCATAATAACCCCGACTGTATCCTGCAGTTTGGTATACTGGTACAATCGGTTCAGCACAACCTGGGCATTTGCATCCTTTTTCAGGTCAATCACAATCCGCATACCCTTGCGGTTTGTCTCGTCCACAATATCTGCAATGCCGTCGATCTGCTTATTTTTGACCCGTTCGGCAATATCGCTGATCATACGGGCCTTATTGACCATATAAGGAATTTCGGTAATAATAATTTCACTTTTGCCGTTTGGCTTTTCTACAATTTCGGCCCGGCCCCGCAGTGTAATTTTGCCGCGGCCGGTAGCATAAGCTGCACGAATACCGCTGCGCCCCATAATAATACCGGCAGTGGGGAAGTCCGGCCCTTTGATATACTCCATTAAGCCGGCCAATTCCAGATCAGGGTGGTCAATTAAAGCTACACAGCCGTCTACCACCTCTTGCAGATTGTGAGGCGGAATATTGGTAGCCATGCCCACCGCAATGCCCTGGCTGCCGTTTACTAAAAGGTTTGGAAAGCGGCTGGGCAATACGCTGGGCTCCTTTTTGGTTTCATCAAAGTTTGGGGCCCAATCGATGGTTTCTTTGTCAATATCGGTGAGCATTTCTGTTGCAATTTTGCTCATCCTTGCTTCGGTATACCGGTAAGCAGCAGCCGGGTCTCCATCCACACTACCAAAGTTACCCTGGCCGTCCACCAGCGGGTAACGCAGAGAAAAATCCTGTGCAAGACGGACCATGGCGTCATAAACCGAAGCATCACCATGCGGGTGATAGCTGCCCAGCACGGCACCTACCGTATCGGCTGATTTGCGATAAGGGTGACTGGGGTCGTTTCCTCGCTCGTGCATGGTATAAAGGATACGCCGGTGTACAGGCTTCAGCCCGTCGCGGACATCCGGCAGTGCACGGGAAACAATAACCGACATGGAATAATCCAAAAAGGCTGTCTCAATCTCTTTTTGAACATCCCTGACAATCACCTTTGTGCCGGAGCCGGGGGTCATAATATATTCTTCCTGCATTTTTAAGGCTCCTTTCGTTACACATCCAAGGTGGCATATTTGGCATTTTTCTCAATAAACTGGCGCCGGGGTTCCACCTGATCACCCATCAAAATGGTAAACGCCTCATCCGCCTTTTGGGCATCTTCAATCGTAATCTGCACAATAACGCGGTTATCCGGGTTCATGGTGGTTTCCCACAACTGCTCCGGATTCATTTCACCAAGGCCCTTATACCGATTTACCCGGGCACCCGGCATTTCTTTGGACAAAAGCGCCATTTCAGCGTCATCATAAGCATATTTGACGGTATTGCCCTTTTGTACCTTAAACAGCGGCGGCTGGGCTACATACACATAACCGTTTTCAATCAAAGGCCGCATATATCTAAAGAAGAAGGTCAGCATCAGCGTGCAGATATGGCTGCCGTCCACATCCGCATCGGCCATAATAAAAATTTTGTGGTAGCGAAGTTTGGACAGATCCAATTCTTCCCCTATACCACAGCCCAGTGCCAGAATAACCGGTGTAAGCTTGTCGTTTCCATACACCTTATCCACCCGGGCTTTTTCCACATTCAGCATTTTACCCCACAGCGAAAGAATCGCCTGGGTATTGGGGTCGCGCCCTTGCTTGGCGCTTCCGCCGGCCGAATCGCCCTCCACAATAAACAGTTCGCATTTGGAAGGGTCTTTTTCATGACAGTCGGCAAGTTTTTCCGGCATGCGCACACTGTCCAGCGGGCTTTTGCGGCGGGCAAGCTCTCTTGCTTTTTTGGCCGCTTCCCGGGCACGGGCAGCCATGGTTGCCTTTTCAAAAACATTTTTGGCTACGGCCGGGTTCTCTTCCAAAAATTCTTTCAGCTTGTCGTAAACCAAACCGCTGACCAGGGTACGAATTTCGGTGTTTCCCAGCTTTGCTTTGGTCTGTCCTTCAAACTGAGCTTCGGCCAATTTTACGCTGATCACCGCTGTAAGGCCTTCCCGTACATCGCTGCCCGAAAGGTTTTCGTCTTTTTCCTTCAAATATCCTTTTTCACGGCCAAAGTCGTTGAATACCCGGGTGAGGGCATTTTTAAAGCCCTCTTCGTGAGTACCGCCGTCCGGAGTATGCACATTATTGGCAAAGGACAAGATCAGCTCATTATAGCTGTCATTGTACTGCAAAGCCACTTCGGCCACAGCCCCCTGGCCCTGGCCTTTCAGATGAATCACATTCGGGTGCAGCACATTCAGCTGGCGGCGCTGGTGCAGATACTCCACAAAACTGCCAATACCGCCGGCGTAGCACATGCTTTCCCCAGTGGGCTTGTCACCTCGCTCGTCGGTCAGGGTAATGCGGACCCCGGCATTTAAAAATGCCTCTTCACGCAAACGCCGTTCCAATGTTTCATAGTCGAAAACAAGTTCTTCAAACATTTGGGGATCCGGCTTAAAGGTAACCGTTGTGCCGGTAGTTTCAGCCGTTCCAATTTTCTCCAGTGCACCGTCGGCTTTGCCGCGGTGGAAGCTTTGGCGGTACTCTATACCATTTTTGCGCACCTGTACAACCAGCCACTCGGAAAGGGCATTTACCACACTGGCGCCCACGCCATGCAGACCACCCGACACCTTGTAGCCGGAATTTTCGCCGCCGAATTTGCCGCCGGCATGCAGCACAGTAAATACCACCGTAACGGCCGGAATTCCCAATTTTGGCTGGATATCCACCGGAATACCGCGGCCATTATCGGTAACGCGGATAATATCTCCCTTGAGGATACTTACTTCAATGTGATCGCACCAACCGGCCAAAGCTTCATCAATCGAGTTATCTACAATTTCATAAACCAGATGGTGCAGCCCGCGCGGACCGGTAGAACCAATATACATACCAGGCCGTTTGCGCACTGCCTCCAGACCTTCCAACACCTGAATTTGGCTGGCGTCATATTCGTGGTTGGTTCTGTTTTCATTTTCTGCCATAATATGGTCCTTTCTTTTTTGTCTCGGGAAAGAGGGGCAGCAGCGGCGCGCCTTTTTAACTGCCGCTGTTTCCCCTCGTCCCCGATGCAGTGTAAAAACCCTGTTTTACAAAACGGGCAGGAACATTTTTATATATTTTTAATTCCGTCAATATAGCCGCTGCGCTTTTTTAAAGTTCCGGCTGATATTTGAGAAATATAAATAACCGGCCGCTTTTGGGCTGTTACAATAAAACTTTTTGGAAGATCGCTGGTTACATTTACCACTCTTCCTTCCAGTTCCGCCTTGCGCAGATAAGCCCGGGTATGCGGCGAAATAGTGGAGGTATCCAGGTCAAATATCCCCAAAATATCCCGTGTGCGAATAATCACATCAGTACCGAGGTGCAGATACATTTTGTTTTCTCCTTTTATGTCAACTCCGTCAAGCCGGAAAAAGGCAACCTTTTTCCATACGGTACACGCTTCCGGCTTTGCCTGTGACGAGGGTTTCATCGCAACTGGTTAAAAACACCTGCCGCCCCTCAATGTTTCCCAATAAAAAAGCCTGTCTGTCTTTATCCAGCTCGCTCAACACATCATCCAGCAAAATAGCCGGGCTTGCGCCGGTGATGCGTTCAATCATAGCGGCTTCGGCCAGTTTAAGGCTAAGCACCGCACTGCGCTGCTGGCCCTGGCTTGCAAAGCTGCGGGCCTGTGTACCTCCAATTTCTATTTGAATATCTTCCCGGTGGGGACCTACAGTGCAAAAACCTGCTTTTAAATCCGCAGAACGGGAATCAAAAAGTTTCTGCATCATCGCGTCGGCAGAATCGGCAGTGGGAGTATAAAGAAAACGGCAGCTTTCACTTTGGGAAGAAATACCTGCATAGGTATTTTGCGCAATTTCAAAAAGACCCTGAAGGTATTGATACCGAAAACAGCACAGCTCGCTGCCAGCTTGAGCCAACTGCTGGTCAAAACTGTCCAACAGCTGCCAGACTCCTCCAAAATGGCCTGCATCCTTTAAAAGTGCGTTTTTTTGCCGAAGGCTGTGCAGGTATCGGCGGTAAAGTTCCCGGTAACGAGGGTAAAGCTGGCAGAGTGCAGCATCTAGAAAACGGCGCCGCTCTTCTGGAGAGCCTTTTACTAGAGAAAGATGCCCCGGAGCAAACACCACTGCAAAAAAATGGCCGGCAAGGTTTGTGGCCCGGCCCATTTCCATTCCATTCAGCTTGGCGTAACGCCCATGTTTGGAAGCATTTTCACCGCCAATGGCAATTCGAAATTCCAGTTTTTCCCCAGTTTTATCCTGTGCGGTTGATTCTATCAGCGCAAATTCTTCTCCTTTTTGGACAAGGTCCTGATCTTTGCTTTGGCGAAAGCTTTTTGCGCCGCAAACCAGCCAAATACTTTCCAGAAGATTGGTTTTCCCCTGGCCGTTGGCTCCGCAGATTACTGTAAGGGCAGGGTCCGGAGAAAACTGTGCGCTTACAATATTGCGGTAATTTTGCACCCGGTGTTCGGTCAAAATCACGCTTTGGTTACCTCCACCAGGTAGTCTTCTATTTCAATTTGATCCCCTGGACGAATTTTTTTCCCTCGCATGGTACATACTTCGCCGTTTACCTTTACCAGGCCATCCTGTATGGCAAGCTTTGCTTCGCCCCCGGTGGCAAGCAGGTTGGCATATTTTAAGAGGGAGTCCAGCTTGATGAATTCGGTTTGAATGGATACCTTTTCTTTTTTCATAATGGCCTTCCTTTGTTATGCTGATGCTGTAATCTTTAAAAAGTCCGGTCAGTCATTTTTAAACCGCACCGGCATAACCAAAAACAAAAAGTCAGTCCCTTCTACCGGCAGTACCTTAACCGGAGCCAGTGGTCCTGCCAATTCCAGCGCAACTTTATCACTGCCAGAATTGCGCAGCGCATCCAAAAGGTAACGGTTATTAAAGCCGACCTCCATGTTCTCTCCTTCAAACTGGCAGTCAATGGAGTCCATTACCTTTCCCAAATCTGTCTGGCAGCGGACAGTGAGCTGTTCGCCGAAGGTAATGCGCAGGGGGTTTTTTAGCCGTTCGGTAATCAAAAGGCTGGCACGCTCAATGCAGTCGCAGAATTGGCGCACATCCACCACAACACGGGTTACATGATTGGGATTTAAGGTTCGTTTGTAATCTAAAAATGCGTCATCCAGTAATCTGCTAATGATCAAATAACTTCTCACTGTGAATACCACATAGCGGCGGCTCACCGTTATGCTCACATCTTCATCCGAATCTCCCACAAGGCGCGCCAGTTCATTGAGCGTTCTGGCAGGAATCACCATGGAAATGGGAATTTTGGCTTTGACAGGTCTCTCACAGATTGCCAGCCGGAATCCATCCAGTGCAACCAATGTGAGCTTATCCTCTTCCAGAACAAATTTCTCGCCGTTCTGCGCAGGTTTTTTGTCGTCCTGGCTCACTGCATAGATGGTTGTTTCAATCATCTCTTTCAGCATCTGCCCATTGATGGAAAGCGCTTCGGTTACATCGGCTTTGTTTTCGCCGGGCAGGGCAGCTGCCGGAAGTTCGGGATATTCTTTTGCCGAAATACCGGTAATGTTGTATTCGGTAATCCCACCTTTGATGGTTGTATACAGGTTGTCTCCGCATTCAATTTCCACAAGGTCTGCCGGTAGCCGGCGAACCATATCGCCTACTAAACGCGCATTTAATACAACGCTGCCTTCATCTTTTACCTGTGCGTCAATTTGGGTGGTAATGCCAATTTCCAGGTCGTAGCCGGTAAGGGTTAGCTTATCATGTTCAGCCTGGAATAAAATGCCTTCCAGTGCAGAAAAGTTAGAGCGCTGCGTAACAGCTTTGGATACGCCGCTGATTGCTTCAGATAAGGCCTGTTTATCGCATTGAATCTTCATGAAAACGCCTCCTTGGATTTTACACATCCTGTTTGGTCAAAAATGCGCAGAAACGCTGTTTTAGTCAGGTTACAATCTTTTAAAACCAGAAGTAGTATTAGGGGCTGTTAAGTTGTGGAAAGAATAGCTGACCCCTTGTAATGATCGGAAAAATTGATGATTGGGCTGTGTTTGTTTCCATGTGGAAAAGCTGTTGGTTTCAACATGGATTTGTCATTTTCCACCCTTGTGTTGAAAAGTGAATGGTTTAAAAGAAAAGTTTTGTTGAAAAAAAGAGTAGTTTTAGGTGCGAGCATTTTTAATGATATCTTCCACCACTTCTTTGTAACGCGGGTCCTTTTCCATCTGCTTTTTGACCTGTTTGATGGCGTACACTACGGTGGAATGATCTCGACCGCCGAATTCCCGGCCAATTTCCTGGCGGGTCATACCAGTGATCTCCTGTATGGCGTACATGCTGGTTTGGCGTGCTTCCGACACATTGGAAGAGCGTTTCATGCTGCGAATGTCTGCCGGGGAGATGTTATAGGTGCGGGCCACTTCGCTGATAATTTTTTCAATGGTAACCGGTACCGGCTGGCTTTCGCTGAGAATATCTTTGATTGCGTTTTGAGCCGCGCCCACCACCGGAGGAATTCCTTCCAGTGTGTAGTAGGCGTTTAGCTTTTTAACCGCGCCTTCCAGCTGGCGAATGTTGTTTTTCAGGTTGTTGGCAATGTACTCTGCCACTTCGTCTGAAATGTCCAGCCCCAAAAGATCTGCCTTGCGGCGAATAATGGCAACCCGGGTTTCAAAATCGGGCGGCTGAATGTCGGCAATAAGGCCCCATTCCATCCGGGTGCGGATTCGGTCTTCTAGGCTTTTAATCTCCTTGGGCGGCCGGTCGGTCGCTAGTACAATCTGTTTGCCGGCGTTATACAATGTATTGAAGGTGTGGAAAAATTCTTCCTGGGTAGACTCTTTGCCGGCTATAAATTGAATGTCATCGACAAACAATACATCCGCTGCCCGATATTTTTGGTGAAAATCTGCAGTAGAAGAGTTGCGGATAGCAGAAATAATTTCGTTTGTAAAGGCTTCGCCGTCCACATAAACAATGTTGTAGTCGGGAAAATTTCGGCTGATTTCAATGCGAATGGCATTTAACAGGTGGGTTTTGCCAAGCCCTGAATCGCCGTAAATAACCAGCGGGTTATATGCACCGGAAGGATTTGCAGCAACAGCCTGAGCCGCCGCGTGAGCGAAACGGTTGGTGGAACCCACAATAAAATTTTCAAAGGTAAACGCGTAGCTGCCCGCCGGCGCTGCCGGTACCGGAACTGATTCGGCAGCAGCGGCAGCTGCTGCTTTTGGTACTACAAATTCCAGGTCTACATCAAACCCCAAAAGGGTGCGAAACCCGTCCTTGATCAGCGGCTGGTAACGCTCATCAACAATTTTTTTCAGAAAGTCAGTTCGGGCAGATATGGTTACTACCCCTCCTTCAAACGACAGGGGGGTAAGGTCCTGGATAAATACGCGGTAGGTGGCTTCCGCCAGCCGTTCCCGACAGTATTCTTTGACCGCGGTAAAGACCTCGTCAAAGGAATCCATCATCAAAACTCTCCTTCCGGGCGAAAAAAACAGGGCCGTAGCCCGTTTGTTTTGCCTGTTTTAAATTTCCCGGCCGCACACAAGTTTTTGGTAAAGCCAATAAAGCCGCTTGCGGCCACAGCAACTTTTTTGCAAACCCAAAAAGGCTGGGCGCACAAGCACCCTAAAAAGGGAGTGGGGCCCGGCCATTACTGGTTATTTGCATAGTTTGATTTTCTCGTTCATTATATCACAGACTGCCCTTTTTTACAATGGAAAACCCAGCAAAAATACGCTATTATATAAAGTATTATATACTTTTGTTACTGTTAGACTAAAAGAGAGGAATATGACGAGGGAAAAAATGGATAATCGCTTTGAAAGACAAAAAAATTTGGATTTTGTGTGAGCTGTATTTTAAAGTTGCAGAAAATTATTTTCCCCAGACACATTCCACCAAAAAATGTCTGAAAGAAAACAGTATGGGAAAAAAATAAAGTTTTCAACACAGTGTTGATAACTTGGTTGAAAACTTTTTGGGTTTTGCAGAAAACAAATGGAAAAAAGAAAAGGAAAAAAATAAGGCCTGAAAAAGCAATTTTTAGATAGAAAAAAACTTAATTAAAAACAGTTTTCAACCAAAGGTTAAAGCATTGTTGAAAATTATTTTCCCCAAATTAAACTGTCCATTTATTTGGTGGAAACTTTAAGCTGGAATATGAAAAATAGACCAGGTTTTTCTTTCAAAGCACATAAAGAAGGGAATTTCTTTTGCTAAAGACTTGACAGCGAAAACAAGGGTAGGTTATACTTTTAATTTGCAAGGCTATGCTTTTAAAAAAAGCAAAAAATCGCATATAAACGCCCGTTGGGCGATCAGAATTTGGAGGAAACAACTATGAAAATGACCCTGCAGCCCAAAAAACGCCAGCGCACCCGTGAACACGGCTTTCTGAGCCGCATGAAGACTAAAAGTGGCCGGAAGGTAATTGCCGCCCGCCGTTCCAAGGGCAGAAAGAAACTTGCCGTCTGATTTAGAAATAGGCCACCGCGGTGGCCTTTTTTCATATGGCAAAGGAGGCAACCGCATGAACCTTGATACCCTTAAACGCAATGGGGAATTTTCCCGTGCGTATGCACGGGGCAAGGGGTATGTGAACGGCAGTTTGGTAACCTATGTATTCAAACGCCGGCGCGGTGGCATGCGCCTGGGTATTACCACCAGCAAAAAAATAGGCAATGCGGTAAAGCGAAACCGGGCGCGGAGGGTTATTCGTGCCGCTTTTGATGGTTTGCCGGTAGATAGAACCATACCGGTGGATGTAGTGTTTGTGGCAAGAAGCACTACCACCCGCCAAAAAATGCAAAAGGTGCAGAAGGTTATGGAACGCCAGTTGGCCCAAGCAGGCCTTCTTTTGTCATGATACGCCGGTTGCTTATTTTTTTGGTGCGCGGCTACCAAAAGTTTATTTCCCCGCTTTTGGGACATAACTGCCGCTTTGTTCCAAACTGTTCCAGTTATATGATAGAAGCGCTCAGCATTCATGGTACCGCAAAGGGCCTGTTGCTGGGCATTTGGCGCATTATGCGTTGTAATCCATTTGGTCGATTCGGTTATGACCCGGTTCCCCCAAAAGGGCATTGGGTTAGTCCAAACCGCCGGCTTACAAAACCCCGTTGATTGGCGAACCCACTTATTCCTCTTTTCGCCGCAAAATAAAAAATGCCGCTTGCCGGCAGATAGGAAGTTGCTATGTTTAGTTTTATCGCAATTCCCCTGGGCTACGCCATGGAGCTGATCTACAACCTGGTGAGCAACTATGGCATCGCGCTGATTATTTTTACCATCGCGATCCGGATTGTGCTGTTCCCGCTGGATTTGAAGCAGCAGAAATCCATGGCCCGCATGTCCGCTTATCAGCCCCTTATCAACGAAATTCGGCAAAAGTATGCCAAAAATCCTCAGCGTCAGCAGGAGGAAATGATGCGGCTGCAGCAGGAGTATGGCTATTCAGCCACTGCCGGCTGCCTGCCTATGGCCATTAACTTTTTTATCCTGTTCGGTATTATCGATGTGGTTTACAAGCCGCTGACCTATATTCTTCATATCAGCGCTGAGGTAGTCACTGCTCTGCAGACCGCTGGCGATATTACTGCCCGCAGCGCTTACCAGCTGCAAAGTGCGGTGATTCATGCGGTACAGACAAATCCCGACGCATTTTCCGGTGTGGCAGATGCGGAAATTATTTCCCGCATTTCCAATTTTAACTTTATGTTCCTGGGCATTGACCTGTCCCAGGTGCCCACAGTGGGCTTTAATGTGCTGGTTATTATTCCCATTCTGTCCATCATTACCATGGTTGCCAGCCAAATTATTATGCAGAAAACCAGCGGCCAGCAGCTGGAAGGCAGCATGAAATATATGCCTTGGATTACTGGCGCTATGTTTGTTTACTTTGGCTTTACCGTACCGGTAGCTTTTAGTTTGTACTACACCGTTTCCAACCTGGCTATGCTGGTTAAACAGCTCATTGTCCGCAGAATTTATGATCCGGAAGTGATTAAAAAGCAGATCGCCGATGAGGTTGAGGCCAAAAAGAAGGAAAAGAAAAAGAAAAAGGTTGTTACCGTAGAGAACGAAAAGGGCGAAAAGGAAACAAAAGAGGTTAACGATGCACAGATGGCTTCTATCCGCCTGCAGTTGGCCCGCGAACAGGACGCTGTTCGCTATGCGGATGAACGCACGGTGAGCCTGACCGATGCCGAACGCGCTGCTTTGGCTGAACAAGCAAACGACAAGAAGAAAAAGAAAAAAAACGCTGAGACACAGCCAAAGGCAGAGGAAGAATTAAAGCCCGATCAGACGAAGCCCGATCAGGCTACCGCTGAAGAGGAAAAGGGGTTTGCTCAGACTGAACAGCAGGCAGAGCAAAATGTAGAAGAGTAAGGGAGCTAACCCAAAAGGAGCAAAAGATGAGAGAGGTTATTGCAACAGGAAAAACGGTGGACCTTGCCATCGAAGAAGCCTGCAATCAGCTGGGAATCTCGCTGGAAGAAGCAAATATTGAGGTATTGGAAGCAGGAAAGAAAGGTTGGTTTCGTTCGGTGCCTGCCCGCGTACGGGTAACGGTAGAAGAAGCAGAATACGCCGAAGAAAAAAAGGTTCAGCCGAAAGAGGAGCTTGCCGCCCCTGCTTTGGAAAAAAGCGAAAAGCCTGTTTTTGTTAAACGGGAAAATGAAAAACCGGCACAAGCTTTGGTGCAGCCCGCAAAAAAAGCAGAAAAGCAGGAAAAAACCGCAGTAGAAAAGCAGCCTGTGCAAAAAGAACAGCAGCCGGCAGAACCTGCTACTGGTGAAAAGGCCGAAGCAGCTGTGCAGTTTATCCGCCAGGTAGCTGCTGCCATGAAGGTAGAAGTGGCTGGCGTGGCGGCAGTACGGCAGGGTGAATCCACTGTTATTCGGGTGGAAGGCGAAAAGGTTGGCGCGCTGATTGGTCGGCGTGGCGAAACCATGGAAGCACTTTCGTACCTGACTGGATTGGTTGCAAACCGTACCGGCGGTGACTACGAAAAAATTAGCCTGGATGTTTCGGGCTATCGCTCTAAACGGGAACAGGATTTGGCTGCTATGGCTCGCCGGATTGGTACACGAGTGCAAAAAACCGGACGCAGCCAGGCGTTGGAACCGATGAGCAGTTACGATCGGCGGATTGTTCATTCGGTGATTGGCGGCATGGAAAATTTGACCAGTGAGTCCACTGGCGAAGGTGCAGCCCGCCGGGTGGTAATTCGGTCCACTGCGCCTGGTGCCACAGAAGGCAGCGACCGGCCGGTTCGTTCCGGTAAAGGCCGCGGTAAAAACCGTGCGGATCGTAACCGGCAGGATCGGAAAGAGCGTTTTAGCAAAAAACAGCCGGCAGACCGGCCGGAGCGCAAACTTCCTACCGGAGAAGAGCCGGTGGCAGTTAAGCGTTCTGCTTCAATTGATGAAAGCTTTGATCTGCCGCTTTATGGCAAGATTGAATTTTAACAAAAGCGGCTGCCTGCAGGCGCTGCAAAAAGGCAAAAGCCGGCAGAAGATATTTTCTGCCGGCTTTTTGTTTTTTTGAATGAAATATCCAAAAACACTTTTCATAAAAGACTTTTACTTTTTTGCATATATTTGCAGATAAGCTGTGGCTGCAGCGTGCTTTTTATAGTTTAGTTTAAAAATTTTTAAGCATAGTTTCGATACAATGTTTTGAAAAACTGTCCGGCGAGGGAAAGTATGCAGCTTTTATCCGAAAAGAAAACTTTGGAAAACAGAACTTATACCTTATGGCGTTTTGGGAAAGATGCCAAAGCAATTATTCTGCTTTTGGTTACCAGTGAACAGGAAGCAGAGAAGGTGGCATACCAGCTGCAAGATTTTATGTTCGACCAAAACCTGGTGACCTTTTGCCCAGAGGACTGGTTGGGGGAGCTTTCGCCTTGGCCTGCAAATGGATTAAAAAAAGGGGAAGATTTTGCTGGGGATGGTACCAAATTGCTGGATTGGATTTTAAACACTTTGCTGCCGTACCTGCAAGGGCAGGTTTTAAACCCCTGCGATGTTTTGCTAGCAGGTTACTCTATGGCGGGACTTTTTGCCCTTTGGGCTGTTTGCCAGACTGATCGCTTTGCAGGGGTGGGCAGTTTTTCCGGTTCCCTTTGGTATGACGGTTGGGATGAGTATGCCCGTTTTCATCGTCCATCTGGTTGTCCTGCTGTTGTGTTGTCACTGGGAGATAGAGAACCGCGCGCAAAAGATAAACGAATGGCAAAAGTTGGAGATGCGACCAAAGCATTGCTTGCAGATTGGTCTTTTTTACAGCCACAATTTTGGTGGGAAAAGGGTGGCCATTTTGCAGATTGTGAGCTGCGCATAGCCCGGGGAATTGAAAAATTAACACAGCGTTGGAAGGTGACAAAAAGCTTTTAGCCGCTGTTATGAAAGCTATTGGTAATAAAAATATAAAACTTACCTTTATAGCTAATTTTCATGGCGGTTTACGCAGGGGGCTTTTTTGTAGTACAATATTGTGGGATTTTAGCTATTTAGCTAAAGTTTATAGTAAATACTAAATGTTTATTTTATAATAAAATTACAATTAGTTATAATGTGTATTATAATACAAGCCAATAAAACTTTAGGCAGTTTGTTTCTAATTTCTAAAATACCCCCGACATGGTATTCGCTTTAAAACTTTCAGCAATTAAAATTGTTTTGTACTATTTGCATGTTGAAGCCGGTTAATTTTATGCTTGAAAACAAGGTGTTTGCTGGGAAAATATTTGCAGCGTGCAGCGGCAGATACAAATAAAATATTTTTACAATATATTACAAAATGTATATTATTTTCTAGGAAGTTCGTATTAGAAAAGTCCGTTCCAAAACGGTGAAAGGAGACCCTATGCTGACCAGTACCATCGCTGCCATTGCTACCGCGCCGGGACCGGCAGGTATTGCAATTGTTCGTATTTCAGGTCCACAGGCGTACCAGGTGGCAGGTAGGGTATTTGAGCCGAAAAACGCAGCCCGCAGTTTGGAAAAGGCTCGGGGATATACCGCCTTGTTTGGCTATTTTGTAGCAGAAGGCCGTCGGAAAGATGAAGCGGTTGCTTTGTGTTTTCGCGCTCCGGCCAGTTATACCGGCGAAGATGTGGTAGAACTTTCGGTTCATGGTGGAGATGTGGTAGCGCATCAGTTGCTTTCGGCATGTTATCGGGCAGGGGCCGAACCTGCGGGTGCCGGAGAGTTTACCAAACGGGCGTTCCTTTCCGGAAAAATTTCCTTAACACAAGCAGAAGCGGTTATGGAACTGATTCATGCCAATGGGGAACAAGCAGCTGCAGCAGCTCATGCAGCAATGGAAGGGGCGCTTTACCGCAAAATTCACCAGGTAACCGAACAGCTAACTGCCTTAGCTAGCCATATTGCGGCCTATACCGATTATCCGGAAGAGGATGTCCCGGAACTTTCCCAAAAGGCCTTGGAAGATACGCTGACCGGGGCAGATAAGCAGCTTGCAGATTTGATTGACCAGTATGCGGCTGGCAGCATTTTGCGCCGGGGAGTGACTACCGCTATTGTAGGAAGTCCCAATGTGGGGAAAAGTACGCTAATGAATTTATTGTCCGGCTGGGAAAAGGCAATTGTAACCCCGATTGCAGGTACCACCCGGGATGTGGTGGAGCAGGATGTACAGTTGGCGGGGGCAACGCTGCTTTTAGCAGATACTGCTGGTATACGGCAGACCGATGACCCAGTGGAAGCAGAAGGAGTGCGCCGCAGTCTGCGTCGGTTTGAGGATGCCAATCTGGTTTTGGCGGTGTTTGATTCCAGCCGCCCCTTGGAAGAGGAGGACCGGCAGCTGGCTGCCCGCTGTGCAGAAAAGCTGGCAATTGCTATTTTAAATAAAACGGACCTGCCGCGGGCAATGGATTTTACAGCTTGTGCAGCGGCTTTCCGCAAGGTAATAACCATATCGGCAAACGACCCCAACGACCTTACTGTGGTGGATGAGGCAGTGCGGGAGGTTTTGCAGTCGGCCAAAATTGATCCCGATGCTGCAATTTTGGCAAATGAGCGGCAGCTTACCTGTGCTCGCACTGCACATGCAGCTTTGACCGATGCACTTTCGGCAGCCGGTCAGGGATATGGCTTGGATGCGGTTTCGGTCTGTGTGGATGATGCACTGGATGCGCTGTATCAGCTGACCGGGGAAAAAGCCAGCGATGTAGTAATAGACGAAGTCTTTTCTCGTTTTTGTGTGGGGAAATAAACGGAAGCATTCGGTTTTGAATCAAATTAAAACGCCAGGTTTTCCACTTATTATTGACTTTTGGTGGAAAACTTGAAAGGAAGATCTGTAAGAAGATGTACTTGGGAAAATATGATGTAATTGTAGTGGGAGCAGGCCATGCAGGAATAGAAGCGGCAGTGGCCTCTGCCCGGTTGGGCTGCCATACGGCTTTGTTTACCATGAGCTTGGATGGTATTGGGAACCTTCCTTGTAACCCTTCCATTGGCGGAACCGCCAAGGGGCATTTGGTACGGGAGATTGACGCACTGGGCGGGGTAATGGGCCTTGCGGCAGATGCCACTTTTTTACAAAGCCGTATGCTGAATCTGGGCAAGGGACCGGCGGTGCACTCGCTGCGTGTGCAGACCGACCGGCAGCGTTACCATGAGTATACCAAGCAGCTGTTGGAACGCACCGAAAATTTGGAGCTAAAACAGGGAGAGGTAGTTGACCTGCTGACCGAGCAGGGAAAGGTAAAAGGGGTTCGCACCCGCCTTTTGGCAGAATATGGTGCAAAGGCCGTTATTATTGCCACAGGTACTTATCTGGCCGGTAAAATTTTTGTGGGCGAAGCCAGCATTGACAGCGGCCCGGACGGTCAGCATGCAGCGCTGGGGCTTTCCGACAGTCTGCGCAAGGCAGGCGTTACTTTGCGTCGGTTTAAAACGGGAACGCCTGCCCGCGCAAACCGGCGCAGTATTGATTTTTCCCGTATGGAAGTTCAATATGGCGACGAGCCGGTTATTCCGTTTAGCTTTATGACCGAAGGTCCTTTAAAGAATAAGGTGGTTTGCCATATTACCTATACAAACCCCGAAACCCACAAAATTATTCTGGACAATATTCACCGTTCGCCTCTGTACGGCGGCGCTATTGAAGGGATTGGGCCCAGATACTGCCCTTCCATTGAGGATAAGGTGGTGCGTTTTTCGGACAAACCGCGCCATCAGATTTTTGTGGAGCCTTGCGGGGAAAACACCGATGAAATGTACCTGCAAGGAATGAGCAGTAGTTTGCCGGAGGATGTGCAGAACGATTTCTACCACACCATTCAGGGACTGGAACATTTGGAAATTATGCGGCCAGCCTATGCGATTGAATATGACTGCTGCGATTCCACAGAACTAGATGCCAGCTTGGAATTCAAGCAGATTTCTGGCCTGTATGGAGCTGGCCAGTTTAACGGAACTTCCGGCTACGAGGAAGCAGCCGCACAGGGTTTGGTGGCCGGAGTAAATGCTGCAAGGTCTGTTTTGGGGAAAGACCCCCTTATTCTACCCCGCCAGGGCAGTTATATTGGAACTCTGATAGACGATTTGGTTACCAAAGGGGTTATGGACCCCTACCGCATGATGACCAGCCGCAGCGAGTATCGGCTGTACCTGCGCCAGGATAATGCCGATGAGCGTTTGACCCCCACAGGCCGGGAGATTGGCCTGGTGGACGATGCGCGCTGGGAAAAGTTTTTGCAGGCGCAGCAGGCTAAAAAAGCAGAGCTTCTTCGGCTGGAAAAACGGGTGGTTCGCCCGGCAGAAGCGGCAGCATTGATGGAGCGTACCGGTCAGCCTGCACTTGTTAGCGGTGTAACGGCGTTGGAATTGCTGCGCCGGCCGGCTATTTCCTATAAGGATCTGGTGGAGATAATAGGCCCCGGAGAGAAGATTACCGATTTGGTGGCCTCACAAATCTCCACCGAAGTAAAATATGAGGGTTATATTCGCCGTCAGCAGGCAAAAATTCGGGATCTGCACCGGCAGGAGTCAGTGGAAATTCCCAAAGATTTGGATTATAGCCAGTTTGATGGAATTCGTCTGGAAGCGAGGGAAAAGCTTAATAAAATACGCCCTAAAAATTTAGGGCAGGCAGGCCGTATTCCGGGGGTTAATCCTTCTGACATTGCGGTATTAGCGGTGGAACTTACTGTTTTAAAGAACAAAAATGGCTAATATAAGCCGTTTTTTGTTCATATTCCCTTAAAAATGCAAAATGCTGATCTATGTTGGCTGTTTTAATAAAAGACAGAATCATGTAAGGCTATTTTGTAAAATTCAAAGGGATATTCTAATGGTTTAAAGCAGTTTTCAACGAAAAGTCGATAAAATGTGGAAAACCAGCTGGAAAGATGAAGGGTTCCCATTGGAAAAAGGAAAACCAAATTTTGCACAAAAATTTTTCTTTTGGTTGAAAACATGTACCCTTTAATAGTATGTTTTACAAATGGAATGTACAAAAGACAGGAGATTGCTATATGATCGACAAAGAGCGATTGATTGCACGCGCTGCAGAATACCAAATTGATGCTGCGCCTATTGCAGATCAGTTGGATCGATATGCCCAGCTGTTGGTGGAATATAATCAAAAGGTGAACTTAACCGCTATCACTGACCCGGAGGGAATTGAAAACCGTCATTTTATTGACAGTCTGCTTTTGGCTTGTCAGCCTGAAGTCCGTGGCCGCATGGTGGATGTGGGCACTGGAGCTGGTTTTCCGGGGATTGTAGCTAAAATTTATAACCCGCAGCTGCAGTTAACTTTAATGGAACCCACCGGCAAACGGGTGGATTTTTTGCGCTATGCCTGTGCGGAGTTGGGATTAACCGGTGTGGAATTTGCAAAAGAGAGAGCGGAGGAGGCAGCGCGCAAGGGCTGGCGCGAACAGTTTGACCTTGCTACTGCCCGAGCGGTAGCGGCCATGCCGGCTTTGTGTGAATATTGCCTGCCGTTGGTAAAGGTAGGCGGCAGGTTTATTGCAATGAAAAGCCAGGACCTTGCCGAATGGGAATCCGCCAGGAAGCCGGCTGAAAAACTGGGCGCCCGCCTGGTGGAATATCGCAGCTTCACATTGCCTGATGGTTCGGGCAGAAATCTGCTGGTACTGGAAAAAATATCGCAAACTTCGACGGTATATCCAAGAAATGGTGGTAAGATTGCAAAAGCCCCTTTAAAATAAAGTCGAAAGCTCGAAAACAGTCAAAGGAATTTTGTGGAAAAGCTGACACACCTGTGCTATTCTTGTTGCAGCGGAAAAGAAAAGGTCCGAAAGCCCCGTCAAAGGGCGGACCACCGCGACAGCAACAGGAAGGGGGCGGGTGTGTTTTGTTTTTGCCGACTTTACAGTCAAAAAGCAGTGTACTGCTGCTTCCGGTCGAGCAAATAGAACCTTCGCCCTGGCAGGCCAGACGCTATTTTGATGAAAAACAGCTTTCTGCCCTGGCGAAAAGTATTCAGGAAAACGGCCTTTTGCAGCCGATAACGGTGCAAAAACTTGCAAAGGACCGATATTTACTGGTAGCAGGGGAAAGGCGGCTTAGGGCCTGCAAACTTTGCGGAATGAAAAAAATTCCTGCAATTATAACCGAAAAAACCGACCAGGCGGTGGCAGTTCTTAGTTTGGAAGAAAATTTACAGCGAGAAAATTTGGGCCCTTTTGAAGAAGCTGAAGCGATACGAGCTTTACAGCAGCTTTGGCAGTGCAGCCAAACAGAAACCGCTTCCAGACTGGGTATAAGCCAGCCGGCGCTGGCTAACAAGCTGCGGCTTTTAACTTTACAGCCAGATGTACGCGCTGCCTGCGAAACAGCGGGGCTTACAGGTCGGCATATTCGCGCACTTTTGCGTCTGCAGACCCCAGAACAGCAGCTTTTGGCAGTGCAGTTAGCAACACAAGAGCAGATGACGGTGTCTCAAACCGAAAAATTAGTAGAGAAACTGCTGCGAAAACCTGCAAAAAAGCCTCGCTGCAAGGCAATGGTTAAGGATGTTCGGATTTTTGTGAATACCGTGGAAAGGGCAGTTGGTATGATGAAGAGCGCCGGTGTACTTGCTACTATGGAACGCACTGATACAGCCGACACCATTGAGTATCGGGTCAGAATTCCGCTTTCCAGTGCGCAAAAACAAAAAAGCGTCGGCCCAAAAGATACTTCCAAAACGACCCAACTCACCCTTTCGGAAAATGGGTGAAATAATGTGCCCAAAATGAGGCACAGTTTTTAACTAAGTTCGGCGACTGGCTGTCTTTTGCCGGCCAGAAACCATATATAGCTCCGGCAGATAACCGGGGTAACACAAGCATCCTCCTTACGATAAAGCCTGCGGTGCCGCAACCACCGCAGGCTGCCAAAAGCCCGGACCAATGGTCCGGGTTTTTGGCTTTTCTGTGCTCAGTTTTAGGTTTGTATATTTTGCGGCAGATTTTTTGGCTTGGTTTAAAGTTTAAAATAAAAAATTTTGTGTTATGGTATTCAAAATAGGTTAAAAATATTTTATACGCTGTATGTTCCACATGGAACATACAAATACCTGACTTTTAGAATGGTTTGCAAGCAAATCTGATTATAAAATGCAAAACCATAGGGGGCAAAATGTTCCATGTGGAACATTCTGTTTGTGAACAAAGGAAGAAGGTGTGTCATACTGAAAAACCAAACTACAAAATAGTTCCACATGGAACATATGTTGCATAAAAGGGTTCGGTAATTTTTAGGGTTTTATTGAGAAGTGCAGCAAAAAATAAGCTCCCCAATAAAGCATAAACAAATAAAAACAACTAAGTAAAAAGCAATTTCATAAAAAATGTCTTTTCACGCCTTTTTGGCTATGTTATAATAACGGCAGACTGTCATGGACAGATCACAAATGCAGGGGAGATGGTGGCTGTTTGGGCAAAGTGATCTCAATTGCAAACCAGAAAGGCGGCGTAGGCAAAACTACCACAGCGGTTAACCTGGCCGCATGTGTGGCGGCAGCCAGCAAGCGGGTGCTTTTGGTGGACCTGGACCCGCAGGGCAATACCACTAGCGGATATGGAATTCAAAAAAAGTCGGTAAAAAACAGTGTATATCAGTTGCTTACTGGTCAATGTACCGGCCAAGAATGTTTGCAAAAAACTCGTTTTGGGGTGGATATCATCCCTTCTAACATTCAGCTTTCCGGTGCTTCCATAGAACTGGTGGCTTTAGACCGCAGGGAAGCCCGCCTGCGCGAGGGCCTAGCTGGCCTAGTAAAGGAATACGATTTTATTTTTATCGATTGTCCTCCTTCGCTGGACCTGCTTACTTTAAATGGACTTTGTGCCAGCGATACAGTTTTAGTGCCCATTCAATGCGAATTTTTTGCACTGGAAGGCCTTTCGGAATTGATGAGCACCGTGCGAACGGTAAAAAATCTGTATAATAAGTATTTGGATGTGGAGGGCGTACTGCTGACCATGTACGATGGCCGGCTGAACCTGACCATGCAGGTGGTTGCCGAAGTGAAAAAATATTTTGGCAGTAAGGTTTACAAAGCCGTTATACCGCGGAATGTGCGTTTATCGGAAGCACCCAGTTTTGGAGAACCGGTGAATTTTTACGATTCGTCCTCCCGTGGGGCAGCGGCATACCAAGAACTTGCGGCAGAATTAATCCGCCAAAATAGCTGAAAAGTCCGGCCACTGGCCGGCAAAAGAAAGGCCGCCCCAAAAGCGGCAGAAAGGGGATGCGGATATGGCGGCAAAAAAAGGCGGCCTGGGCCGTGGCCTGGACGCTTTATTTGCAGAAAGCGCCAGCGTGCAGGAACAAAAGCCCAGTGCACTGCCAATAGCAGAGATTGAGCCAGACAAAAACCAGCCCCGCAAGCATTTTGCTTCCGAAAGTTTGGCCGAACTTACAGCTTCCATTGCCCGGCACGGTGTACTGCAGCCGATTGTAGTGCGGCCGGTGCCAGCCGGAGGCTACCAAATCATTGCAGGAGAACGGCGCTGGCGGGCAGCAAGGGCAGCAGGGCTTAGCGAAATACCGGCGATTGTGCGGGAACTTTCCGACCAGGAGGCTATGGAGGTTGCCCTAGTGGAAAACCTGCAGCGGGAAGATTTGGACCCAGTGGAAGAAGCGTTTGGCTATAAGCAGTTGATTGAACGGTGCGGCTTAACCCAGGAACAGGCGGCTTCCCGGCTGGATAAAAGCCGGCCAGCGGTAACCAATGCTTTGCGGCTTTTAACTCTGCCGGATGAAGTGCTGGAATTATTGAGCCAAAAAAAGCTTTCGGTGGGACATGCAAAAGCTATTCTTTCACTGGAAAGTCCTACCGCCCAGTGCGAAGCGGCAAAATTTGTGGTGAAAGAGCAGCTTTCGGTAAGACAAACCGAGGCGTTGTGCAAAAAAATGGTAAAGCAGCCGCGCCAAAAACGCACACAGCCCCAGCCGGCGCTGCCGGCCGAAGTGGAGCTGGCGCTGGCTGAGGCGCTTGGAACTGAGATTAAAGTAAAATACAAGGAAGGCAAGGGCACTTTGCAGGTGCATTTTTACAGTGATGAACAACTGCAGGACTTTGCCAACCTGTTGGGGAATTATAAAAAGGAGAAGGAATAATCATGCTGGACATTAAATTTGTACGGGAAAACCCCGAAGCGGTGAAAGAGAACATTAAAAAGAAGTTTCAGGACGAAAAGCTGCCGCTGGTGGATGAAGTAATTGCGTTGGATGCGGAAAACCGCGCAGCTATTACCGAAGCCGAGCAACTGCGGGCAGCCCGCAATAAGCTTTCCAAAAGCATAGGGGCTTTAATGGCCCAGGGCAAACGGGACGAAGCGGAAGAGGTGAAAAAGCAGGTAGCGGCCGATGCCGACCGGCTGAAAGAGCTGGAGGCGAAGGAGAGCGAGCTGGCTGAAAAAATTCGCCATATTATGCTGATAATTCCGCAGATGATTGACCCGTCGGTCCCTATCGGCCCGGACGATTCGGCAAATGTGGAGGTTCAGCGGTTCGGTGAGCCGGTTGTGCCGGATTTTGAAGTTCCTTATCATACCGATATTATGGAGTCTTTTGACGGCATTGATATGGAGGCTGCAGGGCGCGTTTCCGGCAGTGGATTCTATTACCTGCTGGGAGATATTGCCCGCTTGCATGAAGCGGTGCTGGCTTATGGCCGTGACTTTATGATCGACAAAGGTTTTACCTATTGTATTCCTCCTTTTATGATTCATGGCAATGTGGTAGAAGGTGTTATGAGCTTTGCCGATATGGAAGCCATGATGTATAAGATTGAAGGGGAAGACCTCTATCTGATTGGCACCAGCGAACATTCCATGATTGGCCGTTTCATTGACCAGATTATTCCGGAAGAAAAAATTCCGCAGACTCTTACCAGCTATTCTCCCTGCTTCCGTAAAGAGAAGGGAAGCCATGGCATTGAAGAGCGGGGTGTCTACCGCATTCACCAGTTTGAAAAGCAGGAAATGATTGTTGTTTGCCGCCCCGAAGAGAGCATGGAATGGTACGAAAAGCTGTGGCGCTACTCGGTGGAGCTGTTCCGCAACTTTGATATCCCGGTGCGGCAGCTGGAATGCTGTTCCGGCGATTTGGCGGACCTGAAGGTGAAGAGCTGTGATATTGAGGCCTGGAGCCCCCGCCAGAAAAAATATTTTGAGGTATGCAGCTGCTCGAACCTGGGTGATGCGCAGGCTCGCCGGCTGAAAATTCGCATTAAAGGGGAAGACGGCAAAAATTATTTGGCACACACATTAAACAATACCTGTGTGGCGCCTCCGCGTATGCTGATTGCTTTGCTGGAAAATAATCTGCAGGCGGACGGCAGTGTACGGATTCCGAAGGTGCTGCAGCTGTATATGGGCGGTAAGGAAAAACTGGTGCCCAAAAAGGCAAAGTAAAAAGTATACTTTAATATTGGAAATGTAAAAACAAGGCAGCTGCCCGGGTATGGGCAGCTGCCTTGTTTTTAAAATGGCTTAAATAAAATGTTTTTTAATAAAATTAAGAAAGGAACACCAAAAGGTAGGAGCGGTTTATACAGCTTTGCGAATAGGCCTTTTTGTATAGGGCATATTACAATAAAAACGGCAACCCTATTAGTGGCATTTGGTAAACAGTGAATGACTATAAAAGAGATTTTATATATTATATGGTACAAACGGTTCACAAAAGAATGGTTGCCTAAAGGCTATGGTACTTCATAATGCTTTGAATTCGGCATTTTTGCAAAAATCTGGAGCTTTGGCTTTAAAAACAGGAAAAAGCAGACTTTTTTAAAAAAACTGTTGACAAAAAATCAGAAAATCTATATAATAACAAATGCACCTGATTCGGTGCACAGACAATATGGCGGTATAGCTCAGTTGGCTAGAGCATTCGGTTCATACCCGAAGTGTCACCGGTTCGAATCCAGTTACCGCTACCAATATAAGGCTTAGGCAAAACGGCATGGTACAGCCTGCAACAGCGGGCAGTGTGAAGCCTTGTAATTTTACCTAAGCCTTACCATAATGGCCCGATGGTCAAGCGGTCAAGACACCACCCTTTCACGGTGGTATCCCGGGTTCGATTCCCGGTCGGGTCACCAAACAAAGCAAATCCGAACCATATAGGTTCGGATTTGTTTTTTTGCACATTTGCATAAAAAAGCAGAAAAGCGGTTCAGGGCTCTTGCTTTGAACCGCTTTTTCTTAATTAAAATACATAGAAAAGGTAAGATGCAAAGGAAGCCCCCATGTCTCGCATTTTGCCGAAATAGAAGTATTTGTGCGTTCTATTCATTTTGAAATATTTTACAAAAGCGCCAGACTTTTTACAAAACCATTTCCCAAACTTCGCTGCTGTTTGATTGAGAGTATCTTGGTCTGCATGCTATAAAAAGAAAGGACACGAGGAAACAATCAAAAGAAAAGAAGGAAAGGAACCCAAAAATGAGCTTAAAAAAAACAAAACGCTACATTGCACTGGTTTTGGCAGGTGTGTGTGCGCTGGGGCTTGTTGGCTGCAGCAGCTCCAATGAAGAGGAAACCCCTGCAGTGGATTATAACAGCATGTCGCTGGAAGAACTGATCAGCGCGGCGCAGGGAGAAGGAAAGGTCCATTCGGTTGGTATGCCGGATACCTGGGCAAACTGGGTAGAAACCTGGACGGAACTGACCGATCTGTATGGCCTGGAACACACCGATCTGGATATGTCCAGCTCGGAAGAGATTGCCATGTTTAAAGAAGAAGGCAAAGATGGCACCAAAGATATTGGCGATGTGGGCCAGCAGTGGGGTCCCGTTGCCGAAGAGGAAGGTGTGACCTTAAAATATAAAACCAGTTACTGGGACGAAATTCCCGATTGGGCTAAAGACGATGATGGAGACTGGATTGTGGGATATTATGGTACGATTGCCATTATTACCAACAATGACTTGGTAGCAGACGCCCCCGAAAGCTTTGCTGATATGCTGGAAGGTGACTATAAGGTGACGATTGGCGATGTTTCCAGCGCAGCGCAGGCACAGCACGCCATTCTGGCTACCGCCTATGCTATGGGCGGAGATATGGATAACCTGCAGCCAGCTTATGACTTTTGGAATACCCTGGCAGAACAAGGCCGGCTGGATGTGGGAGAAACCAGTGTGGCCCGTATTGAAAACGGCGAAATTGAGGTTTGCCTGCTGTGGGACTACAATGCCCTTGGCTACCGGGACAATGCAGTTGCCAACAACCCCAATGCCTCGTTTACAGTCTGCATTCCTTCTGATGGCAGTGTACAGTCTGGCTATTGCACCATTATTAACAAAAATGCCCCCAACCCGGCTGCTGCCTGCCTGGCCCGCGAATATATCCTGAGCGATGAAGGGCAGATCAACCTGGCAAAGGGGTATGCAACCCCCATTCGGGATGTGGAACTGCCCGCTGAAGTGGAAGAAAAGCTGATCGACCGCTCGCAGTATGGAGATAATGTGAAGAGCATCGACTACGACAAATGGACCGATGTCTGCCAGGAGATTATCAGTTACTGGCAGGAGAACATTATCCCTGCCATCCAGTAATTTGAAGAAAGGAATGGGCGGCAGTCAAAAGACTGCCGCCTTTACTATGAACAAATGAGAAAAATAAAAAAAGATACCCTTTTAGGTTATCTGCCCATTTTGCCATTTCTGGCAGTGGTGGTCTGCTATGAGCTGCTGCCGTTGGCCCAGTTGGTTATGAGCAGTTTGATTGGCAAGACAAGCGGAACCTTTGGGTTTGAAAATTTTATTAAGGTTTTTACCACCCCACTCTACCAAGCCTCTATTTTAAACAGCGTCAAAATTAGTATTTTTTCAGCACTTATTGGGCTGGTGGTCGCTTTTTTGGCGGCCCGTGCCTGTCATGAATGCGGCCAGGTGTGGCGCAGTCGGTTTACCATGCTGCTCAATATGACCTCCAACTTTTCCGGTGTGCCGCTGGCATTTGCTTTTATGGTACTTATGGGCAATACCGGTGTATTAACCCTGTTGGGGCAAAGAGCAGGTATTGGCTTTTTAGGAGATTTTGATCTGTATTCAGGCCAGGGCCTTATGCTTGTTTATATTTATTTTCAAATTCCGTTGGCTACCTTGCTTTTGCTGCCGGCATTTAGGGGCCTGCAGCCTCAGTGGCGCGAAGCTGCGGCAATTTTGCATGCCACCCCGGCTGATTACTGGTTTCGCATTGCCATTCCAAACCTTTTACCCAGTATTTTGGGCACGCTGAGCGTTTTGTTTGCAAACGCCTTGGCTGCTTACGCCACTGCTTATGCACTGGTTATGAACAACTATGCGCTGCTTGCTTTACAGATTACTTCCAAATACAAAGGGGATGTACAGATTGATAAAGCCACCGGCGGCGCACTTGCAGTGGTATTGATTTTGCTTATGATTTTGGCCACCCTGGTGAGCAGCTATTTTACCCGCCGCGCGGCAAAGGGGAGGAGTCTGGTATGAAAAAAGCAGTCTGTTTTCCCGGGTGTTTCTGGTAGTGCTGGCAATCTACCTGGTTACACCGTTTGCCCTTACCCTTATTTACTCGCTATTTGTAGAATAGACCGATGTTTTGCCCCAGGGCTTTACGCTGCGCAATTATATAGAGCTTTTTTCTGACCCGGAGTTTTGGGGCTCTATAGGCCGCACATTGGTTTTGTGTGCAGTCAGTGTGCTGGTAACCATTGTTCTTTTGCTGTTAGCCATGTATGTGGTATTGGTGGTGAACCGCAGGCTTGGCGCAATCATGCAGTTTGTTTGTATGATCCCTTATGCATTGCAGGGGGTAATTCTTTCCATTAGTATTATTTCGCTCTATTCCGGTACTTCTACTTTACTGTCAAACCGCATGCTTATGCTGTTTGGTGCTTATACCGTTCTGGTTTTGCCCTATATCTACCAAGGAATACGCAACAGCATGAATGCAATCAATGCTGGCATGTTGATTCAGGCAGCTGAAATGTTGGGCTGCGGCAAGTTCACCGCATACTGGAAAGTGGTACTGCCCAATGTGTTTTCCGGCATTTTGGTATCGGCTTTGCTTGCGCAAAGTATTGTATTTGGAGATTTTGTGCTGGCTAATAACATCGCCGGCAACAACTATCAGAACATTCAGGTTTTCCTAAACCGCCGTATGTTTACCTCCAGCGGACTTGCCAGCGCTATTGTAGTGGTTATTTTCCTGGTGGTATTTGTCATAACCGGGCTGGTTATGAAGCTGGAAAAGCGAGATGCAAAGGAGAAATAAAAAATATGGCATACATTGAATTTCAAAATGTGGTGAAGCGTTTCGGAGAAAACACCGTACTGGATCAGATCAATCTGTCCATTGAGAAAGGACAGCTGGTAACACTGCTGGGGCCTTCCGGGTGCAGAAAGTCCACCCTGCTGCGCTGTCTGGCCGGGCTGGAACAGGTAAGTGCGGGCAATATTCTTTTGGATGGTCAGGATGTGACCGACCTGCCAGCTAGCCGCCGGAATGTGGGAATGGTTTTTCAGCAATATTCGCTGTTTCCCAATTTGTCGGTGGAACAGAATATCGCCTTTGGGCTTAAAATGCAAAAAAGCCCCAGGAGGAGATCGAGCGTGAAGTAAAGCGGGCGGTTGAGCTGGTGGAATTAACCGGTAAAGAAAAGGAATACCCTGCCAATCTTTCCGGTGGCCAGCAGCAGCGGGTGGCGCTGGCCCGTTCTATTGTGACCCAGCCAAAAGTGCTGCTGCTGGATGAACCGCTTTCAGCCATTGACGCAAAGCTGCGCAAAGCATTGCAAACCCGCATTCGCGAAATTCATAAAGAGCTGGGCCTCACTACCATATTTGTTACCCATGACCAGGATGAGGCCATGGTTATGTCGGATGTGATCGAGATGTTTCATGCGGGAAGAATAGAGCAGTCGGGCAGCCCGGTAAGTGTTTATACAAGGCCTGTGTCCACCTTTGCCGCAAGCTTTATCGGCAGTTATAATCAAATTGAAGGCTCGGTGTTTTCCCGCCTGGTAGAGGATACCTTTTCTCCAGACTGTACCGTTGCCATTCGCCCGGAGACGATTGCCATTTCGGCCCAGCAGCAGAAAGCGGAGGGATGCTATTTGCTGACCGGCCGTGTGCTGCACAACACCCCCAGAGGAAATGTACTGCGCTATCTGGTTCAGGTAGAAGATACGGTTTTAAGAGTAGATGCTTTATTCCGCAGCTTTCACAGGTTTGAGGATGGCCAGCAGGTTTACCTGGCAATTCCCCGGCACGACTGCCTGAGCATTGCCGGGAAGAAGGAGTAAGGCTATGAAATGGAAAGATCAGATGCAGCTGCCGGAGGGCCGAGCAGCTTATAAGGGGAACCTGCACAGCCATACCGTTTTGTCCGACGGACATCTCACTGCCTGCCAGGCGGCCCAGCTTTACCGCAGTCACGGATACCATTTTCTTTGCCTAAGTGAACATGACCTTTATACCGACCATTCGCAGCAGCTGGACCGGGAAGATTTTCTTATTTTTCCGGGCCTGGAAGCTTCGGCCAATTTGTTTGCAGAAGATGGGGAAAAAAGGCTGAAATGCCACCACATGAACGGCATTTTGGGTACCAAGTCCATGCAGCAGGCGGCCAGGGAACATTTTACCCATATGGAACGATTAACCCCCGCCTGCTGCGAAGGAAGCTGGGATGGTGCAAAGCAGGCACAAAAACTTTGCGACCAGCTGCGCAGCCGCGGCTGCTTGGTGACCTATAACCATCCCATCTGGAGCCGGGTGGAACCAGACGAAGTGCTGGATTTGGATGGCATTTGGGCGCTGGAAATTTATAATTATGGTACAGTGAATGAAAGCGGTACCGGAGCGGATACCACCTTTTGGGATTTGGCTTTGCGCCGCGGCAAAAAGCTTTACGCATTCGCTTCAGATGATAATCACAATAACGGGCTTTTTGATGACTGTTTAGGCGGATGGATTGAGGTGTTCAGCGAAAAGTTCAGCCGGGAAAGTATTTTGCAGGCCATGCTAAACGGAGAATTCTACTCGTCAAGCGGTCCTAAAATTTATGGGTTTGGTGTAAAAAATAACCAGGTATACCTTCACTGCAGCGCATGCGAGAGAATTAACTTTATCTGCGGGGGGTATCTGGCTGCAGGTGAAACCTTTATAGCGCAAAACAGAGATGGGCTGCAAAGTGCCACCCTTTTGCTTCATGGGAAAGAGACCTATGTGCGGGCAGAGTGTGTGGATTGGCAGGGGAAAGTTGCCTGGACAAACCCGCTGTTTTTAACGCCTGAGAAAGGGTAATGCCATGAAGATTACAGGCATTTTGTTTGATAAAGATGATACACTGGTAAACCTGGCCGATTTTTGGCGCACGCCCATCCGGCGGACCTGCTGCTGCCTGGCGCGGCGTCTGGCCGGTAGGGAAAACTTACAGCTGACCGAACAGCTTTGCAGGGCAGCTGGTTTTCAGGATGGAAGGCTTCTGGAAGAATCGCTGGTGGTAGCGGGTACGAACCGGGATATTGTAGAAGCCTGGAAGCGGGTAGCACAGGAACATGGTTTTTGTTGGACGAAAAACTGGCCGAAAGCGCCGCTTGTTTTTTGGAGCGGTCCTGCCAGCAGGACAGTCTTGTAATCCCCACGGAAGAAGCGCTACCAAAACTGTTTGTGCAGCTTAAAAAAAGAGGACTTGTATTGGGGGTGGTCACCTCCGATAACTATGCACCCACCCTGCATGCGCTGGAAAAACTGGGACTTTGTTCGTTTTTTTCGGCAATTTATTCTGCAGACCGGCTGCAAAGGCCGAAACCCGATCCAGAAGCAGCCCAACAGTTTTGTGAGAAATACCACCTACCCCCCCAACAGGTTGCAATGGTGGGAGATTCGGTAAACGATATGCGCTTTGCCCAAAACAGCGGGGTATTGGGGATATTTTATCGGCCCAGAGGGGAAGAAAAATTGCCGGACGGTGCCCAGTGGCAGATTCGGTCGCTGCAGGAATTATTGACCCTGGTGTGAAACGAAAAAAGGCAAAACAGTTTGGTGCTCCATTTGGCTGGTATTATGCCGTGTAGGAAGAAAAACAAAATTTGCCTGCAAGAGCGATACGCTGCAAAAATAAGATGCAGTATCAACAGCAATCAACAAAAACAGATAAAAAGGTACAGCCGACATAGAATGCGCGCTGTACCCTTTTTATATCCGCCCAAACAGACTGGACGGGATAAAAAGTACGGTATTGAAAAAAGGGAAAAGCGGGAGAATGGTTTTCGCTGTAGTTGTATTCCTATTTATCTGCCCGGCATTCCATGGTATGATGATATAAAATAAATAAAACTGGGGGCAGCAGTATGAAAAAAAGAGTTGCAGTATTGGCTGTTTTGGTGCTGTGTGTCGCGGGCTTTTATCTGGTTGGTTTTGGCTTTCTGGAAATGGAAAGTGTTTATCTGGTAGATTATAGCGTTTCGGAGGATGGAACCGGGATTACCATGCAGGTGGGATGCAGTACTTCCATGGGTTACACCCGAGGATTCCAGGATAAAGGCGGTGGAGTCAAACCTCATTACCTGAACTTTTACCGCGCTTTTGGCGGGCCAAATGGCAGCATAGGGGCAAACAGCGAATTTAAGCTGCAGCTGGACGAAACAGACCGGGAAATTTATTTTAACCGTTCAGATGGAGGCTGCGAGCTGGTTTTGCAGAAAAATGAGGCGACCGGTCAATGGGAACGGCCTTAATAATCTGGCAGATAACGGCGTTCATCCTGAAAGAGAGCGGGGTTTTTGGCTTTTCAGGAAAAAGAAAATATCAAAGTGAAGAAGTAGTTTTTCAAGCAGCTGCAAAGAGCCAAAATATTTTCCTGCAAAAAGGCGGGAAGATATCGAAACGATAGGTGATTGAAAAATAGAAAAAGGTGTGTTAGCATCAAACACAAAGGGAGGCTGAAACTATGCAGTATAATTTTGACCGTATCATTGACCGGCGAGGCTTTTCCAAAAAATGGGACCAGCCGAATTTTACGCTTCCTGCAGGGGTAGAACCGATTCCTATGTGGATTGCCGATATGGATTTTGCTACCCCGGACTGTGTGCTGGATGCACTGCATAAGCGTATACAGCAGCCCACCTTTGGGTATTTTTCTCCCGGCCAGGAATATTACGACGCCATTATTCATTGGAGAAAAACACGGTTTGGCATTCAAGACCTGACCGCCGACTGCATTCGTGATGAAAACACCACTGTGGGAGCGGCGGTAACCGCCATGCTGCTTTCCACCCAGCCCGGGGATGGTATTCTGGTAAACACCCCAAACTACAACGGGTTTACAGCTGCCATAAAAAATGCGCAGCGCAGATTGGTAAAAAGCCCGTTGGTGCAGGATGAAGACGGTGTTTGGCGGATGGATTTTGCCGATATGGAGCGCTGCATTCAAACCGAAAAAATCCGCTGTTTCCTGTTCTGCTCGCCCCATAACCCCACTGGCAGGGTTTGGACAAAACCGGAACTTTTGCAGCTGGCAGAGTTGTGCAGCCGGTATCAGGTGTTGGTGGTGGCCGATGAGATCTGGTCCGATTTTGCTTTTAAACCTCTCGAGCATTTGAGTTTTTCGCAGGTTTCCGACTATGCGCATGAACATTCGGTGTCGGTTTATGGGCCCAGTAAAACCTTCAATTTGGCCGGGCTGCGGTGCGGTTATTCGGTTATTTACAATAAACAACTGGGGAAGGAATACGCCCAAATTTCCCAAATGAGCCATTATAACCTGCCCAATACCTTTACGGTGGAAGCTACCATTGCGGCTTACCGTCAGGGAGCGGACTATGCAGATCAGCTGCTTTCCTATATTAGGGCCAATATGGTTTATGCCAAACAGTATATAGACCAGCAGATTCCTATGCTGCGCTGTACGCTACCGCAGGCAACCTATACTTTGTGGGTGCAGTTTTATAGTACCGGCCGCTCAGATGAAGAGAATATTCAGCGTATGGTTAGCCAGGGTGTTTTGGTGAATCCAGCCAGTGATTACAATGGAAGCGGCTATTTTAGAATGAATGTGGCCTGTCCCCGCAGCCAGCTGCAAAAAGCTTTGGATGCGCTTAAGCGTGCGATGGTTTAATGAGAAAGGACAATTGTTCGATTTAACCGTACAGAAAAATATACACATATTATACAAATAGTAATATATAGTGATATAAAATTGAGATAAAACCAGCTGCACAGACTTTGGTGCAGCTGGTTTTTATTTATTAAAATGGCTGGATAATCGTTCCTGTTCGTCTAGTGCTGTAAAGATGCAATCGCTGCTTGCAAAGGTGCCAACAAAATATAATATTTCTTTAAAAAAGAACTTAACAAAAAGTTTGACAGACTATTCTTTCGAAAAAAGGTAAAAGCAGACGCTTCTTTTAAAGAAAACCGGTCTTAAATCCCAAATTTGTGGGGCATAACAGGTGAAATTTTACAGAGAAAATAGTTATATTTTTATAAAAAATACAAATAGGATAAATATTGAAAAAACGCAGCCCATTATCTATGGGGTAATCCTCAAAATAAAAACTTAGGCAAAAAACACTCTCTAATCCCGATGAACTTGTTATGAAAGCGAAAAGGGGATCTATTTTCTCAAAAAGGCAGTGCCTTCATGGAAAATGAAATACATAAAGATAAAACAAAAAAGACAGCGAAAAGTTCGCTGTCTTTTTTAGCCATATAACAAAGGGTATCCGCGCTTTCAGACGCCTTATGGAAAGGATAAAGCGGCTCGTATAACTTATAAGGTTTAGTTCTTTTTGCCCAAACCAATCAACCGAACAATAACCGGTCCCAACAGAATATTGGCCAAAAGCTCCAACAGGAAGTTGAAACCAACCATAGCCACAACCAGGTAAGCGCCCGCACTGGCATAACCGGAAGCAGCAGCCCAGCCTTCAATGGTATCCATAAAGAAAACGACGCACCCCAAAAGAAAAACGCCGGTATTAACAATGGGGCAAACTACGGCAGATACAGTAACTGCCAGGGTGGGGTTAAACTTTTCCACCAGCTTATAGCACAGGCCGGAAAGCAAACCGGCCAGCGTGCCCTTGGCCAACACCGTAATCAGGGTGCCCGGCACATTGATAGTCATAAACAAAGCGGCGTCGCCCGAAAGCAGTACAGCCAACCCAAATACAAAACCCAGCCATGCGCCGGCTTTGTAGCCGTATAAGGCAGCGCCCACCACAATGGGAACCAACACAAGCGAAATAGAGAAGGGGCCCAGCTTAATAAAAGAACCCAGCAGCTGCAGTACAACGACGATTGCGGTGAACAGACCAACGCCTACCACCTGTTTAGTATTGCGATTTTTCATGTTTTCCTCCTTGCTGCTGTTCCGCCTGTGCGGATACAGCGCAAACTTAAAATGCGGGAAATTCCCGGTGCGAGCCGAGTGCTCGCTATGTAAACGCGGCAAAAACGCCGGCGCCCGGTTTTGTTTCAACGCGCAGCCAAAGGCCACTGCCTTGTTCTCTGCCGGGCAAAGCGCGCCTTAAGCGCTTATGCGCCGCGGTCACACCTTATTGTTTTTTTGCCAAATCAGCGCAAGACCATCACAGATCAAATCTTCTTCGCAGTGGATGGTATGGCGGCAGTGGCGGGCAATCTGCCGGCAAAAATCCCCTGTGGCGACAACGGTAGGCTGACCGCCCAAAAGGGGAGCAAACCGGTCAATCAATCCGTCTATCATACAGGCATTGCCCAAAATCAGCCCGGCTTCCATGCTTTGCACCGTATTGGTGCCAACTACGCTTTTGGGGTCCTGGTTAAGATCAATCTGGGGCAATTGCGCCGCATGGGAGGTAAGTGCTTCCAAAGAAAGTTTAATTCCCGGGGCAATACAGCCGCCAACCAAAGCTCCGCCTGCGTCCAACCCCATCAATGTAATGGCGGTGTCAAAGTTGATTATTAAAGCAGGTACGGGGTAGCGAGCACGCACAGCGGCGGCACTGGCTACAATATCTGCTCCCAGTTCGGCAGGGTTGTCAATTCGGATATTCAGCCCTGTTTTTAAGCCGGGCCCCACGGTTAATACCCGCACATCCCGCAAAAGGCGAATAGCGTTGCGCAAGCAAGATACCATGGCTGGATGCACACAACTAATAATGCCTCCGGTAAGCTTTTCGGTGCCAAGGCCGTACAGACTCAGCAAGTTTTTCAGCCCAATGGCGTACTCATCGGCTGTCTTCATCGGATCGGTCCGCAGCTGCGAGCGAAACAGCTGATGAGTTCCTTCATACCCGGCCACCCGGATATTGAAATTGCCAATATTGACACACAGCAGCAAAAGTAACTCCTCCTCTGTGAACCGTTTCAAACAGCCATAATCATACACCCGGACTGTAAAAAAGGCAATAGCAAAAAACAACACGGCTTGTGTTGTGGAGTATAAAGTGTTGAAAATTGCAAAAAAGTAAAAGTATATATAATACATATATAATAAGCACAAAAAGGAGCCGCAAAAGCGTTTTAAAAAAATTCAAATTTTTCCAAAAAAGAAGTTGACAAACGCTTGTCCAGATGATATTATATATAAGCTGTCTCGAACGGACGGCGACACACAAAAGGCGAATGGCCTTGAGAGTGAGAAATAAACTTCGAAAAAAGTTTAGAAAAAACTCTTGACAAGTAAGCTTCGAGTGTGTATAATAAATTCTTGCAACACCGCGAGAGCGGCGGCGCAGAATTGGCTTGCAAAAGCCATCAGGACCTTGAAAATTAAACAATATGTGAGAAGCTTAACGGAACCCTAGAGCAGAAGAAAACTGCT